>NZ_BAAHXA010000002.1:1030000-1124773 GCF_054657235.1 Fundidesulfovibrio butyratiphilus
CACCATGCAGCAGGAGGAAGTCGGGCACCGCAGGCTGCTCACCGAGCTGTACCGCCGCAAGTTCGGCGACCATATTCCGCTCATCCGCCGCCAGGATGTCTCGGGTTTCGTGGGCCGCAAGCCTGTGTGGCTCACTCGCCCGCTCGGGTTGGACGTGGTGCGTTCCCAGGCCGCGCGGATGGAGGAAGAAACCCGCCGATTTTATGAAAAAGCGGCCGCGCGCAGTCAGGATGTCGATGTGCGACGTTTGCTCGACGACCTGGCTCAGGCCGAGCGCAAGCATGAAGCCAAGGTGGAGGAAATACAAAAGCGCGCCTTGGACAGCAAAACCCTGGCCGACGAGGCTTGGGCCGAACGACGGCGTTTTGTGCTCCAGATCGTGCAGCCGGGATTGGCCGGTCTCATGGACGGCAGCGTTTCCACCCTGGCGCCGGTTTTTGCCGCCGCGGCCGCCACGCACGACACGTGGCAAGCGTTTCTTGTGGGACTGGCCGCCTCGGTCGGGGCGGGGATCAGCATGGGCTTTGCCGAAGCCCTTTCCGATGACGGCAGTGTCACGGGACGCGGCCATCCCTGGCTGCGCGGTTTCATTTGCGGACTTATGACCATGCTTGGTGGCATAGGCCACACCTTACCGTTCGCCATACCGAATTATCATGTTGCCTTGCTTTTGGCTTTCGCTGTGGTCGCCGTCGAGCTGGGCTCCATAACTTGGATTCGCGCGCGCTACATGGACACTGCGGTCTCCACCGCCGCTCTGCAAGTCGGACTCGGCGGCGCGCTGGTTTTTGCGGCGGGCTTGCTCATCGGCAATGCCTGACAGGAAGAAGGAACGCGCTTCACCAGCCCTGGCGCGAGGGTTTGTGCATGTTTGGAAACGTATCCGTCTAAGTCCTGGTCGGGACTGGGAAAAAGCTTGATGGCTGATACAATTATGTTTATCGTAACATAATGAAGACTAACCCTTCGACGCATGTCGTTCATGCGCGAAGACACTCCGAGAGGTTTCGATGATGAATTCTTCCCCGGCGTTTTTGCAGGAAGCGCTCATGGGGCAGCTTCGCCTCATGCACCATCCCGTGGCCATCACCTATTTTTTCGACCGTCAGGGCGTTGAGGACTTCACCAAGGCCGGCGAATATCATCTGCCGGTCAAACCGGTCACCTTTTGCCAGGCGGAGCTCGGACCGCGCATGGAAGGCATTCGAGTGTTGCTGGAACCGGAGAAACTCGGCTGCGGCAACGCCAAGTACGTGTTCGGATGGAAAGGCATGGACGAGGCGGAAATAAAAAGCCACCAAAAGTACTCCTCGAAGGCCTTGCCGCCGGAAAAAATCGTGGCGGACAAAGCCACCTTTCAGGGACGAAACCTGTTGGCCATCGGGCTTGAACCGTTGGGCTTGGCGTCCAAGGCGCCCGACGTGGTGCATTTCTGCTGTGACAACATGCAGGCCTACCATTTGGTCACGGATTGGATGGCCAGTCAGGGCGTGCATCCCATGCAGTGCGTGATCACGGCCAATTCCGCGGCTTGCGGCGGCAATGTGCGAGTGTATGAATCCGGCGCGGCCAACCTGTATCTGGCGTGCAGCGGCAACTACAACGCCGGGAAGATGGAGCGCGGCGAGGTGAACGTTTCCATTCCCGGCGCGCATATGCCGGCTTTGGTGGAGCGCATGATGGAACGCGCGAACACCACTGGAGGGGCGTCCATCACGCGCTTGGGGCATCCTTTCCCTGGCGCGGACATCTGCAAGAACTGTCCGCTCATCGTCTTTACCAAGGCCAAGGGTTGAGTTTCGCAACGGCGGCCATCCCGGTGCGCGGGCGTTGATGCCCTTCGGTTTGAAAATTCCGGCATTGGGCTTGCCCCAGGGCGGCCTTACAGGCCGCCGCGCAGGGCTTCGATGGGGTCCAGGGAGGCGGCGAAGCGTGCGGGTTTGAGTCCAAAGACCAGCGCTATGCCCAGCGCGGCCACGGTGGCCAACAAAAAAAGTTTGGCGGAGAGGACGATTTGCAGTACGCCCAGGCGTGCGAGGAGTTGTCCCATGGCCAGTCCGAGCCCCACGCCCAGTCCGGCGCCACACAGGGTGAGCAGAACCGATTCCGCCAGAAACTGGAGCAGGATGGCCGAAGCGGTGGCTCCCATGGCTTTTTTGATGCCGATTTCCTCCTGGCGTTCGCTGGCGGAAAGATAGAGCAGGTTGGCCAGCACAAAGCCGCCCACAACCATGGCCGTGCTCGCGGTCACCCCCAGGAACACCAGGATGCCGCCTGTGATCATGGTGAGGAACTTGAGAATCTCCTCGGCGGACAAAATGGTGAAGTCGTCCGGGTCTTCGGTCCGGAGTTTGTGGTTGAAGCGCAGAAGCGCGCGCAGGTTTTCCACGTGGGCGTTCATGTGCGCGGGATCGAGAAACTTGACCCGCAAGGCGCGATAGGTGTTGCGATCCAGGTGAAAACGCTGGGTCAGGGTCGAGAGGGGCATGATGACCCGATCGTCCACTGAACCTCCCGAGCCGCCCGGGGTAAAGCCGCGATATTCCAGCAGGCCAACCACCTGAACCGGAAGGTCCTGCACGAGTATGATCTGGCCGATGGGGTTGGCGTCGCCGAACAATTCCCGGGCGGGCTGATCGCCCAGCAGACAGACCTTGGCCGAATGGAGCACGTCCTCTTCGGTAAGGTCGCGCCCTTCGGTCAGGGGCCAGTTCCAGGCCTGCGCGTACCCGGCCGTGGCGCCGACCAGCACGTTAGTGGTGAAGTTGCGGTTTCCGTGACGCAGCACCACTTTCCCCTTGGAGCGCATGGGCACCACCAGATACGCCCCCGGCAGCGACCGCTCGATGGCTTGGGCGTCGCGCGGGGTGAGCGTCAGGGTGCGTTGCCCCACGGCCCGGGTTTCGATGTTGCCGCCGAACACGAGCGCGGCGTCCGGGCCGAACCATTCCGCTATTTCCAGGGCTTTGCGTCTGGCGCCGTCCACGGCGGCGATGATGATGGTGAGCGCGGCGATCCCCAGGGCCACGGCCGCAATCACGAAAAACGAGCGCAGTTTGTAGGCCCATAGCACTTGCAGGGCCAGAGCCAGGGCGCGATATCCCGCGCGGGCCCGTCGGTGGAGCTCAGACCAGGCGGCCGTCTGCGACCAGGACGCGACGTGTGGCATAGGCTGCGGTGTGTTCGTCGTGGGTGACCACGACGATGGTTTTGCCCTGGGCGTTCACCTGGGCGAGCAGGTCCATGATCTCGGCCGAGGTGGACGAGTCGAGTTGGCCGGTGGGTTCGTCGGCCAGGATGACGTCCGGGTCGTTGACCAGGGCGCGGGCCAGGGCCACACGTTGTTGTTGTCCGCCGGAAAGCTGGGAGGGCTTGTGGCCCGCTCTGTCCGCCAGGCCCACCCGGTCCAGGAGTGCCAGGGCGCGCTTGCGCGATTCGGCTTGGGGCCGGGGGCCGTAGAGACCGGGCAGGAGCACGTTGTCCAGGGCGGTGGCGTAGGCGATGAGGTAGAAACTCTGGAACACGAAGCCGATGGACTGATTGCGCAGCCCGGAGAGGGTGTCGTCGGAAAGGCCGGCGATGTCTTGGCCCTGAAACAGGTAGCGCCCGGAGGTGGGCCGGTCGAGCAGGCCAAGAATGTGCAGGAGCGTGGATTTGCCCGACCCGGACGGCCCTTGCAAGGCCACGAACTCGCCCGGCGCGATGGACAGCGACACGCCGCGCAGCACCTCGGTCACCACGCCCGCATGCGCATAGGCTTTGGTCACGTCTTCGAGCACCATGCCCGTTCGCTCCGCCACGCAGCGCCTACCTGTGAGCCGCGGAGGCCGGCTTTTTGGTCGCGCCCGGAAGCACGATTCGCGTGGCCACCACCTGCCCGGCCGAAAGTCCGGAAAGCACTTCCGTTTCCGACAGGCCGGTCACGCCCAGTTTGGGTTTGACCGGTTCGGCTTTCCCGTCCTCCACCACGAACACCACCTGCTCGTTGTCCACCCATTTCACCGCCGCGCTGGGCACGGTGAGCACGTCCGGCTTGACCTGCACCACGATCTGGCACTGGGTGGTCATTTCGGGGCGGAGCCTGGTGGCGTTTTCCGGGGAAAGACGCACCAGGGCCTGGTAATAGACGATGTTGTCCTTGATTTCCGGCTGGGGATAGATGGTGTCCACCTTGCCGGCGAACAGGACCCCTGGATAGGCGTCCACGCGAAATTCCACCGCCATGCCGGGTTTAACCTGGCCCACGTCGGTTTCGTCCACGTAGATCCACATTTCCAGCCGGGCGGGGTCGAGCACGGTGATGAGGTTGGCCACCTGGAGACCGGCCACCACGGTCTCGCCCTGCTGGGCGCTCACCTGGCTGACCACGCCGTCGATGGGGCTTACGATGCGGGTGTAGGTGATGCGGGTTTCCGCGGTCCGCAGGGCGGCCGCGGCCTCTTCCACGGCCTTGCGGGCCTTCACCTTTTCCCGGGTGAACTCGGTTTTGTTGAGCTCCACGGTGGCCTTGCGGGCGCGCACGGTGTTGGCCGAAACCAGGTTTTCGCGCTGGGCGGTCTCCAGGGTATCGCGCGAGACGAGCTTCTGGTCGAAGAGTTGGGCCTGGCGCGCGGCGTTGGCCTTGGCGTAGTCGTATTGCGCCTGGGAAAGCTTCAACTGCGCTTCGGACTCCACGATGCGCCGGGGGTAGATGTCGGCGACGCGCAGTTCCTCGGCCTTGGCCTTTTCGAGGGTGGCTTCGGCCTGATCGCGCTGGGCCATGAGTTCGCGGTCGTCGATGAGGGCGATTTCCTCTCCGGCATGCACCGCGTCGCCCACACGCACGCGCATTTCCTGGATCGTGCCCGTGGCCCTGGCTCCGATGCGCACAATGGCGCCCACCTGGGCCTTGACGATGCCCGTGGCCTGCAAGACCTTGCGCACTTCGCCGCGCTTCACTTCGCCCGTGGCCAGGACGACGGGGTCCAGGGACTTGCGTCCCGACAGCCAGACTCCCAGTCCCACGACCAGAGCCAGGATCGCGGCGGCGGCGATGGTTCTCCGAAAGCGCACGCCTCAGCTCATTTCCGCCACCCAGGAGGCCAGCGGGGTTTCGATGAGGGAACGAATCTCGGCCAGGCGTTCGGGACTTTCGGCCTCGAAGCGCAGCACCAGCACGGGTTGCGTGTTGGAGGCCCGGACCAGCCCCCATCCGTCCGGAAAGACCACCCGCGCCCCGTCCACGTCGATCATGTCGTAGCGGGAGCGGAAATACTCCTTGGCCCGTTCCACCACGGCGAACTTGATAGCGTCCGGGCAGTCGAAACGAATCTCCGGGGTGTTGACGGTCTTGGGCCAACCTTCCAGCAATCGGCTGGCCGGGACGCCTGGGTGGCGGTCCAGCACCTCGCAGAAGCGAAGCGCCGCGTAGGTGGCGTCGTCAAAGCCGTAGTAGCGGTCGGCGAAGAACATGTGTCCGCTCATTTCGCCGGCCAGCTTGGCTCCGGTCTCGCGCATGCGGGCCTTGATCAGGGAGTGGCCCGTGGCCCCCATCACCGGGACGCCGCCGTGGTCGGCGATGTCCTTGTAGGCCAGGTGGGAGCACTTCACCTCGCCGATGACCGTGGCGCCGGGATGATCCTTCAGGGTCTCGCGCGCGTAGATGGCCAGCAACTGGTCGCCGAACAGGAGCGTGCCGGTTTCGTCCACCACGCCCAGGCGGTCGCCGTCGCCGTCCAGGCCGATGCCGCAGTCGGCGCCGATCTGGCGCACGGTGCGGATGAGTTCGGCCACGTTTTCCTCCACCACCGGGTCGGGGTGATGGCCGGGAAATCGGCCGTCCGGCTCGCAATAGAGTTCGGTCACCCGGGCTCCTCTGCGCCTGAGCACCTCGGCCGTGACCAGGCCGGCCGCGCCGTTGCCGCCGTCCACCACCACCTTGAGGGGGCGGGTGAGCCGCGTCTGGGAGGAGAGTTCCTCGATGTAGGAGGGGGCGATGTCGTGCTCGCTGATGAGCCCCTGGCCCTGGTCGAAGCGTCCCCGGGCCATGATGCGGTAGAGTTCGAGGATTTCGTCGCCATAGATGGTGGACTCGCCGGCCACGACCTTGAACCCGTTGAACTCGGGAGGATTGTGGCTGGCCGTGACCATGACCCCGGCGCTTGTGCAAAGCTTCTTAACTCCGTAGTAGAGCATGGGCGTGGACACGAGCCCCAGGGCGATGACGTCCACGCCCGCGCGGGAAAGCCCCAGGGCCAGGCTTTGCTGGTAGCCGGGCGAGGACAGCCTGGCGTCGTGGCCGATCACCGCCCGGGTGAGGCCGTTTTTCAGGAAATAGGTCCCGCAGGCTTGGCCAAAAACTTCCACCCACTCGGGGTCAAAATCCTTGTCCACGATCCCCCGAATGTCGTATGCACGGAAAATGTCTGACGTAATGGGTTTCATAGTCCACGTTCTTTACGTGTTTTAAGGAGTGTTCCCGATGAATTGGGACTGGGAGAAGCTACAAGAAAAACGGCAGCGCCAGTATGGCCCGGGCCCGGATTTGCGCAATCTGGGCGACGATCTCAAGCGCTTGACGAATTTCAACCTCAACATTCCCGGCGGCCCCAAACTTCTGGTGTTGGCGGCGGTCATCCTCTGGCTGCTCTCGGGCATCTATATCGTCGAGCCAGATGAAATGGGCGTTGTACGCCGTTTCGGCGCCTACGAGCGCACAGCCGGGCCCGGCCCCCACTACCACATCCCCTTTCCGGTGGAAAGCGTGCTGACCCCCAAGGTTTCGCAGAACCGGAGCGTGTCCGTGGGGTTTCGGTCCACGGGCTCCAAGGACGGCGTGGGCTATCAGTACCGGCCCGTGCCCGAGGAAGCGCTCATGCTCACGGGCGATGAGAACATCATCGACGTGCAATTCATCGTGCAGTACGTGATCGGCGACCCGGTGGAATGGCTTTTTCGCATCAAGGATCCGGGCGATACCGTAAAGGCCGCGGCTGAGGCGGCCATGCGCGAAGTGATCGGCAACAACAACATCGATTCGGCCCTGACCACGGGCAAGCTCGAAATCCAGAACACGACCAAGGCCCTGCTCCAGTCCGTGCTCGACCGCTACAACTGCGGGGTGACCATCACCGCCGTGCAGTTGCAGGACGTGCACCCGCCCAAGGACGTCATGGACGCCTTCAAGGACGTGGCCAGCGCCCTGGAAGACAAGAACCGGGTCATCAACGAGGCCGAATCGTACCTGAACGACATCCTGCCCAAGGCGCGCGGCCAGGCCGCGGCCGTGCTCAACGACGCCCAGGCCTACCGCGAATCCGTGGTGCGCAAGGCCCAGGGCGAGGCGGCCCGGTTCACGTCCATTTTGGCCGAGTACAACAAGGCCAAGGACGTGACCCGTGAGCGCCTCTATCTCGAAGCCATGGAGGAAATCCTTTCCAATCCCGACGTGGAGAAGATCGTGATGACCGACGAGGCCCTCAAGCAGACCGTGCCCTACCTGCCGCTGGATCGCCTGGGGCAGGGCAAGGCCAAGGCCAAGGCCAAGGGAGGCGAGTAACCATGCGCAAGACCATCGTCATCGCCGTCGTGTGCGCCGTGGCGCTTCTCGTGGCCTCGCAGAGCGTGTTCACCGTGGACGAGACCGAACAGGCCATCGTCTTGCAGTTGGGCAAGCCCGTGGCCGGGCCGCTGGGGCCGGGGCTGCACTTCAAGCTGCCCTTCATTCAGAACGTGGTCACCCTGGATTCGCGTATTCTGCAATACGACGCCAAGTCCGCGGACGTGCTCACCAAGGACAAGAAGACCATGGTGGTGGACAACTACGCCAAGTGGCGCATAAGCGACCCGTTGCAGTTCTACCGGGTGCTTCGCACCACCAGCCGGGCCCAGTCCCGCCTGGACGACCTGGTGTACGCCGAGGTGCGCGTGGCCATCGGCAACTACACCCTGGACGAAGTGGTCTCGGCCAAGCGGGCCGAGATCATGGCCATCGTGACCAGCAACGTCAACGACGCGGTCAAGAACATGGGCATTCAGATTCTGGACGTGCGCATCAAGCGTACGGACCTTCCGCCCCAAAACGAAAAGGCCATCTTCGGGCGCATGCGTACGGAACGCGAACGCCAGGCCAAGCTCTACCGCTCCGAAGGGCAGGAGGAGTCGGCCAAGATCAAGTCCCGGGCCGAGAAGGAACGCACGGTCATCCTGGCCGACGCGAACCGCGATGCGGAAAAGACCAGGGGCCAGGGCGACGCCGAGGCCACCAAGATCTACGCCGAGGCCCTTGGCCAGTCGCCGGAGTTCTACGCCTTCCAGCGCAGCCTGGAGGCCTACCGGAAGTCCCTGCACGACAACTCCAGGGTGGTGCTCACGCCCTCGTCGGGCTTCCTCAAGTACCTGAAGTAGCAGCGCCGGCGCGTTCAAGCGCGCCGCGCACCATGCAAAAAGGCTTCGGACCGGGAAGGTTCGAAGCCTTTTTGTCTGGCGGCGGGAAAGTCGATTCTACCCTTCCCCCAGCCAGCCGCGAAACGAGCGGATCTCGTCGTTCCAGTCCGGCGTGAGCCGTACGGAGAGAAACTGTTTGTATAGGGTGTCGAGAAATTCAAGGCAGATCTCGATGAGCAACATTTTTTCCAGAAAGGGCGCGTCCGGGTCGTCGCCTTCTTCCAGGCGGGTTTCGATCTTGGGGGTGCGAAGTCCCGACAGGGTGAAGTCGTCGGCTCCGAGTTGCACCATCCAGGTTTCGCCTTCGCGTTCGAAACGGATCTGGGCCTTGTCCACCAGCTTGCCGTTGCGAAGCCCCAGCTTGGCCTCGGTGAACTCGGCGTGGGGGCCGCTCACGACGGCTTTTTCCACGTTCTCGCCCGATCCGCCGCGCACAGAAAGGCGCTGCTCCAGATAGACGTTGAATTCGCGCCCGTCGGCCTGCTTGAAGAGCCAGCCCTGTTTTTCGCTCTTGAACCATAGCCAGGTGAGAAAATCCTGCCCGAGCACCACATCCTGCAGGGCGGCCTTGATAAGATCCATGCTGAGCCCTCCTTAACCGGCCGCGAAGGGGCTGGGTTCGAGATCGTCCAGGGCCTGGCGCTTGGCCGGATCCGCCAGGCGCAGGGCCAGAAAGTACGGGGTCAAGGGCTCCAGGTGCAGGTCGAAGGCCAGGGTGAAGAGGTCCTCGAAGAGGGCGCGAACCTTGGAGTTGGTGGTGGCCAGATAGACCCTGTTGTCACGCAGATTCCACACCACGTCGAACACCGCCGGCACGGGCAGGGCCCGAGCCATGAGTTTGAGGCGGGTCTGGTCCTTGATTTCCTGCTTGCGATCCTTGGAGATGAAATTCTTTCCCTGCTCCTTGAGGGCCTGCTTTTCGGCGGCCAGGGCGAGCAGCAGGTGTTTTTTCATCACGGCGGGGCTGACGCGCCTGGTGTCCAGGCGCATGGAAAAGGCCATGTAGTGGGCCTTTTCCGGCGGAGCGGCCCGCCAGTGGCTGTCGAGCCAGTCTTCCAGGCAGACGAAGCCGTAGGAGCGTTCGTCCGAGGTGTCGTCGATGTCGCGAAAGGCGTATTTGGCCAGACGCTCGGGCAGTTCCTGCGCGAGCTGGCCGGTGACGTCCTCCACGATGGCGTAGCGGGTGAAGCTGCCGCTTGCGGAGAGTATGCCCACGAAATCCCCCTGGTTCGGTGCGCGGTTCGGGTTGCGGGGCGAACGTCCCCCCTGCGGGAACGTCCTGGGGAGGTCTGTAGCGGCTTTTCGCTCCCCCCGCCAGTGCGCGCCGTTGGTCCGTTTTGTGCAAGAACATTTCCGAACAACGAACGCCACGCCAAGGAGGACACCGCTATGGCGCTGTGGAACGTAACCACCTCGGGCGATACCATCCGTTTCGGCGGCAAGGCCAGAAAGACCGGCCTCTCCGGGGGCTGCAACGAACCGTTTCGGGGCTCCTACTGGTGCCCGAGTCGGAAGTGGTTCTCCAAGGAACCCTGTCCGTTCACCTGCCGCCAGGAATGTGACAATTACCGTCGCATGTGCGGCCGGTTGTAGCGATCGACGCGAAAGTTTCGCCGGATATTCGGCGTCAACCGGACGACCCCGGGGAGGAGCGCGGCTCCGCCCCGGGGTCGCGCGCTTTGGGGAGTCCGTCCCGGATCAGCGGAAAAAGGGGAGGAAAGGATGTTTCAAAATTGTCTGAAATGTTACAGAACGGTCTGATATTACAAAAATGTCCGAAAGGATTCCCTGCCCGGGGCGGGAAGGGGGGATTCGCCCCGCGGACAATCCGGAAAAGACGCCAGGCGAACCTTTGATTTTTTCCGGGCCTGGGCTATACCGAAGCGAATTTTCCAAACCGTCGCACGGAGCCGCCCATGCCAAGCCGCGCCAAGAATACGCCCTACCTTGTCAGCATCAAGACCCTGGGACCGGCCAAGACGCCTTCGCCCCTGCCCTACTGCCGTTTTGTCTCCGACGAGCAGAAGGTACGAGTGCGCCTCTCGCCGGAGGAACTCGAAGACGCCAAGGACGGGGACGCGGTCTTCGAAGCGGCCGGACCCAGAAGCCACATCTATTTCGACTCGGCCAAGGTGAAAGCCGCCATCGTCACCTGCGGCGGGCTGTGCCCGGGCATCAACGACGTCATTCGGGCCATCGTGATGGAAGCCCACCACAACTACAACCTGGCCGCCATCCTGGGCATTCGTTTCGGCTTGCAGGGATTTATTCCGGGCTACGGACACGAGGTGGTGGAGCTGACCCCGCAAAACGTCTCGGACATCCATCAGTTCGGCGGGACCATGCTGGGCTCCTCGCGCGGTCCCCAGCCGCCCGAGGATATCGTGGACGCCCTGGAGCGCCTGAACATCGGCGTGCTCTTCATCATCGGCGGCGACGGCACCATGAAGGCCGCCATGCGTATTTCCGAAGAGGTGGAAAAGCGCGGCACCAAGATCGCCATCATCGGCATTCCCAAAACCATCGACAACGACATCAATCTGGTCACGTCGTCGTTCGGTTTCGACACGGCCGTGGAAAAAGCGGCGGAAGCCATCCGTTGCGCCCATACCGAGGCCCTGGGCGTGCTCAACGGCATCGGCCTGGTCAAGGTCATGGGGCGCGAATCCGGTTTCATCGCCGCCCAGTCCACCTTGGCGCTCAAGGAAGTCAACTACGTGCTCGTGCCCGAGGACCCCTTCCAGCTCCACGGGGAGCACGGGCTTTTGCCCGCGCTGGAAAAACGCCTGTCCGACCGTCATCACGCCGTCATCGTGGTGGCCGAGGGAGCGGGCCAGCATCTCCTGGCCCAGACCGCCCAGACCGACGCCTCGGGCAATCCGGTCCTGGCGGACATCACGGGGCTGCTCACCGACGAGATCGGCAGGTATCTGGGCGAGCGGGGCATTCCCCACACGCTCAAGAACATTGATCCGAGCTATATCATCCGGTCCGTGCCGGCCAACGCCAACGACCGGGTCTATTGCGGCTTTCTCGGGCAGTTCGCCGTGCATGCGGCCATGGCCGGCAAGACCGGAATGGTGGTGAGCAAGCTCTATGGACGCTACGTGCACTTGCCGCTGGAGCTTGTCACCCGCCGGCGCAAAAAGCTTAATCTTTCCACGGATTACTGGCGCGCCGTGCTTGAATCCACCGGGCAGTTCTCCGTGTCGCCCATGCACGAGGACAGCGACCTGCGTTGCGACATGTAGCGTGGGGCCATGCCCATGCCGGCGCGGGGACGCGGGGACCGGCGGCCCGTGTCCGCCTGAAGCCGCGCCGCGCGCCCACCTGGGACCTGCGGCGTGCGGACGGTGCGCGCCCGCCCCGGGCCCGACCGCTCTAGCTCGGCCAGCGCGCCAGTTCGCCTTCCAGGCGTTCGAGTTGTTCTTCCAGGGGCCTTTCCGGGGCCACAAAGTGGGCGCAGGCCAGATAAAAGGGCTCGCGTTCGGTCAGGGTGCGCCGCACTTCCTCTTCCAGGGGCAGATCGGTCAAGGCCGGGCGCTGGTCGGGATTGAGTTCGGCCAACAGCGTGGCCACCACGCGTTCCGGGTCGGCCTGCAAATAGATCACCACGCCCTTTGCCAGCACGCGTCGGTTGGGCTCCTTGAGCACCACGCCGCCTCCCGTGGCCACCACCTTTCCGCCGGTGTCGGCCTCATTGGCCAGCACTTCGCTTTCCAGGGCGCGAAAGTCCTCCCAGCCCTCGGTCTCCACCACCTGGGCCACGGTCTTGCCCGTATGCCGGACAAAGGCCTCGTCCAGGTCCACGAAAGGCCGCTCCAGGCGTTTGGCCAGCATCCGGCCCAGGGTGGTTTTTCCGCAGGCCCGGGGGCCGATAAGATAGACGTTTTTGTCGGGTTTCAGGGCCATGTCGTCCTCCTGGCCCGGGGGTCTAGCACCCGGGCGGCCCCTGGGCAATCCCCGCGCGCCGCGCCTGGGGAGGGGAAGGGCCGCACGGCCCAGCCTTTCGCTTCGCGCGGCCATGGTTTCCCGGCGGTGCCCGAGTATCCTCACGGGAAGCGATTGCGCATGCGCCCCCCCGGCGCTATCAGGCATGCAGTGCGGAAGTATTTCCGAACCAGGAGGTTCCATGAACGTACTCGCCATCAACGGCAGCCCCAGAAGAAAGGGCAACACCGCGACGCTTCTCGACCAGGCCTTGCAGGGCGCCAAGGACAGGGGGGCCGAGACCGAATGTGTCCACCTCTACGGCCTGGACTACAAAGGCTGCACCAGTTGTTTCGCCTGCAAGAAAATCGGCGGCAAGAGCTACGGCCGTTGCGCCATGCAAGACGACATCACCCCGATCCTGGCGCGCGTCCGCGAGGCCGGGGCGCTCCTTTTGGGATCGCCGCTGTATTTCGGGGTCGAAACCGGGCAGATGCGCGCCTTTCTGGAGCGCCTGCTCTTTCCCTTCCTGACCTACACGCCGGGCTACGCCTCCCTTTTCGGTCGCGTCCTGCCCACGGCGTTCGTCTACACCATGAACATCAAGGAGTCGGACATCCCGGCCTTCAGGCAGGACGTGCTGCTGGAACGCACGCGCGGCAGCGTGGCCCGCACGCTTGGCTCCTGCGAGCTGTTCCTGTGCACGGACACCTACCAGTTCGACGACTACTCGAAATACCTGTCCACCTGTTGGGACCCGGTGGCCAAGGCCAAACGCCGCGAGGAGGTCTTTCCCCTGGACCAGGCCCGGGCTCGGGATCTGGGAGCGCGCCTGGCCGAGGCGGCCAGGTGCTGAGCGGGCAAACTCCCGGCTGACGAAACGGCCGTTTTCCTCTACCACGTCCCCAGGCGTCGCTTCCGTCGCGGCTTGCGCAGGTCGCGAGCCCGGCGGCGCGCGCCGGTCAACCTGACTTCCCAGGAGGAAAGCCGACATGTCCGACTCCGCAAACGACAAATCAAACACACTCATGATTCTCTCCTGTTCGGGGGGGTGCAACGTGGGCCAGTTGGCCAACCGGGTGGCGGTGGAGCTTTCCGGCGAAGGCTTTGGCAAGATGTTCTGCCTGGCCGGCGTGGGCGGAGGGCTCGAAGACTTCGTGGCCCGCGCCCGTCAGGCCGGCGAGACCCTTGTGCTGGACGGCTGCTCGGCCGGGTGCGCCAGGGCGGTGTTCGAGCGCGCGGACGTGCCGCTCACCGGGTACGTGGTGGTCACGGACCACGGCATAGACCGGCACACCGATCTTTCCGTCCCCCTCGACCCGGAGGACGTGGCCAAGCTGAAGATGGCGGCCAAGAGCGCGGTGTCGTTTTGCCGCCAGTTGTTGCGCGGGCCGTCGTCGTGCTGCACGTGGCCCGAAGGCGAGTTCTAGAGGGCGTCCGCGAAGCACGCGTCGGCGGGTCGTGTGGAGAAGGACTTGAGCGTATTGTTTTTCTTCTTGAAAAACAGACGCATGTTTTTCATGGACGCGGTATCGGCTGGCCGGGCGGAGCGGGTCCGGTCCCCGGCCTGGCTCACTGGGCGGGCAGGGTGAGCTGGAGCGTGGAGTCGCGCTTGCCCCCATCGAGCAGGGTGAACGCCAACATGATGAAGGAAAACACCCGCTTGGTCGGCAGGTTGCCGTCTTCGACGTAGAACCAGCGTCCCCGGTAGAAGACCGAGACAAAGGCGTCGGCGGGCTTGGTCGCGCTGCTTTTCACCGCGAGCCCCTGCGGGGTGAGCGCGCCGACGCTTTCGCGCACGCCGGGGATGGCCCGTCCGGCCCTGATGTCTTCTTCCGGGATCTCCACCCGCACGGCCACGGCGGCCAGAATGTGCATGAGCGAATGGGTCTGCAGGGCGAATTGGCGGGGGGTATCCGCCGTGGGCGCCTGGACCACGTCGTAGAGCTCCACGGCCGGGTCGAGGCCCAGCAGGGCCTTGAGTTCGCCGGCCTTGGCCAGCACGTCGGCAGGCAGCCCCCGGCCCCCGAAGGCCACCCGCACCCGCCCCCGGGCCGGGGTGTTGGGATCGGCGCCCTCGGCCTGCACGCGGATGGCCCCGGCCTGTTGCAGCTCGGACAGAAGCGCCACCACCTTGGCGTATTGGGGATCGGGGGGGCGATATCCCGCCGCGCCGATGGTTTCGTTGCGGATCCCGTTGATAGAGCCCACCCCCAACTTGCAGAGAAAGTCGGCCGATACGCCGGACTGTATGCTCATGAGCACGTTGAGCGGCGGCATGGGCGACATCACCCCCTTGAGAAAGGGCGTGCCAGTCATGGGCGTGTAGGTGATGGTGGGGCGGTCGGTGTACTTGGCGGTCGCGCCCAGATCGAGCTTGCCCACGTTGGCGTGGTTGGCGTCGAAGTCGAACATCTGGCGGGAAAACCCCGCGCTCACTCCGGTTTCCAGGGAATAGCCGGCCACGATCTGGCCCACGTCCACGAAAAACAGCGGCTCCACGTAGCGGATCTTGACCACGTTGAGCAGGATCTGCCGCTTCCAGGATTCGTTGAGGGCGGTGTTGTAGTCGAAACGGTCGCGGCCCACGCTGCCGGGGCCTAGGGACGAACACCCCGCCAGCAGGGCGAGCAGACAGGCCAGAATCAAGAGCGGAAACGAAAGCCGGTGGGGCATGGGGTCTCCTTGGCAAGCCGCTGGCCGGCTATTTGAACACCGTGTCCATCCAGTCGAACAGGACCTGGCCCACCAGACCGCGATTTTCCAGCATGCAATGGTTGGAGGCGCCTTCGTTCAGCGGGGTGACCACCAGGGCCTTGGAGGCGTTGGTCAGGCCTTCCAGGCAAAGTTTTTGCTGACGTCTGACCTCGTCGCCCCGGTATTCGCCCTCGCCGACCAGGATGAGCGCCGGGATATGCACCGTGGTCGGGTCGAAACAAAAGCCCCGATTGGCCTCCACCAGGCCGGGAATGTTGTCCCCGGAAACGCCCCAGCGCCAGGCGATGGCCTTGACCGTGTTGGCGTGAAAACTCGACCAGGTCTTGACCTTTTCCGCGGTGGCGGTGGTGACCGGGGTCATGGTGGCGAACAGGGCGTGGGCGTCCACCACGCAACTGTTCATGGCCAGGGCCTTGATGCGCGGGTCGTGCTGGGCGGTCTGGGGGGCGAAACCGCCGCCGCCGCTGATGCCGTAGAGGCCCAGGCGGTTCTTGTCCACGTCGGGGCGCGCCGCCACGTGGTCCACCAGAGCCTTGACGGGAACGTGCATGTCGGGACGAAAGACCTTGCCGGCCATGGGGAGCAGGCCCTGTCCGGGCAGGTCCACGGTGACGAAGTTGTAGCCGCGTTCAAAGGCCTGGGGCATGATGGAAAAAATCAGGTCTTCGGCGAAGGTTTCGCCTCCGCCCAGCGTGATGAGCGTCTTGCGCGGAGTCTTGTCCGAGGCCGCCTTGCGGAAGAATCCGGGCAGCACCGTGCCCTCGAAGGGGATTTCGAAATACTCCAGGGGCGGTTCGTAGAGCTTGCCGGCCTTGATCATGGTTTCGCGGCTTTTGCGCGCGGTCTGGGCCAGGCGGGGGTCGTCCGGAAGCATGGCGCAGGTGGCGAAGCGGTAGTAGTTGGCCGCGCGGGCGAGAAAGATCCGGGCGCTTTGCTTGTGTCCGCCGGCCAGGGACTTTTCGCCCCGGGCTTCGGCCCTGGCCGCCGTGTCCAGCCAGGCGGCCTGCCAACTGGCCGCGTCTCCGTCCTTGATCCTGGCCGCCGTGGCGAACGCCTCGCCGATTTCGCACCCCTGGTTGCCGGTGGCCCCGAGCACCAAGGAGCCGAAGGTGAAGTCCATGTCCGCATCGTCGAAGTGGTAGCGGACATAGGGCGTGTGCATGTCGACTTCCCGGCCGTGCCCGGCGGCGGGGGCTTTCGCGTCGGAAGCGGAGTCCGCCATGGCCGGGCGCGGGGAGGAAAACGTCGCCGTCCCCAGGACGAGCAGAAGGAAAACGGTGGCGAAAACACGCGCAGGGCAAAGGCGTCTCATGGCGTCCGGTCCTTTCCGAAAAGGCGGTTGGAGATCCCGTAGGCATTGCTGCTGTAGCGGTTCCCCCGTCTCGGGTAAAGTCCCTCGACAGGCGAGCGCTCGGCGTTATTTTCTCGCAGGCCCCGGGGCGTTTCGTTTGGGTCGGGAACCCGGAAGGATCTGCCTGATCCTGGCGAAGACGAAACAAGCGCGAGGGGCGGTCGCGTCGCGTCCGCCTGGCAAGGGCCGAGCGCGGGGAGAAGCGCCTTTCAGAACGTTCGGACCATCCACGCCCCGAGAAACAGCAGTCCCACGCCGACAAGCCGCCAGAAGCTGGCCGGATGCTCGGGAAATCCCACCAGGGCGAAATGGTCGAGCGCCACCGAGGCCGCGAGCTGCCCCAGCAGCAGGAAGGCGGTCATGGTGGCGGCTCCGAGCTTGGGGCTGAGGACGATGGTGCAGGTGACGAAGGCCGCGCCCAGCAGACCGCCCGTCCACTGCCACAGGGGGACGCCGGCCAGTTCGCCCAGGCTGGGCCAGGTGTGGCGGGCCAGCAGGCTGTAGAGCCAGAGGGCGAGCGTGCCCACGGCGAACGAGACCAGGGAAGTCTGCATGGCGTCGCCCAGGGTGCGGCGCAGCAGGGCGTTGATTCCCGCCTGGATGGGAATGCAGCATCCGGCCGAAAAGGCCAGAACGAGAAGCAGGCTTTTCATGAAACAATCCTCCAAAAAGGGGGGGGCGGGACCGGGACGACGGATGCGCATCCGCCGGATACGGGTCGCGGCATAAGGGTGTCGAATCGGGAGGGGGACGAATTGCAGGGAAAAAGGATCGGAGCCGCGCCGCTGCGCATCCTCACGGGTGCGAGACGATCTGCTTTTCCCAGTTGCGCAGGGCGAGCTTGAGGGCCGCCACCACATAGACTTCGCAGTCGATGTCCGGGTCCGGTTCTTCGAGGTTTCGCCGCAAGGCGTCGGCGGTGACGTTCCAGGCCGCGCCCACGTCCAGTCCCTTGACCATGTGGACCAGCGCGCCCAGACACTGCCGACAGTAGGCGCAACCGTCCATTTCCACGCCCATGTCCACGATCACCGCGTCCCGGATGAGTAGTTGCACGGTGATGGGGCGTTTGCAAAAGGCGCTGCCGTACACCGATTTGGCGGAATAGGTGTCGAGCAGCCGGACCAGATGATCGTACGCGTATGTTTTCTCGCGCTTTTGATACTTGGTCGAAGCGGGGCCGCACCCTTGGGTATCCGATTCACGTGACGTCATGAGTCCCTCTGTCGCGCCCGGCGTGCGCCTGCCTCGATGCCGTGGGCCCCGGTCGTCCGAAACGTCGAAAACCCCGGCGAGGCGCGGCCTCGCCGGGTCCCGTGCGCCGGGGCGCGCCAAGTCCTACCTGGAAAGGCAGTGCACGCCCAGGGCGATAAGGATGTCCCACATGGCGATGACGCCGACCAGCTTGCCGCTCTGGTCGATGACGGGCAGGCCGGCCACGTTCTTGCCCTGCATGAGTTGGGCGGCGTCTTCCAGGGTGCTGTCCGGGGTTACGGAATACAGGGCCTCGGTCATGATGTCGCGGACCTTGATCTCGCCGGGGTCCACGCCCTTGGTGATGACCTTGGCGATGAAATCGCGGATCGTGACCGTGGCGTAGGGGGAGTTTTCGTCCTGGCGATCCACCATGAGACGACGGAGGTTGTTTTCGGCCATGATGCGCATGGCCTGGGCCACCGTGGCGTCCTGGTCGACGAACAGAATACGGGTGGACATCGCGTTCTTCACGTACATGGGGCGCTCCTTGGTTGCGGATGCGAAACGTAAAGAAGGTCCCGTTCGGGGACATGACTCGCGCCGTCCGCTTAGTCCTTTCGGGTCGGCTCCGGGAGTTGGCCCGGGGCGTTCGCCGGCGGAGGGCGGCGGTTGGTCGCCCCGTCAATCCCGGTCTCTTCGATTGAGACGATTACCATTGTTCCCGTTCGCGTAGCAAGAACGGATTCACTATCGTCTGGAGCGCAAGGTCGGACATCCGGTCGGGCAAAGCGGCGCTGCGACGCCGGCGCGTCCTTGAAAAGCGTGCCCCTGTTTTTCAAGGAGAAAAGGAATACGTTTAACGCCGTTCCACGGCATACGTCTGGCCGTGGACGCCGCCCTAGCTTGCGGCGAAGTGTCCGGTCGGGCTGGGCGCGGCGAGCGTCCTCGTGTCCGCCCGGCCCACGGCGCGCAGTCCCCGCGAGATTGTCAGACGCGGTCGGGCCTGGTAGGCGGCATGCACGGTTTCAAGATAGTCCCACACGCGATCCAGCGGCACGTGGGCCCGCAGATAGTGCTCGCAACGCGAGAAACTGTAGTGATGGGCCACGGCCCGGCTGACCACGGCGGTCTTCCACCTGTTGTCGCGCAGGACCCGGTTGATGGCCCCTTCGTCCGAGGAGGGTTGTCCCGTGACCTTGGCCACGGGCAGGGGCAGCACGTTTTCCATCAGCCGGCGGTCGAAGGCCACGCAGTTGATGGTGGCGAAACCGGGATAGAAGTAGGGCGGCTGCCCGCTGGCGGCGAAACTTTCCACGAAGTGTTCGTCCACCACCTTTTGCCACATCCAGCGGTGGTAGACCCAGTTCTCCTCGATGACGGGGCCGGCGTACATGGCCCGTTCGGCCGGGTAGGCCACCTTGAGAAAGCGGCCCAGGGCGAAACGTCCGGGAGGGCTCACGGGACACAGGGCGCTCACCAGGGGGATGTCGGCCCGGGAGCGATGGAGCGTGTAGCCTTCGAGCAGATGTTCGAGCCAGCGGGGCGTGACGAAGACGTCTTCGTCCATCTTGACCACCACGTCGTCCAGGTGCTCGCTCAGTATGGCGTTTTGCACGGTGTTGACGGCCGGGATCAGTCCCCTGGGGGAGCAGTGGATCACGGACACGTTGTCGCGCGTGTTGCGAAAGCGGTTGAGTATGGCCGCGTGATCTGGCTCCACCGCGTTGGCCACGACGTAGATCTTCTTGAAACGGGCCAAGTTGGTGTAGCGCTCCAGGCTGCGCAGGCACACCAGCAGGCAGTCCAGCCGGTGGGAGGTGAGCAGCAGGAGAATGGGCCGGATAGGGACGCGGTCCGGGCGCAGGGGGATGATCTTGTTCATGTCGTGCCTATCCTTGGCTGAAGTAGTCCAATCCAGCAGACTCCGCTCGTCTTATCGGATCGACCAGGGGAAACTTTAGGGTCGCGCCGCGACTCTTTTCGCAAAATTTAGGAGGAAGACATGGAGACGCCACAGGACCTGCTCGGCCGGGCCAGGGAGCTTTCCCGCTCGGCCCGCCGGGTGATCGACCGTCTGGGGCTGGAAACCCTCTGGGCGCGGGCCGGACGTCCGCTCCTTGTGGGCTCGGCGCGTTTCGGACTCATGACCAAACCCAACATCGATTTCGAGATATACGCCCCGAGCCCGGACCCGCGCGCCGGATTCGCCGTGGCCGGGGAATTGGCCGCGCTCCCGGGCGTCGAGAAAATGGAATACCTCAACGTGATGGGCACGTCCGACCCGGGGTACTACTGGCGCGTGTTCTACCGGGACGACCGGGACCTGCTGTGGGACATCGACTGCTGGCTGGTCCCGGACGACCACCCGTACGCCGGTCTGGCCGACTCCCTGGCCAGGGAGCTGGAGGCGGTCCTGACCGGGGAACTCCGGGAGCGCATCCTGCGCGTGAAGTCCGGCCTGGGCGCGGGCCAGCCGGTGCGCGGGGTGGACGTGTACAAGGCGGTGCTCGCGGGCGGGGCCGAAAGCGCGGAGGCGGCGGCGCGCTACCTGTCCGACAATCCCGCCCCGGACATGGAAACATGGCTGCCCGGAGGCCCCTGGAGGCATGAGCGCGCTTGACAGCGCATTGTTTTCGTGGCTAGTGCTTGCCTTGTCTTGGGCAGGGTGACCCTGTCACAGTTGTAACGGTTTGAATTCTCGGGATATTGGGTTGTAGGCTGAGTTCCATTCCAGGCTTTGCCGCATTCCCGGCGTTTTAGGACACAAACCAACTGTAGAGTGGAGGTTAGGACCATGGGTTACAAGGTCACGGTTGACGAGGAAAAGTGCGTCGGCGACGGCGAGTGCGTTGATGTCTGCCCGGTTGAAGTTTACGAACTTCAGGACGGCAAAGCCACCGTGGTCAACGGGGAAGAGTGCCTCGGCTGCGAATCCTGCGTCGAAGTCTGCGACCAGGACGCCATCACGGTCGAGGAAGAATAGTTTCCTTTTCCGCATTGCCTGTTGACGGCGGGAGCGGGCTCTTTTCGGCCCGCTCCCGCTCGTTTTTCGAGGCTGCGCCTCCCCGGATCGAGCCAAAGAGTTTGCAGCCGCCCTTCCGGCGGCGAGGAGCGCCCGTGAGCATCCCTGATTTTTCTGATATTTTCGCAACGTACGAACAGATGTGCGCCGATGCCGACGCGGTTTTCGACAAGGTCAAAAGCGTGTGTCCGGCCGAGGTGCGTTGCGAGCCTTCCTGCAGCGACTGCTGCCACGCCCCCTTCGACGTCACCCTGGTGGAGGCTCTGCGCATCAACCGGGCCTTCAACGAGCGCTTTCCCAAGGGCGACGACCGCCACCGCCTGATCACCGCCGCCAATCAGGCCGACCGTGAACACTATCGTCTCAAGCGCAAGGCCTGGAAGGCCCACAAGGCCGGAATCCCCGACGAGACCCTGGTGGCCGAATTCGGCCGCGAACGCATCCGCTGTCCCCTGCTCGACGACCAGGACCGGTGCGTCATGTACGACGCGCGTCCCCTGACCTGTCGCCTGTACGGCGCCCCCCTGGACGTGGGCGGCAGCCTGAAGGTCTGCGGCAAGTCGGGTTTCACGCCCGGCGGCAAATATCCCGCGGTGAAGATCGCCAAGCTGCGCGAACGGCTCGAAGCCCTTTCCCAGCAGATCGCCGAGCGCGTGGGCGGGCGGTACGACTATCTGGGCGACATGCTCGTGCCCGTCTCCATGGCCATGCTCACCACCTACGACGAGGAATTTTTCGGCCTCAAGGAACCCAAGGGAGACGAGTAGCCGTGCCCGGACAGTCCCTTACCCCGGAGGAAGAGGCCCAGAAACGGGCCATCTACGACGCCATTCCGCCCAGGCGGCGCAAGTTCATCGAGAAGATGGGCTATGACAACTGGGACCCTTTTCAGAAGCCCTTCGATCCCATCGACATTCGGGTGGACGACACGAGGCGCACCTCCACCGATCTGATGCGCGAGTTCGTAAACTCCTTTGGAAAGGACGCCCCCACCGGCACGGATTGGACCGCCGGGGCCTGGGAAATGGCCGTGGGCGTGATCAACGGATCGAACCGATTCCGGGGGATCTTATCGTTTTGCCTCTGGTACGCCGAGCTTCTGCGTCGCGAGGGACAGCTCGAAGCCTTTCTGCAAACCAAGAAATCGGGGAATACGCCATGACCCAAGCCCAGAACATCGACGACTACATAGCCGATCTCGAAGACAAGCTGGCCAAAAACGACCAGTGCGCCAACTCCCACTACAACCTCGGCGTGGCCTACGTTTCCAAGCACCGCTACGAGGAAGCCAAAACCAGCTTCTTGCGCGCGGCCGAACGCGCGCCCACCATGGCCGAGGCCTACGTGCAACTGGGCGGATTGGCCATGCGCGACGGCGATCTGAACGCCTGCCTGCGCATGAACCAGGCCGCCGTGCAGGCCCGGGCCCGTTTCGCCGTGCCGCACGGCAACATCGGCTTCTGCCTGTTGCAGTTGGGCGACGTGGACAACGCGGTCAAGGCCCTGCGCAAGGCCGTGAAGCTGGATTCCAAGTTCGTGCAGGCCCACGCCACCCTGGGCAGCGCCCTGTATATGTCCGGCCAACTGGACGAATCCATCGAGATGAGCTCCAAGGCCGTGGAACTGCACCCCAAATTCGGCCCGGCCTGGAACAATCTGGCGCTGGCCTACCTGGAAAAGGGCGACGCCCAGAAAGCCATGGACTGCGTGAACCGCGCCCGGGAGTGCAACTTCGAGGTCCATCCCGGCCTCATCGCCGACATCGAGGCCAAGCTTTCCGCCTAGGGGTCGCGCGCCGCGTCGCTTCCCTCACCGGGACGCGACACGCTCGGCCGACGGGTTTTCAGGCGGGACGTCCGGCCCGGACGCCCCGCCCGTTTTTTTTGACGCTCTCCCCCCGGGAAACGCCTTGCCTTCCGCGTTCGGGGTGATTATTTGTGCCTCGCCTTACTGTCTTCCATTCCCCCACAAGAGTGCCACCACATGCCAGACAAAAACCCCCATATTTCGCTTCCCCTGCCCAGGCTCATCTCGCGGGTGCTGGGAATCTCCAAGACGGAATTCGCCCAGTGGCCCGAGGACATGCAGGAACTGGCCGTTTCCCTGGCCAGTGAGCTCTTTCTCGTGCGCTACAATCCCTATATCGACCCCGCGGACGTGCGCGAGTCCGTGGAGCAGCGCATGAACCGCTCGTCCACCATGCTCACTCCCGAGTACCAGAAGCAGTTGGCCCAGGCCATCAAGGCGTTCTGGCGGCTCTACGACGACGACATGGCCTTTCGCGACGAACTGCGCTCCCGGCTCACCGAGTTCCTGCCCGAGATCGCCATTCTCGACGGACCGCACAACATCGTGGAGTGCTCCACCGACGCCACGGACCTGCGCATGGAACTGCCGCTCATGGTGCTGGCCCCGGAAGATACCGAACAGGTGCGCCGCATCGTCCGTCTGGCCGTGGAGATGGGATTCTCCATCATCCCCAGGGGCGGCGGCTCGGGCATGACCGGCGGCGCGGTGCCGGCCAGACGCCGCACCGTGGTGCTTTCCATGACCCGGCTCAAGAAGATTCTTTCCATCGATCCGGTGAACCGCATCATGTGCCTGCAGTCCGGCGTCATCACCCTGCAGGCCATCCAGGCCGCCGAAAAGGAGGGGTTGCTCTTCACCGTGGACCCGGCCTCCAAGGCCGCCTCGTCCATCGGGGGCAACATTTCCGAAAACGCGGGCGGTCCCTACGCCTTCGAGTACGGCACCACGCTCGACAACCTGCTCTCCTACAAGATGGTCACCCCGTCCGGCGAACTCGTGGAGGTGCGCCGGGTGGACCACCCCCGGCACAAGATCCTGCCCGGCGAGACGGCGGTTTTCGAAGTGGCCGGCCAGAACGGCCAGGTGCTCGACACCATCCGCCTGAGCGGGGCCGAAATCCGCGGGCCGGGCCTGGGCAAGGACGTGTCCAACAAGTACCTGGGCGGATTGCCCGGCGTGCAGAAGGAGGGCGTGGACGGCATCTTCACCGAGGCCTGCTTCATCTGCTATCCCATTCCGGCCCATTCCAAGGTCATGGTGCTGGAGTTCTACGGCCGGTCCATGCACAACGCCATGCTCACCATCCAGGGCGTGGTGGCGCTTCGCGACAAGATTCGAAGCGAGGGCGACCTGGTGAAGATTTCGGCCCTGGAGGAGTTTGGCTCCAAGTACGTCAAGGCCATCGAGTACCAGAAAAAGTCCACCCGGTGCGAGGGCGACCCCATCAGCGTGCTCATTTTGCAGCTCGACGCCGACGACCAGCAGGCCCTGGACCAGGCCGCCACGGCCGTGCTCGACATCGTGGCCCGGTACGAGGGCGTGGACGCCTTCGTGGCCCGCGACGAAAAGGAGGCCGAGCACTTCTGGGAGGACCGGCACAAGCTTTCGGCCATCGCCAAGCGCACGTCGGGCTTCAAGATCAACGAGGACGTGGTCATTCCGCTGAAGGAAGTCCCGGTTTTCGCCGAGTTCCTCGAACAGTTGAACCTGCACTACCTGGCCAAGATCTACCGCAAGAGCCTGCAGGAAGTGACCCGTCTGCCGGGCTTTCCCGATGGGGACGAATTCATCTCCATGGAGATGCAGTTCGCCGCCGAGGTCTTGCGCGGCAAGACCACCACGGCGGACTTGAACGACCAGGAACTCGAAGTGCAGAGCTACTTCTTCTTCTCGGACCTCAAGGGCCGCTATCCCAAACTCTACGGAGAAATCGAGGCCATCTACCAGGACATGATGGCCCGGCGCATCATCGTGGCCGCCCACATGCACGCCGGCGACGGCAACTGCCACGTGAACCTGCCCGTGAACTCCAACGACCCCGAAATGCTGGCCCAGGCCATGGAAGCCGCGGACAAGGTGTTCGAAAAGGTCATGAAGCTCGGCGGCGCGGTGTCCGGGGAGCACGGCATCGGCATCACCAAGATCGCCTTTCTCGAAGAGGACAAGATCGCGGCGCTTCGGGCCTACAAGCAGGAGGTGGACCCCCAGGGCGTGCTCAACCCGGGCAAGCTGATGACCCGGGGCATGGACGTGGAGCCCTACACCTTCTCGTTCAACCGGCTCATCCGCGACATCAAGAAGACCGCGCTGCCCGACAAGGACAAGCTCATCAACCTGCTCACCCACGTGCAGGTGTGCACGCGGTGCGGCAAGTGCAAGCAGGTGTGCCCCATGTACAACCCGGAACGGGGGCTCATCTATCATCCGCGCAACAAGAACATCAGCCTGGGCGCGCTCATCGAGGCCATCTACTATTCCCAGGTGCACCACGGCAAACCCCTGCCCGAGCTGCTCGAACGCCTGCGCACCATGACCGACCGGTGCACCACCTGCGGCAAGTGCACGGCGGCCTGTCCGGTGAAGATCAACACCGCCGGGGCCATTCTCGACATGCGCGGCTTTCTCGAAGAAAAAGGCGCGGGCGGGCACGCGATCAAATCCAGGGTGCTGCACTTTCTGGCCGACAAGGTGGACGAACGCGCTCCCAAGGCGGCCAAGGCGGCGGCCTGGGGCCAGATGGCGGCCAACCGGATGCTCGGGCTGGTGCCCGGTCCCATGCGGGCGCGGTTTTCCAACCCGCTCTTCCAGGGACCCGGCCCGGTGACCGGATTCAAGGGCCTGGCCGAGACCATCCACCTGGATCAGGGTTCCATCTTCGTGCCCGCGGGCGGCGCGGACGAAGCCGTGTTCTACTTTCCCGGCTGCGGCGCGGGACTGTTTTGGCGCAACATCGGCTTGGCGGCCATGCATCTGCTGCTCAAGGCCGGCGTGGCCGTGGTCATGCCCGAGCGGCACCTGTGCTGCGGCTACCCCCTGCTGGTCTCCGGCTACCAGGACGCCTACCGCAAGAACCAGGCCCGCAACACCGAGGCCATCGGCGAGGTGCTGGTCAAGGCCAAGAACGAGGGGCTGGCCCCCAAGGCCGTGCTCACGGCCTGCGGCACCTGCCGCGAGGCCCTGGCCGGCTACGACATCTGGAAGATCGTGGAACCGGCCCTGATCCAGATGGACGTGGCGCAGTTCCTCATGACCCGCAGCCCCCATCCGTCCGCTCAGGGGATCACCCCGCCCGGGCGGCTCATCTACCACGGGGCCTGCCACGCCGAATGGGCCGGCGTGCCCCTGGCCAAGGCCACGGATATGTATCGCCAGGCCCTGGCCGGCTTCACCGGCGCGAAAGTGGACCTCTCTCCGGGGTGCTGCGGCGAGTCGGGACTGGGAGCGCTCACCACGCCGGATCTCTACAACCGCATTCGTCATCGCAAGCAGGAACAATTGGCCAAGGACCTGGGCGAGGCCCCGGCGGAGTCCCAACCCATCGTGGTGGGATGTCCGTCGTGCAAGATCGGCATCAAACGCTGCCTCATGGGCCTGGGAAGCAAACAGCCGGTGTTCCACTCCCTGGAATACCTGGCCCAGGTGTGGGACGGCCCCAAATGGCGCAAGGCCTTCCGGCGCGCCCTGGGCGCGGCCCGGATCGAAGGCCGCCGGCGCGTGGTGGCTCCGACCGAGCCATGAGGCTGCTGGGCGTGGACTTCGGGCTCAAGCGGGTGGGGCTGGCCGTGACCGACCCCGGCGGGGCCATGGCCTTTCCCCTGGTCACGCTGACGCGCGGCACGCGCCAGGCCCTGTTCGCCGAACTGGTGGACGTTGTGGCGCGCGAGGGCGTGGAGGCCGTGGTGGTGGGCTGGCCGGCGCCGGCCCCGGGGCGCGACAGCCTTGTCGCGCGCCAGTGCGAGAACTTCGCCCGCAGTCTGGCTCGGCGGGTGGAGGTGCCGGTGTCGTTGATGGATGAGACTCTCTCCAGCGCCGTGGCCGAAGACGACCTGCGCCAGGCCGGGGTCAGGACGAGCCGACTGGGTCCGGCCCTGGACCAGCAGGCGGCCGTCCGCATTCTGGAAAGCTACCTGGCCGATCCGGCGGCGGCCCGGGACGTGCGGGTCTAGGCGTGCTGGCCAAACTTCTGGGCGGGCTCTTTCTCCTGGCGCTCTTGGTCGGGGGGGCGGCGGGCTGGCAGGCCTACGAGTTTCTCACCGTCCCGCCCCAGACGCCCGGGCAGGAAACGCACGTGCTCATCGAGCCCGGGGAGAGCTTCGACCGTATCGCCGCCAGCCTGCATGAGGCCGGAGTGATCACAAACCCCCTGTACTTCAGGCTGTTGGCCCGCGTCACCAAGCAGGGGCAACACCTCAAGGCCGGGGAGTACGAGCTGTCCACCGGCCTTCTCCCGAGCCGGGTGTTGGCCCTTCTGGTCAGCGGCCAGGCCATTTTGCACAAGGTGAGCGTGCCCGAGGGGTTGACCCTGCGCCAGATCGCCCGGCTGGTGGACCTGGCGGGCCTGGGCTCGGTCGAGAGCTTCGAACGCGCGAGCCGGGACAAGACCTTGCTCGAAAAGTACGGCGTGCCGGCGGACAATGCGGAAGGCTTTCTTTTCCCCGATACCTACCTGTTCACCCGCAAGCCCGGCAACGATGCCCGGCAGGTGGTGGAAGCCATGTTGCGCCAGTTTGCCCGGAAGCTGCCCGAGGCCTGGCCGACCGGCCCGCCCAAGGGCAAGAGCCTGTTCGAGGCGGTGGTCTTGGCCTCCATTGTGGAAAAGGAGACCGGCAGGGCCGAGGAGCGGGCGCGCATCGCCGGGGTTTTCGTCTCCCGCTTGGACAGGGGGATGCTCCTGCAGACCGATCCCACGGTGATCTACGGTCTGGGCGACCGGTTCGACGGCAATCTCAAGCGCTCCCACCTGGACGATCCCGCCAATGCGTACAACACCTATCAGCATGCCGGGTTGCCGCCCGGCCCCATCTGCAACCCGGGGGTGGAATCCCTCAGGGCCGTCGCCAAACCGGAACGGGATGGGTCGCTCTACTTCGTGTCCAAGGGCGACGGGACGCACTTCTTTTCCCGCAGCCTGGATGAACACAACGACGCGGTCAGCAAGTATCAACTGAGAAAAGGCCGCCGTCCCTGACGTTTCGACTCTTGTATCGGGGGCCGCCAACGCTCTGGGCCTGTATTTCCGGTTGCCTTTTGACGACGAAAGCGCCAAAGACTTTCCCGAGCCGTCAGAGGAGACGCAAGCCAACCGCACGCCGTGGGTTTCGACGCGTGCGGCGGGCTTGTTTGCGTTGGCCCTGCGGCGTCGAGACGACACGTTCTTTCGGGGAGGGGAACCAGGGGGCTTCGAGCCTCGCTTGGTTTCGCCCCGGACACGCGGAGGGGTCCGGCCGGGCGAAAGCCGGGCGGCGTCAACCGACACGTCGGATCGGACGCACGCCGAGTGAACCGCCGGACGAGTTGCAAAGGGGGCTGTAGGGAAGCACAAGGCCGTCCTGGCCGGGTCAGCAGCAAGGGTTTCTGGATGGAGGGCGAACCTATGGGGTGCGGAGAAGGGAAGTTCAAAAATCTTGTGCAGCTTGACGGGATGCTGGTGCCATTGGCCCACATCAAGGGAATTTCCATGGTGGAAGCCAAGGAAACCGCCGGGGAGGCGACGAGCGGAGCGTGTCCCGGAGGGTATCGGTTCCGAGTCATGCTCGGCGGCGACGCGGAATGTCCCAAGAACACCCGCGAAGGCCTGAACATGATCTTCGACCAGCCGGACCAGGCCGAGGCGGCCCGCCGCGAACTTGCCACGCGCCTGGAGGAATTCTACGAACGGCTCATTCGTTTGCGCGCCATGATCCGTTGATTCGTCCTCAGGGACGCTCATGGCCCCGCGCTCCGAGCGTGATCGGCCAGGGAGCGTCCCTGGCGTCTTGAGGGCGGGACCGCGCGGGAGTCTCGCCGTGCGGGCCTCGCGCCGTTTCGCTGGACGCCGCGGGGGCCGGGTCGAAGCCTGCCGATTGGTATTTTTGCCCCGTCCGTCGGGCGGCCCGGAACCGGGCGGCTTCTTCGCCCGCAAGCGGTTCCCGACCCGTCGCGCCGGGCCTGGGGCCATGTGCGTCCAGGTCCCTCGGATTTCCTCGCCAGCGTTTTCCCCTAATACTTCTTGGCGATCTTGTACGCGATGGGCTTGTTCTGGGCCGGAGATTGTCCGGCCGCCGGAATGATCAGCGGCGTGCCGGGCAGCAGGGGCTCTTCGGGGTTGGCCTTGTTGAATTCCGCCAGGTCCTGCACGCTCACCCCGGCCTTTCTGGCCACGGAGGACAAGGTGTCGCCGTTGCGCACGATGTAGAGCGAGGAGGGGGAGCTGCCTTGCGCCACCGCGGTTGCGGCGTTCATGCGGGGAGCGGGCTTTTCGTGGCGCAGTTCGGGGGCGGCGGCGTCCAGGGAGCAGGCGGCCACGGGGATGAGCACGACTCTGCCCGACGCGGGGCGTTGCGCCCCCTTGTTGGCTTCGCGCAGGGTGGCGGCGGGGATGCCGGTATCGCGCGACAGGCTCCACCAGGTGTCGCCGAACCGGGCCATGCGCACGGCCGGGCTGGATCCGGGGTCGCCGGGACGCGACAGGTAGGCCTGGCAGGTGCGGACCAGGTGCTTGGGCACCCAGGCGGCGGTGGAGCGGTCCGGGGGGCTGACCTTGCGGCGATAGGCCGGATTGAGGGCGTGGAACTGCTCCCAGGACAGGTTCATGGCGTCGGCCATGCCGGCCAGGTCGGAGCCTCCGGGCACGCGCACCTCTTGCAGATCCTTGGAAGCGTGCATGCTGGGGGGATGGAAGCCCAGGCGCTTGGAGTTCTGCAGAATCTTGAGCATGGCCAGGAACCTGGGCACGTAGTGCTTGGTTTCGTCGCGCAGGGGGCCGCTCTTGGCCAGGCTGTTGAACGACTGCTTGCCGGTGCGGGTCATGGCCCGCGAGATGCTGCCTTCCCCGGCGTTGTAGGCGGCCAGGGCCAGTTGCCAGTCGCCGAATTGCTTGTACAGGGCCTTCAGATAACGGGCGGCGGCCACGGTGGCCAGGTAGGGGTCGCGGCGTTCGTCGAGCCACCAGTCCACGGTCAGGCCGAAGCGCTGGGCCGTGGCGGGCATGAACTGCCACATGCCCACGGCCCCGGAGGACGAGACCGCCATCACGTTGTAGCCGGATTCGATAAAGGGCAGGGCCATGAGGTCCTGGGGCAGGCGGTGACTGGCCAGAACGGCGCGCACGTACTCCAGGTGGGGTTCGCCGCGCATGAGCCAACGCTGGGTGGAGCCGCGCTTGTCCCGGGCATAGTACTGGAAGAACAGACGTACTTCTTCGTTTTCCTCGTTGGTCAGGCGGAACTTGATCTCCGGGCGCGAGGCCAGGGCCTGGCGTTCCGCCCCGGAAAGGGGGCGTCCCCGGCTTTGGCGCAGGGCTTCAAGCCCGGCGATTTCCGGTTCGAGATTGGAGCGGGGAGACCTGTCCACCGGCACGGATGTGGTTCCGGCGCAGCCGGCGAGAAACAAAAGCGCGATAAGGGGTAAGAGTCTGCGGGACATGCGGGTCTCCTCCTCCTGGGGTGTCCATGACGCCTCCCAATGCAAGGCCGGGACCGATGCAACAACTTCAAGGTGTTATGGAGAGCAACCGGCGTATTTTTCCCGGATGGTGCGTCAAATTTTTCACGGACGGCGGAGAGCGGACTTCGCGGCCGGGTTGCCGACCGGCGCGTGGGAGGCTAGAGGTTCCAGCATGTTTCTGAGTCTCAAGATCGCCCTGCAGGCCCTGGCCGTTCACAAGTTGCGCACCGCCTTGGCCATGCTGGGGATTTTCCTGGGGGCCCTGGCCCTGACCGGAGTGCGCCACGTTTCCGAGGCCATGGTGCGTCAGGCGGAAATCGAGGTGGAACGCCTGGGGCCCAATCTTTTCGCCGTGTTCGCCGGGCAGGTGCGTTTTTCCCGCGGCGGGGACGGGGTGCGCCTGGACAAGGGGGCGTCGTCCTTTTCCCTGGAGGACGCCTTCGCCCTGACGCACCAGTTGCCGGGCGTAACCTTGGCCGTGCCGGTGATCATGCGCAACATGCCCATGCGCCACGGGGCCACCACGGTGCAGACCAGGCTGGTGGCCACCTGGGCCGACTATCCCCGGGTGCGCAACATGTACCCGGCCCGGGGGCGTTTTTTCACCGGGGAGGAGGAGGCCGCCCGGGCCAAGGTGGTGGCGCTTGGGGCCAACATCGCGCGGCGGTTGTTTCGCGATCCCGATCAGGCGGTGGGCACGCTGGTGTACTGCTACCGTCAGGCCCTGCTGGTGGTGGGCGTCATGGAGGAAAAAGGCGTCGACCTGTCCGGCTCGGACCAGGACGAACAGGTTTTCGTGCCGCTTTCCACCTACATGAGGCGCATGGCCAACCAGGACTGGGTGAGCGGAGTGTTCCTGCAATTGGCGGACGGTACGGATTTCGAAGCCACGCGCCGGGCGGCCACGGCTCTCATGCGCAAGCGCCACATCGTCGGCGGGGGCAAACTCGAAGACTTCACCGTGCTCACCGCCCAGGACACCATGAAGCTCAAGCGCCAGGCCCTGGATCTGGTGGAGGTGCTGGGCGTCATCAGCTCGACGCTCTCCTTCGCGGTGGGAGGATTGGGCGTGCTGTCCATCATGGTGCTGCTCGTGCGGGCCAGACGCCTGGAGATCGGCGTGCGCCGCGCCCTGGGAGCCAGAAGGCGCGACATCGTACGTCAATTTCTTTTCGAGGCCGGCGTGATGTCCGTTGTCGGGGGAGCGGCCGGAGTGGCCCTGGCCCTGGTCGGGCTGACCGTGGTGTACGCCCTGGGGGGGCTTCCTTACGTCTACGACGGCTGGCTCATCGTCCAGGCCCTGGCCGGATCGGCCCTGTTGGGCCTGGCGGCCGGAGCCTACCCCGCCTGGCAGGCCGCCCGCGTGGAGGTGCTGGACGTTTTGCGCGCCCGGCCGTGACGTTGGAAACAGGAGGAGGGAGGGAGAAACACGCCACACGGTAACGCTTGCGCCACACGCGCGCACGTCGCCGCGTTTCTCGCCTGAAAAAACCAGTGCACCTCGGGCTGGCGCGATCCGCCCGGCATTTCGCCGGGGGATCGCGCGCCCGCATCGTCAGCCCTTGGCCGCCTTGGACATGGCCAGGGCCACTTTGGACTTGAGTTCCGTGAGGTCGACGGATTTGACCACGTAATAATCCGCCGCGATGGATTTCAGATCGTGCTGGAACGAATCGTAGGCCGTGGAGAGAATCACCGGAATGGTCGTGTCCTGGCCTCGGATTTCCTGCAGAAGATCGAGCCCGGAACGCGAAGATCCCAGCTTGATGTCGAGCACGACCACCGCCGGATCTTCCCGTTTGAGCACATCGAGGATCGGTTCCTCCCCGTCGGAGGTGGCCACCTCGTATCCTTCGCCTTCCAGTTCTTCCTGGTAGAGCATGCGAATGTGTTTTTCGTCGTCCACCACCAGGATCTTCTTGGCGTTCATGGCTTTGGCCTCCCTGGTTTGGCGCACCGCGCCGTCGCCTTTTGATGTATGCTCAGAAACTCCCGCCGGGTCAACCGCTTTTCCCCCGCTCCTCTTGCCCCCGGAGGGCAGGGGAGCTATGGCTGGCCCATGGTGATCGTTATTTTGGAGCCCGATGAAAAACGGCTGGAATTTCCGCGTTTGAACACCGTTACCCAACTGCTGGGCAAGCTGGGACTTCTGTCCACGGAGGTTCTGGTCATACGGGGCCGCGAGCTGCTCACCGCGGATCGCAGGATCGGTCCCGACGACGAGATTCGCATACGTCCCGTGGTTTCGCGCGGGTAATCCCGCGCCGGCGCGGGCGTCGCCTGGCGTGGCGACGCCACCCCGCTCGTTTCGCTTTCCAGGTCCCAACCCCAACCAGGAGCCTTCATGAAATGCCGCCGCTGCGGCGATCTGGCCCAGGTCGCCCTGCCAAGCCACCATACGGGCTTTTGTCCCGCGTGCTTTGAAACCTATTATTTGCGCCAGATCGAACGCGCCATCCACGAGCACAGACTCCTGCAGAAAGAGGAAAAAACCGTTCTGGCCGTCTCCGGGGGCAAGGACTCCCTGGGGCTGCTGCTGGCCCTGGACCGCTTGGGCTACGATGTGACCGCCCTGTTCATCGATCTCGCCATCCCCGAATCCTCGGCCCAGGCCCGCGAGGTGGTGGAGTTTTTCTGCCACAGCCGGGGCATCAAACTGCACGTTCTGGAAACAGCGGCCCACGGCCTGGCCATCCCGGAGGTGAAACGCCACATCCGGCGGCCGGTGTGTTCGGTTTGCGGCAAGATCAAACGCCACTTCTTCAACCGTTACGCCTATGAGGCCGGATTCGAGGTGTTGGCCACCGGACACAATCTCGACGACGAGGTGGCCAGGCTCTTCGCCAACACCCTGCGCTGGGATCCCCACTACCTGGCCGGGCAAGGTCCCCGCCTGGACGCGCAGGACAAGTTCGTGCGCAAGATCAAGCCGCTGTGCCGGGTGACGGAATACGAAAGCGCGGCCTGGTGTTTCTTCAACGGCATCGAGCACACCACGGTCCCCTGTCCCTATTCGGTCGGGGCCAGCTTCACCGGGCACAAGCGTCTTCTGGCCGACCTGGAGCGCAAGAGTCCGGGCATGAAGATGCAGTTCTACGAGCATTTTCTCAAACGGGGACAGCCCTGTTTCCAGCGAGGGGCTCCCAGCGAGCAGGAGCTGGTGTCGTGCGAGGTGTGCGGGTTTCCGTCCTCGCAGAACGTGTGTTCGGTGTGCCGGCTGCGCGGACAACTGGCAGCCAAGCGGGAAGCCGCCCATGACGCTTGAAGACTGGATGGCCGGACGCCGCCGCGAGACCTTGCGCCGGGCCGCGCGCCAGGGGGTCTGCGTGGGCGCGCTGCTCATGTGCGCCCTGGTGTGGCTGGGCGTGCGCGAGGCCGCCATGCCGGCCAGGGCCGAGGCCGCCCGGGAGGCCGTACGCCTGGAACAGGTCGAGACAACGGGCGTGACCCTCAAACGCCTGGGACTGGTGGCCTACCTGGCCAAGGTGCGGCAAAACGACCTCTTGGCCACGATCACGGGCCGGCCCAATTCCGAGGACCCCTGTGTGGGTCTGGCGGACCTTCCGGCCTTGCCGGCCGACTCTCCCTGTATCGCCAACAACGAAAGCGCGCTGAAAAGCGTCTGGCGCGCAGCCCTGGGCCCGCAGGCCCCGCCTGAGGAGCCCCTTACCTTTCACGACGTCTGGGGAATGCCGATACTTCTCAACGAGGCCGAATATGTCTGCTCCCGGGGCGACGGCTGGTGCCCGAACGATACCTTGCGCAGCGTGGGACCCGACGGTTCGCACCGCACCGCTGACGACATGCTCGAAAGCGTGGTGCCCTTCGTCTATCGCAAAAAGTAGGCGCCTTCCGCCTTGGGGCGCGGAAGGCGGTCCGCGCGTCCGGTTCGTTTCGCCCGGTCAGGCGGTCTTGGGGGACAGGGGCAGGCGCAGGACGAAACGCGCCCCCCGGCCCGGAGCGGAGGTCACCTCCAGGCTGCCGCCGTGGTGGGTGGTCACGAGAAAAAACGCCACGGAAAGGCCCAGTCCGGTGCCCTGTCCCGGCTCCTTGGTGGTGAAGAAGGGTTCGAACACCCGGCGGCGCACGTTTTCTTCCATGCCCGGCCCGTTGTCCTCCACTTCGACCCGGACGTGGCGTTCCTCCCTGGCCGTGCGCAGGGTGATGACGGGTTCGCGCTCCTGGTCGCGTCCGGTCCACAGGGCCTGGGCCGCGTTCTTGAGCAGATTGAGAAACACCTGTTCGATCTCCGTGCGGCTGCACACCACAGGGGGAACGGCGTCCTCGTATTCGCGTACGATCCGTATCTTTTTGAAGTCGTACATTTTCTTGAGGTCGTAGTCGCTGGCGGCCAGTTCCGCGGCCTTGTCGAGCAAGAGGTGCATCTCGACGCTCGATCGTCTGGCGTCGTTGCCGCGGCTGAATTCGAGCATGTTGGACACGATGGCCCCGGCCCTGGCCCCGGACTCGCGTATGCCCTGCAGGAGCTCCGGCACGTCGCGCAGGGTCAAGAAGCGCTCCAGGGCCCGGGGGTCGCATCCGGCCTCGTCGGCGGCCCTGCGGCGGGCCGGGGAGTCCTCCATCAGCCGGCGGACCAGCACCTGGGCGCTTTGCATGATGCCCCCCAGGGGGTTGTTGATTTCGTGGGCCATGCCTGCGGCAAGTCCTCCCACGCTCATCATCTTTTCGGTCTGGACCATGAGCTCGGCCATGCGTTCGCGCTGGGTCACGTCGTCGATGCGGATCACCGCTCCGGGGCGTTCGTCGCCGGTCAGGGGATAGATGAGCACATCGAGAATCTTGCATCCTTCTTCGGTCTGGTCGCGAAGCCCGGACAGACGCACCGGGTCATTGCCGCGCAGGGCCTGGAGCGTGCGTTCGCGCAAGCCGGCCAGGTTCAGGCAGACTTGGCCCATGTCGCGTCCGCGAACCATGGGGGCTTTTTGGCCGACGCTGCGCTCGGCGACCCGGTTGACCAGGGTGATCCGGCAGTCGTCGTCCACGCCGAAGATGGCCGAGGGCATGGAGTCGATGATGTCTTGCAGGGAGGTGTTGGCGTCCCTGGCCCGGGCTTCGGCCCGGGCGAGTTCCCGCTGGCGGATTTGCAGGGCCTGGGCCATGTCGTCGAAGGCCTTGGCCACCTGGCCGAACGCGCCGCCGCCCACCTTGGGACCGGCCCTGGCGTCGAGGTCGCCGGCTCCGATGCGTCTGGCCGCTTCGGCCAGGCGGTCCATCTTTGCCAGGATGCCGTGCCGGGACAAAAGGAAGGCGAGAAGCAGGGAAAAGGTCATGGCCAGGCTTCCCAGAAACAGGCTGCGCCTGGTGACCCGGTCGGCCCGGTTCAGGGCGAAGGCCTCGGGCACGCCGACGAACATGGTCATATAGGCGGGCTGGCCCGGACTCAGGGAAACCTTGCGAAAGGCGTAGTAGCGCATGATTGCGTCGGAGCCCGAATGCTTGTTCAGGCCTTCGACATCGCTTCCCAGATAGCGTTCCCAGAGCGGAGCGGCGATTCGAAACCCGGCGGGCGTGTGGGTGTTCTCCGGGTGGACCATGAGGCGCGTTCCGGCGTGGTCGGCGATGATGAACACCGAGTCCGGCGGCAGGATCGCCCGGTCGAAAAGCGCGCTGTAGCGTTTGAGGTCCAGGCTGCACGTGAGTATCGCAGTCAATTCCCCCTGGTCGTTCAAGACCGGCAGGGCGTAGGCCATGACCGGGATCCGGCTGACCCGGCCGACCTGGTATTCCCCGGCCGCGAAGGTCAGGGTCCGTTTGGCTTCCTCCACGTGGCGCAGACCGGCGTAGGACGTGTTCGGGCGAAACGGCAGGCCCGAGGCCAGCACGTTGCCGTTGGTGTCGAGCAGGGCCACGTTGGCCAGGGAGGAGTTGCGGGACACCAGGTCGGCGAAGGCCTTGTCGCAGGCCGCTATGTTCTTGTCCTTCACCTCGGGGAAGAGGGCCAGGGCCGAGAGCAGTTGCCAGATGCCGGTGGTGGTGGCCTCCTGCTCGTCGGCAAGGGCTTGCGTCAGACGCAGGGCGCCGGTCTCGGCGTGGTCGAGTTCCACCTGGCGGTGTTCCATGCCCGCGAACACGATGACGCAGAGAATGGGCAGGGTTGCGGCCAACACCACGAGAACCAGCCATAGCCCCAGGGAGTCCTTGAGAAGTTTCACCGATGCTCCGAAAGGGTTTGCGCGCGCCCAAGCGGGAAATACGCGACGGGTGGTATGCGTTGCGGGCGCGCGGTCCGTCGGCGCGCCGCCCAGGTCTTTCGCCTTTGCGTGGGGCCGCGGCGTCGTTACGGACGCGCCAGCCAGATCGGGGCGCGACGCGGTCGCACCAGTGCGGCGGGAAGCGATTCCCCGCCGGCTCCGGCCGCGATGGTCCTGGCCAGAGCGGTCTTGTCCGGGCCGGAAACGAGAAAAAACGCTTCCCGCGCGGCGCACAGAAGAGGCAGCGTCATGGTGAGCCGGGCAACGGCCGGATCGGCTCGTTCGGGATACGAGGCCACGACGAGCCGTGCGGACTCGCCGAGAATGGCCTGGCCGGGAAAAAGCGAAGCCGTGTGCCCGTCGCCGCCCATGCCCAGGTGAAGGCAGTCGAACTCCGGCAGGCCGGGGCCGGGCTGGCCCAGGCGTTCGGCGAAGATTCGCCGCAGGAGGGCTTCGTAGGCCCTGGCGCCTTCTTCGGGCGCCAGCCGTCCGGGCATGGGCCAGACGTTGCCGCCCGGCAGGGGCGCGCGGGCCAGCAGGGTGCGGGCCAGCAGGGCGAAGTTGCTGCGTGCGTCGTGGGGTTCCACACAGCGTTCGTCCACGAAAAAGACCTGGAGCCGGTCCCAAGGCAGCTTGGCCCCGGCCAGTTCCTCGAAAAACAGGGCCGGCGTGGTCCCGCCGGAAACGGCCAGACTGGCCGCCCCGCGTTCGGCCTCGGCCCGGAGGAGGGCCCGGGTGGCAAGGTCGACCGCGGCCCGGGCCTGGGACCGGGGATCGGCGAACAGGGTGAACGCGGCCGGGGCGCGTTCATCGGGGGGAAGGCCGCCTCGGGCCTTGCCCTCGGGAGCGCGTCGGGGAGGGACGTTCATCCCGGACTCCCGGCCTGGGTGTCGCGAAGGAAGTTGAGGTGCACCATGCCGGCCTCGGGGGGGCCCCAGCTTCCCGCGGGGTAGAAGAGCAGACGCCTCTCCAGGTCGCCGCAGGTTTCGCACATGGCCAGAATGGGGGTGAGAAAGCCCCAGCACAGCTCCACGGCGTCCTGACGCCAGAAGAGCATGTGATCGCCCAGCATGCAGTCGATGAGCACCTTTTCGTAGGAATCAAGCGGCGGTCCCTGGTAGCCCCGGCGAAAGTCGAAGGACATGGACGCCGTGTCCAGGCAGAAGCGCGGCCCGCCGGGTTTGACCTGAAAGTGCATGTCGATGCGCTCTCCGGGGTAGGTCTCCAGCACCAGGCGGTTGGCCGTGACGTGTTCGCCCAGCACGCCCCGGAAGATGGAGTGGGGCACTTCCTTGAACTGCACCACGATGCGGGTGAGCTTGCGGGCCAGGGCCTTGCCCGAGGCCAGATAGAAGGGCACGCCCTGCCAGCGCCAGTTGTCCACGTGGACCTTGAGCATGGCGAAGGTCGGCGTGGACGAGTCCGGACGAACGCCCGGTTCGTCGCGGTAGGCGGCCAGGGGGCTTCCCCCGCCGGAAACGCCCCCGCCGTACTGGCCGAGCACCAGTCCTTCGAAGCCCCTTTCCACGGCAAAGGGACGCAAGCTCCGATAGACCTTGACCTTTTCGTCCTGCACCCGTTCGGCCTGAAAGATGGAAGGGGGCTCCATGGCGGCCAGGGCCAAAAGCTGCATCATGTGGTTCTGGAACATGTCGCGCAGCACTCCGGCCTGGTCGTAGTAGCCGGCCCGGTGCTCGACGCCCAGGCTCTCGGCCGCGATGATGGAGACGTATTCCACGTAGTTGCGGTTCCACACCGGCTCGAACACGGCGTTGGCGAAGCGCAGGGACAAGATGTTCTGGATGGTTTCCTTGGCCAGATAGTGGTCGATGCGGAAGATGGCTTCTTCGGTGAAATGGGCGTGCAGGGTGGCGTCGAGTTCCCTGGCGGTGGGAAGGTCGCGGCCGAAGGGTTTTTCCACAACGATACGCGTCCAGGGAACGGTGTTGTCCGCGCAGCAGGCCAGCCCGGCCTGGCCCAGGCGGGCGGCCACCACCGGATAGAGCTCGGGGGGAATGGCCAGGTAGAACAGCCTGTTGCCCGGTAGGCCGAGTTCCTTTTCCAGCCGGATCAGGTCTTCGGCCAGGGATCGGTAGTCGTCCTGGTTGTCGTAGTCCAGACGGTGGTAACGGGTCAGGGCGGGAAACGTTTCCAGCGCCGGAAAGTCGGTCCCGTGGGCCTGGATCACGGCTTGTCGGGTCTTTTCGCGGAAGGCTTCGGTTGTCATGTCGGTGCGGGCCGCGCCCACCACCGCGAAGGGCTTGGGCAGGCGTCCCACCTGATCCAGCCGGGCCAGGGCGGGCAGGAGCTTTCTGGCGCACAGGTCGCCCGAAGCGCCGAAGATGACCAGCAGGCAGGGATCGGGAGCTGTGGCGGTGAGGCAGCCCGGACCGGAGGGGCTTGCGCTCGGGGGCGTTTTGGAGGGCACGGCCTCACTCTCCGCTCTTGACCACGCCGTGTCCGCCGAATTCGTGGCGCAGCCCGGCCAGAACGCGGTCGGCGAAGCTGTTTTCCTGGCGGGAGCGGAATCGCTCCATCACGGACAAGGTGAGCACCGGGGCGGGGACGGCCAGGGAAAGGGCCTGCTCCACGGTCCAGCGGCCTTCGCCCGAATCCTCCACAATGGGCTTGATGCCCGCCAGGCCGGGATCGCGGCGGAACATGGCCTCGCACAATTCCAGAAGCCAGGAGCGCACCACGCTGCCCCGGTTCCACAGGGCGGAAAGGGCCGCGAAGTCGAGACGCTCGCCGTAGGGCGAGGCCTGAAGCAGGGCGAAACCTTCGGCGTAGGCCTGCATCATGCCGTATTCCACCCCGTTGTGGATCATCTTCACGAAGTGGCCCGATCCCACTGGGCCGCAGTGCATGTAGCCTCCCGGGGGAGCCAGGCTCTCCAGGATCGGGACGAGACGGGAGAAGCATTCCTCGGAGCCGCCCACCATGGTGCAGTAGCCTTCGCTCAGGCCCCAGACTCCGCCGGACACCCCGGCGTCCACGAAGTGGACCCCGACGGCTTCCAGGCGTTCGGCGCGCGGTGCGGCGTCCTGAAAGCGGCTGTTGCCGCCGTCCACCACCATGTCGCCGGGGGCGAGCAAGGCGGCCAGGGCGTCCACGTGTTCGTCCACCACCGGGCCGGCCGGCAGCATGAGCCAGACCACGCGCGCAGGGGCGAGCTGGGACACCAGGTCTTCCAGCGAGCCGGCGGCCAGGGCGCCGCTTCGGGCGATTTCTTCCGTCCTGGCCGGAGTGCGGTTGTAGGCCGCCACAGTGTGCCCCGCGCCGAGCAGTCTTTTGGCCATGTTCATGCCCATGCGGCCAAGGCCTATCATGCCGATCTGCATCGCGTACTCCTTTGCGGTCCGGCCCGCCGGCGGAGGTTTTCTTTCACCATGTTCCCCTTACGGCATTTGCCCGCCCCACGCCAGAGGGAAGAGCGGCCGCGCGCCAGGGACACGTTCAGAAAACATGTTGAAATCGCCCGATTTTTTCAAGACAAAAGCGCGGAGCGCCCTCCGTCGCGCGCGGGCGCGGGAGGGATTTCCCCGTAGGGTCGAGCGGATAGGCCATGCGGGAGCCCGGACGGCGAACGAAATGTCCGGGGCGTGATCGAGCCGGACGCCCTGTCCGAAAAAAAGCCGACACGTCCCCGCGAGAACAACGCCCAAAGGCATGCGCATTCGCGCAGGCCTTCTCGCATCGGCAACGGACGGGGAAGCGCCGCCCGGCGGCGCGAACGCGTCTGTCCGGAGCGGCCCGGGGCAAGCCGGGAAGATCGCTTACAAAGGGGCGCTAGAAAAAAAGGCGGAAGACATAGCGTTCGTACACTCTGCTTACCCTGTGGGCCACGGGCTTGGACAGACCGATGTCCTTGAGGCGACAGTAGACATGAAGGGGGTTGAAAAGATGGTGCACAGCGTTGCGAATGCGGCGCATGGCATGACACTCCGTTTCGGTCGTCCGACGACCGTTCGTCAAATTGACCGTTTTGTTAATTTGCGTCAAAAACGAAAAGATCCTAATCGCATTGCCGTCGGTCTTCAAGAGAAATAACCTATGCAATTTTACCTCGGTCCCTGGCCCCTGGCGGCCACCAGTTGGCTCTGGCCCCTGCCCCTGGCGGAAAATTTGGCTCGCCTGGCCGAGCTCGAGCTTTCCCTCCATCAGGCGGCCTTGCTCTTTTATCGCTATCGCGCGTGCCTGGACTACACTCCCGAGGACATCGGTCCGTCCACCAGCCTGGCCTCGCATGTCCATCTGCCCGTGGACCTGCCCTGGGAACGGGGCGGTGAGGCGGTCTACGACATCCTGGCCCGGCTCATGGACATGGCCGCGCCCCACAAGCCCTGGGGCGGCGTGCTCCACCCGCCCGACTCCCCGGACGACATGGCCGGTTTGGCCCGGGTGTGGCGCGAACGCGCTCCGGGATGGCGGCTGCTCCTGGAAAACGTGCCCGGACAGGATCTCATGGACCACTGGCCGGTCATCCTGGACCTGGATTTGCCCGTGTGCCTGGACGTGGGGCATCTGCTGGCTTTCGAGCAGCACCGGCTTCTGGCCGCCCGAGGGCTGGCCGGCCGGGTGGAGCTGGTGCATTGTTACGCACCGGGCTTGGCCGTGGGAACGCACGAGCACCTGAGCCTGGCCCGCCTGGCTCCCTCCCAGGCCTGGGCGCTCCGGGCCTGTCTGGACTTCCTGCCCGCCGGAGCGCCGGTGCTTTTCGAAGTTTTTTCCGAGGCGGACTTGCGGGAAAGCCTGGAAACGTTTTACGCGTTCACGATGCGCTGGGGCTTGACCATATGATCCGCCTGATTCTCGGCGGGGAAAAGTCCGGCAAGTCGAACCTGGCCTACGCCCGGTTCGCGTCCCTCTCCGGTCCGCGTCGGGTGCTGGCCATGGGCCTTGCCCAGGATCAGGCCTTTCGGCGCCAGATTCTCGAACACCGGTTGGCCCGCGATCCCCGCTTGCCGGTGGAAGAGCCCGGCCTGGCCCTGCCCGAAAGCCTGGCCCGGGCCGCCGGGACCGCCACGGCCGTGCTGGTGGACAGCCTGGATTTCTGGGTGTTCGCCTGCATGGAGGCCGGTCAGGACCGCGCGCGGGACCTGTGTCGCGGCCTGGAAGGCTTTCGCGGTCCCGAGGCCCCGGCGTGTTTTCTGGTCAGTTGCGAAGTGGGGCTCGGTCCCCTGGCGGCCACGGCCTTGTCCAGGCGATTCGTGCGCACTCTGGGCGCGGTCAACCAGCACGTGGCCGCCCTGGCCGACGAAGTGGCCCTGGCCGTGGCCGGGCTGGAACTCAACCTCAAGGGAGGCGCGTCTCATGGCCTTCTTTAGACTGCTGGGAGAACGACTGGAGGGGCTCAGAAAGCTTTTCAAGTCTTCCCAGCGGTGGCTCATCGTCATCAACGCCGATCCGGACGCCATGGCCTCGGCCATGGCCCTGCGCCTGATTCTCGAACGCCGGGTGGCCCGGGCCGACATCGCCCACATCAATCCCATCGCCAGGCCCGACAACCTGGCCATGATCAACACCCTGCACATCCCCCTGATCCGGCTCACCCGCGAGTTGCCGGAAAACTACGACAAGTTCGCCATGGTGGACTCCCAGCCCCACCACAACCCGGAATTCGCCGGCATCGACTTCGATGTCGTGCTCGACCACCATCCGCAGGTCCCCGAGTATCCGGTCGAGGCTGCCTACATGGAGATTCGTCCCGAATACGGGGCCGTGAGCACCCTGCTCACCGAATACCTCTATAATTTGGGTATCGTGCCGGGCAAACGCCTGGCCACGGCCCTGCTCTACGGCATCAAGACCGACACCCAGTCCTTTGAGCGCGATTTTTGCGGCGTGGACGTCAAGGCGTTCAGCTATCTCTCCAAACTGTCCAACAAGCTCTTGCTGCGCAAGATCGTGCATGCCGAGTTTCTCAAGGAGTGGTTGGACTCCTTCGCCCTGGCCTACGCCAACAGCCGCTATCTGGGGCGCGACGGCTTTTTTGCCTGGGTGGGGGAAGTGGACAACCCCGACATCCTGGTGGTTCTGGCGGACTTTTTCCTGCGCGTGCACGGCATAGCCTGGGACGCCATCGCCGGCCATTCGGAAGGCAAGCTGGTGGTGATCTTTCGTTGCGACGGCCTGGGCGGGCGCGACATGGGCAAACGCGCCGCCGGATGGTTCGGCGCCTTCGGCAGCGCGGGGGGGCACAAGATGGCCGCGCGGGCCGAAATTCCCCTGGAGCGCCTGCGGGGCATGGACCCCGAAACCTTCGTGCTCGGGCGCATTTCCCGCTCCAAGGCGGCCGCGGTTCCCGCCGGAGGGGGGGCGTTGTCCGCCTCGAATTCCCGCAAGGCCGCGTCCTGAGAGCGGCGACGCCGCGGGCCGAACCGCGGGGGACGTTCGCGCAAGGGGGGCGCTCCCCGAAACATTGCCGGAACATGAACATCCGTTCATGTTCAAACGGCGGCGACCGGGCGGGGAGAGATCGGCGGAAGTCGCCGGAGGGCGGGGGAAGCCGCTCCCGACGGCGCCCGGCTCCGGGGCGTCGGCCGGGGCGCGTCGGCGGGGCTGAAAAAAGCCTCGAACATGAACATCCGCCGCGCGCGTTGCGTTCGAGGTTGCCCTCGGGTCCTGCCGGCTGATAAAAAGGCGCTCATGATGAGTGTCAAAACCCTGCGGCGAAGACCGCGAAAAAAATGTTCCCGTCCCCTGGTAATCCCCTTGGCGGCGCTGAAATTGGCCTTTTTCCTTTGTGTTCTGCCAGGATGCGCGGCCAGCAAAAAAGCCTGCGCGGATCTTTCCTCCTCCGGTCCTCCTCCGTCCTGCTCCTCGTCGAAACTGTTCGCCTTCACCCCCAAACCCAAAACCCTCACCGTGCGCGCCCTGGCGTATACGGCCCAGTCCGTCGGGCGGGGCAAACTGCCCAAGGCCGCCAACGGCCAAACCCTTACGCCGGACATTGCGGCCATCGCCGTTTCGCCCGACCTGCTCGAGCACGGCCTGGTCTTCGACAAGAAGGTGCGCATCGAAGGTCTGGACGGCGAATACACGGTCATGGACACCATGAGTCCCCGCCACGAAAACACCATCGACATCTACTTCGGCCACGACATGTCGGCCGCCAGGCAGTGGGGGTCGCGCGAACTCACCATTTCGTGGGAGTGACCACCGCCGCCGTGCCGTGTCCTTTCGGCCTTGCTTGACCGCCTTTCGCGCCTGTGCCTATAGCTGGACATACGTCTCGACTGGACTCGACACAGGCATGCTGAAGAAACTTCGCGTCTACGACCTGCAGGTCGGCATGTATGTGGTGGATACAGGACTGTCCTGGATCGACCACCCCCTGCTGTATTCCCAGGAAGGCTACGTCACGTCCGAGGAGGAAATCGTGGCCATCCGGGAGGAGGGGTACGCCGAGCTCTTCATCGAGACCGACAAGGACAAGCAATGCGCCGGATCGGTGCGCCTTTTCGACCGGGGCGAGGTGGAGCGCGCCCTGGACGACGCCCAGGCCGAACTCGATGCCGAGACCGCGACCAACAAAAGCGTTCCCCTGCTTCAGGAATTGGAACACGCCAGGGTCGCCCATCGCAAGGCCATGGAGGTGGCCAAGCGGGTCTTGGACGCCGTGGCCGTGGGCCGTCCCTTCGACGCCCAGGCCTGCCAGGACCTTGCGCGCGAGGTGTCGGCCAGCGTGTCCCGCAATCGCGACGCCCTGGTCTGCCTGGCCTGGCTGCACGACACCGACCCCTATCTGTTGCGCCACAGCGCGAGCGTGTCCGTGCTTGCGGCGGCTTTCGGGGATTTTCTGGGCCTGAACAGGGTGCAGGTGGGCGAGTTGGCCCTGGCCGGATTTCTTCACGATGTGGGCAAGGCCCTCTCCCCCCAGGACGTGCTGGCCAAACCCGGCCGGCTCACGCCGGAACAGTTCCACCGCCTGAAGTTTCATCCCATAGAGAGCTGCACGGTCATCAGTGCGCGGATGAGTCTGCCGCAGCATGTGATTCGGGGCATTTCCGAACACCACGAACGCGTTGACGGTTCGGGCTATCCTCGGGGCATCTCCGGGAAAGAGTTGAGCTTTTTTGGACAGATATTGGGCGTGGCCGACGTCTACGACGCCATGACCCAGGATCGTCCCCACCAGAAGGCCGTCACTCCGGGCAAGGCCCTGGGAACCATGTATGCCAGGCGCGACAAGGACTTTTCGGCCGGAATTCTCGAACGCTTCATCAAGTGCTTGGGCGTGTACACCGTGGGTAGCCTGGTGCGTTTGAATTCCGGCGAATGCGCCGTGGTGTGCGAATCCAATCCCGATACGCCGCTTCGTCCCAAGGTGGCCATCGTGTTCGACGAGCGGATGCGTCCCATGCATCCGGTCAGCGTGGACCTGGCCGGGTCCGGCCGGCTGGCCAAGCGCCTGGAGATCCGCGAAGTGCTCGATCACAAGGCCCTTGGCGTCAACCCCAGCCACCATTTCGGTTGACCGCCATGCCCGTCAACGATTCGATCCCCGCGCAGCGACGCGCGCACATTCTGGACGAACTCAAGTCCCGGTTTTCCTGGCCCGTGGAAGAGGCGTTCATGCGCGAGGACTTTTCGGTGCGCACCGACTTCGCGGCCCGGGTCCACCGGGTGGACTGGCCGCGCCAGGCTCTGGGCCGGGACCCGTCGTTCGGGCGCTACCTGCACGAGATGGCCCACGCCCTGCTGGGCGAGACGGCGCATCCCCAGTTCTGCCATCCCTTTTTCGCCTCCCGACAGGACAAGGCCCTGGTGGCCACCTATCAACCCCTGTTCGACATGGCTCTCGATTGGTTCGTGGAAGGCTTGCTCATGGAAATAGCGCCCGAAGTCCAGGGAGCCGACATCGACGAACGGTTCCGCCAGGCCGCCGGCATGCTGCGCCAGGGCATGGCTCTGCCCAGCCTGGCCTTCGTGGTGGATACGGGGTTGAGCCTGGCGTCGTTCGAAGTCCATCGAGGCCTGCCCATGGCCACCCAGGGCAAGATGGCCCAGGTGGTGCGGGCCTTTACCCGCACCCCGCCCGCCCCGCCCACGCTCTTTGCCCTGCGGGGGCTCACCGCCAGTCTCATGGAAGTTTTCGAGAACCACACCGCCCGGCTGGTGCGGGACAAGGACTTCGAACGCTGGCGCATCGCGCCCGCGCTCTAAGGCGGGTTCTTCGCCCCCGGGCCGCCGGGATTGCCGTCCCGCAGCGATCGCCGGGGCCGGGGAACATCCGGCCTTCGCGGCCGTTTCTACCGGGTCACCACGAGCACCGAGGCCGTCGTGCCCACGCGCAGTTCCACATCCCCAGGCTTGTCGACGATCCGCACCCGCACGGGAACGCGCTGGGCCAGCCGAATCCATTCGAACGTGGGGCTTATGGAGGGCAGCAGGTCCTGGCCCGTGGAGCCGTCCTGCTGGGCCACGCCGCGCCCGATGCTTTCCACCACTCCGGTCATGGGCTCGTCGGGATAGGTCATGAGGGTCACGGTGGCCCGGTCGCCGCTTCGGACCGCGCCGATGGAACTTTCGCGAAAATAGCCGGCCACCCAGTAGCTGTTCGCGTCCACCAGGGCCATGAGCGGCTGGTTGGCCACGGCCTGACTGCCCAGACGCAGGTTCAGATTGGTGACGTAGCCGTCCGCGGGGGCCGCGACCCGGGTGAATTCCAGATTGAGACGGGCCTGCTCGCATTGGGCCAGGGCCTCGCGCAGCATGGCGTTGTCGTCGCCGGGCGCGCCCAGGGCGGCCTGGGTTCGCGCCAGTTCCGCCTCGGCCTGGGCCTTGGCGGCGTGGGCCTTTTCCAACTGGGCCTGGGCCTGGTTCAGGTTCGCCTGGGCGGTCACGTAGTTCACCCTGGTCAGGTCGAAGTCGCGTTTGGCTATGGTCCCGCTGGCGACCAGGGTTTCGTACCGTTTCAGGTCCTTTTCCAGCTCCTCGAAGTTCGCCCTGGCGCTGGTGACCCCGTAGGCGGCGTTTTGCACTCCGGTCACGCTCTGGCGCACGGCGGCTTCCGCGGCCTTGACCTGCTGCCCCAGGTTCTTGATCTGGTCCCTGGTCTTGTCGAGATTCGCCCGCGCCTGGTCGTAAGCGGCATCGAAGGTTCTCGGATCTATGGCGAAGAGCAGGTCGCCCTTGGCCACGCGCTGGTTGTCCACCACCGGCAGCTCGATCACGGGGCCGGAGACGCGCGGCGTGATCTGAATGACGTTGGCCCGCACCTTGCCGTCGCGCGTCCAGGGGTTGAGGACGTAGTGTCTGTATTTTGCCACGAGCAGACCGGTCGCGGCGATGACGATGAGCGACGTGACGCAGACCTTGCCGGATATTTTCATTGCGTTCATCCCATGAAGACGAAAGAATCCAACAGACAGGTGAAAACCACCACAAAAGCCACGAACACCAGATGCGGAGCCGCGAAATACCGCGACATGCCGTGGCGGTTCAGGAGTTGCGCCACGAAATAGGTGATCAACAGTCCGAAAATGAAGGACAACAGGAGCGGCGGTATGTACACGCCGCCGATGTTCACTTCGCTTGGCGCCAGGAGCATGGACAATCCCCCTCGGTCACGGTCAGAAACGCGCCGCGTTCCAGCGGCTCCAGTCGAACCCCGCGCTCAGTTCGGCGTATCTGGCCAGAGCCCTGCGCAAGGCCCTGTATCCGCCCAGCAGTCTGTACGCGCCGCAATCCTCCTCGTCCCGGGCCGGCGCGCACAGGGCGTGGAACGTTCGGTCCAGGCGCTCGTCGAAGGTCCTTGCCCCGTCGCGCGCGGTGTGGTCCCGGACCTGATCGCGCGTCCGTTTCGGCGAACCGTCCGTGTCCGGCGCGGGACCGCCGGCGGGTTCGCTGGACGGTTTCTCCCGGCGGCCGGGGGCGCATTGCGCTCCCAGGGTTTTGAGCATGGCCAGAATCTCTTCGTGCAGGGCGTTCATGTCCCGGTCGCCGCTTGGGCCTGGTCCGTCCCCGTCCGGGCGCGGTTTGGCGATCATGTTCAGGCCGCTCGCAATGGCGTTCAGACCGGCCACCAGCCTTGCGACATCGCGCGGGGTGGCCGCCTGGACCTCTGTGAAGTCGACCCGGCTGACCCAACCGCCTATCCGCCCCACCAATGACTGAAGCGAAGCCAGGCTGGCGCGTCCCCGTCGCCGGCGCGTGTCGTCATCGGAGACCAGGTCCCGCATGCAGGCTTCGGCCCGCTGAAAGAACCGCGCCACCAGCCGGGCGATCACTCGTTCGGGTCGTCTGCCGAACGGCATGTGGAACACCAGGGCCACGGTGACGATGCCGAAGACCATGGCCCCGCAATTGTTCAGGAACAGGGCGAAATCATACGCCTGGCGGTTCTGGAGGTTGGTCATCATGATGAAGGGAACCACTCCGGCCAGGCGCAAGGCGGCCAGTCGGGGATTCCAGGAGATATAGGTGACGCCGGCCACCAGCAGGAACATGACCGCCGCGAGTTGCCAGAACTGGGTCAGGCTCGGCATCACCAGCACGTAGATCAGGCCGGCGATGACCACACCCACCATGTTCACCAGAAAGAATTGGGCCCAGTCCATCTGCGGAGCCAAAACGCCCATCAGCACGAACAACCCCACGAAAACGACATAGGCCATGTGCCCGGGAGGGTCGGCCACGATCCAGACCAGCGAGGCCAGCAACACCCCGGCCACGCCGCGGGCCAAAGCGGCGTAGCTGTCCCGGTCCGGGGGGGGCGTTGCGGGCGCGGATGCGACGGCCGGGGCGGCGAGCTCCTTGCGCGACAGGCCCGTGATGGCCAGCAGGCATTCGGCCAGGGCCCGCACGGCGTCGTCGAGCCGGCGAAGGGTTTCGGCCGTGCTTTTGACCGCGGCCCGTTGCAGGGGGGGGAGGGCCGCGAGTTTTTCCCGGTCCGGGCGGGGTTCCAGGCGTGGCATGGGACCGGGCGGACGCCCGTCGAACACGGCCTGCAAGGCGGCCATGCGTCCGGACAACTCCGTCTGGATTTTCTCGATGTCCGCCACGAGGTCCGGCATGTCCAGGCCGCGCAGGTCCGGCGCGCTTTCCCGCCAACCCCGGGCGTCGTCGGTCATGGACTGGAAGGTCGCGGCAAGGCGTCGCCACCAGTTGCGCATTTCGCGCACCTGGAAGTGCTCCAGTTCCGAAGCCGCCAGACGGCGGCGCAACTGGCCGAGCAGCAGGTCGGCGGCGTCCAGCCACGTTCCGGGCGGGTCGTCGCGCTCCCGACCGCGCAACAGCAGAAACGAATTGCCGAGAATCTTCACCTGCGCGCCGAGCAGGGTCTTCACCGTGGCGCGCAGGTCGTCGGTGCTGCGCTGCGGCCAGACGAACATGGAGACGCCGGTGTAGGCCAGAACGCCCAGCGCCGTCTCCTGAAGGCGGAGCACGGCGGTGTTGAATGCGAATTGCGACGTGGTTCCGATGATGGACGACGCGATGAGCAGGCTCACGTATCCGCTGAGGAACCAGACGTACACGTACCGGCCTCGGGTGATCTTGTAGGCGCACAGTCCCACGTACAGGGACAGCAGTATGAGAAACGCCCAACGCTCCTGCGGGAAAAGCGCCAGGAGGACCAGGGCCGCCACTCCGCCCGCAAGGGTTCCCCAGAGCCGTTGGAGGCACTTCATGAGCGATTCGCCCACGGAGGGCAGGCTGACCACGGCCACGGCGATGCATGCCCAGTAGGGGTTGTTCCAGCCCATGGCCATGGCCGTTGCGCAGGCCAGAACCATGGCCAGGCCCGTCTTTATGGATTCCTTCGCGGCCAGGGAGAGTGCCAATGTCGCCAGCATTTCGCGCACCGGTTGAGGAGGATGTTCCGCCGGCCGGAGAAGGACGCCGGGGGCGGACGCGTCGCGGGGCAGGCGGACGGCCGTTGGGCGTGAAATCCGGTCCGACGCAGGGACGCGCCGATGCAAACGGGAGCGCCCTGTTCGATGTCTACAGATGTAGACTTATTCCCGGCCTATGTCTACGGGTGTAGACATGGAATTCACCGCCCGCTTCGTTTCCCGACACGCGGGGCGAAATCGCGACACCGGCGGGCGGTTGCCTTGGGCGCGGCTTTCGTGAGAACCTTGTCTCGCGCCGTGCGTTCCCGCGTCGGGGCGGCCCGCGGGGGCAAACGCCCAGGCGTGGGAAGTGGTGGCCGGCGGGCTGCATATCGATCAGGCAAGGCATAAGGATACGTCATGGAAAAACCCAAGGCCGAGGCCCCGAGCGCTCCGACTCGGCCGCGCCGCAACGCCAAGGCCACCCGGCGGGCCATTCTGGAGTCGGCCCGGCAGGCCTTCACCCGGCACGGATACGACGGGGCCGGCGTGCGGGAAATCGCCGAGAACGCCGGCGTGACCGCCATGCTCGTGAACCGCTATTTCGGGTCGAAGGAAAAGCTTTTTGAGGAAGTGGTGGAAAGCGCGCTCGCGTTTCCGGGCATACTCAAGACCGAAATCGCCAAGGCGCGCGACGATTTTCCGGCGTTGTGCCGCGCCCTGGCCCGCGCGCTCGTGACGCCCTCCACCACGGAGCGCAACCGGCTCGACGGCATTTCCCTGCTCATCCGTTCGGCGTCCAACGAACAGGCTGCGGCCATCCTGCGCCAAAATGCCCTGCGTCACATGGCGCCGCTGGTCGAAATTCTCGCCGGCGGCAGGGAGCCCGAACGGGCGGCATTGTTTTTTTCGCTGGTCGCGGGCTTTCAGCTCATGCGGCGGGTGATCGTCCTGCCCTCCCTGAACGAGACCGATCCGTCCGACCTGGCGGAGCAGTTGCAGGCCCTGTTTGAACGTTTGCTCATCGGGCGTTAACAGCCTTTTGAAAAATCCTTGCGGGTGCGCCCGCCGCAACACCGTCAAACCCGCGACGGCCGCGCGCTCCGCCTGGGGCGCGAGGCCCGTTTTCGCCTTTCGGCGCGCGAGGGGAACAGGCCTCGGGGATCGACCGGCTCCAGGTCCGGCTCGCGTCGCCCCCCCGGCCTTGCCCTGGCCGGGGCTTCATGCTAGCCGCTTGGCCATGTTTTCCGATCCGGTTTCGTGGTTCAAACAACTGGCCATCGCCCTCGTCCCCATGCTGGTCGCCATCACCTTTCATGAAGTGGCCCACGGTTACGCGGCCTACCTGTTGGGCGACCCCACGGCCAAGCGCGCGGGGCGGCTGACGCTCAACCCCATCAAGCACCTCGATCCCCTGGGGGCGCTGGCCTTCGTGCTCACCCGCATCATCGGCTGGGCCAAGCCCGTGCCCATCGATCCCCGGTTTTTCGCAAACCCGCGCTCGGGTATGATGCTGGTCAGCCTGGCCGGACCGGCGGCCAACTTCGCCCTGGCCGTGGCCTCGGCCCTGGTGCTGGGAGGACTCGACACGCTGCACCAGTTCGTCCCGCCGCCCTGGAGCGCCTCGGTGGTCGTGCCCTTGGCCTACATGAGCGTGGCCAGCATCCAGGTGAACCTGGCCCTCGGGCTCTTCAACCTGTTGCCCATCCCTCCCCTGGACGGCGGACACATCCTGGCCGGCCTGCTGCCGCCGCGCGCCGGCTACGAGTTGGAGCGCCTGGCTCCCTTCGGCTTTTTCATCGTTCTGGCCTTGGCCGTCACCGGGCTCCTGGGAGGGCTCATCGGTCCGGCCATGGACTCCCTCTATCACCTCTTGCTGCAAATCGCGGAACTGCTATGACCGAACCCAACAAGCGCATCGCCTCCGGCATGCGGCCCACCGGGCCGCTCCATCTGGGCCACTACTTCGGCGTCCTCGACAGCTGGGTGGCCCTGCAAGAGACCCACCAGTGCTATTTCTTCGTGGCCGACTGGCACGCCCTGACCACCGAATACGCCAACCCCCGGCGCATCAAGGAGTTCATCCCCGAACTGGTCAAGGACTGGGTGGCCGCCGGCCTCGATCCCGAAAAGTGCGTGCTTTTCCAGCAGTCGCAGGTCAAGGAGCACCTGGAACTGCACATCCTGCTCTCCATGGTCACCCCGGTGAGCTGGCTGGAACGCTGCCCCACCTACAAGGAAATGCGTGAGCAACTCAACGCCAAGGATCTCTCCACCTACGGATTCCTGGGCTACCCCGTGCTCATGGCGTCCGACATTCTGATCTACAAACCCTCCGGCGTGCCCGTGGGCCAGGATCAGTTGCCTCACCTGGAGCTCACCCGGGAGATCGCCCGCCGGGTCAACGGCATGTGGGGCGAGGTGTTCCCCGAACCCGAGGCCGTGCTCACGACCCAGGCCAAGCTGCCCGGACTGGACGGACGCAAGATGTCCAAGAGCTACGGCAACTCCATATCGCTTGGCGGCGACCTGGACGGAGTGCGCAAGGCCGTGTCCGGCATGCTCACCTGCGTCAAGCGCGCTCGGCTCAAGGACCCCGGCGACCCGGACGAATGCAACCTGTATCCGTACCATGTGCTGTTCAGCACGCCGGAAAAGTGCGCCGAGATCGACGCGGCCTGTCGCAAGGCCGAAATCGGCTGTGGCGAGTGCAAAAAGATGATGTCCGAGGCCCTCATGGGCTTTCTGGAGCCTTTTCAACAGCGCCGGGCCGAGTTCGACCGCAATCCGGGTCTGGCCTGGGATATCCTGGAAGCCGGCAACGTCAAGGCCCGCGAGGCCTCGCGGCGCACCCTGGAAGAGGTGCGCGAGAAGATCAACTTCATCGGGTAGGCGTCAGCCGGGCCGAGGCGTGTGAAGACCAGGGACGAAGCCCCTGGTTTTCCACGGGGGACCACGAAATGCGCGCCCTTTTGGGATCCCCTTGGGCTTTGCGGCGCTAGCGCCCGCCGTGCGGTGTTTTTGCAAAGCCCTCATAGTATCTTAACGAAAGTATTGTCCTATTGTGCCTGAAATTGCAAAGGGCGGCCGACAGGAGCTTGCTCCAGTCGGTCGCCCTTCGCAAAATTGCGGGGGTCCGGGGGCGAGCTTCGCCCCCGGTGTGGTCCAGGGGTGAAGCCCCTGGCCGCCGGAGGCCCTTTTTCCCCCCTCCCCCCCAACCGCCCATCACAATCCCACCCGACAGGAGGCCGCCATGGCAGGCGACAAGATCCGCCCCAAGCTCGTGTTCGCCGACGAAAGCGGCAACGTCTACGACCATCCGGACCTCGAAATGCTGGTGCGCCGCGGCGACCAGTTGGGGCCTCCCCGGCCGGACGAGCTCATCGCGCTGCCCGAGGAGAGCGAGCTTTTTCTGCTGCCGGGCCGCCACGCCCTGGGACTGGACCCCGAAACCGGACAGGTGGAGGAGCCCGGCGACCTGGCCGTGGCCGCCTTTGTCTGTCCCGGGCACACGCTGTCCGCCACCACGGCCTACAAGACCCTGGACGGCGCGCCCAGGTTGCCGCTTTTCGCCTATGGGGCCGTGGGGTTCCACAACGGGCGCTTCTACGTCTGCGCCAAAAAGGTGGACGAGGACCCGCGCCAGATATTTTGCCACATTCCCAAGAACCGCATCGCCAAGGGCGCCAGGGCGCTGCTCGCGAAGTATCCGAAAAACCGGCTCGTCTCCCATCTGTCGCACTGCGCCCTGACCTATTGCTGTCCGGCGGCCCGGAACCTGGCCCTCGGCCGGTTCGAGGCTCCGCTGCCCACGTCCCGGACGTGCAACGCCCGCTGTATCGGGTGTCTGAGTCTTCAGGAGCCGGAGTCCGGCTTCGTCTCCACCCAGAACCGCATTCTCTTCACCCCCACGCCCGACGAAGTGCTGGACGTGATGATCGAGCACTCGGGCCGCGAGGCCCGACCCGTGCTTTCTTTCGGCCAGGGCTGCGAGGGCGAGCCGCTCACCGAGGCGGCGCTCTTGGCCGAGTCCACGAAGCGCTACCGGGCGGCCGGGGGGCTTGGCACCGTGAACGTCAACACCAACGGGTCACGCCCCGAAGTGGTGGAGGACCTGGTTCGGGCGGGATTCAGCTCCATGCGCATAAGCATGGTGAGCGCGCGCGCTCCCCTGTACGAGGCCTACACCCGGCCCAAGGGGTTCGCCTTCGCCGACGTGGCCCGCACCATCGCCAACGCCAAGGAAGCCGGCCTCTTTGTGAGCCTGAACTTTTTGTTTCACCCCGGCGTGAGCGACACCGAGGACGAATTCGAAGCTCTGGGATCGCTCATCGAGTCCACGCGCACCGATTTCGTGCAATTGCGCAACCTGAACCTCGACCCGGAACTGTTCGCCGACGTGGTGCGGGAGAGCGGGGTGGGGTACGGCCCGTCCATGTCGCTTGGCAACTTCATGAAACGGTTGCGCAAACGCTGCCCGTGGCTGAAGTTCGGGTATTTCAATCCGTATCTGGGGGAAGAGAGCTAGTCGACACACGAAAAAAAACCGCCGGACGGGTCGTCCGGCGGTGAAAGCGCTCATGTCTTCGGGGCGGCTCAGAGGCCTACCGGCGCGGTGGGCGGGTCGACGATCACGCGTTCCTCGCCTTCCACCTTCTCGGCCTTGACGGCTTCGCCGATGATCCAGGCCGATTCGCGCATGGCCCCCAGGCGGGCCAACACGTCTTCGCTTTGTTCCTTGTCCACCACCAGCACGTAGCCGATGCCGCAATTGAAGGTGGTGAGCATCTCCTGCCAGGAGAGCTTGCCCGCTCGCATGAGCCAGGCGAACACCGGAGGCAGGGGCCAGCAGTCCATGTGCAGGTGGGCGGCCACGCCGCGCGGCAGGATGCGGGGAATGTTTTCGTAGAACCCGCCGCCGGTGATATGCACCATGCCCCGAATGGTGAAGTCGCGCAGCAGGTTGAGCACGGACTTGACGTAGATGCGCGTGGGCGCGAGCAGGGCTTCGGCCACGGTCACGGTGTCGCCGGGCAGGGGATCTTGTGGGCGAAGGCCGCTTTCGGCCAGGATCTTGCGAATGAGCGAATAGCCGTTGGAGTGCGGCCCGCTGGACTTGATGCCGATGAACACGTCCCCGATGCCGATGGACGAGCCGTCCACGATCTTGGCGTTGTCCACCAGTCCCACGCAGAAGCCGGCCAGGTCGTAGTGCCCGGGCGGATAGAAATCGGGCATTTCGGCGGTTTCGCCGCCGAGCAGGGTGCAGCCCGCCTCGGAGCAGCCGTTGGCCACGCCCGCGATGACGCGTTCGGCGGTATCCACGTCGAGCTTCCCGGTGGCGAAATAGTCGAGAAAAAACAAGGGACGCGCGCCCTGCACGAGGATGTCGTTGGCACTCATGGCCACCAGGTCGATGCCGATGGTAGAGTGTCCGTCCCAGTCGAAACCCAGCATGAGCTTGGTTCCCACCCCGTCGGTGGAGGAAACCAGCACCGGCTCTTCCATATTCGCGAGATCGGGTTTGAAAAGGCCGCCGAATCCGCCTATGTCGGTGAGGACACCCTTGGTGAAGGTGGCTTGGGCCAGAGGCTTAATGCGATCCACCAGGTTCTGGGCCGCGGCGATGTCGACTCCCGCGCGGCGATAGGCGTCGGCCCTGTCGCTCATGTTGCTCCACTCCTTGCTGTCGGTAGGGGGCTTGTAGTCCTTCCGGGGGTGAAATTCAAGGAGGTCTTCGATGAAGGCTCTAAAAGGCGGACTGCTTTTGTGCGTGCTGGTTGCGGCCACGGCGTTGGGCCTTGTCGGCCCTGCCTTTTGCCAGGACGGCGCGCAGGACCGTCCCGATGCGGTGATGGCCACCAAACCCCGGCCCGGAGACACCCTGATGTCCGGCCAGAACGAACAGGGCGACTCGGTCACGCGCATTGAGCACACGCCCAAGGACCAACAGGGCCAGACTCCCCAGATAGGCCCCATCATGGTGGTCCCCCAGGTCAACCAGGGCGGACGGACCGGCCAGGGCCGGACGGGGACGACGCTCGTGCCCGTGCCCGTGGACCCCTCCGGCCGCAGGGACGCGCAATGACCGCCCCGGGCCATGAGGCCAGACTCTGGAAAGCTCTGCCGGACAACAAGGTCGCGTGCCGCTTGTGCAGCCACTTTTGCGTGGTGGAGCCAGGCGCTAGGGGCAAATGCGGGGTACGCCTCAATCACGAGGGGAGCTTGCGCACCCTGGTTTACGACCGGGCCGCGGCGGTGAACGTGGACCCCGTGGAAAAAAAGCCGCTTTTTCATTTTCTCCCCGGGACCAGGACGTTTTCCTATGGAACCATGGGCTGCAACTTGGCCTGCGCCTTCTGCCAGAACGATACCCTGTCCCAGTCTCCGCGCCAGGGCCTGCCCATAGAAGGCCATCCGGTGACGCCGGCCCTTCTGGTGGACGCCGCCCGGCGTTCCGAGTGCCTGTCCCTCTCGGCCACGTATTCCGAACCCACGGTGTTTTTCGAGCTCATGTCCGACACCGCCCGCCTGGCGAGCGAGCAGGGGCTGAAAAACATCATCGTGTCCAACGGATTCATGAGCTCCCAGTGCCTGGACGAACTGGGACCGATCATCCATGCGGCCAACATCGACCTCAAGGCCTTCACCGAGAGCTTTTATGCCGACGTGTGTCAGGCCCGGCTCGATCCGGTGAAAAAAAACCTCGCGCACATGCTCAAACTCGGTTGGTGGGTCGAGGTGACCACGCTGGTCATTCCCGGGCTCAACGATTCCGATCGGGAACTGGGGGCCATAGCCGGCTTCATCGCGGACGAGTTGGGCCAAGACGTGCCTTGGCACGTCTCGCGCTTCCACCCCTGTTTTCGCATGACCGACCGGGAATCCACCCCGCCCCAAACCCTGGAGAGGGCCTGGGACATCGGCCGCGCCGCGGGGCTGCGGTACGTGTACGTGGGCAACCTGCCCGGCGCGGGGCGCGAGGACACGCTGTGCCCGGCCTGTGGGCGGACGGTGCTGTCCCGGCAGGGATTTCTGGTGGGACAGCGGCACGTGAAAAACGGGGCCTGCGCGTTTTGCGGCGCCGCGCTTGCCGGACTCTTCCCGGACTGATCGGGTCGCGGGCGGGAAAAACACCCGCCGCGGGAGACCACTCCCGACTTTTAATGCGGCGGAAAATGGGCTAGAAGCACGCGGCTTGCGCGGCCTGGACCGCGACACGACACCTTGGGGGGCTTTCATGGCGCTACTGCTCTTCGACGTGGGCAACACCAACATCAAGATCGGCCTGGTGCGCGAAAACGTGGACATGGTTTCCTACGTGTTGCCCACCCCCAGGGCCAGCACGGCCGACAACCTGGGGCTGGACCTTCTGGCCATCCTGCATCTGGAAGGCCTCAAGCCCGAGGATCTCAAGGCCATCGTGGCCGTGAGCGTGGTGCCGCCGGTCAATCCCACCCTGCGCAACGCCTGCGTGCGCTTTCTGGGACAACCGCCCCTGCACGCCCCCGAAGACCTGCCCATTCCCCTGGTCAACCGCTACGAACGCCCCGAACAGGTGGGCGCCGACCGCCTGGTGGCCGCTTTCGCGGCCAGACGTTGCGTGCAGCAAAACTGCGTGGTCTCCGTGGACTTCGGCACGGCCACCACGTTCGACGTGGTGCGCGGACACAGCTACCTGGGCGGGCTCATCTGTCCGGGCGTGCTCTCGGCCACCCGGGCCCTTTCACAGGATACGGCCAAGCTGCCCCAGATCGACCTGGAGCCCCAAAGCCCCGAGCTGACCATCGGCCGCTCCACCGAAGAGAGCCTGAACCAGGGGCTGATCTTCGGCTTCGCCTCCATGACCGAGGGCATTTTGACCCGGCTGGAAAAACACCTGGAGGAACCCATCGCCGTGGTGGCCACGGGAGGGTTCGCCCCGCAATTGGCGCGGGTTTGCCCCGCGATCGCCAACGTGCGTGTGGAATTGCTTCTCGAAGGCCTGCGTCTGGTCTATGAGGAAACCATCGCCAGACCGCTGTGAGCGGGCCGACGTATTCGAAACGAAACCGCCATCCCCTAAGGAGTGGAAAAGCTATGAGCACCATTGCTGCTGTTTGGGCGAGAGAGATCCTGGATTCGCGCGGCAACCCCACCGTCGAGGTGGAAGTCACCCTGGACTCCGGGGCGGTCGGCCGGGCGGCGGTGCCTTCTGGCGCGTCCACCGGCACCCGCGAGGCCCTGGAACTGCGCGACGGCGACAAGGACCGTTACGAAGGCAAAGGCGTGACCCGCGCGGTGGAAAACGTGCAGGGAGAAATCGCCGAGGCCGTGGTGGGGATGGAAGCCCTGCGTCAGCCCGCGCTCGACAACCTGATGATCGAACTCGACGGCACGGACAACAAGGGCCGCCTGGGCGCCAACGCCATCCTGGGCGTGTCCATGGCCACGGCCCGGGCCGCGGCCACCTTTCTGGGCCTGCCGCTCTACAACTATCTGGGCGGGGTCAACGCGAAAGTGCTGCCCGTGCCGCTCATGAACATCATAAACGGCGGCGCGCATGCCCCCAACAACCTGGACATCCAGGAGTTCATGATTCTGCCCATCGGCGCGGAAACCTTCGCCGAAGCCCTGCGCATGGGCGCGGAGACCTTTCACGCCCTGAAGAAGATCCTGGCCAAGGACGGACACGTCACCAGCGTGGGCGACGAAGGCGGCTTCGCGCCCAACCTGAAGTCCCATGCCGAAGCCTTCGACTACATCGTGCGCGCCATCGAAGCCGCGGGCTACAAGCCCGGACCGGAAATCGCCCTGGCCATCGACGCCGCCGCTTCGGAATTCAACAAGGACGGCAAATACTCCTTCACCGGGGAAAAGCGCGTGTTCACCTCCAGCGAGTTGGTGGACTACTACCTGGACCTGACCAACCGGTATCCCATCATCTCCATCGAGGACGGTCTGGCCGAGGGCGACTGGGACGGATGGAAGGAACTCACCGACAAGATGGGCGACACCATCCAACTGGTGGGCGACGACATCTTCGTCACCAACCCGGACATCCTGGTGGAAGGCATCAACCAGGGCGTGGCCAACTCCATTCTCATCAAGCTCAACCAGATCGGCACCCTCACCGAGACCCTGGACACCATCGAGATGGCCCGCCAGGCGTCCTACTCCACGGTGGTGTCGCACCGCTCGGGCGAGACCGAAGACAGCTTCATCGCCGACCTGGCCGTGGCCGTGAACTCGGGCCAGATCAAGACCGGCTCCATGTCGCGTTCCGACCGTCTGGCCAAGTACAACCAGCTCCTGCGCATCGAGGAGGAGTTGGAAGACGAGGCCATTTACTACGGACCGGTCATGGCCGAACAGTGGTTCGGCGAGGGCGAGGAATAGCATCGCCTGGCGGGCGCAGAACACGCCCGCGCCGGATACAACGCAACCAGACCCGGTCGCCCTCGCGCGGCCGGGTCTTTTTCGTCCCTGGGAACTGGCCAGGGAAGGCGTGGCCGGCTAAGGCGGTTCGGGCGCATCCCGTCCAGTCTCCGGCCTTACCGGTCGAATTCCTTCGGGAGGTTGATGACGCCCTCTCGCGCCAGTCGAAAAGCCGTGCGCACGGCCTGACGTTGCGCTCCCTCCACATCGCCCAGGCGAACTCCGCGCAACAGGCCGACATCTTCCCGGATCATTTCGAACGCCCTTTCGCTCAGATTCAGGCGACATTTTTCCCGCAGGGCGTCGCCGGCGTTGGCCAGGCTTTGGGTCAGCACCTCGTTGCTGAGTTCCTTGAGCAATTCGCGAAAATCCCTGTCGGAAAGCGCGGCCAACGCGTCCACGGGCGTCAAGAGCGTCCCCACGGGCAGGGCGGACAGCTCGGGACGTATCTCCAGGGCCGTGGCCTTGAGCCGGACGCGGTCCGCGCGCCCCATGCCCGCGAGGCAGAAGGAAAGCATGCGGGGACTGACGTGCGAGTCGTCAAGCCTCTGTTCGTCGTCGCTGTCGGCGGTGAGCTGCGCAAACGCGAAATCAGCCCAAATTGCCGCCTTGACCGGAAGCGCCAGCATCTGGAACACGCGTTCATCGCCCAGGCCCAGGGCGGCGGACAGAACCGCGCGGACCGACTCCGGGCAGGGGCGCTGGCCGCTCTCGAACAGGGCGGCGTTCCAGGCGCTCACCCCGCAACGCGCTTCGGCGGGGTCCCACAGGGCGCATCCCTCCCGGAGGCAGGCGGCGTCCAGAAGCGGACAGCAGCCGGTGGTACAGTCCGTCAGGCCGGCGGGCAGTTGGGCTTCCGGCAACGGCTCCAGGTTGCGAAAGGAGGCGGGGAAACCGGGCAGCGCAAGGAGCAGGAGCCCGTCCTCGCAAAGCAGCGTGGCGCGTTCCAGCGCGTCCCCGGCCACGGCCAGCGCCGCCGTGGGACAGTCGGGCGGGGCGGCGCGCGCGGCCTTCAGAAGAGCGATCTGGTCCGCGGTGGCGCTCGCGGTCAGCCGGGCAAGGCTCTCCTCGTCCAGGACGGCGGCCAGGGCGGCCAGCTCTCCGGGAGGGCAGGCAGCGAGAAAAGCGGACGCGCCGTCGCTGTCCAGAAACTGAAAATCCCAGAATTCCCAAAAGGCGTAGGCCGCCATTCGGCGCGGCATGCCGACGGCCCGGGCGGTTCCCGGCCCCAGGAGGGAGAGCAGCCTGGCCAAGCGGTGGAACCCTCGGCGGGGGTCGTGGCCCGCCCGCGCGTCCAGGGCGGGGCAAAAACGCGAGCAGGCGCGCGTCACGGCCCGGATCAGCTCGGGATTGCCCTGGCCGAGCGCGGCCGCGCTCCATGATGCGGGGGCGCTGAGCAGCAGCCGGGCCAAAGCCGAAAAGGCCTGGCTTGGCGTGTGCTCCGGGGGAGGGGCTTTGTCCAGACACGCCAGCCCGGAAAGACAATTTTGGGTCACGCAGACGGAAGCGCTTTCGATCCGGGGCGTCCAGAACAGGCAGGCCTTGCCCTGGCAGGGACGATCGAGAAAACGGCACGTCGGGGAAGCGTTCCGGGCGTCCGGGGACGAGACGAGGCTGCGCATGTGATGCTCCATGGGGGGCAAGCCGTTGTGGCCAGCCATTTGGGGAAAATTACGCTGTTGGGGTGTGGTCGCGTCGATTGCTTCCGGGGCGCTCGTCCCCGTCGGCGTGACCGGGCGCTTTGACTCCGGGCTCATGCACGCGACGTCGCCCTCGTCACCCGAAGCGGGCGGTGCGAAGCGCCAGAGCCGCGGCATGTTCGGCAACGGCGTAGGCCACGTTGCCCAGTCGCGTTGCGCGTCTTAGCCCAAGTAGTCGCGCCAATCCCGACATTGCACCAGCCGCGCCTCCATGAGGGTGAAGGCGGTGAAGAAAAAGGAGTCCATGGCCCGGAGGGAAAGCGCGGCAATCACCATGTCGGCCCGGCGTGTCCAGTCCGCCAGCATGGTTTCCGTTTTGAGCCGGACGGCCTCGCGCAGCAAATCGCTGTCGGAGACGCAGGTCAGGACTCCCAGGCCGCAGGTCATGACCGGGCATGCGCTCGCGGGTTGGAGGGCATAGTCCTCCAGGGCGATGAGGCCCTTCTCCTTGGCGAGCATGTACATGCGCGCCAGCGTCAGGACGTGTCGGATCGGCTCCATGCGGGGATGGACGCTCGGCAGGGGAGCGTGCGCGTCCAGGGCCGGCGGGGCCGGCGCGTTCAGCCCGGGGGACGCGGCGGCCAGGCGTTCCAGCAGGGTCGACGTCTCCACGGGGGCGCTCGCCTCGAAGACGCTGAAAAACACGGACGTGCGCCGGTAGTAGGCCTGCATGCGCGCCCGCTCGTCTTCCAGGATCTGCCGGGCGCGGGCGCGGGAGGTGTCGGCGTCGTGGCGCTCCAGCGTCAGGACGACCAGCGAGTGGCTGAATGGGTCCAGACGGTCGGCAACTGCGGCCAGGGGCCCTGTCCCGGCCTCGCGCATTTTTTTGTGCAGCCCCACCCAAAAGCCGATGCACTGGTCCGGCGTGGCCGTCAGGTAGTCGAAACGTGGCGCGTCCGTTTTGTCTTCGGGCTGGCGGGGCGTGGGCGTTTCGGCCTTTTCTTCGGGGGCGCGCTTCAAAAGCCGCAGCAAGCCCTTGCGAGGCGAGGCCGGGGGCGGGGGCGGGGCGACCTCCCATGGCCTGGCGTCGATCACGGTTTCGGACGGGTCGGTCGCTCGGGGGCCGGGAAAGACCGGCGGAGCGATTCGTCCGTACGCCGACTCGTACGCGAGCCCGCGGGTCAGCAGTCCGAGCGCTTCCTTGGCCTCCGGGCTTTCGGCATGCTCGCGCCGGTTGGCCTGGAATTCGTCCAGCAGCTTTTCGATCACCGGCCGGCGGTACGCGTCCAGGGCGCGCAACACCCGTTGCCGCGTCCGGGCGGACGCCCCGAGCAACAGCAGGGCCAAGCGCGGATTGGAAAGCGAACGCTCCGGATCGCGCAGGGACAAAAACAGGGAAATGTCCCGGTCGCGAAGAAACCGAAAGATTTCCACTCCGTATTTCGCCATGGCGGCGTCCGAAATCTCGTTGCTCCGCATGATTGGTACGTCCTTTCGGCGTCGTCGGCCAGGTTTCGGCGTATTTTCGCGCCCCGTCCCGGGCCGAACGATTCGCCCGGCCGGCTCGCCATGACCCGTTTCCCTTGGTGACGGACAAGCTCGGTGGGATCGTCGCCGTTTTGGGACCTCCCGACAAAGAAGCCGGGGTTCGGACCTCCCGGAAAGGGCGGGCGGCGCCCGCGCCGGATCAATTCGTGAATGTCCGCCGAACGCGCTTCGAGACTCTGACGTACGGAATCAGGATTCCCGCCTTGGTGATGTCGATGACGCAGGCCAAAAGCAACAGCTGGATCTTTGTGTCGGATACCAGCCCGGAGAGGGTGAGGGCCACGTCGATCGCGCTGATGAGTATGGACAAGAGGAGGAATCGTATCAGGTGCACGGGGAACGTCGTCTTTTTCTTGAAGAACGTGACGATGAGAACGGCAAGGTATCCCAGCATGAGGAGGTCGGCCAACGTCGAGTACGCGATGATGGATTGCAGGGACCCGCTCAGCATCCGGTAGCTGTCCGACACGAGAACGGTCAGAAAAAAGTACAGTTCTTTGACCAGAGGGATCGGAGACGCGAGGAGTCCCACCGCGAGGAGATACAGAAAACCGCCGATGGGTATGGATGAGTCTTTCATTTGGAAGCCCGCGCCTTGTTCCAGAGTTCCCGGATCTTGTCCGGCAAGGCCATGGGATCGAACGGCTTGGGCACCACTCCCAGCACGCCCAGATTCATGAGCTCCTCGACTTCGTTGGGCATGACCTTGGCCGTCATGAACACCACCGGGATGGACGCGCCCCCAGGCAGCTTGCGCAGTGCGGCTAACGTGGTCGGGCCATCCTGCCCGGGCATCATGACGTCGAGGAGGACCAGATCGGGCTTGAACCGTTCGAACCCCGCCAGGACCTCTTCGCCGCTGGAGCAAACCTCCACGGTGAAACCACCCACCATTTCGAGCGCCATTTTCGCGACGGTGGCGATATCGTTTTCATCCTCGGCCATGAGGATTCGCTGCAACTCCATGTCGTTTTTCTCCGGTGCGTCAGACCGAGTCCCGGCCCAACAGTTTGTTTACCATGGCGAGCAAGGTGGCGTTGTCCGTCTTGGATTTGAGCAGCACACCCCGCACACGACCCAAAGCGTCCGACGCGAGTCCCTCGACCGCGAAAACCAGGACGGGAGTCTTACCGATATCATCCAGGAGTTCAACGCCCGATCCGTCCGGAAGTTGGATGTCCAGCAGAACCAGGTCGTAGTGCTTGTCGGCCAGGAGTTCCCGCGCCCGGGCAAGGGTTCCGGCCTGGCTGATCTCCACGGTGTCCTTGAGCACCAGGGCCACCACGTCGCGAATGTCCTTGTCGTCCTCCACATGCAGGGCTTGAGGCAGGGTTCCGGTCTTGCCGGACTGGAGAGGGGTTTCCCGGGCCGGAGGGGCCGTGCTTTCCGAAACGTCCCTCGGGACGCACAGCGGCAGGTCGAAATGGAACACGGAACCTTGGCCAGGCTCCGACTCGAACCCGATGCTTCCCCCGAAGGACTCCACGATCAACTTGGAGATGGACAGGCCCAGGCCGGTTCCGCCCCGCAGCCTGGTGTCGGAGGAGTCCGCCTGGGCGAACTTTTGGAATATCCGGCCCTTGAACTCGTCGGATATGCCGGGGCCTTTGTCGCGAATCCAGACCCGGGCCGTATTGCCGGAGGAGGTGATGCCCACTTCGACCATCTCGCCCGGTGGAGAAAATTTGGCCGCGTTGGAGAGCAGGTTGGCCATGACCTGGGCCAGGCGGTTCCGGTCGGCGGTGACGTACACCTCTTCGTCGCTAAAACGCCCCTCCAGTCGGACATGATAGCCTGACGCATAGCTCTGATTCTCTTCGATGGACGACCGGACGGCCTGCTCAAGATTGATCGGCTCCATGACGTACTGCATCTTTCCGGACTCGATCTTTTCGAGGTCCAGGATGTCGTTGATCAGACCGATGAGACGCGTGGTGTTGTTGCTGGCGATGTTGAGAAGCTTTCCGACCTGCTCCGGAAGGTTTGCGGACATGGCCCCGAGAATGAGCCCCAGCGAGCCGTGGATGGAGGTCAAGGGGGTGCGCAGCTCATGACTGACCGTGGAGATGAATTCCTTTTTGAGGCGTTCCATCTTTCTGCGCTCGGTGACGTCGCGCAACGAACCGACCGCGTACCACTTTCCCCGCATGCGAAACGACGACACGGACCGCTCGACGAGTACCTGTTCTCCTCCCTTGCGGGTGGCCGTGAATTCGCCGATCCCTCCGACGACCGGCCCGTGCCCGGTGCGGGCGAATGCCCCCATTCCGTCGTAGGCCTTGATCTGATCTTCGGGCAGGGCGATCAATTTGTGCAACCGCCTGCCTTCGGCCTCCCGCCGGGTGTATCCGAAAAGCCGTTCCGCCGCCCCGCTCCAGAAAAGCACCGTGTCGTCGGTGTCGATCATGATGAGGGCGTCGTAGGACGCTTCGCTCATGGCCCTGAACTTTTCTTCGCTTTCGCGCAGGTCCTGTTCGGCCAGTTTCTGCGCCGTCACGTCGAGATTCACGCCGGTCATGCGCACGGGCCGGCCGGTATCGTCACGCACGATTCTGGCGTAGGCCTTGAGGTAATGAACCTGTCCGTTCGGCCAGACCACCCTGAATTCGGAACCGAAGTCGTTTTCGCCGCTCAAGGCCAAGCGGAGGGCCGATTCCGTCCTGGTCCTGTCTTCCGGGTGCAGACATGTGGCCCAGGCGTCGTACACGCCGCTGAAGCCCTGTTTGTCGATTCCGTACAGGGCGTACATCCGCGCGTCCCACATCATGCTGTCCTTGAGGATGTCCCAGTCCCATACGCCCATCTGCCCGGACTCCACGGCCAATGCCAGGCGCTCGTTGGCGCGTTCGAGCGCTTCGCGCACGCGTTGCTTTTCGGTGACGTCCTGAAAAGCGACCGCAACGCCGACTACGACGCCGTCGCGCACCTGGGGATACGCCCAGTACTCCACGGGAAAACTTGTGCCGTCGGCCCGCCAGAACACTTCCCCGTCGACATGTCTGCCCGATCCGCCCCGAAGCGCCTTGTAGATCAGGCAGTCATGAACGTCGTAGGGGTCGCCGCCCAGGTGGGTGTGGTGGATGAGGTCGTGCATGTTTTTCCCCAGCAGGTCCTCGGGCCGGGAGTAGCCGAGCACGCGGATGCTTGCGGGGTTGCAGAAGGTGCAGAGGCCGTTGACGTCCACGCCGTAGATGGCCTCGCCCGTGGAATCCAGTATCAGGCGGGATTTTTCTTCGCTTTCGCGCAGCGCGGCGGTCATCTGGTCGGCCAGGATCAGGGCGCGGTTTTGCGTGTTGGCCAGGGACAACGCGATAAAAAATACGAGGATGCTGATGCTCAGGCCGGTCGTGAGGACCAGTTTCGGCGTTTTTCTGTCTCGTGTCGCCTCGAAGGCGGGAGTCGACTTGAAGTGGAGCGTCCAGGTGTGCTCGTAGAGTTTTAGTTCGTCGGTATGGGCGAAGAGGGATTTGCGTTCTCTTGCGGATTCAGTTTTTGAGGCATAGCTGTCGTACATCAGATCGGAGTCCGCAAAGCCCTGGCCGTCGTATATTTTTAAATCCATATTCTGTGCTCGACCGCCCATGACGCCATGCATGAAGTCGTTCATGCGAAAGGCGCTGTAGATATACCCGAGAAACGCGGCCCGCCGGGCCTCGGGCGTGTCCAGAGGGACGTTTGGAGCATAGTAGGGCAGATACATGAGAAAACCGGCCTGGATGTCCGTGTCCGTCTCCTGGACCAGGGTCACCTTGCCGGTGATGGTGGTCAGCCCGGTGTCCCGGCAGAGCTCCATGGCGTCGCGCCGGACGGGATTGCTGAACATGTCGTACCCCACGGCCCGCCGGTTCCGAAAATTGTCCGGTTCGAGATAGCGTATCGGGGTGTACTCGGCCCGGTCTCCCGGCGGCGAGATGTCGTAGTCCGGCCGGCCGGCGGCGCGGACCTTGTCCAGGTACTCCCGCTTGTGCGCGTCGGTGACAAACGGGGCGTAGCCGAGTCCCTGTATTCCCAGGTAATGCGTATCCAGTTTGAGCTCTCCGGCGTACTTTCGCCAGGTGGACTGGTCGACGTCACGCACGGAGACGAAAAGGGCCAAGCCACCCTGGAGCACCAGTTCATAGCCCTTAAGGCGTTTTTGAATGGCAATCTCCATTTCGGCGCAGTGGTATTCGAAGCGCTGCTGGGCTTCGCTCAGGGAGTTCTGGTCCGAGACACGCCAACCGAGAGCGGTCATGCCCAAGCACACGAGAAAGATGCTGCACGCGGCCAGGAGGCCTTTCGCATGATACGCCGGGCGGCGGACGTCAGTTGCTTTGTGGTCCCGGGGGCGGCCGGGCGCGGTGTCCTGGGGAGTGTTCATGATGGCGCGCACACGGACACCCTGTTGCGTCCTGCGTGCTTGGCCTCGTACAGGGCCATGTCGGCCGCGGCCGAGAGCGCGTTCGCATCGGGAAAGTCGGTGGAAAAGGCCATGCCGCAGCTAAACGTCACCGTTATATCGCCCCAGTCGCCGCTGTGGCGCAGTTCCGAAAAGGCAATGCGCAGCTTTTCCATGACCGCCACAGCCTCCTCGCGGCTCGTGACGCCGCGCAAAAGCACCGCGAACTCCTCGCCGCCCATGCGTCCCACAATGTCGGTCCGGCGCAGCCGCTGCGAAAGAAACCGGGCCAGATTCTTGAGCACCACGTCTCCGGCCGGATGCCCGTAGGTGTCGTTGACGTTTTTGAACTTGTCGAGGTCGATCATGGCCAGCGCGACCATGCCCGCATCACGGCCCAGGCGGTCGAGCTCGGATTTGATCTGCTGCTTCATGTTGGTGTGGTTCAAAAGACCCGTCAGGCTGTCGCACACCATCATGGCGTGTACGGCCCGGTAGCGCTTCACCCGGTTGGAAATGGCGCGCAGCATGTGCTCGGGTTCTATGGGCTTGATGAGAAAGTCGTCCCCCCCCTTGCTGACGGCGTTGTACTGGGCCTTGAGCTCTATCTCTCCGGACAGGAAAAGGATGGGCATGCCCATGAGCTGCCGCTTCTGACGAATGACCGCCGCCACTTCCGGCCCGGAACAGCCGGGCATGAAGACGTCCAGGAGCACCAACTCCGCATGGAACTGGTCCAGAACTTCGAGAATGCGCATGGGGTCGGTCAACACCTGGGCCTCCATGCCGTTTCTGCGCAGAAGCAAGGCGTTGTGTTCGGCCATGATTTCGTCGTCGTCCACGATGAGCACGCGGAACGGCTCGTTGGGATTGTCGTTGGACAGGGATTCCAGCTTGTCCAGTATCTGGCCCATGTCCACGGGCTGGACGAGAAACTCTTCCGCGCCCAGGCGCACCGCGTGCAGTCGCGCTTCCATGTCGTCGTTGCGGGAAAGGATCAGCAGGGGGACGTCCCCCTGTCGCCAGGCGGGATCGCCGTCCAAGGCCTCGAGGGGCACGCTCTCGCCGTCGAGAAGCAGGGCCAGCGGCTTGTGGGCCGCCGCGTCCAAGGTCGATCCCGGATCCGGGCGTTTTCGCGGGACGTAGCCGAAGGATTCGAGCCTGGAAGCGATGTGCTTGAAGAAGGCGTCGTCGTCCGTGACGACGGCCACTTCCCGGGTGGCCCGCACGGGGGTTGGGCGCGCCACCGGCTCCGGCGGAGGGGCATGCTCGACAACGGCGACGGTTTCCCCGGCGTTCGCTTGCCGGCAGATGGTCTTGAATTCGCGCCAAAGGCTCTCAAGAGCGACAAGTCCGCTTGGGGGCCACTCGGTTTTGCCTTCGACGTACGCCTTGAGGGGGATTTCCAGAGCCCGGGCGACCCGGCTCACTTCCGGGACCCCGAATGTCGCTCCCGAGCCGGCCAGGGAATGGACATCCCTGTGCAGACGTTCAAGGCGCATTGGATCCTTTCCGTTTCGCAACGCGTTCCAGTCCTCTTCGATCGAGGCCAGCCTCCTGGGCAGATCCGCGACGAAGCGCTGCTTGAAAGCCACCAGTTGTTGCTGAAACTTCAGGATCTTTTCGTCCATGTTCAACTCCGAACGTCGTCTTCCCGAGCGGATTTCCTCACATCAGGCAGCGCCCAGGCGTTCAAGGCTTGGCCTAGACGCGCAGCCAGAGAGGCGTTTGCAATTCGTGTCCCCCCGGGAGCCGGGGCGTCATCACGGCCAAGGCCGCCTTTCGGGAAATACCGGCCGGGCTTTGGGTGCGGCCGATGGATCCCTGAACGCCTTTGCGGGTTGAGGGAGCCTCTCTCATTTCATAGCCTATTCGCCATTGGAGCACAATTCCACGATGCGGTCGATACGGAAGGAATTCTTTTCGCTGAAACGTTCGGGCCTGTGGAGAGCGGGTTTTGACGGCCGGGCTGGGCAGCGACCCTTGGGGTGGCGCCACGCGCCAGGGGCGCAGGGACCGTCTGTTTCGCCGGGGGGCGCGCTCAGGCGGTCGGGGCGGTGGCCGACCGGCTCGGGGTGCGTTTCGAGCCGTTTCCGGTCATCATTTCCCGGCTTTTGCCGGGAACGACCGGTCCACCGGGGCCGTAAGGAGTCCCGACCGGGCGGCCAGGCCGAACCAGGTCCAGTTGTTGTCGTAATAGCGGTCGGGATTGCGCAGCAACGGGGTCAGGGCGGAGGGGGAAAGCTCCTTTTTGACCATGGCGTCCGCCAGTTGGGGAGAGGCGGCCGCAAGGGCGGGCAGGGCGCTTCCGGCGAAGCTCACCGAGCTGACGGCGCTTTGTTTCCTGCCATCGACTTGGTAGCGGGAAAAGATTCTGCCGTCCCGGGCCAGGATATCCACAAGGGCTTGGACTCGGGACGGATCGCTGCAGGCGCGCGGATGGCTGTTGAGACGACAGTCCATGGCGACCCGCCAGTACACGCGCATGGCGTCGAAGGAGAAGTCCCCGGAAAGTCCGGACTGGGCCGGCGGGGGAGCGAAATTCCCCTTGGAGTCCACCACGGCGAAGTCGGCCGGCAAAACGACGTTCTTTTGGGCAAGAAAGCGCACCAGAAGGTCGTAGCAGCGCTCCCGCACGCCCAGCCAGTCGCCTTCGGGGTCCAGGGCCGCGAAAAACGGGTAGGCGTAAAACGTGAAGTACGAAAAATTGATGATCCTGTCGGATACCGCCCAGTTGCCCGCGCAGGGGACCCATCCCCCGCCCAAGGCGATGCCCTCGCCGTGGCGGATGGCCGCCAGCAGGGTTCTGGCCCGTTCGCGGTAGGCGGGCGCGTCGAAGGCGTCGGCCGCCAGAATCAGGGCGAAGGCGATGTCCTGGTCGGCGTCCGTGGCGGTGTTGGCGTCCACCACGCGTCCGCCGTCCTTGGGGGTCCACTGCCAGGAATAGAGTCCGTCCGGCCGGGCGAGGTGGGATTCGGTCCAGGCGTGGACCCGGGCGAAGGTCTCGCGATCGTTCATCCAGACTGCGCGCAGCAGGGCGTAGGATTGGCCCTCGCTGGTGACTTCCTGGCGCGCCTGGTCCCAGACGTAGCCTTCCGGGCGGATGAAGGTTTCCTTGTAGGCCGTCCAGGCGTTCGCCAGAAAGGCGCGCTCGGCGGGCACGGCTCCGTCCGAACGGCATCCCGGCAGGAAGGCCATCAGCCACAACGCGGTCGTTGCCAGAAGGACGCAAGAAAATCGTACCATGGCGCTTCCTAAAAGGAGTACTTCACGAACAGGTTCCCGCGGTTGAGCCAGTAGCCTTCCGTGTCGGTATACAAAAATCCTCCGACGCCGATGCGCAGCGACTCGTACTTGTAGGCGATGTTCAGCAGGCCGTGCACGCCTTCCTGCGTGTCACCTTTTTTGGTCTGATCCTTGGTCCAGAGCAGCTTGGGATTGACCTCGGCCTCCACCTCGATCGGTCCGAAGTCCTGGATGGTATGCAGCATCAGTCCGACGGTGATGTGGGAGTCGGGAGAAAAGTACCCGGACTTGTTTTCGTCGCAGGACTCCGCGTAGAAGTTGGGACGCAGTACGGTCCAATGCTTGTCCTGGCTCCACAGCACCGGAATCTGGTAATGCGCGTACACCCATTTGCGCAGGTTGCCGTCCTCCATGGAGTCGAGCCCCCCCTCGACGCGCAGGCGCTGCTCGGGGAAGGTGACGACGTTGGTGAAAACCCGGGCCCTGTCCACGGCCATGTCCGGCGCCATCCTGGTCATGTCCGTGATGCGGTTGAAAAGCCTTGTGTCGAATGTGTCGTGCCCGGACCACATGCTTTCCCGCTTGGCCTCGACGCCGACTTCCGATTCGTTGTCGAAGATATACTTGGCGCCCAGTTTGCCGTCGAGAACATACCCTCTGTACATCGGGGTCCTGCGCCACGGGGTGAGGGAGCCGTCATTGCCCGGGGAAAATCCTGCGGAGGGGTTTTGCAGTTGAAAGCCCTCGTATCCGAGGGCGCCCCACACCACGATGCGCGGCGTCAGGAACAGATCCACAACCCCCAGGGACACGGCCGTGCGCCAGATGTCGCTTTCCTGCCGGGAGCCTTTGGCGTCCTGGTGGAGTTGCCCGGTCATGGCCTGAAGACGCAGGTTGACCGCGTCCAGAAGGGTGGCGCCGGCATGCGCGCCGCCATGGAGCACGCGTATGTCGTTGCTGTCGCGAAAGCCCGAGCCGTACGCCCCGACAAAGGGACGCGTCTTTTGGTCGAGCTCGGTTTCGGCTTTGTCGATTTGGGCGTTGAAGGCGCGCTCCTTCTCAGGCGACGCCAAAGATCCGGCGGGGGCCAGGCCGAAGAGCCCCATGACCAGCAGAAAGAGGAAATAACGTCTCATCGCTGTCATCCTTACCCTCATTCGATGCACGAGGATTTTGCAAAAATACGCAAAGAAGTCGCTGACGTCGCGAAGCCAAAAGGGATTCCAAAGGGGCTGGCCCCTAAGGCCTGCGGAGGCTATTCAAACGACGATTTCTGCAAAACCCTCACACGTATTGCGGACGTAAATCTATTGCGCCTCTTGCCCTTCCGGCGCCTGGACGCCGAGTTCCCTGGCTTTCCTGAAGCTCTCCCGTGCGCGTCGGTAATCCCCGCGCCGGGTGGCGGCGATGCCGCGCCAAAGCCACATCTTGCCCTGGTCCGGTCCGTTCTCCTTGGCCAGAGCCGTGAAGAGGTCATAGGCTTCGAGCTGACGGTCGCGGGCGACGTCCACATAGCCGATCCACTCCCGCCCCTGCGGGTGCGCCATGAGCTCGTGGCGGTGCTGTTGCAGAAGCGTGTCGGCCTCCAGGGTCTTGCCTTGGAGATGCAAGGACTGAACCAGGGCCAAAGTGGCCTTGTAGCCGCCCTCTCCGGCTTGGATGGCCTGGCGAGACCACGTTTCGGCCGTATCGAAACGCTTGGCCGCCAGGTTGGCCAGCGCCAGTTCCAGCAAGAGGCCTTTGGAGCCTTGAGCCGCCACCACGCGGTCGTACAGGGTGAGGGCCTGGGCGTACTGTCCGGCGCTGGTATTGAAGCGGGCTATTTCCAGCAGCAGGGCGGGGTCCTTGGGGTTGGACGCCAGAAAACGCTCGTATGCGGCGCGGGCCAAGGCCTTGTCGCCGGACCTGTTCGCGGCGCGCGCGATCTTGATCGCCAGTTTGTCGGCGTCTCCAGTTGCGGCCGCCCGTTGGTATGCGGCCAGGGCCGGTTTGAACCTGCCCGCGTCGAAGCGCAGGTCGCCGAGGGCTTCGTAGTCCTGAGCCGTGGGCAGTTCCCCGGCGGCCAGGGCCTTTTCGTACAGGGCCAGGGCCTGAGACTTGCGGCCGAGCAGGCGGTACTGGCCGGCCAGCCAGACCGTCTCGACCGGCTTGAGGGGTCGCCGTGCGGACAAATTTTCCAAGGCCTTGACGGCCTGGGCCGGGTCCGCGCCAAGCATGGAAGCCCTGGCGGCCAGCAGCAGGAGTCGCGGATCGCGGGAGTCCCACGCCCGCAACAGACCGAGGACCTTGAGCGCCCGGGCCGCGTCGCCGGCTTCCACGGAGGCTTCGGCCAGGCCGCGTTCGGATGCCGCCCTGACGTTCGGGTCCAGCCCCTTCATGGCGAGCAGCCGGGCGTACGTGCGGGCGGCTTCGGCATAGCGTTTCGCATACCCGTAGAGCCTGGCCAACTGGGAGAGCGCCTCGGGGGCGGGGTCGCTCACGCCGTCCAACGCCCTGGAGAGCACGGCGATGGCTGCCGCGAACTTGTGCCGGGACTCGTAGAGCGTGGCCAACCCCATGACGGCCTGCATGTCGCCTGGATCTTCTTCCAGTATTTTTCGGTAGATGGCCTCGGCACGGTCCTTTTGGCCGTCCCGGTTCAGGAGCCCGGCCAGCTTCAATGTGGCTGCGGTGTCGTTTGATGCCAACGCCACATACTGTTCCATGGCCCGGACAGCCGGGGACGTTTGCTTCAGGGCGTCGTGGGCATCGGCCAGGTTTCGCCACACCGAGGCGTTCGCAGGCTGGAGCTTGGACAGGGCGGTCAGGAACGCAACGGCGCGGTCATACTTTCCGGCCAAGAAGGCCGCGTTCGCCGCGAGTTCCAGAACCTCTGGCCGAGCGTCTGCCCTGGCCGCTTCGCCCAGCGCGTCCAGCGCTTCCGCGTAGCGTTTGGCCCGCATGAGCAGCCAGGCGTACCGGACGCGGGTTTCCTCGGAGGCTTCGCCGGAAGCCAGGGCCTGGCGGTACTGCTTTTCGGCGGCGGCGTCGATCGGCTGGGGAGCCGCGGCCTTGGCGGCCGCTTCCGCGGCGCTCGCATGGGACGCCTGCGCGGCGCGGTCCAGGGCGTAGGCGAGCCGCTCCTTGATGGCCACATCGTTGGGTTGCTGCTTGGCCATGGCGTCATAGAGCGTCGCCGCCTCGGTGAAGTTTTCCAGTTCGAGCGCCAGTTCGGCCCGGGCGCGCAGGTTGGCGGAATCGGGAACGCTCGCGAAAAGGGCATAGGCTTCGGCGGGTTGGCCCAGGGCGCGCAAGGCGATGGCCAATTGGTTCTTGACTTTCGCGTCGCCCGGGTCGGCCTTGACGATCTCCTCCAGCAGGGGTTTGGCCTGGGCGAATTTTCCCAACTCCATGGCCAATTCCGCCCGCAGGGCGAGCGTGGCGGCGTCCCGGTCGGAGGCGAGCAGTTCGTAGGCCGCTTCCGGCTTGTGCGCGGCGCGCAGCACAAGGACCAACTGGTCCCGGGTCCAGGTGGCGAGTTGCCCGTCGCCGGCAAGGGGGAGCAACCGGCTGAGCGCCTGTTCCGCCCTGGCCCAGTCCTGCACGGCCATGGCCGAGGCGGCCAGAGCCCGCAAATAGTCGGTATTGTTCGGCGAGCCGGCCAGAAGCCGTTCATAGTCGGCCATGGCTCCGGCGTGTTCGCCGTGCTGGGCCAGCAAGCCGGCCCGGCGTTGGAGCAGGGGAGTGTCCAGCTTGTCCGCCGGGAGTATGGCGAGGGCCTCGCCGGCTTGTCTGTCCTTGCCCGCAGCCAGCAGGAGCTTGGCCAGCCCGAGGGCGGCCTCGGGGTCGTCGGGCTTGAGTTCCAGCGCTCGGCGGTAGGCGACCTCGGCGTTGTCGACGCGACCGGCCTTCTCTTCAAGGGACCCCTTGAAGACCAGGTAGCCGGCGTTGTTGGCGTCGCGTCCCAGGGCCTTGTCGATGGCCGTGAGGGCCCCCTGCGTGTCGCCCTTTTCGGAAAGCCGCTCGGACTGCCGGAAATAGGAATATCCGTCCCTCCAGAATTCCGGCTTGACCAGGTACGTCGTCCACAGGGCGGCGATCAGCCAGACGAGGACGAATCCGGTCAAGAGCGCCGCGCGGCGTCTGGCTTTAGTCCAGCGAATAGACATGTTCCGGGTCCTCCTCGGGCTCCCAATCGCCGGGGAACAGCGTCGACCACACCACCAGGGACAAGCTCCAGATAGCGATGGCCGAAATCAGGATGTTGGCGGCGATGATTTTGGGATCGCACAGTCCGGCGAAGAGCGAAACGAAAGGCATCACCAGATTCAGGAGAACAATGATGATTTGCGGCAGCACGGCGAAGAGCGGCGGGAGCTTTTTGGATGCCAGGGAACACCCCAGCGTCGCATTGTTCGGACAGTAGCCGGGTTTTCTGCCTTTGGGGTAGAAAAACGCCCGTACGATTCCCTTCATGTAGATGGGGAACAAGCCGGCGAGCATGCGGAATTGCTTTCCGGGTTGTTGGCCGTGACATAGGTAGCGGGTGGCCATGGCCATCACAAGAAAGTAGAACGCGCGTACGGCGATGAATTCTTGTTCTGGGCGCACCAGGATGGTGTTGCCCGTGACATAACTCCAGATTGGCACAAGGTAGAAAAAGGGAAAAATGAAGGCCGAGCAGATGTAGGAAAGCGCCACGGTGGAATATTCTATGCGGGTGACAAAGCGCAGCCCCTTCTTGAAGAAGGGATTGTCCCAGAGAAAAATGCGCATGGTGTCGAGAGCCCACTGCCCGCGCTGCTGGTAGACGCCGCCGATGCTGGTCGGAGCCAGGCCGCGGCTGAGGGAGTGGGGGAAGTAGAAGGATTTCCAGCCGTGGGCGTGCAGTTCGTAGGAGGTCGTCAAGTCTTCGACGATGTTCCATTCCACAAAGCCGCCGATGCTCTCCAGGGCCGCGCGCCGATACAGCACCCCGGAGCCGCAGGACAGGGCGGTATCGTTGTTGTCCATGGCGAGCTGGACGATGTCGTAGAACACCTGGGATTTATTGTAAAAAGGATCGCCTTCCTGGGTCAGATAGCTCTGCTTGGACTGCACGAAGGCGACCGAATCGAACCGCATGTACCCCGCAAGGCTTTGGACGATGTTGGGTTGCGCGACCTGATCGGCGTCCAGCACCAGAACGAGGTCGCCTTGCGAGTTTCGCAGGCCGAAATTCAGGTTCCCCGCCTTGGCGTTTTCATTGGGCACCTTGCTTTTGGGTCGGGAAAGGTAACGAAACCCGTAGGTCCGGGCCAGCTCTTCAACCTCCGAGCGCCCAGCATCATCAAGAACGTAGCGGGTAATCTGTCCATCGTAGTGGATATGGCTAGCCGCGCGCAAGGTCATTTCCAGATACTGCATGGGTTCGCTGTATGTTGGAATAAGTACATCCACGCTGTAGCTCACAGGGGCTGGGTGCCCCTCTTCCGGCTTGTAGCGCAACTCCCAGAGTCCTATGGTCGCGAACATAAAAAGAAGCAGGCATGAAAACTCTGAAAGGACAAAAATGTAGGCAACGGTAGTGTGTTCTTTGTTCGCGGCAATTGTTATCCAGTAGATGTAGAAAAGGCCTGTGACTATCGTCAGGATTGAAAAAAACTGCGATTTGCGTCTTCTCGGCAGGTCTTCGCAGTAGCGAAAGCGCCTGGATGTACAGGAGTTGGTTGAAAAGAGCTTCAGTATTCTCATAAAACGATAAACCCTCATGAGTTATCCGCGAACGGCGTTCGCTTGTGAAAGCAAAAATAATGCCGCGCCGCGCTCGGCTGGAATGCTCCCATCAAAAAACACCACGCCTTGCCGAGGAGTGGTCCGATTGTGGTTGGGATTCCATCCATCTGGAAACACGAAGCATTCTTTCTACCCGATGGCAATGGACAGTGGGAGTCTCAACCACCATCACAAAAGCAAAATGCCTTCCTCATGTCCAGCGTTTCCTTGTCGGTTTTGATGAAATGCAGTGGTTCTGCTGGGTTACAAACAGCGGGCGGGACTTCCAGGGTGGGTTTGTAAGAAGCGCAGCCTGCAGATTCCCCGGTGTTCTGGGTTTGGCCGCACCAAAATCACGAGGTCTCTCCGGGAAGCCCCTGTGGTTCTCTTCTGCGCGTCATTATGCGCTGGTGGATTCAAGAGCGGGTTTGGCCTCGCGCAACACGGCGCAATGTGCAAGGGCGACAAGGAAAGACGGAGCAGAAAAGCCGAAGGTCTCAAGCGCGACACTCAAGGCACGCCACGGGCATGGATTCCTTGAGGCGAGGGGGATTACCGACAACACTTCCTGGAAAAGTTGTGCGAAAAAGCCGGTGTAAAGACGTTTTCGTACCATACGATCCGTCACCTCTTCGCATCGATCCTCTACCGCGAGAGGCAGCCTGTGAGCGTCATACAGGCCATCCTGAGGCACAAGAGCCCTACGACCACCACGAGGTACCTGCACGGCCTGGGACTCAACCAGACCCGTGAGGCCTTGAGTTCCGTCATGGACGGGAGAGGAGGAGGGAGGTGGCGATTGTGTCATAGAGCGGCATAAATTTGAAACTGAAAACGACGGGTCAGGACATCCTCTTGACCCGTCGTTCTTTCAGACACCAATTTGTCTTGCGACACTTGGTTCTGGTTCTAGGCTGAGCCGGGATATGTCGGGAGAATGTGGGATTTAATGGGACGCCAGCCCAATGATTGCGCCAACTTGGCCAGCGCCTGGCAAAGCGTTTTCGGCCTGGGCGCGCGAAAGTTGCTTTTGCACGTTTTTGCCCAGGCCGAGGCCAAAACGACAGTTGCTTTTGCACAAGCGCGCCCAGGCCTCATGCCGCTTCTCCAGGCAAAACGACAATCGTATATACGAAATCCATTCGCATTGTTTATTGAAAGCTCGCGTGTATTTCCGTAGGCATAGATAGCTACGATTCTCATCGCCTCACAATGGTCAATAGACATCTTCTGGTTACGCGATTTTCCTGGCCGATTCATCCTGCATCACCTCGGTAGAGCCCTTGTCTGGCGCGGCTCGGGCCTCAAGCCTGGCCAATTCCACGCGTAGGTCGGCATTCTGCTTGAGCAGTTCCCGGTTCTCCTGCCGAAGCTCCCGGTTCTCACCCCGCAGTTCCCGGTTCTCTTGGCGCAGGGCATTGATCTCGCTCGTCGGGTCAACACCCGCTGGCTCAATGGCCGTTGTGGCGTTGGGGGCAGGCGTTGTTTGGTCGCTGCCTACGGTGACTGGGCCATCGCCAAATAGAAGCCATTTGGGCTCTACACCAAAGGCGAGGCAGATTTGCCTGGCAGCAACCAAATCCGGTTCAGATTCCCCACGTTCATACCTTCCTAACGTATTTTTGTGAATCCCAGCCACCTGAGCGAACTCGGCTTGGGTTCGCTTACCGCGAATAAATTTCAGACGTGCGGCTGTCGTTGAGGGGGTGTCCAAGTTTGCCTCCCGAAGTTGGACAGGAAGTCGGACACGCCATTTTTTACCAACACATTGAAATAGTGTTGGAAAAAATTTTTCCCGTTTTTTTAACTTGGACACAAAAAACGAATTGACCAACTACCAAAAACGGGGCAAGAAAGTCCTGCGGGCGGTGCCAAAAAAACATTGCCAAATTACACCTTGAGTCTACCGCCCGCGAAAACCTGGGTCAACGTCAATCGGAACACCAAAAATTGACGCCGACCCGCTGGGTGGGACCGATGAGGCAGATGAGCTTGTTCGAGGGCGACGCACAGCTGGCCGGGCTGATTCCGGCCGTGCGGGCCGCCATGAACGCAGCCGCCGGGCTCGATCCGGACGGGCGCAAGCTCCTGGTCGACAAGATCAACGCCCTGGCCGCTTCCGGCGGGGTGCGCCTCACGGCCGGCAATACGAAATCCATCAGCAAGGACACGCTCGACAAGTGGTTGTCGCCTGCGGACCGGGACCATGTGCCAAACCTGTTGGCCGTGGTCGTCTTTTGCCTGGCCACGGGTGACCTGCGGCCCATGCGGGAGGCGCTGCGGCCCTTGGGTGCGGACGTGATGACCCCCGAGGACCGCAAATATGCCGCTTATGGCCGCGCGATAATCGAGCAGAAAGCCAAGGCCAAGGCCAAGCGCCGCCTTGAGGAGGAATTGTTGGAGGGACTGTCATGATGGAGACGGGAATGCGCCGGGATGCCTGGAAAATCCGTGGTCACCTGCGCTCCAAAGGGATGGGCATGAAGGACGTCCAGCGGGCGCTGGGACTCCGCAACTACAGCCCGGTCAGGGAGACCATCATCGGCCAACGGAACCACCGGAAGGTGCTGGCGTACCTGTTGGAATTGGGGTGCTCGGAGAAGTGGTTGGACCTGCCGGAAGACATGAAATCCCAGCGGGCGGCGTGAGCTACAGGCGGTAGGAAATCGTGAAGGATACATACACAACAGCTGAAATCGCTATGGTGCTCGGCATCGCAGTGCGGAGTGTCACCCGTCGCGCCGGCCGCGAGGCCTGGCCCAGCGCGGACGGCCGCGTGCGGGGCGGGGGCCGGTTGTATCCTCTCGCGTCCCTGCCCGCCGACGTGCGCGAGGCCCTGGCCGAAGGGCCGCTCGTCGCTCCGGTGGACTCCATCCGCCGGCAAGAGCCCGTGCCCCTGCCGCCGGTCAAGGCCGAGGTGCTCACCAAGTGGCAACGCCAGGTGCGCGACGCACGACTCATCATTTTGCGCGAGCTGGAACGCATGTCTCTGCTCGAAGGCATGCCCAAGGCGATGAAACACTTCCTGGCCCTGGCAAACGAGGGGAGCCTCAACGAAGCCCTGGACCGGGCCGTGGTCACGGCCAACGCCCGCAAGGGCAAGCGCCGGGCGCTGTGCCTCTCGACCCTGCGCAACTGGCTGGACGTGCTGCAAACGCAAGGCCCGGACGGTCTGGCCCCGCGCATGCGGCCGTACAAGCCGCTGCCAACATGGTTGCCGGTCTTCCTCAAGGAGTATCGCCAGCCGCAGAAGCCATCCATCGCCTGGTGCCATGAAAAGCTGGTGGCCGCTGGCGTCGAGCTGCCCGAATTGCGCACCGTGCAGCGCACAATCAAGAGCCTCGGCGCGTTGGAGGCCAACCGGGGCCGCATGGGGCCGAGAGAGCTGAAGCGGCTCAAGGCCTACGTCAAGCGCGATTTCGATGACCTGTTGCCCACGGATGTCTACACGGGCGACGGCCACACCGCCGACATGATGGTGCAGCACCCGGACCACGGCCGGGCTTTTCGGCCGGAGATCGTCTCGATCCTGGACCTGGCCACCCGCAAGTGTGTGGGCTGGAGCGTGGGCCTGGCCGAATCGTCGCTGCTGGTCGCGGACGCCTTACGTTGTGGCGTCGAGCATGGTGGAATCTCCGCAATTTTCTATTCGGACCGGGGGGCCGGCTTCCGCAACGACATGCTGGACGGCCCGGGCCTTGGCATTTTGGCCAGAATCGGCACGAGCGTCGAACACTCCATCCCCTACAACTCGCAGGCCAGGGGCGTGATCGAGCGCTTCCAGGCCATGTGGATACGCGAAGCCAAGGCCTCGCCTTCCTTTGTGGGCAAGGACATGGACCGTGAGGCTAAAAAGCTGATGTTCGACCGCGTCAAGGCGGAAGTGAAGGATTTTGGTCGGGCCAAGAGTCTGATCGAGTGGCCGCAGTTCCTGGCCTGGGTCGCGGGCCGGGTCGAGGCGTACAACGACCGGCCCCATTCCACGCTGCCGGTGATCCGTGACGAGGTCACGGGCAAAAAGCGCCACCGGTCCCCGAACGAACAGTGGGACGCCCTGGCCCCCCAGGCGGACATCATCATGGAGTCGCCCGAGGTGCTGGCCGATCTCTTCCGCCCCTATGCCGTCAAGCTGGTCAAGCGCTGCTGGGTCAAGATCAACGGGGAGGAATACTTCAGCCGGGCCTTGACCCCCTACCACGGGCAGGAAGTCATGGTGGGCTACGACGTTCACGATCCTTCCCGCGTCTGGATTCGCGACCTGAACGAGCGCCCGGTCTGCACGGCCGAACTGAACGGCAACGTCCACGACTATTTCCCCAAATCCGTGGTCGAAAAGGCGCGCGAAGACCGGGCCAAGGGCCGCATGGAGCGCGTGCAGCGCAAGGAAGAAGAAATTTTGGCTGAGTTGAACGGCGGCAAGCCGGTGCTGGAGGTTTCGCCGCTCTCCAATAGCGAGCTGGTGCTCCACCAGCGGGTCTCCCAGGAGATCGAGACGGCCAAGGTTTTGCCGCTCAAGCCGGAACGGGAAACCGAGCGCGACCGCTTTCGGCGCGCGCTTGGCCTCGAACGCCGGCTGAACGCCGGGGAAAACATTTCGCCTGAAGAGACTGTGTGGCTCGCCCGGTACCGGACATCGAACGAGTACCGGGCCGAGGCCAGCCTGTACGAAGATTTTGGCGAGGCGATGTTTGGCGGATGAACGGTGAGGCCCCGACCGCTGCCACGGTCGAGGCCCCGAAACGAACCAAAAAGGAGACGTCAAGATGCAGCAAACCGTCGCAAAAGACAAGACCATCGCGCCCCTGCTCAACGTGAGCCTGTTCGCCGGGCTGGTGGAGACCGTGATGAACCGGGCGCCGGATTTGCCGGGCATGGCCTGCTTTTACGGGCCTTCGGGCTACGGCAAGACCTTTGCATCCACCTACGCGTCCAACAAGTACCGAGCGTTTGTCGTGCAAATCAAGTCGGTCTGGACGCGCAAGAAGCTCTGCGAGCAGATTTTGAGCGAAATGTCGATCGACCAGGAGCGCACGGTGCCCGCCATGGTCGACCAGATCGCCGAGGAACTAAGCAACTCCCACCGGCCGCTCATCATCGATGAGGCCGACTTCCTTGTGCAAAAGGGGCTGATCGAGATTGTCCGCGACATTTACGAAAGTTCGAACTCCTCAGTCATCCTGATCGGCGAAGAAAATATGCCAAGCGCCTTGCGCAAGTGGGAGCGCATCCACAACCGCATGCTGGACATGAAGCGCGCCCAGCCGGCCAGCCTTGACGACACCAGGCACTTGGCGCGCCTCTATTGCCCGGGCGTGGACCTGGCCGACGACATGCTTGCGGCCATCCACGAGGCGGCGGCCGGGTGCACGCGCCGCATCTGCGTCAGCCTGGACCGGGTGCGCGACTACGCGGCCGCACGGGGAGCTACGGCCCTGTGCCGGGCCGACTACGACGGCGAGCTGTTCAGCGGCCGTCCCGGGGGACGGTCGTGATCACGGCCAAGCTGCAACGCCCGCCAAGCCGCCAGGACGTCTGGGACGTGATGCGCGAGCGCAGGGAGTTTGTGGCCCAGGACCTCGTTCGCTTGACCGGAGCGACCCTCGCCATGGTCGCGGACTACATCGCCAGTCTGCGCAAGGCCGGATTCGTGGCGATCGCGGGCGAAACCGAGAGCCCGGGCGGGAATCCGGGATCGTTCAAGCGCGCGCTGTACCGGCTGGTCAGGGACAACGGCCGCGAAGCGCCGAGGGTGCGCAAGGACGGCACGTCCTGCCCGCCGACAAAACGCGAGAGCATGTGGCGCACCATGCCGGGCCTGGGCGCCTTTACCGCGCGGAACCTGGCCCTGGCCGCGTCAACGGAAGACGTGCCCGTGCTTGAGACCGACGCCCAGGATTACGTTTCGCATCTTTATCGCGCCGGCTACCTGGCCCTTGTCAAGCCGGCCTCTCCCAAGGGCGGCAAGGCCGTGTACCGGCTGGTGAAACGCACGGGGGGGCTGCCGCCCCAGGTGCTGCGCACCAAGGCGGTCTATGACCCCAACCGCAAGGAAATCGTGTGGATGGACCTGGGCGGGGTGACCTCATGATCCCCTCCCGTATCCCCCGCGAAACCGCCCTGGCCAAGGCCCAGGCGGCCTGGGGCGCGGACCTGCCGGATTGGGTGCGCGAGCTGGCCGTGCAGTGCGACCAGGCGGCCAGCATGGCCAAGGTGGGCGCGCAGCTGGGCGTCACCAAGGGCGCGGTGAGCCGCATTGTCCGCAACGACTGGACGAGCGACACCACGCGCATCGAAGAGGCCGTGCGCCGGGCTTGGCTGGCCGAGTGCGTGATCTGCCCGGTGCTGGGCGAAATATCCCTGGCCGAGTGCGAGGCCAACCAGGCCCGGCCCTTTTCGGCCGCCAACAACATGCGGGTGCGGCTCTACCGCGCCTGCCGGGACGGCTGTGCCCACAGTCGATTGACCGATGACCGTGCGGGGCATTGACCGGTCAATCCGCCGGCTGGGGCAACCCGCGTCACGGCGGGCGACGCCGGCCAGAAAGTGGCGGCGGCGCGAAGAGCGGGCCACCAAACGTCAACTCGAGGGGGTGCTGCGTGAGTACGCAAAACGCTGACATTCGGCGGCTGGAGCTGCTGGTGGGCTCGGTACACATCACCCTGCAGGACGCGACGCGCCTGCCTGACGACACCAGGCGCAAGCTGCTGCGTTGCGCCTGGGTGGACCTCGGCCGAGCGCGGGACGTGATTGCGAGGTGCCGCCTCGACGGGCTCGACCGCATGCAGACGCGCCTTACCCAGGCGAGCGTGGCCCTGACCGACGCCATCAAGACCGCGAAGCCCCTGCTGCGGGCCGAGCTGCTGACGCGGGCGCACGAGCATGTGCTGGCAGCCATGAGCGATTGCAACCACCTGGCCAAGCGCCAGACTACTGCGGAGGAATGTGCATGATTGCGAGCGAAATACAGACCGTGCGGCTGGCCCTGGGGACCGCAATGGAACGCGTGGACCAGGAAACTCGGGCGGTCCTGCTGCTCTGCCGCGAGCGCCTGGACGCCACGGCGGACCTGGCCGGAGAACTGGAGGCCCAGGTGGTGGCCACGAGAGCCCTCGAAGCCGCCAATCGGAAGGCGAAGCGCCGGTGGCAGACTCTCACGAGCAAGGACGGCGCGCAATGACCGCCACGATACCTGAAGGCTACATGGAAGACCCCCAGGGCCGCTTGGTGCCCCTGGCCATGGTCAAGGACGTGGACCTGGCCCGGCACGAGCTGGTGCTCGAGGTGGTGGGCAAGGCCCGCGCCGTTCACGATGACCTGGCCAAATTCCAGGCCGACGTCCAGGCCGACGTTGCCGCCTTCGTCCAGCTCTCGGCCGAACAGTACGGGGTCAAGATCGGCGGCGACAAGGGCAACCTGTCCCTGGTCTCGTACGATGGCCGGTACAAGGTGCAGCGCCAGGTGGCCGAGACCTTGGCCTTTGACGAGCGCTTGCAGGCCGCCAAGGCGCTTGTGGACGAGTGCATCACCGAATGGACCACGGGCAGCCGGGACGAAATCCGAGCCCTCATCAACGACGCCTTTCAGGTGGACAAGGAGGGCAGGATCAACACCGGCCGAGTGCTCGGCCTGCGCCGGCTCAAGATCGACGACGACCGGTGGCGTCAGGCCATGCAGGCCGTGAGCGACAGCCTGCGGGTGGCCGGCAGCAAGACCTACCTGCGCGTCTATGAACGCCGCGAAGACGGCAAATACGTGCCCATCGCCCTGGATTTGGCGGCGATGTGAGGGGATTTATGACCAAGCAAGAGTTGATCGACCGCATTGTTTGGACGCTGAAGACGGACGCCGAGACCATGCACATCGGCAAGAAGCATGTGGCCAGCGTGCTCGACATCGCCGGCGACGTGATCGCCGCCGAGCTGCTGGGCGGGGGCGAAGCGCCCCTGCCTGGCCTGGGCAAGCTGGTGACCCAGGCGACAAAGGCCCGCCAGGGACGCAACCCCCGGACCGGGGAGCCTCTCGACATCCCCGCCGGCCGTCGGGTGGCGTTTAATGCGGGCAAGGCCCTCAAGGAGGCGCTGAAGTGAGACGCTTAACTGAACATACGGACGAGGCCGCCACTGCGTTGGTGGATACGTGGAACTTGCACTACCCGATTGGGACGGAAGTCAAAGTGGTCAAGGATCGGGGCGAGGTCCTGGAGACGCGCACGCGTTCGCAAGCTTGGATTACTCCTTCTGGCGGCGTGTTGGTCATGATTGTGGGGATATCCGGCGGCTATAGCCTCTCGCGTGTCATCCCCATACCCCAAGCCTGATTGCGAAACCGCCCCACGCGGGGCGGTCGTCGGACGGTGGCGCGTCCGGCCTGACGAGCAGCCGAAAGGAAATATCGTGGCAAAACGCAACAAACGTGATTGTGCAACATGCGGCTGGGGTGTCCATTGGGAACGTAGCGGTTATGACGGCAAGCTGCATGGTCGTTGCATGTTCAGACCGTCTTGTCGCGTCCCGCGTCACTATGGATTCGCAGCCGGGTTTGGCGAAGAAACGCCGATGCCAGAAGACTGCCCGGCATGGAAGAAACCGCGAGATATGTATCTCGTGCCAGAGTGGAAAGAAGAACATCTTGAATATCTTGCGCGAGCAAATGACTATAAATGCAGAAAAATTTCAGAGGTTGCTCAACAGATTAGAGACGAAAGAGCGAGGCTTCTCGCCGAAGACCCGGAGATGGCCAAGCGCTTGGGGATACAGCAATGAACCGTAAACCAAAAAACTTCACCGTGACCCTCGAAATTGGGGGAAAGTCGTATGGCTCAGTTTCAAAAACGACGTGGGAGCAGGCTGTTCGAGCAGTGAACAAAGCGGAATGTGGAACAAAGCCAAAGCGGGTCACGGCGGCCACCATTCGGGCGGCCCTGAAGAAAAAGGTCAAGGAAGAACTGTCGCAAGAGCAACGCCAGAACATCCTGAACCTGATGTGGTCCGGGCTCACAGTAGCCGAAATCGCCACGCAAGCAGGGGTGACGCATGAAGTCGTTCAGGGAGTGTTCGAACTGAACATCAAGACGGTGAAAACGCTTCGCAAGGAGTCCCTGTGATGTCTGCCCCCAAACGCTTCCTCCCCGGCCGCGCCTACGGCGGCTCCTTGGCCGTGATCGACACCCACCGCAAGGGCCGGGCGGTCTGCATCGTGCTGCCGGACCCGGAAAAACCCGGAGCGGCGGACAAATTGGCCGTGATTTTCGCTGACGCGTTGAATCAGCTCCACGAGAAAAGCACCGGAGGGAAAAAGGCATGAGCGCCGCACAAAACTACCGCAAGGCCCTGACCACGAAGATCCACGTGGCCAAGGCCCAACTGGGCATCAGCGACCCGGACTACCGCGCGTTGCTCCAGACCATGTTTCGGGCGGCCAGCTCGAAGGCCCTGACCACGCGCCAGCTCGACCAGTTGTTGCGCCACTTCGAGGACAACTGTGGCTGGCAGCCGCGCACCACCAAGGCCCGCAAGGGCGACAAGGCCCCCAGCGAAAAGGCTCTGCGCCGCACGCCGATGCTCACGAAGATTGAGGCCTTGCTGGCCGAGCTGGCCAACATGCAGGACGCCTTTGTGCCGTGGGACTACGCCCACGCCATCCTCAAGCGGATGTACAAGGTCGACCGCCTGGAATGGGCCACGCCCAACCAGCTGCGCGCGGTGATCGCGGCCCTGGACAAGCGCGTGGCCAAGCTCATCAGGCAGGCGCTCGAAGACAAGGACACGCGCCTCGAAGTGCTGCGGGTGTGGCGCGAAAGCATGCGCAAGGCCGCCGGCCTGCGCGAGACCGTTTAGCGAGCGTTTACAGCGTGGACCAGGTCAACACCTCCTCCCTCGATCTGCCCGGCGTGCTGGCCGAGATCGCGGCCGTGGCCGGCGAGGCCGCCGCCGTGGCCGTGGCCCGTGCCAAGGGCGGCACGCGGGCCTACCTGCCCGGTCCGGACCGCTTGCTGCCTGGTCACTGGCTGGTGGCCGCCGTGGGGATGGAGGCCGCCCAGGCCATCGCCGCCCGCCTGGGCGGCGGCGACGTGGAGATACCGCTGGGGCCGTACGCCGGCAACCGGGCCAGGGTGCATGCCGCAATCCGCGAGGCCGCCCGGCGAGGCGAGTCCGAGGCCGCCATCGCCCGCCTGGTCGGAGTAACGGACCGCACCGTGCGCAACCTCAAGGCCGCCCGGCGGGACCGCAAGGGCCTCCGCTCCGACCAGACCACGCTGTTTTGAGGAGTTTTGCCCATGACTGAGGAATTTACATTGTGCAACGCGCTGCTGGCGCACGGCTCGGCCCGCTCGATCCTGCTGGTGCTGGACGACGGACGGTCCGTGACCCTGCCGGATAGGCTGTTGCGCTATGACCGGGACGGCGCCCGGTGCGGCGAGAAGATCACCCTGGCCATGCCCCTGTGGCTGGCCAGAAAGGAAGGGTTGCTATGAACGCGCTGGAACGCTTCAACAAGGCCAAGGACGAATACGTCGCAGAAGTCGAGCTGATGTATATGGCTGCGGAGAAGATTTACGGCCCTGACGATCCCTACATGGAACGCATGGCCGCCGCGATGGAGCGAATGGCGGCCGGTTTGCGGGCCGGCAGGTTGCAGGCCGAACGCAAGGCGGAAGCAGAAACGCCCGGCATCGTCGCCCAGATGGGCGCGTATCTCCGGAGCAAGGCGCACTGACATGGCTGACGACGGTCGCGTGATCGAAGTGGATTTCACGAAGCGCCAGCCGCCCGTGATACAAAAGACGTTCGCGGATCTGCCCCCATGCTCCCACAAGGTGATCGCGGTGGACAGGGGCGCGCGCCGGGTCTTTTGCGACGCCTGCGGTCAGGAACTTGACCCCATCCAGGTGCTTATCGACCAGGCGAGCGGCCATCGCCGCGTGGACCATCGCATCCAGGAGTTGAGGAAGCTGCAAGCCGAGATGTCCGAGCGGGAGACCCTGCGGTTGCGCCTGGCGGCCGACCAGGCCAAAAACCGCCTGCGCATTGTTTCCGGTCTGCAAGACGCGGGGCCAGGCGAGCGCGTTGTGCAGATCGCGGTCAAGTGTCGCGCCACCGGGAACAGCTATGGCTTTTTCGTGGCCATACCGACCAAGCGGTGGCGCAAGGGCTTTGATCTCGCCGTGCTGGAGCTGCTCGCCCCTCGACTGTTCAACGTGTTTCAGTGGGTTTGGACAGGGCCGGCGTTTGAAGGTGAGCAAAATGGCTGACCGTCGCCGGCCCGAGGCCCGTATCACCCTGGAGACTCCCGCCGGCCGGCGCGTGGCCGAGTTGTTCCCGGCGGAGCTGTTTGCCGGGCGCCCTGGCGCCACGCCCGGGCGCTACCGGGTGCGGATCGATCGGGCCTGGTACGCGCCGGGCGAAAAGTACGTGTTCGTGACCTTGCAGGAGGCCTTCGCCGTCTTGGCCGGCCTGGCGGGCGTGGCCCCGTCCGAGCCCGCCCCGAAGATCCCCGTGGGTAGTTGGGTGCGCGTCCCCAGCCGGGTGATCGCCGGCGCGAAGCTCTACACCCGCACCCACACCATCCGCCCGCCGTTCCAGGGTGTGGACGGCCGGTGGCGGGTGTTTTGTGCGCTGTTCAACGCCCCTGTTCTTGTAGACGATATCGCCTGACGCCCGGTGTTTACCAGATGACGAGATTCGTTTACACGCTTGCGCAGAGAACCTTTGAGCCTGCGGGAGAATGTGTATGTGGATATTCGTTGCTTGGATAGTGTGTGGAGTCGCTACGGCGGCCGTCGCGACCTAAAAAACGGGATGGGTACCTGCCATGAAAAGACTGTTTCTGCTCGTCGTTTGTGTAGCCCTATTCTGCTCAACTGCCTATGCCGGATGGCCACCGACTCAAAAAGAAGTGACGGAAGCGATTAAGGCCGCCGTTATCATGAGTCGGAAGGGGTATGTAACTGTTGATATTGACAATAACACCGCATTTATTGAGCCTCTTGGGTGGAAAGGCTTCACCACGCAAGACAAGATGCTTTTCACGTTGACCATCATGAGAGTGTTCTCTGAAAAACGTGGCGGAAACCAGCCTTATGTATTCATCCGCGAACAAGTCAGTAAAGACCTGCTGGCTACAGGTTTCCTCGAAGACGGGCGAATCGAGCTGAAGCGTTGAAGGTCGCCAGTCCCCGTGAGCAACCTTGACACCACCGAACGTTTCAGGCATGGGCCGTCCAGGAGCCTCAGAACTCCTTTATCGTAGGACGGCCCCACGCCCGTCAGCCGTGCCATAGGCGCGCAAGCGCCGTTTGTTTTACCTGACCGGTTCTCTGCCGGGTGTGGGCTAATACAATACCTTTCGGGGGAATACGCCCGCCGCTCCTACGCGGTTCTGAGCACCCGGCAGTTTTCATTTCCGAAGCTGTCCATCAGAAAATTGTAGGAGGCCTTTCATGTCCACGACCATTTCCCTTCCCACCCCCGCGATTTCCGTTGAGTTCCTGTCTGGCGAGCGTCCGGCTGTTCGGTCTGTCGAGCTGGCCCAGCATTTCGGCTTGCAGCACAAGCATGTGCTGCGCGACATTGACGGATTGCGGAAGAAGCTTCCGGCATCCTTCACTGAGCCCAACTTTGGGCCGAGTGAATACCGAGACTCGACCGGCCGCACCTTGCCCGCCTTCCTCCTCACCCGCGACGCCTTCACCCTGCTCGTCATGGGCTGGAACAGCCAGCGGGCCATCGAGTGGAAGCTCAAGTACATCGAAGCCTTCAACGCCCTGGAGCGTGCCGCGTTGGAGAACGCCCGGCAACAGGCCCTGGAAGACGCGGCCACGGCCCGGCGCGAGGGCGTGGCCGTTGGGGCCAGGGCCGTGCTGGCGGTCTCGCCGGAGCGTTTGCAGGCCTTTCGCCGGGTGGTGCGCTACAAGCGCATGGGGCTTTCCACGTCCGAGGTGGCCAAGCTCATGGACATGGGTGCGACAACGGTGCGCATGTGGGCGCGCAAGGCCCGCACCCTCGGCCTGGAGGCGTAGCATGCTGGTGGACCCTGACGACACCTGCGCGGACCTCTTGGAGAAGGTAAGCGAGCTGACCGGCTTTCTGGCCGAGGCCGTTCCGGCCTGGCTCGACCACGGTCCGGGCTCGCCGGCTCCTTCGCCCAGGGCGGTCGCCGGCCTGAGCTGGATAGCCCTGCTGCTGGCCGACATGGCCGACCAGGCGGCCAAGCGCCACCGGCTGGAAACCCAACGCCAGGCGGCCTGACGCCGAACACCGACAACCAACCGGCCCCCGCTCACGCGGGGGCCTTTGTTTGACATCGCCTATTTGATCTGCGAAGAGGCAGAATAGGCCGCCCCTCCCGACCACCCCGGAAAATTTTCCGGGTTAGCCTCCCGCCCGCCAAATTCTACACCGTCCACGTTGCCAACCTCAACGTGGACGGTGTTTTCATGCACATCATCTTCTCGTCTCCCGGTGTGTTCTCTTCGTTTGTGACCGACATGGCTCCGGGGTATCGGATACCCCCCGAGATCGCTTTGGCCTTGGTCCACGTGGAATCCGGGGGCTGCTATGACGCCTGGAACCCTGAACCCCGCTACAATTACCTGTGGGACGTGCGGGAAAACCGACCTTTCAAACGTCTCACTCCCGCTGAATTGGCGTCCAAGTACCCCCCCAAGGGCTTTCCGGCCCCGCCCGGCGTTGATCCCGACGCCGAGTACTGGGGCCAGCAGGCCAGCTGGGGCCTGGGGCAGATCATGGGCGCCAACGCCCGGGCCTTGGGCTACAATGGCAAGTTTTTGACCGGCCTGTGCGAACCCGGCGTGGGGCTCTCCTACGCCCTGCAACACCTGTCCCGCCTGCGCGACCAGTTTCTTGCCTCCACCGGCTGGCCCGGAGTGCTGGCGGCCTACAACGCGGGCTCCCCGCGCAAGACGCCTGACGGCACGTGGGAGAACCAGGCCTACGTGGACAAGATCGCCCTGGCCCTGGGCGGCGCGTGGCCGTCGTGAGGGCCTGGCTGCAACAGTGTTGCAACGCCGCGCATGTGTACTGCCGGCTGCGCGGTCTCGGGCTCTCAACCTCTCGGGCCAGGCGCTGGGCCGCAACCTGGGAGCGTCTCGTCAACCGCATCCTCTACAACAGGTGACCCCATGTACGACATCAAACCTTGGTATCGATCGACCGGCGTGGTCGGCGCGCTCATTGTGCTGGCCGGCGCGTGTCTCAACCTGCTGGGCATGCATGTGTCCAGCGAAGACCTGGTCTTGCTCTGCCGGGAGCTGACGACCCTGGCCGGGGCCGTGGGCGGCGTCATGGCCTTGATCGGCCGGCTCAAGGCCACGGCCGCCATCGGCAAGCCGGCGCTGATCACCGGGAGCTACGTCGGCGGCGCGCTGGAATCCGTCGATCCGCCCGCCGGGCCGTATCTCGCTTCCGTGGCCGAGCCCATTCTGTCCGTCCGGCCCGAAGCGCCGCCGGTGCAGGCCCCGCCCGCGCCGCAACCCGCGCCCGCGCCCCAGCCGGCCCCTGTCGCTCCGGTCCCGGCGGGCAGTGATGGATGCTTGTGACATGGCTCAAGAGGCGGAACGCGTCTACCTGGCCCAGGCTCTGGCCCGCGCCGGGCAGGCCGCCCCCCGGCAGAGTCAACGCACGCGCGCCGGCCGCGTCGTCTGCCTGGACTGCGGCGAGCCCATCCCGGCCGGGCGGCTGGCCGCCGTGCCTGGGGCGTGCCGGTGCGTGGGATGTCAAACCGAATACGACGAGGGGTAAACAATGGAAGAAACAACGCTCAAGTGGGCGAGCATCATCGTCCCCTGCGTCGTACTGGTGTTCCAGAGCGTGTTGGCGTGGGCCAGCTGGTCGATGAACAAGAAGTTCGTGCCTAGCGAAGAGTGCGCCAAGTGCCGCGAAGAAATGAGCGGCCGGGTCGCCAAGGCCGAAACCACGCTCACCTGCCTGGACTCCCGGCTGGAGCGCCTGCCCTCGGAAAGCGACATCCGGGCGCTTTCCGCCAAGCTGAGCGAGCTTGGCGGAAAGATCGACACGTTGTCGGCCCGGATCGACGGCCAGGAACAGGTCATGGAACGTGTTGAACGCCCGCTCAATCTCTTGATGGAACACCATTTGCGAGGTGCGTCGTGAATCAGTTTGCCGCGCTCGTCAGCGAGGACCGCCGTCTGGGCATCCTGCGCTTCCTGGCGGAAGACAAAGGGTTTTCTCTCAACACCAGCGTATTGCAAGACGCCTTGTGCGCCATCGGTCACACCGTGAGCCGCGACGAGGTACACACTTTGGCCGCCTGGCTGGCCGAGCAGGGGCTTGTGGAACTGGAAAAGGTCGGTCCCGTGACCGTGGTCAAGATCACCGCGCGCGGCGTGGACGTGGCCTCCGGTCGGGCCGAGCAGCCGGGCGTGAAACGTCCGATGCCCCGGTAAACGGGGTAAACATGGCTCGCAAGTCCACCGTGAAACAACTGCCCAAGGCGGTTCAGGAGAGCATCCACCGCCTGTTGGATTCCGGGCGTACTCTCGACGAGATCGTCCAGCACCTGGACGCAATGGGGGCCAAGGTCTCGCGTTCGGCGCTTGGACGCTACGCCCAGAACTACGAAGAAGTCGCCAAGAAGCTTCGGGAAACCCGCGATATCGCCACGTTCCTGGGCTCGCGCCTGGACGATCTGCCCAACAACGTGGGCCGGATCACCACGGAGCTGCTCCACAAGCTGCTGTTTCAGGTGACGCTCAAACAGTTGGACGCCGACGATCCCGATGTGAGCGCCCGCGACCTGATGGCCCTGGGCAAGGCCCTCAAGGACACCATCATCGCCACCAAGACCAGCGCGGACATGGAGCTGCGCATCCGCGAGGCGGCCCGCAAGGAAGTGGAGGCCGAGGCCAAGCAGAAGATGGGCGAGGCCGTGGGCACGGGCAAGCTGGACGCCGAGGCGGCCGAAGAGGCGCTTCGCATCCTGGGGTTTGGCGGATGAGCGACACCCTGCTGCATTTTCATCCTTACCAGATGGCCTGGAAAAACGACCAGGCCCGGTTCAAGATCGGCATGCTCTCCAGACAAATTGGCAAGACCTTCACCACCAGCGCCGAGATCGTGGAAGACTGCATCCGGGCTGAGATTGAAGGCCGCCGGGTGCGTTGGGTCATGCTGTCTCGGGGCGAGCGCCAGGTCAAAGAGACCGTGGAAGAGACGATCAAGCCCTTCACCAAGGCGTTCTACCACGTCTATGGCGCGCTCAAGGGCGCGCCGGTGTTCGAGGAGCAGAAGTTCCACACCGGCGGCGACGTGGCCTACCTGGCCCAGGAGGTCAAGTTTCCGGGCGGCTCGCGCATCACCGGCCTGCCGGCCAATCCCGACACGGCGCGCGGCTATTCGGCCAACGTCTACCTGGACGAATTCGCCATCCACGACAATTCCCGCGAAATCTGGAAAGCCCTTTTCCCGGTAATCTCCAAGAACGGCTTGCGGTTGCGCATCACCTCCACGCCCAACGGCAAGGACAACAAGTTCTACGAGATTTGGTCGGCCAACGACAATGTCTGGAGCCGCCACCGCGTGGACATCCACGAGGCCGTGCGCCAGGGCCTGGACCGCAACATCGCGGAGCTGCGCGCGGGCCTGAACGACGAAGAGGCCTGGGCGCAGGAATACGAGCTGCAATTTCTGGAAACGTCCTCGGCCTGGCTGCCCTTCGACGTGATCGTTGGCTGCGAGCATGCCGACGCGGGCCGGCCGGAACTCTACACCGGCGGTCCGGTCTACATCGGCAACGACATCGCGCGCCGTCGCGACCTGTGGGTGGCCTGGGTCTGGGAACTGGTGGGCGACGTGCTCTGGACGCGGGAAATCAGCGTGCTGCACAACGCCCCCTTCCACGTGCAGGACGCGGAGATGGACCGTCTGGTCAAAAAGTACCGCATGCTGCGGCTCACCATGGACCAGACCGGTATGGGCGAAAAGCCGGTCGAGGACATGCAACGGCTCTACGGCGCGGACCGTGTCGTGGGCGTGCTGCTTTCCGGCGCGACCCCGCTCAACGTGGCCACGGCTGCCAAGCAGGCCTTCGAGGACCGCCGGGTGCGCATTCCGGCCGGCGATCCCGTTCTGCGCGACGATCTGCACAAAATTCAAAAGGTGGTCGGCCCCACCGGCGCGCCGCGCCTGGTGGCGGACCGGGACGGCAACGGCCACGCGGATCGTGCTTGGGCTTGTTTTCTGGGCGTGGCTGAAGCGTTTTCGAGCTTCATGGAGTACGGCTACATGCCGGCCTCCAAATCCGAAGAGCACTGGCTGAACCCCATGTCCGGCCTGGGCCGGTCCAGATTCGGCAAAGGAGCATTCTGATGGCGACGTACCTCTATGACGCACGGGGCAACCTGGTGGACACGGGGGCCTTGAAAGAAGACGTCGCGGCCCCGGACAGGTTCGACTTTCGGCCCGTGGTGTCGGGCCACCCGGCCCAGGGCCTCAACCCCCAGCGTCTGGCCTCGATCCTTCGGCAGGCCGAGTACGGCGAACCCTTGAGCTATTTCGAGCTGGCCGAAGAGATGGAAGAAAAGGACCTCCATTACAGAAGCGTCCTGGCCACCAGGAAAAACCAGGTGGCGGGCTTGGAAATCACGGTCGAGGCCGCAAGCGACGATGCCCAAGACGTCAAGCGCGCCGACTTCATTCGCGACTGGCTCCAACGTGACGAATTACGCCTGGAGCTGTTCGACATTCTGGACGCCGTGGGCAAGGGGCTTAGCCTGGTGGAAATCCGTTGGGACACCACGGGCAAGCAGTGGGTCCCGTCCGGGCTCGAATGGCGCGATCCCCGGTGGTTTCTCTTCAGCGAGCAGGACGGCGGCACGCCGCTTCTGCGTTCCGTGGCCGGCCCGAAGCCGTTGCCGGCCTACAAGTTCATTCGGCATGAGCACAAGTCGAAGTCGGGGCTGGCCCTTCGCGGCGGTCTGGCCCGCGCGGCCTCCTGGGGTTACCTCTTCAAGAATTTCGACGTGAAAGCCTGGGTGGCGTTCGCAGAGGTCTACGGCGTGCCGGTGCGCGTGGGCAAGTATGGCCAGGGCGCCAGCGACAAGGACAAGCAGGTACTTCTGGAAGCGGTCACTAATATCGCCAACGACGCGGCGGCCATCATTCCGGCGTCCATGGCCCTGGAGTTCGTCGAAGCCAAGATATCCGGCAACCTGGACCTGTTCGAGCGCCTGGCCGAATTTCTGGACAAGCAGATTTCCAAAGCTGTTTTAGGCCAGACCGGCACCACGGACGTGGGCCAGCACGTGGGCACGGCCAACGCCCACGAACAGGTGCGCCAGGACATCGAGACAGCCGACGCGGTGCAGCTTTCGGCCACGCTCAACCGCGACCTGGTCAGGCCGATGATTGACCTGAACTTCGGCGCGCAAAAGCTCTATCCCCGAGTGAAGATCTTCCGGCCCGACTCCGAGGACATGGAGAAGGAGGCGAAGATCCTGGCCACCCTGGTTCCGCTCGGCCTGCGGGTTGAGGAATCCGTCGTCAGGGACAAGCTCGGATGGCCCGACCCCGCCCCGGACGCCGTAACCCTGCAAACCCAGCGGACGGAAACCCCTCTCCAGCCTATCCCCGAGCCAGGGGCTTTGCCTGTCGAGAAACCCGGTAAAGCCCTACAAAGCGCGGTCCATTCGGCCGCGCCGCCCGCGCCACCTTCCGACGCCATCGACCAGGCCGTGGCCGAAGAGCTGGGCGACTGGCAGCCGCTGGTCAAGCCCCTGGTGGACCCGATCCAGGCGCTGCTGGAAGACTGCTTATCTCGCGGCCAGGATCTGGAGACCTTCCGCCGCCGCCTGGCCGAGCTGCCGGCCAAACAGGACCCCTCGGCCCTGGCCGGGCATCTGGGGGGCATGCTGTTCAAGGCCCAAGGCCTGGGCGAAACCGGAGAAGACCTTGACCTGGTTTAAGCCCCAACCCTTCCAGGAGGCGGTCGACTCCATCAAGGCCCGGGGCGCATCCCTGCCGCAGACGTTTGGCTGGCAAGACATGTGGCAGTCCGCCCACGCCACGGGGTTTACCGTGGCGAAAAGCGCCGGCTTCGACATCTTGAAGGACATCCACGGAGCCGTGCTCAAGGCCCAGGAGTCGGGTCTGACCCTCAAGGAATTTCAGGCCCAGCTCACCCCCATCTTGCAAGCCAAGGGCTGGTGGGGCCGCAAAGAGGTCACGGACCCCGCCACGGGCGAAAAGGTCATGGCGCAGCTCGGCAGCCCGCGCCGGCTGGAAATCATTTACGATACCAACCTGCGGGTGAGCTACGCGGCCGGGCGCTGGGCGCAGATTGAGCGCACCAAGGCCCGGCGGCCGTACCTGCGCTACGTGGCCCTGCTGGACGGGCGCACCCGCCCTCAGCACCGGGCCTGGCACGGCACCATACTGCCCGTGGACCATCCCTGGTGGCGCACGCACTACCCGCCCAACGGCTGGCGTTGTCGATGCACCGAGCAACAGCTTTCGCAACGAGACCTGGACGAATTCGGCTACCAGGTGAGCGACGATCCGCCCCCGGACGAGATGACGCCCTGGACCAATAATCGCACCGGCGAGGTGACGTTGGTGCCGAAGGGCATCGATCCGGGCTGGGCGTACAACCCGGGGCAGGCGGCCGTCGAAGAAAACGCGGCTCGCGCGCTCATGGGCAAGATTGTCAACGCCACGCCCGACCTTGCCGCCGCCCAGGCGGCGAGCGCCC
>NZ_BAAHXA010000003.1:0-723469 GCF_054657235.1 Fundidesulfovibrio butyratiphilus
TTTCCAGAAATTGCAGCTCGTATTCCTGCGCCCAGGCCTCTTCGTCGTTCAGGCCCGCGCGCAGCTCCGCGATGTTGCGGTCCAGGCCCTGGCGCACGGCCTCGTGGATGTCCACGCGGTGGCGGCTCCAGACATTGTCGTTGGCCGACCAAATCTCGTAGAACTTGTTGTCCTTGCCGTTGGGCGTGGAGGTGATGCGCAACCGCAAGCCGTTCTTGGAGATTACCGGGAAAAGGGCTTTCCAGATTTCGCGGGAATTGTCGTGGATGGCGAATTCGTCCAGGTAGACGTTGGCCGAATAGCCGCGCGCCGTGTCGGGATTGGCCGGCAGGCCGGTGATGCGCGAGCCGCCCGGAAACTTGACCTCCTGGGCCAGGTAGGCCACGTCGCCGCCGGTGTGGAACTTCTGCTCCTCGAACACCGGCGCGCCCTTGAGCGCGCCATAGACGTGGTAGAACGCCTTGGTGAAGGGCTTGATCGTCTCTTCCACGGTCTCTTTGACCTGGCGCTCGCCCCGAGACAGCATGACCCAACGCACCCGGCGGCCTTCAATCTCAGCCCGGATGCAGTCTTCCACGATCTCGGCGCTGGTGGTGAAGGTCTTGCCAATTTGTCTGGAGAGCATGCCGATCTTGAACCGGGCCTGGTCGTTTTTCCAGGCCATCTGGTAAGGATGAAAATGCAGCAGGGTGTCGCTCATCCGCCAAACCCCAGGATGCGAAGCGCCTCTTCGGCCGCCTCGGCGTCCAGCTTGCCCGTGCCCACGGCCTCGCCCATCTTCTGCTTGGCCTCGGCCTCCACTTCCTTGCGGGCCGCCTCGCGGATGCGCAGCTCCATGTCCGCGCTGGTCTTGGTGGCGATGATGGTGTCCTTGAGGGCCTTGCCCAGGGCCATCAGGTCGCGGGCGCTCACATCGGGATCGTCGGCGTCCAACTGTTTGAGCGTCACCTGAAACAGCAGCTTGTGGAGCAGCTCCGTGGTGATCCGGCCCACGTTGTTGGGCAGATCGTCCAGGCGCGAGCCCAGGAACGTGGCGATATCGCGGGTTTCCCGAAGCTTCTTGGCGACTTCTTCGTAGTTCTGGGCGTAGCGTCCAAGCGCCGAACGCGAGACCTTGGCCCCCATTGCGTCCAGGTGCTGGACGATCTCGTCGAGAGTACGCCCGGAATCCAACAGGCGGTGGATGCTCTCCTGAACCGCCTTGGGCAGTTGTTTCACGGTGGACTTGCGAGCCATGTTTACCCCGTTTACCGGGGCATCGGACGTTTCACGCCCGGCTGCTCGGCCCGACCGGAGGCCACGTCCACGCCGCGCGCGGTGATCTTGACCACGGTCACGGGACCGACCTTTTCCAGTTCCACAAGCCCCTGCTCGGCCAGCCAGGCGGCCAAAGTGTGTACCTCGTCGCGGCTCACGGTGTGACCGATGGCGCACAAGGCGTCTTGCAATACGCTGGTGTTGAGAGAAAACCCTTTGTCTTCCGCCAGGAAGCGCAGGATGCCCAGACGGCGGTCCTCGCTGACGAGCGCGGCAAACTGATTCACGACGCACCTCGCAAATGGTGTTCCATCAAGAGATTGAGCGGGCGTTCAACACGTTCCATGACCTGTTCCTGGCCGTCGATCCGGGCCGACAACGTGTCGATCTTTCCGCCAAGCTCGCTCAGCTTGGCGGAAAGCGCCCGGATGTCGCTTTCCGAGGGCAGGCGCTCCAGCCGGGAGTCCAGGCAGGTGAGCGTGGTTTCGGCCTTGGCGACCCGGCCGCTCATTTCTTCGCGGCACTTGGCGCACTCTTCGCTAGGCACGAACTTCTTGTTCATCGACCAGCTGGCCCACGCCAACACGCTCTGGAACACCAGTACGACGCAGGGGACGATGATGCTCGCCCACTTGAGCGTTGTTTCTTCCATTGTTTACCCCTCGTCGTATTCGGTTTGACATCCCACGCACCGGCACGCCCCAGGCACGGCGGCCAGCCGCCCGGCCGGGATGGGCTCGCCGCAGTCCAGGCAGACGACGCGGCCGGCGCGCGTGCGTTGACTCTGCCGGGGGGCGGCCTGCCCGGCGCGGGCCAGAGCCTGGGCCAGGTAGACGCGTTCCGCCTCTTGAGCCATGTCACAAGCATCCATCACTGCCCGCCGGGACCGGAGCGACAGGGGCCGGCTGGGGCGCGGGCGCGGGTTGCGGCGCGGGCGGGGCCTGCACCGGCGGCGCTTCGGGCCGGACGGACAGAATGGGCTCGGCCACGGAAGCGAGATACGGCCCGGCGGGCGGATCGACGGATTCCAGCGCGCCGCCGACGTAGCTCCCGGTGATCAGCGCCGGCTTGCCGATGGCGGCCGTGGCCTTGAGCCGGCCGATCAAGGCCATGACGCCGCCCACGGCCCCGGCCAGGGTCGTCAGCTCCCGGCAGAGCAAGACCAGGTCTTCGCTGGACACATGCATGCCCAGCAGGTTGAGACACGCGCCGGCCAGCACAATGAGCGCGCCGACCACGCCGGTCGATCGATACCAAGGTTTGATGTCGTACATGGGGTCACCTGTTGTAGAGGATGCGGTTGACGAGACGCTCCCAGGTTGCGGCCCAGCGCCTGGCCCGAGAGGTTGAGAGCCCGAGACCGCGCAGCCGGCAGTACACATGCGCGGCGTTGCAACACTGTTGCAGCCAGGCCCTCACGACGGCCACGCGCCGCCCAGGGCCAGGGCGATCTTGTCCACGTAGGCCTGGTTCTCCCACGTGCCGTCAGGCGTCTTGCGCGGGGAGCCCGCGTTGTAGGCCGCCAGCACTCCGGGCCAGCCGGTGGAGGCAAGAAACTGGTCGCGCAGGCGGGACAGGTGTTGCAGGGCGTAGGAGAGCCCCACGCCGGGTTCGCACAGGCCGGTCAAAAACTTGCCATTGTAGCCCAAGGCCCGGGCGTTGGCGCCCATGATCTGCCCCAGGCCCCAGCTGGCCTGCTGGCCCCAGTACTCGGCGTCGGGATCAACGCCGGGCGGGGCCGGAAAGCCCTTGGGGGGGTACTTGGACGCCAATTCAGCGGGAGTGAGACGTTTGAAAGGTCGGTTTTCCCGCACGTCCCACAGGTAATTGTAGCGGGGTTCAGGGTTCCAGGCGTCATAGCAGCCCCCGGATTCCACGTGGACCAAGGCCAAAGCGATCTCGGGGGGTATCCGATACCCCGGAGCCATGTCGGTCACAAACGAAGAGAACACACCGGGAGACGAGAAGATGATGTGCATGAAAACACCGTCCACGTTGAGGTTGGCAACGTGGACGGTGTAGAATTTGGCGGGCGGGAGGCTAACCCGGAAAATTTTCCGGGGTGGTCGGGAGGGGCGGCCTATTCTGCCTCTTCGCAGATCAAATAGGCGATGTCAAACAAAGGCCCCCGCGTGAGCGGGGGCCGGTTGGTTGTCGGTGTTCGGCGTCAGGCCGCCTGGCGTTGGGTTTCCAGCCGGTGGCGCTTGGCCGCCTGGTCGGCCATGTCGGCCAGCAGCAGGGCTATCCAGCTCAGGCCGGCGACCGCCCTGGGCGAAGGAGCCGGCGAGCCCGGACCGTGGTCGAGCCAGGCCGGAACGGCCTCGGCCAGAAAGCCGGTCAGCTCGCTTACCTTCTCCAAGAGGTCCGCGCAGGTGTCGTCAGGGTCCACCAGCATGCTACGCCTCCAGGCCGAGGGTGCGGGCCTTGCGCGCCCACATGCGCACCGTTGTCGCACCCATGTCCATGAGCTTGGCCACCTCGGACGTGGAAAGCCCCATGCGCTTGTAGCGCACCACCCGGCGAAAGGCCTGCAAACGCTCCGGCGAGACCGCCAGCACGGCCCTGGCCCCAACGGCCACGCCCTCGCGCCGGGCCGTGGCCGCGTCTTCCAGGGCCTGTTGCCGGGCGTTCTCCAACGCGGCACGCTCCAGGGCGTTGAAGGCTTCGATGTACTTGAGCTTCCACTCGATGGCCCGCTGGCTGTTCCAGCCCATGACGAGCAGGGTGAAGGCGTCGCGGGTGAGGAGGAAGGCGGGCAAGGTGCGGCCGGTCGAGTCTCGGTATTCACTCGGCCCAAAGTTGGGCTCAGTGAAGGATGCCGGAAGCTTCTTCCGCAATCCGTCAATGTCGCGCAGCACATGCTTGTGCTGCAAGCCGAAATGCTGGGCCAGCTCGACAGACCGAACAGCCGGACGCTCGCCAGACAGGAACTCAACGGAAATCGCGGGGGTGGGAAGGGAAATGGTCGTGGACATGAAAGGCCTCCTACAATTTTCTGATGGACAGCTTCGGAAATGAAAACTGCCGGGTGCTCAGAACCGCGTAGGAGCGGCGGGCGTATTCCCCCGAAAGGTATTGTATTAGCCCACACCCGGCAGAGAACCGGTCAGGTAAAACAAACGGCGCTTGCGCGCCTATGGCACGGCTGACGGGCGTGGGGCCGTCCTACGATAAAGGAGTTCTGAGGCTCCTGGACGGCCCATGCCTGAAACGTTCGGTGGTGTCAAGGTTGCTCACGGGGACTGGCGACCTTCAACGCTTCAGCTCGATTCGCCCGTCTTCGAGGAAACCTGTAGCCAGCAGGTCTTTACTGACTTGTTCGCGGATGAATACATAAGGCTGGTTTCCGCCACGTTTTTCAGAGAACACTCTCATGATGGTCAACGTGAAAAGCATCTTGTCTTGCGTGGTGAAGCCTTTCCACCCAAGAGGCTCAATAAATGCGGTGTTATTGTCAATATCAACAGTTACATACCCCTTCCGACTCATGATAACGGCGGCCTTAATCGCTTCCGTCACTTCTTTTTGAGTCGGTGGCCATCCGGCATAGGCAGTTGAGCAGAATAGGGCTACACAAACGACGAGCAGAAACAGTCTTTTCATGGCAGGTACCCATCCCGTTTTTTAGGTCGCGACGGCCGCCGTAGCGACTCCACACACTATCCAAGCAACGAATATCCACATACACATTCTCCCGCAGGCTCAAAGGTTCTCTGCGCAAGCGTGTAAACGAATCTCGTCATCTGGTAAACACCGGGCGTCAGGCGATATCGTCTACAAGAACAGGGGCGTTGAACAGCGCACAAAACACCCGCCACCGGCCGTCCACACCCTGGAACGGCGGGCGGATGGTGTGGGTGCGGGTGTAGAGCTTCGCGCCGGCGATCACCCGGCTGGGGACGCGCACCCAACTACCCACGGGGATCTTCGGGGCGGGCTCGGACGGGGCCACGCCCGCCAGGCCGGCCAAGACGGCGAAGGCCTCCTGCAAGGTCACGAACACGTACTTTTCGCCCGGCGCGTACCAGGCCCGATCGATCCGCACCCGGTAGCGCCCGGGCGTGGCGCCAGGGCGCCCGGCAAACAGCTCCGCCGGGAACAACTCGGCCACGCGCCGGCCGGCGGGAGTCTCCAGGGTGATACGGGCCTCGGGCCGGCGACGGTCAGCCATTTTGCTCACCTTCAAACGCCGGCCCTGTCCAAACCCACTGAAACACGTTGAACAGTCGAGGGGCGAGCAGCTCCAGCACGGCGAGATCAAAGCCCTTGCGCCACCGCTTGGTCGGTATGGCCACGAAAAAGCCATAGCTGTTCCCGGTGGCGCGACACTTGACCGCGATCTGCACAACGCGCTCGCCTGGCCCCGCGTCTTGCAGACCGGAAACAATGCGCAGGCGGTTTTTGGCCTGGTCGGCCGCCAGGCGCAACCGCAGGGTCTCCCGCTCGGACATCTCGGCTTGCAGCTTCCTCAACTCCTGGATGCGATGGTCCACGCGGCGATGGCCGCTCGCCTGGTCGATAAGCACCTGGATGGGGTCAAGTTCCTGACCGCAGGCGTCGCAAAAGACCCGGCGCGCGCCCCTGTCCACCGCGATCACCTTGTGGGAGCATGGGGGCAGATCCGCGAACGTCTTTTGTATCACGGGCGGCTGGCGCTTCGTGAAATCCACTTCGATCACGCGACCGTCGTCAGCCATGTCAGTGCGCCTTGCTCCGGAGATACGCGCCCATCTGGGCGACGATGCCGGGCGTTTCTGCTTCCGCCTTGCGTTCGGCCTGCAACCTGCCGGCCCGCAAACCGGCCGCCATTCGCTCCATCGCGGCGGCCATGCGTTCCATGTAGGGATCGTCAGGGCCGTAAATCTTCTCCGCAGCCATATACATCAGCTCGACTTCTGCGACGTATTCGTCCTTGGCCTTGTTGAAGCGTTCCAGCGCGTTCATAGCAACCCTTCCTTTCTGGCCAGCCACAGGGGCATGGCCAGGGTGATCTTCTCGCCGCACCGGGCGCCGTCCCGGTCATAGCGCAACAGCCTATCCGGCAGGGTCACGGACCGTCCGTCGTCCAGCACCAGCAGGATCGAGCGGGCCGAGCCGTGCGCCAGCAGCGCGTTGCACAATGTAAATTCCTCAGTCATGGGCAAAACTCCTCAAAACAGCGTGGTCTGGTCGGAGCGGAGGCCCTTGCGGTCCCGCCGGGCGGCCTTGAGGTTGCGCACGGTGCGGTCCGTTACTCCGACCAGGCGGGCGATGGCGGCCTCGGACTCGCCTCGCCGGGCGGCCTCGCGGATTGCGGCATGCACCCTGGCCCGGTTGCCGGCGTACGGCCCCAGCGGTATCTCCACGTCGCCGCCGCCCAGGCGGGCGGCGATGGCCTGGGCGGCCTCCATCCCCACGGCGGCCACCAGCCAGTGACCAGGCAGCAAGCGGTCCGGACCGGGCAGGTAGGCCCGCGTGCCGCCCTTGGCACGGGCCACGGCCACGGCGGCGGCCTCGCCGGCCACGGCCGCGATCTCGGCCAGCACGCCGGGCAGATCGAGGGAGGAGGTGTTGACCTGGTCCACGCTGTAAACGCTCGCTAAACGGTCTCGCGCAGGCCGGCGGCCTTGCGCATGCTTTCGCGCCACACCCGCAGCACTTCGAGGCGCGTGTCCTTGTCTTCGAGCGCCTGCCTGATGAGCTTGGCCACGCGCTTGTCCAGGGCCGCGATCACCGCGCGCAGCTGGTTGGGCGTGGCCCATTCCAGGCGGTCGACCTTGTACATCCGCTTGAGGATGGCGTGGGCGTAGTCCCACGGCACAAAGGCGTCCTGCATGTTGGCCAGCTCGGCCAGCAAGGCCTCAATCTTCGTGAGCATCGGCGTGCGGCGCAGAGCCTTTTCGCTGGGGGCCTTGTCGCCCTTGCGGGCCTTGGTGGTGCGCGGCTGCCAGCCACAGTTGTCCTCGAAGTGGCGCAACAACTGGTCGAGCTGGCGCGTGGTCAGGGCCTTCGAGCTGGCCGCCCGAAACATGGTCTGGAGCAACGCGCGGTAGTCCGGGTCGCTGATGCCCAGTTGGGCCTTGGCCACGTGGATCTTCGTGGTCAGGGCCTTGCGGTAGTTTTGTGCGGCGCTCATGCCTTTTTCCCTCCGGTGCTTTTCTCGTGGAGCTGATTCAACGCGTCAGCGAAAATCACGGCCAATTTGTCCGCCGCTCCGGGTTTTTCCGGGTCCGGCAGCACGATGCAGACCGCCCGGCCCTTGCGGTGGGTGTCGATCACGGCCAAGGAGCCGCCGTAGGCGCGGCCGGGGAGGAAGCGTTTGGGGGCAGACATCACAGGGACTCCTTGCGAAGCGTTTTCACCGTCTTGATGTTCAGTTCGAACACTCCCTGAACGACTTCATGCGTCACCCCTGCTTGCGTGGCGATTTCGGCTACTGTGAGCCCGGACCACATCAGGTTCAGGATGTTCTGGCGTTGCTCTTGCGACAGTTCTTCCTTGACCTTTTTCTTCAGGGCCGCCCGAATGGTGGCCGCCGTGACCCGCTTTGGCTTTGTTCCACATTCCGCTTTGTTCACTGCTCGAACAGCCTGCTCCCACGTCGTTTTTGAAACTGAGCCATACGACTTTCCCCCAATTTCGAGGGTCACGGTGAAGTTTTTTGGTTTACGGTTCATTGCTGTATCCCCAAGCGCTTGGCCATCTCCGGGTCTTCGGCGAGAAGCCTCGCTCTTTCGTCTCTAATCTGTTGAGCAACCTCTGAAATTTTTCTGCATTTATAGTCATTTGCTCGCGCAAGATATTCAAGATGTTCTTCTTTCCACTCTGGCACGAGATACATATCTCGCGGTTTCTTCCATGCCGGGCAGTCTTCTGGCATCGGCGTTTCTTCGCCAAACCCGGCTGCGAATCCATAGTGACGCGGGACGCGACAAGACGGTCTGAACATGCAACGACCATGCAGCTTGCCGTCATAACCGCTACGTTCCCAATGGACACCCCAGCCGCATGTTGCACAATCACGTTTGTTGCGTTTTGCCACGATATTTCCTTTCGGCTGCTCGTCAGGCCGGACGCGCCACCGTCCGACGACCGCCCCGCGTGGGGCGGTTTCGCAATCAGGCTTGGGGTATGGGGATGACACGCGAGAGGCTATAGCCGCCGGATATCCCCACAATCATGACCAACACGCCGCCAGAAGGAGTAATCCAAGCTTGCGAACGCGTGCGCGTCTCCAGGACCTCGCCCCGATCCTTGACCACTTTGACTTCCGTCCCAATCGGGTAGTGCAAGTTCCACGTATCCACCAACGCAGTGGCGGCCTCGTCCGTATGTTCAGTTAAGCGTCTCACTTCAGCGCCTCCTTGAGGGCCTTGCCCGCATTAAACGCCACCCGACGGCCGGCGGGGATGTCGAGAGGCTCCCCGGTCCGGGGGTTGCGTCCCTGGCGGGCCTTTGTCGCCTGGGTCACCAGCTTGCCCAGGCCAGGCAGGGGCGCTTCGCCCCCGCCCAGCAGCTCGGCGGCGATCACGTCGCCGGCGATGTCGAGCACGCTGGCCACATGCTTCTTGCCGATGTGCATGGTCTCGGCGTCCGTCTTCAGCGTCCAAACAATGCGGTCGATCAACTCTTGCTTGGTCATAAATCCCCTCACATCGCCGCCAAATCCAGGGCGATGGGCACGTATTTGCCGTCTTCGCGGCGTTCATAGACGCGCAGGTAGGTCTTGCTGCCGGCCACCCGCAGGCTGTCGCTCACGGCCTGCATGGCCTGACGCCACCGGTCGTCGTCGATCTTGAGCCGGCGCAGGCCGAGCACTCGGCCGGTGTTGATCCTGCCCTCCTTGTCCACCTGAAAGGCGTCGTTGATGAGGGCTCGGATTTCGTCCCGGCTGCCCGTGGTCCATTCGGTGATGCACTCGTCCACAAGCGCCTTGGCGGCCTGCAAGCGCTCGTCAAAGGCCAAGGTCTCGGCCACCTGGCGCTGCACCTTGTACCGGCCATCGTACGAGACCAGGGACAGGTTGCCCTTGTCGCCGCCGATCTTGACCCCGTACTGTTCGGCCGAGAGCTGGACGAAGGCGGCAACGTCGGCCTGGACGTCGGCCTGGAATTTGGCCAGGTCATCGTGAACGGCGCGGGCCTTGCCCACCACCTCGAGCACCAGCTCGTGCCGGGCCAGGTCCACGTCCTTGACCATGGCCAGGGGCACCAAGCGGCCCTGGGGGTCTTCCATGTAGCCTTCAGGTATCGTGGCGGTCATTGCGCGCCGTCCTTGCTCGTGAGAGTCTGCCACCGGCGCTTCGCCTTCCGATTGGCGGCTTCGAGGGCTCTCGTGGCCACCACCTGGGCCTCCAGTTCTCCGGCCAGGTCCGCCGTGGCGTCCAGGCGCTCGCGGCAGAGCAGCAGGACCGCCCGAGTTTCCTGGTCCACGCGTTCCATTGCGGTCCCCAGGGCCAGCCGCACGGTCTGTATTTCGCTCGCAATCATGCACATTCCTCCGCAGTAGTCTGGCGCTTGGCCAGGTGGTTGCAATCGCTCATGGCTGCCAGCACATGCTCGTGCGCCCGCGTCAGCAGCTCGGCCCGCAGCAGGGGCTTCGCGGTCTTGATGGCGTCGGTCAGGGCCACGCTCGCCTGGGTAAGGCGCGTCTGCATGCGGTCGAGCCCGTCGAGGCGGCACCTCGCAATCACGTCCCGCGCTCGGCCGAGGTCCACCCAGGCGCAACGCAGCAGCTTGCGCCTGGTGTCGTCAGGCAGGCGCGTCGCGTCCTGCAGGGTGATGTGTACCGAGCCCACCAGCAGCTCCAGCCGCCGAATGTCAGCGTTTTGCGTACTCACGCAGCACCCCCTCGAGTTGACGTTTGGTGGCCCGCTCTTCGCGCCGCCGCCACTTTCTGGCCGGCGTCGCCCGCCGTGACGCGGGTTGCCCCAGCCGGCGGATTGACCGGTCAATGCCCCGCACGGTCATCGGTCAATCGACTGTGGGCACAGCCGTCCCGGCAGGCGCGGTAGAGCCGCACCCGCATGTTGTTGGCGGCCGAAAAGGGCCGGGCCTGGTTGGCCTCGCACTCGGCCAGGGATATTTCGCCCAGCACCGGGCAGATCACGCACTCGGCCAGCCAAGCCCGGCGCACGGCCTCTTCGATGCGCGTGGTGTCGCTCGTCCAGTCGTTGCGGACAATGCGGCTCACCGCGCCCTTGGTGACGCCCAGCTGCGCGCCCACCTTGGCCATGCTGGCCGCCTGGTCGCACTGCACGGCCAGCTCGCGCACCCAATCCGGCAGGTCCGCGCCCCAGGCCGCCTGGGCCTTGGCCAGGGCGGTTTCGCGGGGGATACGGGAGGGGATCATGAGGTCACCCCGCCCAGGTCCATCCACACGATTTCCTTGCGGTTGGGGTCATAGACCGCCTTGGTGCGCAGCACCTGGGGCGGCAGCCCCCCCGTGCGTTTCACCAGCCGGTACACGGCCTTGCCGCCCTTGGGAGAGGCCGGCTTGACAAGGGCCAGGTAGCCGGCGCGATAAAGATGCGAAACGTAATCCTGGGCGTCGGTCTCAAGCACGGGCACGTCTTCCGTTGACGCGGCCAGGGCCAGGTTCCGCGCGGTAAAGGCGCCCAGGCCCGGCATGGTGCGCCACATGCTCTCGCGTTTTGTCGGCGGGCAGGACGTGCCGTCCTTGCGCACCCTCGGCGCTTCGCGGCCGTTGTCCCTGACCAGCCGGTACAGCGCGCGCTTGAACGATCCCGGATTCCCGCCCGGGCTCTCGGTTTCGCCCGCGATCGCCACGAATCCGGCCTTGCGCAGACTGGCGATGTAGTCCGCGACCATGGCGAGGGTCGCTCCGGTCAAGCGAACGAGGTCCTGGGCCACAAACTCCCTGCGCTCGCGCATCACGTCCCAGACGTCCTGGCGGCTTGGCGGGCGTTGCAGCTTGGCCGTGATCACGACCGTCCCCCGGGACGGCCGCTGAACAGCTCGCCGTCGTAGTCGGCCCGGCACAGGGCCGTAGCTCCCCGTGCGGCCGCGTAGTCGCGCACCCGGTCCAGGCTGACGCAGATGCGGCGCGTGCACCCGGCCGCCGCCTCGTGGATGGCCGCAAGCATGTCGTCGGCCAGGTCCACGCCCGGGCAATAGAGGCGCGCCAAGTGCCTGGTGTCGTCAAGGCTGGCCGGCTGGGCGCGCTTCATGTCCAGCATGCGGTTGTGGATGCGCTCCCACTTGCGCAAGGCGCTTGGCATATTTTCTTCGCCGATCAGGATGACTGAGGAGTTCGAACTTTCGTAAATGTCGCGGACAATCTCGATCAGCCCCTTTTGCACAAGGAAGTCGGCCTCATCGATGATGAGCGGCCGGTGGGAGTTGCTTAGTTCCTCGGCGATCTGGTCGACCATGGCGGGCACCGTGCGCTCCTGGTCGATCGACATTTCGCTCAAAATCTGCTCGCAGAGCTTCTTGCGCGTCCAGACCGACTTGATTTGCACGACAAACGCTCGGTACTTGTTGGACGCGTAGGTGGATGCAAAGGTCTTGCCGTAGCCCGAAGGCCCGTAAAAGCAGGCCATGCCCGGCAAATCCGGCGCCCGGTTCATCACGGTCTCCACCAGCCCGGCGAACAGGCTCACGTTGAGCAGGGGCGCGATGGTCTTGTCTTTTGCGACGGTTTGCTGCATCTTGACGTCTCCTTTTTGGTTCGTTTCGGGGCCTCGACCGTGGCAGCGGTCGGGGCCTCACCGTTCATCCGCCAAACATCGCCTCGCCAAAATCTTCGTACAGGCTGGCCTCGGCCCGGTACTCGTTCGATGTCCGGTACCGGGCGAGCCACACAGTCTCTTCAGGCGAAATGTTTTCCCCGGCGTTCAGCCGGCGTTCGAGGCCAAGCGCGCGCCGAAAGCGGTCGCGCTCGGTTTCCCGTTCCGGCTTGAGCGGCAAAACCTTGGCCGTCTCGATCTCCTGGGAGACCCGCTGGTGGAGCACCAGCTCGCTATTGGAGAGCGGCGAAACCTCCAGCACCGGCTTGCCGCCGTTCAACTCAGCCAAAATTTCTTCTTCCTTGCGCTGCACGCGCTCCATGCGGCCCTTGGCCCGGTCTTCGCGCGCCTTTTCGACCACGGATTTGGGGAAATAGTCGTGGACGTTGCCGTTCAGTTCGGCCGTGCAGACCGGGCGCTCGTTCAGGTCGCGAATCCAGACGCGGGAAGGATCGTGAACGTCGTAGCCCACCATGACTTCCTGCCCGTGGTAGGGGGTCAAGGCCCGGCTGAAGTATTCCTCCCCGTTGATCTTGACCCAGCAGCGCTTGACCAGCTTGACGGCATAGGGGCGGAAGAGATCGGCCAGCACCTCGGGCGACTCCATGATGATGTCCGCCTGGGGGGCCAGGGCGTCCCACTGTTCGTTCGGGGACCGGTGGCGCTTTTTGCCCGTGACCTCGTCACGGATCACCGGCAGCGTGGAATGGGGCCGGTCGTTGTACGCCTCGACCCGGCCCGCGACCCAGGCCAGGAACTGCGGCCACTCGATCAGACTCTTGGCCCGACCAAAATCCTTCACTTCCGCCTTGACGCGGTCGAACATCAGCTTTTTAGCCTCACGGTCCATGTCCTTGCCCACAAAGGAAGGCGAGGCCTTGGCTTCGCGTATCCACATGGCCTGGAAGCGCTCGATCACGCCCCTGGCCTGCGAGTTGTAGGGGATGGAGTGTTCGACGCTCGTGCCGATTCTGGCCAAAATGCCAAGGCCCGGGCCGTCCAGCATGTCGTTGCGGAAGCCGGCCCCCCGGTCCGAATAGAAAATTGCGGAGATTCCACCATGCTCGACGCCACAACGTAAGGCGTCCGCGACCAGCAGCGACGATTCGGCCAGGCCCACGCTCCAGCCCACACACTTGCGGGTGGCCAGGTCCAGGATCGAGACGATCTCCGGCCGAAAAGCCCGGCCGTGGTCCGGGTGCTGCACCATCATGTCGGCGGTGTGGCCGTCGCCCGTGTAGACATCCGTGGGCAACAGGTCATCGAAATCGCGCTTGACGTAGGCCTTGAGCCGCTTCAGCTCTCTCGGCCCCATGCGGCCCCGGTTGGCCTCCAACGCGCCGAGGCTCTTGATTGTGCGCTGCACGGTGCGCAATTCGGGCAGCTCGACGCCAGCGGCCACCAGCTTTTCATGGCACCAGGCGATGGATGGCTTCTGCGGCTGGCGATACTCCTTGAGGAAGACCGGCAACCATGTTGGCAGCGGCTTGTACGGCCGCATGCGCGGGGCCAGACCGTCCGGGCCTTGCGTTTGCAGCACGTCCAGCCAGTTGCGCAGGGTCGAGAGGCACAGCGCCCGGCGCTTGCCCTTGCGGGCGTTGGCCGTGACCACGGCCCGGTCCAGGGCTTCGTTGAGGCTCCCCTCGTTTGCCAGGGCCAGGAAGTGTTTCATCGCCTTGGGCATGCCTTCGAGCAGAGACATGCGTTCCAGCTCGCGCAAAATGATGAGTCGTGCGTCGCGCACCTGGCGTTGCCACTTGGTGAGCACCTCGGCCTTGACCGGCGGCAGGGGCACGGGCTCTTGCCGGCGGATGGAGTCCACCGGAGCGACGAGCGGCCCTTCGGCCAGGGCCTCGCGCACGTCGGCGGGCAGGGACGCGAGAGGATACAACCGGCCCCCGCCCCGCACGCGGCCGTCCGCGCTGGGCCAGGCCTCGCGGCCGGCGCGACGGGTGACACTCCGCACTGCGATGCCGAGCACCATAGCGATTTCAGCTGTTGTGTATGTATCCTTCACGATTTCCTACCGCCTGTAGCTCACGCCGCCCGCTGGGATTTCATGTCTTCCGGCAGGTCCAACCACTTCTCCGAGCACCCCAATTCCAACAGGTACGCCAGCACCTTCCGGTGGTTCCGTTGGCCGATGATGGTCTCCCTGACCGGGCTGTAGTTGCGGAGTCCCAGCGCCCGCTGGACGTCCTTCATGCCCATCCCTTTGGAGCGCAGGTGACCACGGATTTTCCAGGCATCCCGGCGCATTCCCGTCTCCATCATGACAGTCCCTCCAACAATTCCTCCTCAAGGCGGCGCTTGGCCTTGGCCTTGGCTTTCTGCTCGATTATCGCGCGGCCATAAGCGGCATATTTGCGGTCCTCGGGGGTCATCACGTCCGCACCCAAGGGCCGCAGCGCCTCCCGCATGGGCCGCAGGTCACCCGTGGCCAGGCAAAAGACGACCACGGCCAACAGGTTTGGCACATGGTCCCGGTCCGCAGGCGACAACCACTTGTCGAGCGTGTCCTTGCTGATGGATTTCGTATTGCCGGCCGTGAGGCGCACCCCGCCGGAAGCGGCCAGGGCGTTGATCTTGTCGACCAGGAGCTTGCGCCCGTCCGGATCGAGCCCGGCGGCTGCGTTCATGGCGGCCCGCACGGCCGGAATCAGCCCGGCCAGCTGTGCGTCGCCCTCGAACAAGCTCATCTGCCTCATCGGTCCCACCCAGCGGGTCGGCGTCAATTTTTGGTGTTCCGATTGACGTTGACCCAGGTTTTCGCGGGCGGTAGACTCAAGGTGTAATTTGGCAATGTTTTTTTGGCACCGCCCGCAGGACTTTCTTGCCCCGTTTTTGGTAGTTGGTCAATTCGTTTTTTGTGTCCAAGTTAAAAAAACGGGAAAAATTTTTTCCAACACTATTTCAATGTGTTGGTAAAAAATGGCGTGTCCGACTTCCTGTCCAACTTCGGGAGGCAAACTTGGACACCCCCTCAACGACAGCCGCACGTCTGAAATTTATTCGCGGTAAGCGAACCCAAGCCGAGTTCGCTCAGGTGGCTGGGATTCACAAAAATACGTTAGGAAGGTATGAACGTGGGGAATCTGAACCGGATTTGGTTGCTGCCAGGCAAATCTGCCTCGCCTTTGGTGTAGAGCCCAAATGGCTTCTATTTGGCGATGGCCCAGTCACCGTAGGCAGCGACCAAACAACGCCTGCCCCCAACGCCACAACGGCCATTGAGCCAGCGGGTGTTGACCCGACGAGCGAGATCAATGCCCTGCGCCAAGAGAACCGGGAACTGCGGGGTGAGAACCGGGAGCTTCGGCAGGAGAACCGGGAACTGCTCAAGCAGAATGCCGACCTACGCGTGGAATTGGCCAGGCTTGAGGCCCGAGCCGCGCCAGACAAGGGCTCTACCGAGGTGATGCAGGATGAATCGGCCAGGAAAATCGCGTAACCAGAAGATGTCTATTGACCATTGTGAGGCGATGAGAATCGTAGCTATCTATGCCTACGGAAATACACGCGAGCTTTCAATAAACAATGCGAATGGATTTCGTATATACGATTGTCGTTTTGCCTGGAGAAGCGGCATGAGGCCTGGGCGCGCTTGTGCAAAAGCAACTGTCGTTTTGGCCTCGGCCTGGGCAAAAACGTGCAAAAGCAACTTTCGCGCGCCCAGGCCGAAAACGCTTTGCCAGGCGCTGGCCAAGTTGGCGCAATCATTGGGCTGGCGTCCCATTAAATCCCACATTCTCCCGACATATCCCGGCTCAGCCTAGAACCAGAACCAAGTGTCGCAAGACACTGATGTGCGAGCGATTCGGCTCGTCGTTTCCACTCTTGTCCCACGTTCTATTGCCGATGCGAGCAGCGGGGACAGAAGGCGATTGTCCGAAGGTGTCGACCGAACATGGGCGTTTCATTGCCGTCGGGCCAGGACAACGTGATCCACCGCCGCACGCCCGACATCCCCGCTTGCAAACGCAAAAGGACGTCAAGTCCTGGCGCAAACACAACGCGCCCCGGGCCTGACGTCCTCTTGACGACACATCCAATCGGGATTGCTATGAATCGCTACGGTCTGCTCCCCACTCCGCTGCCGGTCCCCCTGGCGATGGCGTCTCGCAAGGCGTTAAGCTGGACAAGCGTATCGGAAATAGTGCCCATCAGCGCATGAATGTTTCCTCCCAGCACGCCAAACCCGCTGAAATTGAGGACAAGGGCCGGCTTTTCCCCGACACTGCCGCCTGATGTTTCAATCAAAATATTCATCGTATTGACAGCGGACTGCCGTTCCAACACGGGCTGAAAATCGTGCTGTATGGCCTTGAACAATTCACTCGTGGCGTAGACAACGCCCTGGGCATGATAAAACGCGCCCCTGACGTTCCACACGTAATTTCCTTCCCTGTACACGTTTCTCAAGCGCGTGTACTCTGAACTGAGTATCGCATTCATCTCATTGATGATATCTTCCAGCTGATCGCTTCTCGGACTCAACTGGGGAATTTCTCCCTTTCCCAGGCGGTCATTAAAAGACTTGTAGCGGTTCAATCCCTGGGCAAAACGGTCCCTGCTGTCATCTTCACTGAAAAGAGACCACGAATCAGGGCTTCTATTGAAATCGTCGGCTGCGTCGAGCAACTCCGCTCCCGCGGGGCTTTCAGCTCCGATTCTGAACAGATGAGGTATGTGCTGGCTCATTCTCCGAAGAACAAAATGCTCGCCCCTTTGAAAAGCCTTCACGTCCAGGCGCATTCTGATTGGAGACACCAGTGCGCTGGGAGCCCATCCGGTATCGAGTTCGCGCTCGATCATGTCACTCATCGTTTGTATGATGTGACTTTTCCCGGAAGCAAGTTCATGCTCGGGAAGATATTCCGAATTGACACGTCCTGAAATTTGCCCAACACCATAATAAAGGCAGACGAGCAACAGGACGACCAGCAGGATCTTCACTGGTTTTCCAAAGCGGACTCTCTTGCATTGCTTTATTGCCGAAGTAACAGCAGACAATACGCCCTGGACACGAAAAATGGGTGACATACGACCTCCCCCAAGACAAAAATGATCAGTCAGATTGAAATTGAAAAAACTCCTACCGTTTTGTCAGCGGCAGGAGTCAGCGGCTGCCAACACCAATTTTGAACGACTCCATCTTCTTGTGAATTTTTTAACTCGTTCCTTGAATCAGGTCAAGGCGTGTCATACTATCGTTTTTCTTGGCACTTCGCCCCGCGACCTCGCCTGGAAGCCGAACCCAACCGAAAGGAGAGACTTTTCCCGCCTATTTGTCAGACTCCGGGCCTCCCTCCGCCCCACCAAAGCCCCACGAAGGGCCGGCGAACGAAATAACAACAAAACCGTGACCGCGCGAAGATCCTGCGCCACCGGGTCCGCGCATTCCCGATGTGCGTCTGAAAAACAGGAGCGGCGCGCCGCTCCCCGAACAGGACCGCAGCCCGCAATACGGGTCGCGCGCCCCTTCGGGCCTCGCCTTGACAGGGCGCACTCCCGGTTGTAGGGCCACTGCCAACGTCGCAGGTCCTCAATATCCATGAGGCGAAATGGGAAGTCCGGTGAAAGTCCGGCGCTGGCCCGCAACCGTAAGAGGGGACGAAAGCCGCGTGACGCCACTGTCCGCCAGGGCGCGGATGGGAAGGTGCGGCGAGTAGAACGATCCTTAAGCCGGGAAACCAGCCTGCGACAGCGTGTCGTAGGCTTCGAGGCCAAGCCGAAACGCGGACGCGTCCCCTTTCCGAAGACGGATGGGGCTTTTCGTCCGTTCCCTCCTCGAAGCCTCCTCTTCAACCCGATGAAGAAGGAGGTTTTTTTATGCGTTGTGCGGCGTTAGTCCTTTCTCTGCTTCTTTTTTCGGCCAGCGCGGCCCTGGCCGAAGATCGTGGCGGACAACCACGCGAACTGCCGGAAATGGTGGTCACGGCCACGGCCGAGCCCTCGGCCAGCACCCAGACCCCGGTCCACGTCCAGGTCATCGATCGAAAAGCCATCGACGAACTCGGGGCTTCCACACTGGACGATCTCGTCGCCCTCAAGGTTCCGGCCTCGGTGACCAAGTACCCCGGGGCCTATTCCAGCGCCAAGCTGCGCGGCTTCGACACCTACGCCTCGCCCGGGGCCAACATGGACGCCAAAACCCTGGTTCTGGTGGACGGCAACCCCGTGGCCACGGGCAACCTGGCGCTCATCCCCCTGGGCAACGTGGAGCGGGTGGAGGTCATGCGCGGACCGGGTTCGGTGCTCTACGGCGCTTCGGCCATGGGCGGGGTCATCAACGTGATCACCCGGCGCGGCAAGGGCAAACCCTCGGGCGCGGCGGAAGTCCGCTACGGTAGCTTCAACCGCGTCGAGCCCCGGGCCGACATCCAGGGCGGATTGGAAAACGGCTCGCTGGGAGCCAGCCTGGCCGGACGCGTCACCAGCGTCGACGCCTACGACGCCAGCGGCGGATGGCGCTACCCCAACACCGCCTACCACGACGGCGCGGCCTCGGGCACGGTGACCATTCGTCCCGTCGAAGGACACGCCCTCCACCTGATGGCCAACTTCTTCAACGCCTACGACGTGGGGGATCCCGGCCCGGTCTATTCGCGCACCCCCAGCGCCAAGGTGGACGACGTGCTCAAGAATTTCGCCGCCACCTACACCGGCGGCTCCAGCGCCGTCGACGTGGACTGGCGGCTGGCTTTCTGGGCCAACCGGCACGAGTACGACAACACCGACACGCCCTATTACGACAGCTCGAAGTTCAATACCGATCAGATCGGCCTGGACGGACGCGTCACCGTGCCCACCTTTTCGTTCGGCCGTTTCACCCTGGGCGCGCGATACCAGAACACCGAGGAAAAACGCGACGGGGACGGGGTCTATGCACCGGATTCCCGCTACGCGAACTGGGCCGCCTATGGGGAGGAAAAGCTCACTCTGGGCGACATCACGCTGCTTGGCGGACTGCGATACGACAACTACCAGCTGCGCATAAACGGCAACACCGTGCTCTGCGACGTGGTTTCGCGGGACAAGACCATGGATCACCTGAGCTGGCGATTCGGCGCGAACTGGAACGCCACTGACTGGTTGACCCTGCGCGCCACGGCCGGCTCGGCCTTCACCCCGCCCGACGCCTACAAGTTCAGCGGACGCTTTCAGCAGTGGGGCACGTGGTATTTGGGCAATTCGGGCCTCAAGCCCGAAACCAGCGTCACCGGCGAGGCCGGCGCGGACGTGACCTGGAACGGACTGGAATTCTCGGGGACCTACTTCAACACCGCCTACAACGACGCCATCACCACGGCCACCCTGCCCGCAACCGCGTCCCAGACATGGGTGAACTCCTCGGGTTGGCGGCTCTCCGGCCTGGAAGGCTTCGTGCGCTACACCCACACGTTCGACGCCGGAACCAATCGTTTCAGCCTTACGCCGTCGCTCAACTGGATCTGGTTCTTCGAACGCGCCGAGCTCGACGACACCCTGGTCAACGCGCGCGGCACGGACACGGTGCTCGGGCTTTCGCGCTACACCCTGACCCCCGGCCTGCAAATCGGCTGGAACGAAACCCTGCGCCTTGACCTCTCCGCCCAGTGGCAGGGCGATCAAAAGGTGCAGGACTTCAACCCCTATTCCCCGGCCTACGGCAACGTGGTGGACAAGGACCCCTTCTTCGTCTTCAACGCCAAGCTCTCGTACCGCCCCGTAGAAAAGCTGGAAGCCTCGATCTCCGTGAACAACATCGCCGACGAACGCTACAGCTACGTTCGCGGCTATCCCATGCCGGGCAGAACCTTCAGCGTCGGACTGCGCTATGCGTTCTAGACAAAGCCCCGCCTTGGCGGCGGGGCCTCCCCTGGTGACCGCCGGGCCCGGCGGGCTTGTTCTGGAACGCGGCCCCGGTCACGTGTGCCTCACCCTGCCCGGGCTCTGGCGCACGTGCGGCAACGCCCCCCTGTGCGGCGGGTTGTCCCGGGCCACGCGGCTCTTCATCCTCAAGGTGGGAGCCAACCTGGCCGGGCGCACCCGGGGCTTCGCCCCGCCGCAACGCACCCTGGCCGACTACGCCAAGGCCCAGGGCTGGAGCGGACCCAGCGTCGGACTCATGACCGCTGCCGAATTGGGGACCCTCGGCACGGCGAGCCTGTGCGCGGGCGAAACGCGGGTCAGCGTGGCCGTGACCGCCGGGCTGGCCAATGCCAGGCGGGCCGGTGATCCGGCGGACTGGCGGCCGGACGGAACCACCCCGCCCGCCGGGACGATAAACATCCTGGCCGTCACCGACGCCCACTTGACCGACGCGGCCCTGGCCGAAGCCCTCATGATCCTCACCGAGGCCAAGGCCGCAATTCTCGGCGAGCAAAACATCACCAGCACCCTGACGGGGCGGCCCGCCACAGGAACAGGTACGGACTGCACCGTGGTGGCCAGTGGACCGGGCTCCGTCCACCGGTTCTGCGGCAAGCACGTTCCCCTGGGCGAAATTCTGGCCCGCACGGCCATGCACGCCCTGCGCATCGCCATTCGGAGACGGACGTGACCGCCGGTTATTTGCCCGCGCGCCCTCGCGTGTCCACGTCTCCGCCGGTGTTCCGGTCACCGGTCCCCTCGGCCGTTCGGCTGCTCGTGACGGCCCACACCCTGTTCCTGTTCCTGCTCCTGGCCGGTCCAGGAGAAGCCGGACGCGCGTTCGCCGCTTCGCCCTGGCAACCCGCGGACGCCCAAGCGCCGCCCCATGTCCGGGCCAAGCCGGCCCAAACGGTCGCCGCCGCCCCCGGTTTTCCCCTTCGGGTGGTCTGCCTGGCGCCCAGCGTGGCCGAAATAGCCTGCGCGCTGGGTCAGGCCGACCGTCTGGTCGGGGCCGCCGCGTTCAGCGACTCTCCCGAGGCGGCGGCGCGTCTGCCCAGGGTAGGCTCTTATGCCGATCCCGACGTAGAACGCATCCTGGCCCTGACCCCGGACCTGTGCCTGGGCGTTACCGGCATGACCCCTCCCGGCTGTGTCCAAAGATTGCGCGAACTCGGACTCCGGGTCGAACTCCTGGACACGACCGATCTGGACGCGGTGTCGCGCTCCATCCTCCGGGTGGGGGACCTGTTGGACGCCAAGCCCCAGGCCGAAGCCCTGTCCTTGTCCATGCGACGACGCATCCAAGACGTGGCCGAGGCCGTCAGGGGAACCGTCGACAGACCCGCCGTGCTCTACCAAATCGGCATGGCCCCCATGCACGCGGCCGGAGCGCACACCTTTCTCGACGAGCTCATCCGCCTGGCCGGAGGACGAAACGTGTGCGCCTCCCTGTCCGGCTATCCCCGCCTCAGCCTGGAGCAGGCCGTGGCCCTGCGGCCCGAGGTGATTTTCATCCCCACCATGGGACACGACCGTTTCGGACGGGCCAGATCCCGTTGGGCCGACTGGCCCGAGGTGCCCGCCGTGAAGTCCGGACGCATTCACATTCTCGACTCGGACCTGTACGACCGCCCCGGGCCGCGCCTGGTTTTGGGGCTGGAAGAGATGGCCCGCCTGCTCCACCCGGAAGCTTTTCCCCGTCAGGATCAGCCGTGAACGCGCCGACGCTCTCCCGCCGTCTGCTTCGGCTCTGCCCGCCCCTGGCCTGTCTGCTGGCGGCGGGGCTCGCGGCCGGGCTGGTGCTGGGCTCCAGCGGGCTCGGCCTGGACGAAGCCCTGCGGGCGGTGTTCGATCCCGCTGGGGCCGACGCCACGACCTCGGCCATCGTCTGGCGCCTGCGCCTGCCGCGCGGACTGCTGGCGGCCCTGGCCGGGGCCTGCCTGGCCGTGTCGGGACTGGTCTACCAGGCCGTGGTGCGAAATCCCCTGGCCGAACCCTATATCCTGGGGGTTTCCGGCGGCGCGGGGTTGGGAGTGGTGGCGGCCATGCTCCTCGGACTGTCGGCCTTCTGGGGCGCTGCGCCCCTGGCCTTTGCCGGCGCGCTCGCGGCCTTCGCGGCGGCGGCCGCCCTTTCCGTGCGCTCCGGCAAGCTCAGCCCCGAGGCACTGGTGCTCTCGGGCGTCATGGTCAACGCGTTCTGCTCGGCGGCCATCCTGTTTTTTCTTTCCACGGCCCGCGACCACGGCGTCCGCGCCAGCCTGGTCTGGCTCATGGGCGACGTCTCCTCGGCGGATATGGCCAGCCTTTTTCCCCTGTCCCTGGTGGTCCTGCCCTGCCTGGGCGTGGCGTTGGCCCTGTCGCACCGCATGAACCTGCTGCAACTGGGCGACGAGGCCGCCGCCAACCTGGGGATTCGGGTGCGCCTGACCCAGACGACGCTCGTGGTTTCGGCCACTCTCATGACCGCCGCCGTGGTCAGCCGCACCGGGTTGCTGGGCTTTGTCGGCCTGGTCTGCCCCCATGTGGCGCGCCTGCTGGCCGGCTGCGACCATCGCCTGCTCGTCCCCTGCTCGGCGTTGCTCGGAGCGGGATTTCTGACCGCCTGCGACGTGGGAGCCAGGCTGCTGTCCAGGGAGGGGGCCATGCCCGTGGGCGTGCTCACGGCCATGGTCGGCGCGCCGGTGTTTCTCGTTCTGTACAGGCGTTCCGGCTCGTGATCCCGGCGGTGGACATCCGCGGTCTGGAAGCGCGCCGCGGGACCCGGACGGTGCTGGGGCCCTTGGATCTTCGCATCGACCGGGGGGAATTTTTCGTGGTGGCCGGCCCCAACGGGTCGGGCAAATCCACCCTGCTGTCCGTGCTGGCCGGGCTGATCAGGCCCTCTCGGGGCGAGGGGACCGTTCTGGGGCGCAATATCGCTCGCCTGCGCCCGACCGACCTGGCCCGCGAAGCGGCCTACCTGGGCCAATTCGGCGACCCGTGCTTGAACGTCACCGTGGAGATGGCCGTCATGCTGGGCCGCTCCCCCCGGCAGGGTCTGTTGGGCACTGCCGGCGAAGACGATCGCGCGGCCGTGCGCCGGGCCATGGCCCTGACGCGGGTAGTCGGCCTGGAACGCCGCTCCCTGGCGAGCCTGAGCGGCGGGGAGCGCGGACGCGTGCTGCTGGCCCAGGCCCTGTGCCGCGACCCCGAGCTGCTTCTGCTGGACGAGCCCACGGCCAGCCTGGACCCCGGGCACCGGATGCTGGTTCTCGACATGCTGGAAGACCTGCGCCAGCGGACCGGCCTGACCCTGGTGCTGGTCTCCCACGACCTCAACCCGGTGGCGGCCTACGCCGGAAGGGTGCTTCTTTTGCACGCCGGCAAGGTGGCGGCGCTTGGCCCGCCGGACCAGGCGTTCACACCGGAAATCCTGTCGCATGTCTACGAATGGCCCATGGCCGTGGATCGGGCGCCGGAAAGCGGAGCGCCCCGCGCCGCTCCCCTCCCCGGTCCCGCGCTGAGGCAACGGTCCGTCCCGGAGACGCCGCCCCCGCGAATCGGAAAAGGGTCGGACGAAAAGACTTCACCCGACCTGGGCCGCGAAAAACCAGCGGACGCCCGGTCCTCGGCAAAGGGCCGGCAGGCGTGAAACAGCGCCCGGCCTGGACCGGCATGGCGGCTTCCCTCGCGGGGCATGTCCTGCTTCTGTTCCTGGCCGTCTGGCTTGGGGCCGCCTCGCCGGAACCGGCCCGGGATACGGTCCTTATGGTGGAGACGGTGCGCCTGATCCAGGGCGATCCCCGCGCGGGCGGAACCTCCGCGACAGGCCGGCGCGCGGACGAGCCCACGGAATCCGCAAGCCGGTCCGCCCCCGGTGCCACCGACCCCCTCCCGGCCGAGGCCAAGCCCGCGAACACGCGTCGCCCGCACCGGGGCGCGCGGGCAAAACCCGCTCCGCCCCCGTCCCCCGGACCGAAGCGTCAGGATCACGCTCCACGGCCTGCACCGGTTCCAAAGCCACTCCCCGCGCGCTCCGAGAGTTCGACAACCGAGGAGGGGCGCGAACGCGAAGCGGCGTCGATCAGCGCCTCCAGACCGGAAAAAGGGCAGGGAAACAGGCAGGGTCCGGGCGAGGGACCCGGGCGATACGAAGGAATTTTTGGCGCGGGCGAAGGACCGCGCTTCAAACGACGGGTCCTTCCCGTCTACCCACCCACGGCAAGACGCCAAGGCAGACAAGGCGTGGTGGTGTTGCGCTTGGCCATCGACGCCTCCGGGACGCTCACGCATGTGGAGGTCGTACAAAGCGCCGGACACGCGCTGGACGAAGAGGCCGTGCGCGCCGTCAAGGCTTCCAGCTACAACCCGGCCAGTCGGGGCGGACGCTTTGTGCCGTGCCTGGCGGTCATCCGCATTCGGTTCAGCCTGACGTCGTGAGGCGCGGCCCCGCCGGCGCTTGCCCTCCCCCGTCGGACGGCTTACACAGCGGCTGGTGGAAAAACGCCCACCCGGCGCGCACGCGCCGAACGGACGCGCCCGCGCCCGAGCCCCTTCAACCGTTCAACGACCACTTCACGGGAGCCGCAAGACCATGCAGTCCAAGCCCGCCCTCTATCTGGCCGGTCCCCTGTTCAGCGAAGCCAAGCAGGACTGGCACCGCAAGACCAAGGCCCGGCTTCAGGCCGAAGGCTACCGCGTCATATGGCCCTTCGAGCTCTTCGACCAGTCGGAGATCGCCTCCTGGGGAGAAGCCGCACCAACCAAGGTGATGGAACAATGCCGAGACGCCCTGGTCTCCTGCGACCAGGTGGTGGCCCTGCTGGACGGGCCCCAGGTGGACGACGGCACGGCCTGGGAGATCGGCTACGCCCATGCCCGGGGTATTCCCGTGCTGGGCATCCGCACCGACTTCCGCGCCGCCGGCGACGTGACCGGAGCCCTGGTCAACGCCATGATCCACGCCTCGTGCCGGGTCATCGCCCGCAACGTGGACGAGCTGGTGTCCGCGCTTGAAGACGCTGCGCGCTAACGGCCCGCCCAAACAGTCGATTTTTGCAGCCTGTTCAAAAAACTTGCGGGCGGCGGCGCGTCAAGCGACGCCAAGCGCTCCTCCTCGGACCGGCCCGCCGGCTCAGGCTTTTTCGTCTGGCGTAAAGACGGTGATGGGCTCGATGATGCGCCTGGTTTTGGTCAGAATGGCCAGGCGTTCGAGAATGTACCGGCTAAGCTCCAGCCCCTTGGCCAACATGAGCCCGCCTTGATAGGACCGGACGTCCTGGGCAAGCACCATGCCCGGAGTCAGTTCGTCCAGGGTCACTTCCCGCAACTGGTAACCTTCCTCGCGTTTCAAGAAACGCTCCAGCGCCATCAGCTTGTCTTCTCCGTACCGGACCGAGGAGCGCCGCAGCTCTTCCAGGGCGTCGTTGGCCCCCATTCCCGTCTGAAGACAGTCGTCATAGTCGAGAGCCAGGCGCAAAAGGGTCCCGCCCAGGGATTCCTCGGGCCGCTCGCAGCCGGCTATGGACTGGCACGCCACGATGCGGCTGACCTCTTCGAGCCGGGGAATGCGCGCGATAAGACTCACGGCCACGTGCACGCTCATCTCGAAGATCTGCTGCTCCTCGGGGTCGAGCTTTTGCCCGCAATACTTTTTGGCCAGGATCTCGCTGGGCACACTCACGCAGCCGATCTGGGAAAGCATGGCCGCCAGTTCGTACTTGAGCGCGTTCTTGAGACAAAGTTCCTTCACCATGCCCACAACCACGCGCCGCACCCGCTCGGAACGGCCGAACGCCTCGGGGTTGACCAGGGACAGGATCTCCGTGAGCACCTTGACGCTGGCGAACAGCGTGCTGCGCAACAATTCGGATTCGAGGGTGGTCAGGCGGTACTGTTCCAGGGCCGATTCAAGGGCTCCGATCAGGAGGTCCTGCGGACAGGGCTTGGTGAGAAAGCGAAAGACCGAGCCTTTGTTCACGGCGTCCACGGCCATGTCGATGTCGGCATGTCCGGTCAGGATGATGCGTATGGTTTTGGGAGAGAGTTCGCGAATCTTGGACAACAGGGCCACGCCGTCCATGGAGGCCATCTTGTAGTCGCTCACCACCACCTTGAAGGGGCCTTCGGTGCGCAGTTTCAGCAGGGCCTCGTTGGGACCGCCAGCCACGCGGACGTCGTAGCGCCTGCCCAGGGACGCCTTGAACGCGTCCAGCACATGCGCTTCGTCGTCCACGAAAAGTATTCTGTCAGCCATGATGCGAACCGCCTTGTCCACTATGCCGTTGCAATCTTCTCCACCACCGCGTCCCGAGCAAAAACTCACGGATGGAACACTCCGCGTTCATGATATGCTCTCGCATACGACGGTTTCTTTCCACCCCGACGAAAAAGCTGGTGGAACCATTCTCGATGCGCACGAACAGCGCCTAGCCTAAAGGAAACGTTTTTCGAGAGACACAAACTCGGCAAGGCAACGCGACACAGGCCGAACAGCTCGAGAGAAAACAAGCCGCGACCTGCACGCACAGTACGAGGAACAACGCTTCGACCATGTCGGCAACCCTTCTACCTCGGGGAGGCAAGTGGCTTTCCGTCCCCGCTTCGCAGCGGGTTTGGCTTTTTATGTGTTGTTTTCGATACGCCGGCCAAAAAAGAATGTCAATGCGGACACATCGAGCACACTTTACAAGTCCCTCGCTTTCGATACAATCCGAGCCCGGCTGACGCCGCCATCCGCGTCTGCGGGACGTCCTCAATCAACGCCCTTGCTCTCCGGATCATGGGGCGCCGCCATCCGCCTATGCGGGGACATCCTTTCCGCCGCCCACGCGATACCACAAGACGGCCACATCCGGCCGTGACCAGGGAGTCTTTCATGCCGCCGCGCTCCACCTCGAATTCCGTTCCGGTCTATTCCACCGAACAGGGCCGCATGTGTCCCAAGTGCGGCAAGCCGGACGCCTCCTGCGCCTGCCAACGAACCAAGGCCGCGCCCAAGGGCGACGGCGTGGTGCGGGTGGCCCGCCAGACCAAGGGGCGCAAGGGGAAAGGCGTGTGCCTGGTCACCGGCCTGCCCCTGTCCGGAGAAGACCTGGAAAAGCTCGCCCGCCAGCTCAAGCAGCGCCTGGGCGCGGGCGGAGCGGTCAAGGACGGCGTGGTCGAAATCCAGGGCGACCGGCGCGAAGCCCTGGTCCAGGAACTGGCCAAGCTCGGCTACAAGGCCAAACTGGCCGGGGGATGACGCAAAGAGACCAAAGGCCCTCTCGGTCACACGGGGGCGCGTTTTGTCTTCGCTCCGATTCAGAGCGCGAGTTCAAGCCCCACGGGGCAGTGGTCCGAGCCCATGACGTCGCTGGCGATCCAGGCGCGGGCCACCTTGGGGACCAACTCTTCCGACACGAAAAAGTAGTCGATGCGCCAGCCCACGTTGCGCGACCGGGCCTGAAAGCGGTAATCCCACCACGTGTAGTGCCCCGGCCCCTTTTCGAACAGCCGAAAGACGTCCGTATAGCCGTTGGCCACAAAGGCGTCGAGCCAGGCGCGTTCCTCGGGCAGAAAACCCGAAGTTTTCTGGTTGGATTTGGCGTTCTTCAGGTCGATTTCCGTGTGGGCGGTATTGAAGTCGCCACAGGCCACGATGGGCTTGGTTTGGCGCAGATTCTGACAGAACGCCAGAAAGGCGTCGTAATACCCGAGCTTGTATTCCAGCCGGTGGGAGCCCATCTGGCCGTTGGGAAAGTACACGGTGAGGAAGTGAAAGTCAGGATATTCCAGGTGGATGAGCCTGCCTTCCCCCTGGTATTTCGGGTCCGGCAATTCGAGCGTCACGGCCAGCGGCTCGGCGCGGGTCAGGGCGGCGACGCCCGAATACCCCTTTTTCACCGAACTCGAACACAGGTGCGCCCTATAGCCGGGCACGTCCTTGAAGGCCGCTTCATGGCCGGGTTGAAGCTTGGTTTCCTGCAAGCCGACCACGTCGGCGCCGCAGGCCGACAGCCAGTCCCAGAACCCTTTGCCCGTCACGGCCCGCAAGCCGTTGACGTTCCAGGAATAAAGAATCACGCGGTCTCCTTTGCGGGACACGGTCCGCCCGTTTCGGGCCGATGCCACCATGTTTCCGGGCGGATCTTCAACCCTCTTCTTCTGTGGAAACGACGCTACACCGTGAGCAATTCGGCCCGGGGCGTCTTGCCGTCCCAATCCACGCGCACGTAGCCCCCCGAGGCCAAATCGCCAGGGTTCACCACCAGGGTGTCGTACAGCATCTGGCTGCCCCGCGACTCGTGAATGTGTCCGGTCAAGCACAGGGCGGGACGCACCCGGGCGATAAATTCGCGCACGCTCGTGCTGCCCACGTGCATGCCCGAGCCGGTCCGGTCCGCGACCGTATCGTGAGGCGGGGTGTGGCTGGCCAGGATGAGGGCGTCGAACCCCTTGGCCCTGTCCTCCAGGCCGGACAGCCAGCGGGCCACCTGATCCTCGGAAACTTCGCTGGGCGTGCCGAAGGGCGTGGGAGTGGACCAGCCCACGCCCAGGAGTCCCAGGCCCGGAGCCAGCTCCACCACCCGGGCGTGCAGGCCCAGGCCTTCGTCGTCCAGCCAGGTCTGCACGGCGGCGTGATCCATGTTGCCGATCTGGGCGTACAAGGTGGGATTGATCCGGCGTATGACCTCGACCACCCGGGAAGCCTCGGCCACGCCGCCCCGCACCGTGAGGTCACCGGTCACGATGACCCCGCCGGCTTCGGCCAGGCCGGGAATTTTCGCGATGTTGCCCGTATCCGAGTGAATGTCGCCGAAAGCGATCCAGTAGGGGCTCATTTTTGACACGTGCGCCTCCACATGCGGCTTTTATGCGTGCGGAAATTAGGGTAACATGGCTAAAGGTCAAGTACAATGCACCCTCCCACGCCCCCTTTTTCCGCCGCCGACAAGCAGGCCCTGCGCAAATCCCTTCTGGCCAGGAGACGTTCCCTGACCCCGGAGGCGCTTGAACGGGCCAGTCGCCACGTGCGCGACCGTCTGGCCGATCTGCCGGCCTGGCGAAACGCCGGCGAAGTGCTCCTTTACAAGGACTTCGCCGGAGAAATCGCCACCGGCCCGCTGCTGGACGAACTGTGGCGGCGCGGCGCGCGCGTGCTCATACCCCGCTGCCGCCCGGGTGAAACCGGCCTGCTGGACCTGGCCAATCCCCTCGGTCCGCAAGACCTGACCCCGGGCGCGTACGGCATTCTCGAACCAAACCCCGAAACCTGCCCGGCGGTCACGGACTTCTCGCCCGATCTGGCGCTGATCCCGGCCGTGGCCTTCGACCGGACCGGAGCCCGCCTCGGCTTCGGCCAGGGATATTACGACCGACTCCTGGCCGGTCCCGGCTTTTCCCGCACCCTGCTGGCCGGACTGGCCCACGCCTTCCAGGTGGTGGACCGCCTGCCCAGCGATCCCTGGGACAAACCCGTGCAGGTCATCGTAACCGACGAGGAGACACTATGGCCTTGAGCTTCATTCCCTTCGCCTTTCCCGGACTGCCCCGGGTGGGCGCCGTCTTCACCACCGCCCAGGGGGACCTCTCCCGGGGCAACGTCTCCCACCGCGCCGGCGGCGACCCGCCGCGCGAAGTGGCCTCCAACCGGGTCTGGCTGGCCGAAACCCTGGGGTTTTCCGCCTGGGGGTCCCTCAAGCAGGTGCACGGCGCCGACATGACCTTCGATCCCCCGGCCGTGGACGCCGATCAGGCCTCCGGCCTGGAGGCCGACGGCTCGGCCACCCGCCAGCCCGGCCTGGCCCTGGTGATCAAGACCGCGGACTGCCAACCCATCCTGTTGGCCCATCAAAGCGGAGAATGCGTGGCCGCCTTGCACGTGGGCTGGCGAGGCAATGCGCAGGGCTTCATCCAGAAAGGCGTGGCCGCGCTATGCGAGCGGTACGGCTTCGGTCCGGACGAGCTGATGGCCGTGCGCGGACCGAGCCTCGGGCCAGCCGCCAGCCAGTTCGTCAACTTCGCCGAGGAGTTCGGTCCGGATTTCGCCGCCTACCACGATCCCGCGTCGCAAACCGTGAATCTCTGGCGGCTCACCAACGATCAACTCCTCGAAGCCGGACTGAAGCCCGACCGCATCTTCCGGCTGGATCTGTGCACCTTCAGCCTTCCCCTGTTTCACTCCTACCGCCGCGACCGGCAAGGCGCGGGCCGCCAGGCGGCGTTGGTGTGGATACGGTAAAAAAAACCGGGAGGAGAGCCCCTTTCCCCAAGCACGGGGGCTCCCTTCCCTGGCTTGTCCTCACCGCCCCCGATCCACCATGACATGTTGCCCGACAACGCGGGGCGGGCTATAGGCGGGGCACGTCGCAACCCTCACCCGTCGGGCGCGTCCCGCGGCTTTTCGGTCACACCATGCCCAACGACTCCCGCCCCCGCTACACTGAGAATTACGCGCTGTTCGTCACCAAGGAAGTGCTCAAGGAAGCGGCCGGCTCCATCTTCGACGACTTGCGCCAGACCCTGGCGACCCACTTCGCCAACCACCCCGCCCCAGGTTGCGAAGAGCAGGCCAAAAAGGTCCTGGAGCTTCTTTCCGACGTTGAATGCCGCTACTACAACACCTTCGACCTGCCGGCCGTCTTTCACGAGGTGATCGAACGCTGAGGCCGGCCGAGCCCTTCCGCTCCCGGAGGCTTGAGGTCCGATTTACACGACCGGAAAAATGCGGCATTTGTTCACCTCGGCCCCCATGTCATCGCCAACACCGCCAGGAGGTTCCATGCGCCGTCGTCCCTTTCTCGCCATGCTCGTTCTCAGCCTTTGCCTGGTCCTGCCGGGCCACGCCCACGCCAAAAAACTCAAGGTGGCCTTCGCCCTTCTGGAGTCGGTCAACGACCAAGGCTGGTCCCAATCCCACTCCCTGGGCATAGAACAACTCAAGGCCGCCCTGGGCGACCAGATCGAAGTGAGCTATACCGAAAACGTGAAGGTCGCCGACGCCGAGCGCGTCTTTCGCCAGTACGCGCAAGACGGCTACGACATGATTTTCGGCACCACGTTCGAGCACATGGAACCCCTGCTCCTGGTGGCGAAGGAGTATCCCGACATCGCCTTCGAGCACTGTTCCGGCTACAAGACCGCGCCGAACCTGGGCACCTACATGGGCGCCATGGAACAGGCCGAATACCTGGGCGGCTACATGGCCGGACTCATGGGCTACAAGAACGTGGGCACCGTGGCCACGTTTCCCATTCCCGAACCCGTCCGGGGCATCAACGCCTTCACCCTCGGCCTGATACGCGGCCTGAACGAATCCGGCGCGAAGTTCGACCCGGAAAAGGTCAACACCGTGGCTTGGCTCAAGAAGTGGCGCGACCCGGTGGGCGAGACCGCCATGGCCGAAACCCTGGTGCAAAACAAGCACGATCTCATCCGCCAGATGGCCGACACGCCCGATTCCTCCCTGGCCGCGTGCGCCAAGAACGTTCCGGCCGTCGGCTACGGAGCCGACGCCGCCAAGTCCGGGGCCAAGTGCGCCCTGGTTTCCACGTTGTGGAACTGGGGACCGTTCTACATTCAGGCTGTCAAGGCCAAGCTCAACGGCACCTGGAAGGCCGAGGAGTGGTACCACGGCTTCGAAGCCGACGCGGTGGCGCTCTCGCCCTTTGGCGATCAGGTGCCCCAGGAGGTGCGGACCAAGGTGCTGGCCGAGATGGAACGCATGAAGAAGGGCGAGGACAATTCCTTTGCCGGACCGGTCTTCGACCAGGCCGGAAAGCAGATGATCGCTCCCGGCGACAAGGCCAACCTCAAGGAGCTGCTCACCATGCGCTGGCTGGTCAAGGGTGTTTCGGGCGCCGTGCCGGAATAAGGAAGCAAAGGCCTCCGGGCCCTGACAGCCTGTGAAAAATCCTTGCTGGCTGTGTTGCTGCGCAAAACGCAAACCCTCAACGGATACCAACTCCGCTTCGGGCTTGACTTTTTTGTGCGTCGTGCCAGCAAATTTTTTGAACAGGCTGCAAGAATCGACTGTTCGGGCGGGCTGCGAAGGGACGCGGTCCTCCGGAAGGCGCCCGGCGGCCCCGTGGTTGCGCCGGACCACCGCGTCCAGCCCGAAGCGTCTGGCCGGTTCGGGACCCTCCCATCCGGCCCGGCGCTTGTAAATTCGAGAAAACGGCCCGCGCCAAGACAAGGATACGACGTGAACGGCGAACGCCCCTGCCGGGAATCCGGCGAAAAATACCGCATGACGGTCGAAGGACTGGACTATGCCGTCGATCTGCCCTGGGTCTGGCTGCCCGCCGACCAGGGGTTCGTGCGCATCGCCTCGCTCAATCTGGTGGGACAGACCCGGCTGAACGCCGACCTGGGGCGGCTGTTGGCCGACAAACTGGCCCCCCATATACGCGGCAAGGCGCGGGTGGGGATGCTCACGGTGGTGGAAAAGGGGTTGCAGTTGGCCCAGGTGGTGGCCGAGCGTCTGGGGTTTTCCGAAATCGCCGTGGCCCACAACCGGCTCAAACCGCACATGGAGCCGCACAGACGGCCCTACATTCAGGTGGGCGCCGACTCCATCACCAGCGGAGACAAGTTCCTGGCGCTCTACGAACGCGACCTGAACGTGCTGGCCGAAGCCACGGACGGGGTGATCCTGCTCGACGACGTCATTTCCACCGGCTCCACCATCCTGGCCTTGCAATGTCTGCTTGAAGAGACCGCCCGAATCAAACGGCTGCCGGAAATTCCGCGCGTGTTGGCCACGGCCTGCGTGGCCGTGGAGGGCGCGTGTCCCCTCTCCTCCCTGATCAGCCTGGCCACCCTGCCCGCCCCGGTACGCGGAGATCCGGACCGGTGATCGTCCCCCGCCTGGAGCTTTCGGGCGTCACCAAGCGCTTCGGCCCGGTGCTGGCCAACGACGACGTGACCCTCTCGGTGCGCGGCGGCGAGGTGCTCGCGTTGCTGGGCGAAAACGGCGCGGGCAAGTCCACGCTCATGTCCATTCTCGCCGGTCACTACCAGCCCGACGCGGGAGACATCGTCCTGGACGGACGCGCGGTGCGGTTCGCCTCGCCGGCCGACGCGCTGGCTCTGGGCATCGGCATGGTACACCAGCGATTCATGCTGGTGGAGGCCATGACCGCCGTGGAAAACGTCTCCTTGGCCGTGGGCGGGGCCTTCCGGCTGGACCTTCGCGCCGAAGCCCTGGAAATGGAGCGCCTGGGAGCCGAGCACGGCCTTTGGGTGGACCCCTGGCAACGGGTGCAAGACATGTCCATGGGCGAACGCCAGCGGGTGGAAATTCTCAAACTTCTGCGCCTGGGCGCCAGGGTGCTCGTGTTCGACGAGCCCACCACCGTGCTGGCGCCCACGGAGATCGAGGCCTTTTGCGCCATGCTCCGGGGACTGCGCGACGCGGGTCGGGCCGTCATCTTCATCACCCACAAGCTGGACGAAGCCCTGGACCTGGCCGACCGCATCGCCATACTGCGCAAGGGCCGGCTGGTGGCCCGCACCACTCCGGCCGAGACCGGCGGCAAGCGCGACCTGGCCCGCCTGATGGTGGGGCGCGAGGTCATCTTTTCCATCGACAAGCCCAGGGTCGCCCCCGGTCCCGAAGCCCTGGCCCTCAGGGGGCTGACCGGCGGACCGGACCCGAAACGCCCGGCCTTTTGCGACATCGACCTCACCCTGCGCCAAGGCGAGGTGCTGGCCCTGGTGGGCGTGGCCGGCAACGGCCAGACCGAACTGCTCGAAGCGTTGGGAGGGCTCGCCCCCTGCCTCTCCGGGGAAATCGCGCTGTGCGGGCGCTCCTGTGACGCCCGAGCCTGGCCGAAGTCCGACCGAAGCGCCCTGGCCTACGTCCCCGAGGACCGGCACGGCGAAGCCTGCCTGGACGACCTGCCGCTCACCTGGAATTTCGCGCTCACGCAAGTGGGCCGCTACCTGCGGGGAGGCCTGCTCGACTGGACCGCGATCGAGGCCGACACCCGGCAGACCCTGGAACGCCGCGCCATCAAGGCCGACGGTCCCCTGCAACGGGCCGGGACCCTTTCCGGCGGCAATTTGCAGAAGCTGGTCCTGGCCAGGGCGCTCGCGGCCCGGCCCCGTGTGTTGATCGTGCACCAGCCCACGCAGGGACTCGACGTGGGCGCGACCGAGGCGGTCTGGGACGAAATGCTCGCGGCCCGCGCCCACGCCGGGGTGCTGCTCGCCACCGGCGACCTCACCGAGGCCCTGACCCTGGCCGACCGGGTGGCGGTGATGTTTCGCGGTCGGATCCTGGATGTGCTCGACGTCTCCAGCGAGGAGGACGTGGCCCGCATCAGTCCGCTCATGGCCGGAGTCGCGGCATGAACGGACAACCGAGGCCCCGCTTGGCGAACGCGGAGCGGATGCTCCCCGTCCTGGCGAGCGTCGTTTTGCCCCTGACGGCCGGAGCGCTCCTGTTCGCCTGCCTGGGGACCAACCCCCTGAAGGCCTACCAGGCCATGCTGGCCGGAGCGTTCGGCTCCACGGCCCGAGCGGCCGAAGTACTGGTCAAGGCCACGCCGCTCATGCTGACCGGACTGGCCGTGACCCTGTCCGCGCGCATGTCACTGTGGAACATCGGCTGCGAGGGCCAACTCGTGCTGGGCGGCGTTTTCGCCACGGGCGCGGCCCTGTGGCTCGGCCCCGGGCTTCCGGCCTGGGCCGCCCTGCCCCTGTGCGCCCTGGCCGGAGCCGTCGGAGGCGGCCTGTGGGCCCTGGGGCCGGCGTACATGAAAGCGCGCCTGGATGTGAGCGAGATCATCACCACGCTGCTCCTCAACTACGTGGCCATAACCTTCATGGAATACCTGTATTTCGGGCCGTGGCGCGATCCGGGGGGCATGGGATTTCCCGGCACGGCGCTTTTCCCGGACTCCACCGTGCTGCCCCGTCTTCCGGGCACGCGCATTCATCCCGGACTGGCGGCGGCCCTGCTCCTGGCCGCGGGCGCGGCCTGGATGTTGGCCAAAACCCGCCTGGGCTTCGAACTCACCGTCATGGGTCAAAATCCCAGGGCGGCGGCCTATGCGGGCATGGACGCCCGGTCCCGGTGCCTATGGGCGCTCACGGCCGGCGGCGCGCTGGCCGGACTGGCCGGCGCCGGCGAGGTGTGCGCGGTGCATCACCGGTTGCAGGCCGGACTGGCCGCCGGATACGGTTACGACGGCGTCATCGTGGCCTGCCTGGCCGGACTTTCCCCGGCCTTCGTGCCGGCGGCGGCCGTGGTTCTTTCCGCCGTGCTGGTGGGGGGGGACTACCTCCAGACCCGCATGCAACTGCCCTCCTCGGTGGGCCAGGTCATGGAGGCCTGCCTGCTGTTCGCCCTGCTCTGGCTCCAGTCCAGAAGGCGGACGTCGTGAGCGGACGCGCGACGCGCGCCCGCCCGAAAAGGACCGTTCCCGCATGAACGACCTCTGGTTTCTCGTGGCCCTCACCCTCAAGTCCTCCATGGCGGTGCTCTACGCCGCCCTGGGCGAGGTGGTCTGCGAACGGGCCGGAGTGATCAACCTGGGCCAGGAGGGCATGATGCTCGCCGGAGCCCTGGCCGGTTTCGCGGTGGGGTACGCCACGGGCCAAACGAGCCTGGGATTTGTCGCCGCCGGGGTCGTGGGCGCGGCGCTGGCCCTGATCCATGGGTTGTTCTGCGTGCGCCTGGGCGTCAACCAACTGCTCTCGGGCATCGCCCTGACCATTCTCGGCTCGGCCCTGGCCAGCTTTCTGGGGCGTCCCTGCATCGGACTGGTCGGACCGCGCCTGACCGAGTTGAAAATTCCCCTGCTTTCCGACCTGCCGGGCGTGGGACAGGCCCTTTTCGCCCAGAACGCCCTGGTGTATGCCGGTCTTGTCCTGACCGCGGGCGTATGGTGGCTGCTGGAGCGCACCCGAGCCGGACTGCTGTTGCGCGCCTGCGGCGAAAACCCGGAAGCGGCCCAGTCCATGGGGGTGAACGTGGCCCGGGTCCGGTTCGCGGCGGTGGCCGCGGGCGGGGCTTTTTCCGGAGTGGGCGGAGCCTCCCTTTCGCTGGCCTTCACCCCCGGTTGGAAAGAAGCCATGACCGCCGGACAGGGCTGGATCGCCGTGGCCATGGTCATCTTCGCGGGCTGGCGACCCCTGGCGGCTCTGGGAGGAGCGCTTTTTTTCGGTCTGCTCACGGCGGCCCAGTTTCTGTTTCAGACCACGGGACAGGAGTTCGTTCCCATCTGGGTGTTGCGCATTCTGCCCTATCTGCTCACCGTGCTCACCTTGTGCCTGGCCGCCCTCTGGGGACGCCGGGGCAAGGCCCCCGCCGCCCTCGGCCAACCCTTTCACCCGGAGCGCTAATGTCCACGTCGTACGACTTTCGCTTTCACACCCTGCCAAACGGCCTGCGTCTGGCCACGGAACGCCTGCCCGGCGCACGCAGCGTAAGCATCGGCGTGCTCGTCAAAGCCGGCGCCAGGCACGAAGCCCCCGGACAGGAGGGCATGGCCCATCTCTGGGAGCACCTTGCCTTCAAGGGCACCTCCGCCCGTTCGGCCCTGGACATCGCCAAGGAGCTCGATCTCATGGGCGGCCAGTCCAACGCCTACACCAGCCGGGAGACCACGGTCTTCCACGCCAAGGTGACCGATCGCCACATGCCCGACGCCCTGGACATCCTTTCGGACATCGTGCTCGACCCGACCCCCACCAGAGACGACCTGGAGCGCGAAACCGACGTGGTGCTCCAGGAGATCGCCATGGTGGAGGACGACCCCGAGGACTGCCTGATGGAGTCCTTCTGGTGTTCGCTTTGGCCCGACGGCTCCCTGGGGCACTCCATTCTCGGCACTCCCGAAAGCGTGAAAAGCTTCGACCGCAAGTCCCTGGTCGCCTGGCGCGCGGCCAACTACCGGCCAGAACGCATGCTGCTGGCCGCGGCCGGCAACCTGGACCACGACCACCTGGCCGAGCTGGCCGAAAAACGCCTGGGATCGCTTGCGTCCGCTCCCGAACCGCCGGTCCCCGCAAGCGGAACCTACACGCCGGGTCTGCTGTTGCGTCGACGCGAGTCCGAGCAAAACCACGTGGTGCTGAGCTTTCCCGGCCTGGGCGCAAGGGACGAACGCCGCTTCGCCCTGAGCGTGCTCAACGCCATTTTGGGCGGCAACATGTCATCGCGGCTTTTTCAGGAAATCCGCGAACGTCGGGGACTGGCCTATTCGGTCTATTCTTTCGTCAACGCCCTGGAAGACCGGGGCGTGGTGCAGGTCTACGCCGCCGTGGACCCGGAGCGCACCCCCGAGCTGCTGGCCTGCCTGCGCGAGGAACTCACCGCCGTGGCCAGCGGAGAAATCGTGGCCTCGGAGTTGGATCACGCCCGGGACCACCTGACCAGCCTGCTCTACCTGAGCCTGGAATCGAGCGAGGAGCGCATGTCGCGCCTTTCGCGAAACTATCTGCTCTTCGGCCGACATATCGCGCCGGAGGAAACGGCCGCCCGCTTCGAAGCCGTCACCCTGGACGAAGTGAGCGCGCTCGCCGCCGAGCTCATCGACCTCAAAGCAGCCGGGCTGGGGCTGCTCGGCCCCACGGCCGACCCCGCCTGGGAGGAGATCATCAGACTATGAGCGCCCAATCCGTCGAATTTTCACTGGAACCCGGAACCCTGGGCCTTGGCGTGGGCGATATTACCACCTGGCCCGTCACCGCCGTGGTCAACGCCGCCAATTCCCGCCTGGCCGGGGGCGGCGGCGTGGACGGTGCCATCCACCGCGCGGCCGGACCGAAACTGCCCGAGGCCTGCCGCGAGGTTATCGCCAAGGTGGGCCAGGTCAAGGCCGGACAGGCGGCCATCACGCCCGGATTCGCCATGAAGGCCAAGTACATTCTCCACGCCGTCGGCCCCATCTGGCGCGGCGGAGCCCACGGAGAACCCCAGGCCCTGGCCTCGGCCTATCGGACCTGCCTGGAGCTTTGCCGCGAGAACGCCATCGACTCGGTGGCCTTTCCGGCCATCAGCTGCGGGGCCTACGGCTATCCGGTGGAAGAAGCCGCGACCATAGCCCTGTCGGAGTTGGCCAAGGGACTGCGCCAGGGCCTGGTGGCCAAGGCCTGGATGGTACTCTTTTCGCCCCAGGCCTACGACACCTGGCTGGCAGTGGCCCGCAAAACCCTCTAAGGAGCCCCCTTCATATGGAGATACACGCCACCACCATACTGGCCGTGCGCGACGCCTCGGGCGTGGCCATGGCCGGCGACGGGCAGGTGACCTTCGGCCAGGCCGTGGCCATGAAGCACACCGCCCGCAAGGTGCGCCGCCTGTACAAGGACAAGGTCCTGGCCGGATTCGCCGGCTCCACGGCCGACGCCTTCACCCTGTTCGAACGCTTCGAGGCCAAGCTGGAGGAGTTCTCCGGCAATCTCACCCGCGCCGCCGTAGAACTGGCCAAGGACTGGCGCAAGGACAAGTTCCTGCGCCGGCTCGAAGCCATGCTCCTGGTGGCCGACGCGCGAACCGTACTCATTCTGACCGGCGCCGGCGACGTCATCGAACCCGACGACGGCCTGGCCGCCATCGGCTCGGGCGGTCCCTTCGCCCTGGCCGCGGCCAGGGCCCTGGCCAGAAACACCGCGCTGGGCGCCGGCGAAATCGCTCGCCAGGCCATGTCCATCGCCTCGGAACTGTGCGTCTACACCAACGACAACATCGTCCTGGAGACTTTATCCGCCCCATGAACACCCTGACACCCCGCGAAATCGTTTCGGAACTGGACAAGTACATCGTGGGCCAGACCCAGGCCAAGCGCATGGTGGCCATAGCCATGCGCAACCGCTGGCGTCGCCAGCAGGTCGATCCGGCCCTGCGCGACGAAATAGCGCCCAAGAACATCCTCATGATCGGACCCACGGGCGTGGGCAAAACCGAGGTGGCCAGGCGTCTGGCCAAACTGGCCGGATGCCCGTTCCACAAGGTGGAGGCCACCAAGTTCACCGAAGTGGGCTATGTGGGACGGGACGTGGAATCCATGGTGCGCGACCTCATGGAGATCGGCGTGCAACTGGTGCGCCAGGAGGAAGCGGCCAAGGTGCGGGCCAAGGCCGAGTCCGCCGCCGAGGAGCGCCTGCTCGACCTGTTGCTTCCGCCAAGCTCCCACTCGGGTTTCGGCTTCATGTCCTCCCAGACGTCCTCCCAGGCGTCCCCCCAGCCCGCGATCGAGGAGTCCGGCTCCACCCGGGACAAGCTGCGTCAGCTTTGGCGCAAAGGGGCCCTGAACGACCGGCAGGTGGAGATGGAAGTCACCCTGCCCTCGCCCTCGGTGGAGATCATGGCCATCCCGGGCATGGAGGAAGTGGGCTCCCAGTTCAAGGACATGTTCTCCAAGGTCTTTCCCCAGCGGAAAAAGACCCGCAAGCTCAAGGTGAGCGAGGCCTACGAAATCCTGGTGGCCGAAGAGGCCGAACGCCTGGTGGACATGGACAAGGTGGGCGAAATGGCCCGCGAGCGCGTGGAACAGACCGGCATTCTCTTTATCGACGAGATCGACAAGATCTGCGGCCGGAGCGCCCAGGGCGGTTCCGGGCCGGATGTCTCGCGCGAGGGCGTGCAACGCGACCTTCTGCCCGTGGTGGAAGGCTGCGTGGTCAACACCAAGTACGGCATGGTCAAAACCGACCACATTCTGTTCATCGCCGCCGGGGCGTTCCACTTCTCCAAGCCTTCGGACCTGGTGCCCGAGCTTCAGGGCCGTTTTCCCCTGCGGGTGGAGCTTTCGGCCCTGGGCAAGGAGGAATTCCTGCGCATCCTCACCGAGCCCAGGAACTCGCTCACGGCCCAGTACACGGCCCTGCTCGCCACCGAAGACGTGACGCTCACCTTCACCGACGACGGCCTGCAAGAGGTGGCCTCCTTCGCCCAGAAGGTCAACGAGGAGACCGAGAACATCGGCGCCAGGCGGCTCTACACCATCATGGAAAAGATCGTGCAGGATCTCTCGTTCGAGGCCCCGGACCGGGGCGGAGAGGCCGTGTCCATCAACGCCGCCTACGTCAAGGACAAGCTGGCCGACGTGGCCCAGGACCGGGACCTGACCCGCTATATTCTCTAACGCCGCCTTTTCGGATACACAGCCTTGCGACGTTTGTGACGCCGGCCGACCGGTACGGCACAAGGATATGACCCCAAACCCGCCCGCCGGACCCGGCGCGTTCCGGCGGGCGTTTTTCCGTACGGCCGCCGGCCCCGCCGCGACCACGCGGAGACATTACACCAGGAGACGCCCATGGATCAAAACGCCCACAGCCAGGCCCGCATGCTGCTGGAGTCGCTGCCCTACATCCGCAAGTTCTTCGGCCAGACCGTGGTCATCAAGTACGGCGGCCACGCCATGATCGACGAGGCACTCAAAAAGAGCTTCGCCCTGAACGTGGTGCTGCTCAAGTACATCGGGGTGAACCCGGTCATCGTACACGGAGGCGGTCCCCAGATCGGCAAAATGCTGGCCCAGCTTGGCATCGAATCGCGTTTCGAACAGGGGCTGCGCGTCACCGACAAGGCCACCATGGACGTGGTGGAAATGGTGCTCGTGGGCAAGATCAACAAGGAAATCGTGGGCCTGATCAACTTGAACGGCGGCAATTCCGTGGGGCTCTCCGGCAAGGACGGCTGGCTCATACGGGCCAGGAAAGTGGAGCTGGTGGTCACGCGCGAAGACGCCCCGCCCGAGATTATCGACATCGGCAACGTGGGCGAGCCCGTGTCCATAAACGCCAAGCTCATCAACTCCCTGACCGCAAGCGGCGTCATTCCGGTCATCGCGCCCGTGGGCGTGGACGAGAACGGCGGCACCTACAACATCAACGCCGACACCGTGGCCGGAGCCGTGGCCCAGGCGCTGTCGGCCAAGCGGTTGATCCTGCTTACGGACGTGGCCGGAGTGCTGGACGCCGAAAACGCCCTCATTCCCTCCCTGAGCGTGGGTCAGGCGGCCAAAGCCATCGAGGACGGCGTGGCCAAGGGCGGCATGATCCCCAAGCTGCAATGCTGCATGGAAGCCGTGCAGTCCGGCGTGGACAAGGCCCACGTCATCGACGGACGGGTGGAAAACTCGCTCATTCTCGAACTGTTCACCAAGTCGGGGGTGGGTACGGAAGTATTCCACAAGGCCTGAACGCCGCGTCGACGCTTCGTGCGCGCTTCAAGCCCCCGGTGGACGAAAAGCCGGGGGCTTTCGTCGTTTGCGCCGCCGGCCGGCAAGCGCGAATGTCAGGGATTCTCGCTACGCCCCGCTCCGAACAGCATCCGTTGCAGGGCGCGCAGGGTGGGCACCCCTCCCGCTCCCGGATGCAGGACCGGATGATACCCCAGGCGCTCGGCCTGTTTGAGGCGCACGTCCTGCCCGGTCACGGGCCGGACCCGTCCGCTCAGGTCCACCTCGCCCCAGAACACCGCTCGCGGCGGCAGGGGACGATCGTAGTACGACGACAAAATCGCGGCCACCAACCCCAGATCCAGGCCGGGGTCGGTCAGACGCAGACCGCCGCCGGTCTTGGCGTAGATGTCGAACTGGCCGAGCCCCACCCCCAGGCGTTTTTCCAGCACCGCCAAAAGCAGGTTCAGCCGGTTGAGGTCCAGGCCCAGGGCCGTGCGCCGGGGCATGGCCAGAAACGACTTGCTCACCAGGGCCTGCACTTCCACGGCAAAGGGCTTTTTGCCCTCCAGGGCCAGCACCACGGCCGAGCCGCTGGCCGTTTCGTCGCGCTCGCCCAAAAAATACGTGGACGCGTCCGGCACCGGGGACAGGCCGTCGCCTTGCATCTCCAGCACCATGAGTTCGTCGGTGGGGCCGAAGCGATTCTTGAACACCCGGAGAATGCGGCAATAATGCTGCCGATCGCCTTCCAGATAGAGCACGGTGTCCACCATGTGCTCAAGGATCTTGGGTCCGGCGATGAGGCCTTCCTTGGTGACGTGGCCCACCAGCACCAGGGTGGCCCGGCTTTTCTTGACCGCGTCCACCAGTTCCGCAGCCACGGCCCGCACCTGGGCCGAGCTGCCCGGAACGCCGGAGGCCAGGGAAGAACTCATGGTCTGCACCGAATCCACCACCAAGAGGGACGGGGCGTCCGGGCCGGCCAGAATCGCGGCGGCCTCGGCCGCGCTGGTGGAGGACGCGGCCAGAAGCTCGGGCTGGTCGATGCCCAGGCGTTTGGCCCGGCCGGCCAACTGGCCCAGGGACTCCTCCCCGGAAAAATACACGGCCCGCTTTCCCGAAGCCGCCACCTGCCCGGCCAACTGCAAGAGCAGCGTGGATTTGCCGATACCCGGCTCCCCGCCCACAAGCACGGCGGCCGAGGGTTGCAACCCCTGGCCGAGCACCCGGTCCAACTCGGGCAGACCGCTGGGAGCGGCCAGGGCCTGGTCTTCGTGAAAATCGCGCAGGCGAACGGGGGTGGTCTGGGAAAGCGGAGAGGACGGTCCCGGCGTCGCGCCCCTGGCCGCGGCCTGGGCTTCGAGGGTGTTCCACGAACCGCAGGCCTCGCACTGGCCGCGCCACAACGGACTGATCGCTCCGCACTGGGAGCAGGCGTAGACGGTTCGCGCCTTGGCCAAGGAGGCTACTTGCCTTCGGAATGCTGGGCCGGCGGCGATGCCGGAGCGGCGGCGGGCGCTGGAGCGCCGGCGGCTGGCTGCCCCCCTTGGGCCGCGCCGGCGGCGGGCGGAGCCACGTCCTGGAAGCTGGTGACTTGCAGGGAGTACTCCTTGGTTTCCGGAGGAATATTCTCGAAGACCACCATGAAGGGAATCTTTTCGCCGGGCTTGACGTCGCCGTTGTTGAAAAGAATCTCCTGCTTGGAGGTAAGACGGGCGTCCAGGTCGGTCTTGCTCAGGAACTTGAGCTCGTAGTTGGGCACCTTGGGTCCGGCGTCGATCTCCTTGGACAAAATGACCTCGCCCTTGTCGTTGCTCAACGAAGCCTTGACCTTGACCCATCCCACATCGGTGGCGTTCTTGTTTTCCACTGCTCCCTCGATCACGTAGAGCTTGCCGATCTTGGGGTTGTCCACAAGATACTGCGTGTAATCGACGATGGGCAGATTTTCCAGGCGCTCTTCCATGCTGGGCAGGGCCGCAGCCGCGGCCTGGGTCTGCGGAGCCTGCTGCACCGCGGCCGGAATGGGTTCTTCCATGGCCGACTTGGCGGGCTTTTTGGAGAAGGGCCAGAATTCGAAGAAATAGGCCGCCGTCGCGTACGAACCGCCAAGCATCACCACCAAAAGTCCCGACAGGGCCAGAATCTTGGCCAGCTTGGAGAACCTGGGCTTGTCCGGCTTGGTCAGTCCCAGCTCATCGAAGTCCGCGGTGCTGGGGCGCACGTCCTCGAAGCGGTCCTTCCTGCGTTCGGAATCGAATTCGTCCTCCCGCTCCGGCCGTTCCTCCTCATCCGAAGCCGACCAGGCGGGCTTGGCCCCGGATTCGCCGAATCCGGGAAAGTCGTCAGGCTCGGGCGGCTCCACGGTAAACACCGTCTTGCACACGCCGCAACGCACCTTGGCGCCGTCCGGCCCCACTTTTTCGTCGGGCAGGTTGAACTTGGTCTGGCAGTTGGGGCACTCGACGATCATGGCTAGTCGTCCTTTTGCAGATGGAGCTCATAAAGACCCGGAAGACTTCTGTAGTCTTCACCGTAGTCCATGCCGTAGCCCACTACAAAACCCTTTGCCAGTCGAAATCCGTAAAAGTCAACCGCAACTTCCACTTCCCGGCGTTCGGCCTTGTCCACCAGGGCGCACAGGGCCACGCTTTCGGCTCCTTTTTCCCGCAGCAACTCCAGGAGCGCCACCATGGAATGGCCGGTGTCCACAATGTCTTCCACCACCAGGACATGCCGGCCCCGGCAGTCGAAATCCGCATCGCGCACGCGCGTACCCTGGCCGCGCGTATCCGAATCGCCGTAGCTGGAAAGGCGCACGAAATCGACCTGGACGGGAATGGTCAGGGCGCGGGCCAGGTCGGCCAGGAAAACCCACGCTCCCTTGAGCACACCGAGCAGCAGCAGGGGCTTGCCGGCGTATGCGGTCGATATCTCCCGGCCCAGGCGGGCCACTGTGTCTTTTACCGTGTCAGGGGAATGGATGACCTCAAGGCGTGAAGGCATGAACTCACATCTCCATGACCATGGCGATTTCATCGCATTCGGGGAACTTGGGGCACCGGATGCAATCGGCCCAGACCTTCTGGGGCAGTTCGTCCTTGGTGACCTCCACGAAGCCCATCTTTTCGAAAAACGCGCGCTGATAGGTCAGGGTGAACACCTTGTACACGCCCAGGGTCACCGCCTCGGAAAGGCAGGCCTCCACCAGGCGTTTGCCGTGGCCGTGCATTTGGTGGTCCGGGGAAACGACCAGGGAACGGATCTCGGCCAGATTGTCCCAGGTGATGGACAAGGCGCAGCAGCCGATGGCCAGGTTGCTCTCGGACTCGGCCAGCACGTAGAAATCGCGCAGATGGCTGAAGAGTTCGTTGAAGGACCGGGGCAGCAAAAGCTCGTTCCGGGCGCAATCCATGAGCATGCCGTGGATGGTCTTGACGTCCTGGATGCGGGCCTTGCGCAGATAGTAGGTATTCACCACGTCAGGAACCCAGAACCTTGGTAATGATGTGTTCAAGCTCTTCCGCGCTGACGTAGCCCTCGCGCGAGACGATCTGCTCGCCCTTGGGGCCGTAGATCACCGTGCGGGGAATGGCGCGCAGCATAAAGGCCTGGGGCACGTCGGGCCCGGCCAGGTACACGGGGTAGTTGAACCCGGCCTTGGCCACGAAGGCGGCGTAGGCGGCCTGGTCCTGGTCGATGCTCACCCCGAGCATCACCACGCGCGAAGCCGGCAGGCGCGAGCGCAAGGCTATGAAATCGGGCACTTCCACACGGCAGGGTCCGCACCACGACGCCCAGAAGTTCACCACCACGACCTTGCCCCTGGACTGGGTGACGGTCTTGATGATCTCCTGATGCGAGATATACGTCACCTTTCGTTGCGCCATGGCCTCGCCGGACATGGCCAGAGCCAAGACCAGCCCCAGGACGATTACGCTGAGTTTCTTCATGCGGTACCGTTTTGCGGCCTTCCTCCGGGAAGGCGGGAAGACGTTGCGACAAAGTCCAGACGGCCGGCCGAAAAAACGAACGCGACCGCGGTCGACAAAACGCTACTCCAACTCCTTCCAGGCGTCCACCAGATGCTTGGCCAGACGCACGGCGTCCACGGCGTCCACGGCGTGACCGTGCGCGCCGATGGCCCGGGCGAAGGCCTCCGTGACCACGGCTCCGCCCACCATCACCTTCTGGGGCAAGTTCTTCTCGCGCAGCAGACGCACGGTGTCCTCCATGCGCACCATGGTGGTGGTCATGAGCGCGGAAAGCCCTATGACCTTGGCCCCAAGGCGCTGGGCCTCGTCCACGATGCGCTCGGCGGGCACGTCCTTGCCCAGGTCCACCACGTCGAAGCCGTGGTTCCTGAGCATGAGCGCCACGATGTTCTTGCCGATGTCGTGGATATCGCCCTCCACCGTGGCCAGCACGATGCGCGCCTTTTCCTCCTGCCCGCTGGCCGCTTCAAGCAGAGGCTTCAGGCGTTCGAAGCCCGCCTGCATGGTTTCGGCCGAAAGCAGAAGCTGGGGGAGAAAATACTTTTTGGCCTCGTAGAGCTTGCCCACGTCCATGATGCCGGGAATGAGGTCCGCCGAAAGAATGTCCTGGGCGGTGCGGCCCTCGGCCAGGGCGGACTCCACCATGGGCAGCATGGCCTCCTTGGCTCCGCGCACCACGGCCTCGCGCAGGCTGTCCACGCCCTTTTCCTTCGTGGCGGCCCCGGTTTCGGCCTTGATCCCGGCTCCGGGCTTCCACTCCGCGCAGGCCGCGATGAAGCGTCCGGCCTGGGGGTCGCGGGCCAGAAGCACTTCTGCGGCCAGGCCCACCTCGCGCGGCAGGGCCGACGAGGGGTTGGAGATGTGCGCGGCCATTCCCGCGCCCAGGCACAGGGTCAAAAACGTGGCGTTGATGAGCTCGCGCGCGGGCAAACCGAACGAAATGTTGGAAAGCCCCAACACCGTGGGCAGTCCCCAGGCCTGGGCGCAGTGGCGAATCGTTTCCAGGCAGTGCTTGGCCGCCTCGGGCTTGGACGACACGGTCAGGGCCAAGGCGTCCACCACGATGAGGCGCTTGGGCACGCCCAGGGCCAGGGCCTTGTCCACCAGCCCCTCGATGACCGCCAGGCGCTCGGCCGCGGTGACCGGGAGCTTCTTGCCCGCGATGGGCAAAAGGATGAACGGCGCGCCGAAACGCCGGCACAGGGGCGCGAGTTCCTCCATGCGGCCCGGTTCTCCGCTTATGGAATTGACCAGCGCCGAGCCCGGCACGGCCCACAGTCCCTCGGCCAGGGCCTCTGGCTTGGTGGAGTCCAGGCACAGGGGCACCACGAAGCGCGACGAAAGCTCCCTGACCAGGGCGGGCAGAAGTTTTTCCTCGGCCACCAGGGGCGCGCCCACGTTGACGTCGAGCACGGCGGCTCCGGCCGCGACCTGCTCTTCCGCCAGCTTGAGGGCGTAACCGAACTGTCCGGCCTGCAACTCCTCGGTGAGCACCTTCTTGCCCGTGGGATTGATGCGCTCGCCGATGCACACCGCCGGCAGGCCCACGCCCACGGCCACGGAACGCGAACGCGAGGTAAGCATGAGCGGACGCCCCTCGGCAGGCTCGGGCTTCGTCCAGGTGCGCTTTGCCGCCAGGGCCGCCACCTGGGCGATATGGGCCGGGGTGGTGCCGCAACAACCCGACACGCACTTGGCCCCCATGTCCAGGAAGGGCTCCATGCCCCGGGCGAACTCCTCGGGCCCCATGGGGAACACGGTACACCCGTTTTCGAGCCGGGGCAGGCCGGCATTGGGCTTGATGAAGAACGGCGTGTCGATGCGGGGCAGAAAGTCGCGGGCGATGGCCACCATCTGGTCGGGGCCCAGGCCGCAGTTTATGCCCAGAATGTCCACGCCCAGATTCTGCATAGTGTCGGCGAACGTGGCCGGAGGCGTTCCGGTGAGCGAACCGCCCGGCTCGAAGGTCATGAGCACGGCTATGGGCAGGTCGCAGGCTTCGCGGCAGGCCAACACCAGGGCCTTGGCCTCGGCCAGGTCGAAATGGGTCTCGCCCACGATCAGGTCCGCCCCGCCTTCGGCCAGGCCTTCGATCTGGGTCTTGAACGCGGCCACCAGCTCGCGCATGGAAAGATCGCCCAGGGGTTCGACGAAATGTCCGGTGGGCCCCACGGAGCCGGCCACGAAGTTCGTGTCTCCGGCGGCCTGACGGGCCACTCTGGCCATCTCCCGGCTTACGGCCCGCACGTCGGCGTCGGGCGGCAGTTTGAACCGGGTGCCGCCGAAGGTGTTGGCCGTCACCACCCGCGAGCCGGCGCGCAGATAGTCCTCGTGGACGGCGCGCACCATCTCGGGATTGGCCATGCCCCACACCTCGGGGGAAGCGCCGGGGGGCAACCCCCTGGCCTGCAACAGGGTGCCCATGGCCCCGTCGAACACGAGAATGGAATTGTCGGCCAATGCCTTGCGAAAGTCCGCCACCGCTTTCCTCCTTGTCCGGTCGAAGCCCTGGCTCGTACTGAAAAACGTTGAATCCGGCAAATGGAAAGAGTACACGGACACAATCGCTGCGGTGCGGCGTAACCTTACGAAACGAGCCATGGGCAACCACGTGACCATACGCCAAGCAAAAGCCGCCGGATCGGACGACACTTTCGATCTGGAGCAACCCATCGAAAACACGGAGGAAGCCGAACGTCTGGCCTCCGAAATGGCCTCCGAGGAGGACGGCCCGGAGTCCGCGCCCGACGAGGCGACGGATTTCGCCTTGCCCGTGCCCAAGGGATCTTCCACGCCCGTCTCCGGACGCGACCCCCTGCAACTGTACCTGCGCGAAATCGGCAGGTTTCCCCTGTTGGCCCCTGAGGAAGAATACGAATTGGCCCGAAAGGTGCGCGAAAACGGCGACCAGCGGGCGGCCTTTCGCCTGGTCACCTCGCATCTGCGGCTGGTGGTCAAGATCGCCATGGACTTTCAGCGCCGATGGGCCCAGAACGTGCTCGACCTCATACAGGAAGGCAACGTGGGGCTTATGCGCGCGGTGAAAAAATTCGACCCCGAAAAGGGCATCAAGTTCTCCTACTACGCCGCGTTCTGGATCAAGGCCTACATCCTCAAATATATCATGGACAACTGGCGTCTGGTGCGCATCGGCACCACCCAGGCCCAGCGCACCCTGTTCTACAATTTGAACAAGGAACGCACCCGGCTCCAGTCCCTGGGGTTCGATCCCACGGCCTCCAACATCTCCAAGCAGCTCAAGGTGAGCGAAGCCGACGTGGTGGAGATGGACCAGCGCCTGGCCAAGAACGACCTTTCCCTCGACCTGTCGTTGGGCGACGACTCGTCCTCCACGCGCCTCGACTACTTGCCGGCGCTCACTCCGGGCATCGAGGAGCTGCTGGCCAAGGACGAAATCGCCGCCGTGGTGGAAAAACATCTGCAGACCATCCTGCCCGAGCTGACCGACAAGGAACGCGACCTGCTCGAACAGCGCATCCTTTCCGACTCGCCGGTCACCTTGCGCGAAATCGGCAACAAGTACGGCATCACCCGCGAACGCGTGCGCCAGATCGAGTCGCGGCTTCTGGAAAAGATCCGCGACCATTTCGTCAAACGCATCGACGACTTTTCCTCGGAATGGATACGCAAGGAAGACTGACACCATGAGAGTACGCCTGCCGCGCGCCTCGGCCCGCACCTTGCTTCTCGCCCCGCCGCTTCTGGCACTGGCCTTGTGCCTGGTCCTTCTGCTGGTCGCATGTGCGGAGAAAAAAACCGCCGCGCCCCCCAACATGCTCGCCAAGGGCATGAACGAAGACACGGCGGCCAACTACTATTTTCTGCTCTATCAGGACCTGCAGCGCCAGGGCAAAGTCCAGGAAGCGGCCCTGGTCCTGGAACAACTCATCCAGGTGGCGCCGTCGCCCGACTTTTACAAGGACCTGGCCAACCTGTACTGGGGACTCTCCCAGCCCGAAAAGACCCGCCAGACCCTGGAAGCCGGCATCGAGAAATATCCCGAGGACAAAGGCCTGCGGTTCTATCTGTCCAATTCGTTTCTCTTGCAGCGCCGCTTTGACGAGGCCGTGAAGACGCTTCAGGATTACCTGGCCTCGCACCCCTACGATCAGAGCGCCACCCAGGAACTGGCCGCGGTCTCCGTGGAGTCCGGCCAATACCAAAACGCCCTGGCCCTGCTGGCCGCCATGCCGCGCGACAAGCGCACCCCGGCCATGGCCTACTACGAGTCCAAGGCCTACTCGGGCCTGAAAAAGCCCCGCCAGGCCGCGGAAAAGCTCCGTCAGGCCCTGCGCGAAGACCCGAACATGCTGCCGGCCTGGTCCGAACTGGCCTTTCTCTACGAAAAGCAAAAGGACTACCGCCAGGCGGAACAGGCCTACCGCCATCTGCTCGAACTGGGCGAAGACAGCCCGGAACTGTGGATGCGGCTGATGCGCCTGGCGCTCAAGCGCAAGGATCCGGAAAAGGCCTTGGAGCTTCTGGACAAGGCCCCCAAGGACCGGGGATTTCGCTTCGAGGTGATGGCCCTTTTCCTTGAGGAAGGCTATCCGGACGAAGCCCACGCCGTGGTGGACAGGTTGGCCCTGGAACAGCCGGACAACCCCGACGTGCTTTTCGTCCGGGCCATGCTGGCCGTGGAAACCGAAAAGAACCCGGAAAAGGCCCTCGACCTCCTGGGCCGGGTTCCCAAGGATTCCAAACTCTACGACAAGGCCCTCTCCGCCAGGACCCAACTGGCCCTGGACAACAACCGGCTCGACCTGGCCAGGGAACTCATCGTCCAGGGCAAGGCCCTGCATGGCGACCGTCCCGAATTCTGGTTTTACGACTCCATCGCCTGGGAAAAAGCCGGGGACGGGCAAAAAGCCGTGGCCGCCCTGCGCGAGGCCCAAAGCCGCTGGCCCGACAACACCGAGGTGCTCTACCGCCTGGGCGCGGCATTGGAACGCCAGAAGAACCGGCCCGAAGCCCTGGCCGTGATGGAAAAAATCCTGACCATCGAACCCGACCACGCCGAGGCGCTCAACTTCGTGGGCTACTCCCTGGCCGAGGAAGGACGCGACCTGGACCGCGCGCTCGACCTGATCAACCGGGCCCTGGCCATAACCCCCGACAACCGCTTTTTCATCGACTCCCTGGCCTGGGTCCACTTCAAGCGCGGCGACCTGGAAGCCGCCTGGAACGAAATCCAACGCAGCGTGTCCCAACCCGTGGTCGATCCCACCATCTGGGAACATTACGGCGACATCGCCCTGGCCAGGGGCGACAAGGGCGAGGCGGCCAAGGGCTACAAAGAGGCCCTGGCCATGCATCCTTCCAACGCCGAAGAAATCCAACGCAAACTCGAGGCCCTGCGATGAACATCCGTCGTTTCGCCCCCGCCCTCGCGGCCTGCCTGCTCGTGATCGCGACCCTTTCCGGCTGCGCCGGAACCCGCGGCAAACTCATCACCGACCAGGACGAGGCCAGGGGGCTGTGGAACGTCTTTCAGAGTCAGTCGCGCAAGGCTTCCGGCGCGTTCTCCCTGTCGTCCAGCCTGACGGTCACGTCTCCCCAGAAATCGAGCCGTGTGGTGCTTAATTTCTGGGGCGAGCTCGACCGGCCCCTGCGTCTGGACATCAGCACCTCCATGGGCCAAATCTACGCCAGATGGCGGGAAGATTCGTCGGGTTGGACGGGCGTCTACCCCATGTCGCGGGTGGCCTTCACCCACAGCGACACGCGCAAGGCCCTGGCCAAGCTGGGCCTGCCCCTGCCGTTTACCCTGCGCGACTTCGCCGCCCTGGCCATCGGACGGTTCGACGCCCTGATCCCGGCGACCTACACGCAGGTCAAGCGCACGCCGGAAGGCTACCAGTACTCCCTGCCCCCTTCGTCGCCCATCGCTTCCGTCACGCTTGACAACCTTGCCAATCCCGTCCATCTCACGGGCCGGGGCGTGGAGCCCTGGAAAGTGGACCTGTCGGACTACTCCCATACGGTCACCGACCGTCGGTCCATGGCCGACAAGATACGGCTCACGACTTCTGGCGGAGTCACGGTGTTCTTGCGCATCAAGAAGCTCGAACTCTTCGCCAACCGGTCGAGCCTGCCCACGCTCGAACTGACCGAGCCCCCGCAGACGCGAACGATCCCCCTGGACACCGACCAGGACGTACAGGCCCCGGCCATGCCCTGAACCGGCCGAGCCGGACCCGTTGCCCGCAAGGGGATTTTCGCCGCGGTCAGGCCGCATCGTTATCCGACCGACCCATCTGGAGGCAGGAGGCCACCATGGACGCTTGCGTTGTTTTCGGTTCCGACCACGCCGGATTCGCTCTGAAAAAAATTCTGGCCAACCACGTTTCCGCCTCGGGACGCACCGTGGTGGACGTGGGCTGCGACGCCCCCCAGAGCTGCGACTATCCCCTGTTCGCGGCCAAGCTCTGCGATGTCGTGCTCGAACGCGGCTGCCTGGGCGTGCTCATCTGCGGCACGGGCATCGGCATGTCCATGGCCGCCAACCGACGCCGGGGCATCCGGGCCGCCGTGTGCGCAAACGAATACATGGCCCGCCTGACCCGAGCCCACAACGACGCCAACGTCCTCTGCCTGGGCGAACGCTGGATCGGCGTGGGCCTGGCCGAATCCGTTCTCGACGTCTTTCTGGGCACCGCCTACGAGGGAGGACGCCACCAGCGCCGCCTCGACCTCTTCGATTCCATCCCCACCCTGTAAGGAACACGAAATGTCCGCGCATCAAGACCTGGACCGCCTGGCGGTCGACAGCATCAAGGGCCTCGTCATGGACGGCGTCCGCAAAGCCAATTCCGGCCATCCCGGCGGGGCCATGTCCTCGGCCGACTTCGCCTATGTCCTCTTCAAGGACTACCTGCGCTTCGACCCCGACGACGCGAACTGGTTCAACCGGGACCGCTTCGTGCTCTCGGCCGGACACGAGTCCATGCTGCTCTACAGCCTGCTGGCCTTCAGCGGCTTCCTTTCCGTCGACGATCTGAAGCGCTTCCGCCAGTGGAAGTCGCGCACGCCCGGACACCCGGAACGGCACGCCACCCCCGGGGTGGAAGCCACCACCGGCCCGCTCGGCCAGGGCTTTTCCATGGCCGTGGGCATGGCCGCGGCGGAGACCATGCTGCGCGCCCGCCTGGGCGGCGACATAGTCAACCACCACACCTACGTGCTGGCCTCGGACGGCGACCTGCAGGAACCCGTCTGCCTGGGCAGCGCCAGTCTGGCCGGACTGTGGGGCCTGGGCAAGCTGATCGTCTATTACGACGCCAACAAGGTGCAACTGGCCGGTCCCACCAGCCGATGCGACTGCGCCAACTACAAGAAGGTGTTCGAAGGCTTCTGCTGGCGCGTGCTCGAAGTGGACGGACACGACCGCCAGGCCATCGGCGAAGCCCTGGAGACCGCCCGTTTCGATCAGGAGCACCCCACCCTGATCATCGGCCACACCACCATGGCCAAGGGAACCGCCAACCGCGAGGGGGACTTCAAGACCCACGGCGAACCGCTTCCCCCCGAGGAAATCGCGGCCACCAAGCGCAAGATGGGCCTGCCCGAGGACAAGGAATTCTTTATCCCGGCCGAAGCGCTGGACCATTTTCGCGTCCGTTTTCCCGAATTGCGCCAGAACGCGGTCCAGTGGAAACGCACCTTCGAATCCCGTTTCGAAAAGGACCAGGAGTTCGAGAAAACCTGGCGGGCCATCAAGCGCGAGCCGGCCAACCGCACCTTCTCCTGGCCGACCTTCGAACCCGGGACCAAGCTGGCCACCCGCGCCGCCTGGGGCAAGTGCCTGGACTCCCTGGTGGAGCAAATGCCCCTTCTGGTGGGCGGTTCGGCCGACCTGGACCCCTCCAACCAGACCATGAAGTTCCGCCAGGTCACGGGCGACTTTTCCTGTGAAACCCCGCTCGGACGCAACCTGCCCTTCGGCGTGCGCGAGTTCCCCATGGGAGCCGTCGTCAACGGCATCGCCCTGCACGGCGGGCTGGTTCCCTTCGGGGCCACGTTCCTCATGTTCTCCGACTACGAGCGCAACGCCCTGCGCATGTCGGCCCTGCAGGAGTTGCCCGCGCTCCATGTCTTCACCCACGACTCCTTCCACGTGGGCGAAGACGGCCCCACCCACCAGCCCATCGAGCACACAAGCTCCCTGCGCCTCATCCCCAACATGCTGGTGTTGCGCCCGGCCGACGCCGGCGAGACGGCCGTCTGCCTGGAAATCGCCCTCACACAGAAGACCCGGCCCTCCTGCCTGCTGCTCACCCGCCAGAACCTGCCGGTGCTCGACCCCAAAACCTACCCGTCCGTCACGGACGGAGCCAAGCGCGGCGGCTACGTGCTCCGCGACGCCGCCGGAGGCGCCCCCGAGCTGATTCTGGTGGCTTGCGGCTCGGAAGTGAGCCTGGCTCTTGAAACCGCGGATCTTCTTTCCGATCTCAAGATCCGCGTGGTGAACATGCCCAGCATGGAGCTTTTCGAGGAGCAGCCCGAGGACTACAAGCGCCAGGTGCTGCCCCCGAACGTTACCGCGCGCGTGGCCATGGAAGCCGGACGTCCGGAGATGTGGTATCGCTATGTGGGCCTCGACGGCCTGGTCATCGGCCTGACCCACTTCGGCGACTCGGCCCCGGCCTCCGAACTGGCCAAGCACTACGGCTTCACCCCGGACCAGGTAGCGGCGCGCATTCGCGAGCACCTGGCCCAGAAGTCCTAACCGCCCCCCTCTCGACAAAAAACGGGGGAAGCGTCCATGCGGATGCTTCCCCCGTTTCTTTTTCGGAAAATCCGTGTGTTGCGTTCGTTTCTTGTAGCGTAGACAACGTTGCCAGACACGCTCTTCAAAGACCGACGCGCCCGGACACGGCCCCGGATCAGTCGTACTTGACCGAGGAAAATTTCATGAGCTTGTCCCAGGTGTGGGTGGACTCGATGCGGCGCATGGTGCCGGTCTTGCCCCGCAACACCAGGGAATGCGTGGTGGCGCCCAACCCGGAAAAGCTCACCCCGCCCAAGAACGACCCGCCCGAAATGCCCGTGGCCGCGAAGAAGGTGTCGTCGGAGCGTACCAGGTCCTCCACCGTAAGCACCTGCTTGAGGTCGAGCCCGGCGTTGAGCACGGCGTCACGTTCCTTGTCGGACTGGGGATCGAGTTGGGCCAGCATCTGCCCGCCCACGCCCCGGATGGCGCAGGCCGAAAGCACACCCTCGGGGGTGCCGCCGGTTCCCATCATCACGTCCACCATGTCCTTGGGGTCCAGGGCCATGAGCGATCCGGCCACGTCGCCGTCGGTGTGCAGTTGGATGCGCGCCCCGGCCGCGCGAATCTCGTCGATCAGCCCCTTGTGGCGCGGCTTGTCCAGCACAAAGACCACCATGTCGTCCATATCCTTGCCCAACGCCTTGGCCACCTTGCGCAACGTGTCGCCCACGGGGGCGTCCAGGTCGGCGGCGTCCTTGGCTTCGGACGGCACCACGAGCTTTTTCATGTAATAGCTCGGGCCGGGATTGAACATGGCCCCCTTGGGCGCCATGCCCACCACCGAAATCGCGTTGGGACGGCCATAGGCCAAAAGCCGGGTGCCTTCCACCGGGTCCACGGCCACATCCATTTCGGGCCCCTGGCCGTCGCCCACGGCCTCGCCGTTGAAGAGCATGGGCGCTTCGTCCTTTTCGCCTTCGCCGATGACGATGATCCCGCTCAGATGAATACTGCGAAACGAGATGCGCATGGCGTCCACCGCCGCGCCGTCCCCAGAGTTCTTGTCCCCGCGTCCCAACCAGCGGGCGCTGGCCAGGGCCGCAGCCTCGGTGACGCGCACCAGTTCCATGGCCAGATTTCTGTCCGGAGCTTCCATGCCGTTCTCCATCATGTCGATTTGGTGGCGGAAAGGTAGAGCAATTGCCGCGCGCCGTAAAGACGCCTCCGGCCGGCGGGCGTCCCGGATTCCACCGGAAAAACGGTTGCGCGGCCCGTGCGCCCGGTTCGAAAATCGAGCCATGTCGTCCCCTTTCTTCCAGAGGCACAGCGCATGGAATATTCACAAACGATACACAAAGGAAATATTCTCCGGGAAAGGTGCAGCAAAGTAATTTGTGTGTGTGCTTTATTTTTTCTCGAAAGCGATCTATCATAAAAAATAGAATGGTTAAAAAAATCGCTCCCGGAAGCGCGCGGACCAAGAGACGATAGCCGCCGGTCCATTCCGATCCCAGGCGCCCGGAAAAGATTCCGGTCCAGGACCCGCCAGGTCGGCCCGGGACGAGCGTTCACAAGGCTCCCGCCAATCTTTCCGGCGACGTTTACGCGACAAGCCTTGCCGGCTTTCGAAGCGAACCCGCGATGCGACGGGTACGAACGAAAAACGAAACGCCTTTCGCGCGCCTCGCCCTGAGGGCAACCGCCCATAGTCCCGTCGCGCGACGACGCCTGCATGCACAACCCTGAACACAGGGGGCGTGATGGACCACTTCGACGAAAAGACTCTGCATCGTCTCAAGGTCGTATACGGGCTGGCCCTTGGCTTTGTGGCGCTGACGCTGCTGACGTCGTTTCTGTTTCTGCAACTGGCCATCGGCGGGGGCGAAGACGACTCCAGGGTGATCAACCTCGCCGGCAGACAGCGCATGCTGAGCCAAAGGCTGACCAAATGCGTTCTCGCCATGGCCCTGGACCCTCCGTCCTTGTCCGACAAGAGAGATCCGACCCTGGACGAAATGCGCCGGTCCTTGTCCGACTGGGTCGCGGCGCAACGCGGCCTGCAACACGGAGACAACGCACTCGGACTTCCCAGCCCGACCCTTTCCCCCGTCATCGAGAACCTCTTCGTGCGCATCGCGCCCTATCACGATCGCATGGTGCGGACCGTGGAGGAACTCCTGAAGGCGCACCAAGATGGCGTTCTGTCCCCGAACGACCTGAGCGTCGCCAGCCGGACCATGACCGCCGACTCCGCGATGTTTCTCGAACTCATGGACGCCATCACCTTTCAGTTCGACAAGGAAGCCTCGGAGCGCATGACCCTGCTCGAACGTTTGGAGTTGATCGTGCTCCTGGTGGGCCTTTTGGTGTTGAGCCTGGAATATCTTTTCGTCTTTCGCCCTTCCGCCATCCACATGGAGGCGATGTTTCGCTCCCTGCGCAGTCAGGGCGAGGCCCTGCGGGAATCCAACGAACGCCTGCGGGCCAGTCTTGACGAGAGCACGCGCCTGGCCGAACTGGCCAAGACCGCCGACCAGGCCAAAAGCGAATTCCTGGCCCGCATGAGCCACGAAATCCGCACGCCCCTCAACGCCGTCATCGGCATGAGCCATCTGGCGCTCAAGACCGATCTGTCGCCCAAGCAGCAGGATTATCTCTCCAAAATCCGCAACTCCGCGGACGCGCTTTTGGCCGTGATCAACGACATACTGGACTTTTCCAAGATCGAGGCGGGCAAGCTGTCCATTGAATCGCTTCCCTTCGACCTGGACTCCGTGCTTGGCGACGTGATCAACATCACCACCCTGTCCGCCGAGGAAAAGCAGCTTGAATTTCTCCTGCACGCCGGGGAAGACGTGCCCGCCAACCTGGTCGGCGACCCGTTGCGCTTGAGCCAGGTGTTGCTCAATCTGGTCAACAACGCGGTGAAGTTCACCGAGCACGGCGAAGTCCTGATTTCGGTCACCCTTGAGGAACGCTCGGACAAAAGCGCGCGTCTGTGCTTCGCCGTCACCGACACGGGCATAGGCATGACCGAAGAACAACGGTCCCGACTCTTCAAGCCCTTTTCCCAGGCCGACGGCTCCATCACCAGACGATACGGAGGCACCGGGCTGGGCCTGAGCATCTGTTCCCGGCTGGTCGAGCTCATGGGGGGAGTCCTGGACGTGGAAAGCGCTCCGGGCAAGGGCAGCCGGTTCTTTTTCTCCCTGACCTTCCCCTTGTCCGAAGCCAAACGACGCCCCTGCGCGGACCTGGGTTCGCCGCTGGAAGGGCTCCAGGTGCTCGTGGTGGACGACAACGTGACCTCCCGCCAGATTCTTAACGATTTTTTGACGTCGTTGCGTTTTCAGGTCCTCACGGCCGCCACGGGCGAAGAGGGGTTGCGTCTTCTGGAGCGCTCCGAAAACAACATTCGCATCGTTCTGCTCGACTGGAAAATGCCCGGCATGGACGGCGTGGAATGCGCCAGGCACATTCGGGCCATGCCGCTGCCCAAGCAGCCCGCCATCATCATGGTGACGGCCTACAGCCGCGAAGACATACGGCGCGAAGCGGAATTCGTGGGCGTGGAAGGATTTCTGCTCAAGCCCGTAGGGCGTTCGGTTCTTTTCAACACCATAGCCGAGGCGGTCGGTCTCGACCGGGAAGACGCCGTCTGCCCGGAAGAAGGCGCGAAGGAACAGAACCAGGCGGCTGCGCTCACGGCCAAGCTGCGCGGCGCGCATGTGCTCGTTGCGGAGGACAACGAAATCAACCAGCAGGTGGCCCGCGAGCTTCTCGAAGACGTGGGCGTGGTGGTCACCCTCGCCGGAAACGGAGAGGAAGCCTTGCGCCTTGTGGCCGAAAAGACCTTCGACGCGGTCCTTATGGACATCCAGATGCCCGGCATGGACGGCCTGGAGGCCTGCATGCGCATCCGCAAGAACCACGAGGCCCGGTCCCTGCCCATCATCGCCATGACCGCCCACGCCACGGCCAGCGACCGCAAGCTCAGCCTGCAGGCGGGCATGAACGACCACGTGAACAAGCCCATAGACCCCAACGATCTCTTCGAGGTCCTGGCACGCTGGATCGTCAAGGACCACCCCTGGCGCAAGGAGCCCGACGCGCAGGCACAGCCCTCCGGGCCGGAGGCCCCAAAGTCCGCGCCGACGGACCTGGACGCCGTGACGGGACTGTCCAGGGTGCGCGGCAATGAGCTTCTCTACCGCCGGTTGCTGGGGACTTTCACCACGAAGTATTCGACGGTCGTCCCCAGCGTGCGCGAAAAACTCGACGCCGACGACATCCAGGGGGCCAAGCTCGCGATTCACACCTTCAAGGGCGTGGCCGGAAACATCGGAGCCATGCGCTGCCACCATGCCGCTCTGGAGGTCGAATCGTGCATCGGGCAGTTTCCGAAGCTCTGCCAGAAACAGCTTGATACGCTGGAAACGGTCCGAAAAGACGCCAACAGGGCCATCGAAAGCTATCTGGACGCACGCGCCGAACGCCCGGCCGGGGGCAAGCCGGATCAAGAGGCCGTTTCGGCTCGGGAGGCCGCCGCATCCCTGGAACGGCTGTCGCTTTTGCTCCAACAAAACGACACCCAGGCCCTGGATCTGGTCGAAGAGCTGCGACCGACACTGGAACGGCTCGATCCGGACGCCGCCGCATCCCTCAAAACAGCCCTGCGCAACCTCGATTTCGAAACCGCCCGAGCGAGCGTCGTCCTTTTGCAGGACGTCCTGAACACAAAGGAATCGCCGGATGAAGAACAAGAAGCGCGTTCTGGTCGTTGACGACACTCCAGACAACATCTGGATCTTGCGGGAAATACTTGCTCCCGAATTCACCGTTCTGGCCGCTTCGAACGGTTTCGAAGCCTTGAAGGTGGCCGCGGCCAACCCGAAACCCGACTGCATCCTGCTGGACGTGCTCATGCCCGGCATGGACGGATACGAAGTCTGCCGCAGACTCAAGGCGCAACGCGAGACCCGATCCATTCCCGTGCTGTTCGTGACGACCCTGGACGACGAAGACGACGAAACACGCGGGCTGGAACTGGGAGCCGTGGATTTCATCACCAAGCCGGTCCGTCCCCCGGTGGTTCGGGTCAGGGTGCGCAACCACCTGCAACTCAAGGAGTACCAGGACTCTCTGGAGCGGGAGATCCAGTTCCGCACCCAGGAGATCGTGCGCACGCAGGACGTGGCCATCATGAGCCTGGCCGCCCTGGCGGAAAGCCGAGACAACGAACTGGGCGGACACTTCCTGCGCACCCAGCGGGTGGCCCGTCGGCTGGCCAAGGACTTGTCCGTCATGCCGGACTACATCGACTTCTTTCGCCACGTATCCATTGACGTTCTCTACAAATCCATACCGTTGCACGACGTGGGCAAGGTCGCCATACCGGACCACATCCTGCTCAAGCCCGGGCCCCTGACGGCCGAAGAATTCGAAGTCATGAAGGGGCACACGACCCTGGGCGCCGAAATCCTGCAACGGGCGGACGACCAGCTCGGACACGACTCGTTTCTGCGCGTGGCCCGGGACATCGCCCACACCCATCATGAAAAGTGGGACGGGACAGGCTATCCGCAAAAGCTGCCCGGCCCGGACATTCCCATTTCCGGGCGCATCATGGCCGTGGTCGACGTCTACGACGCGCTCATCAGCAAGCGGGTCTACAAGGCTCCCCTGCCCCACCGCCAGGCCGTGGAGATCATCGCCAAGGGAAGCGGCGGCCATTTCGATCCCCAGATCGTCGACGTTTTTTTGAAACACGAAAACGCGGTTCGCATCATCTCGCTGGCCCACGCCGACTGCGACGAAGAGCGCCGCGCCCTGTCTTCCGGCGCCTGAACGCGCCGGGTCGCGACACGCCAAACCGGCCCGGAGAGTCCCGGACCGCGAAACAACCGCCCCAAGCCGACCGGCGAAGACGAAAAAAGAGGCTCCCCGGCGGAGGTGCTGGACCCCTCGCCGGGGAGCTTCCCTCCCGGGAACGACCAGCTAAAAGGTGATGATCGTATACCCCTTGGCCAGATAGGGAGCCATGCCGGCATGGCCGTGCATGTCGTCGGCCATGGGCAGTCCCTCCCGGGCCACGGCGTCCTGGGTGCCCATCATATAGGCGCAGGCTTTGCAGACTCCGGTGATGAGTCCCAGGGATTTGGTCCGCTCGAAGAGCTTGTGCATGGGATGTTCGGGCTTGGAAAGCTCGGCCAGCACCTTGGTGGACTCGCCTTCCAGCACGATGGCCACCTCGAATCCTTTTTCCCGCAGGTCGATGGCGTTGAGCATGACATGCACGAAACAAACCACTTCGCCGCGAAAGGCGAACAAGGCGTATTGTTCCACGATGAGCCTCCGCATGAGATCGGTGCGCCGCGTTCCGGCGCGGTGTCGGAAAAAAAGGCCGCCGGAATCGCTTCCGACGGCCTTCCGGTTCGCTTGCCGCTTCCGTGGTTCGTCACAACGGCTGACGCCCGCGGAAAGGGGCCGGCCCGGATCTAGTTGATCACGGGCGGGGTGAACACCCTGGCGGCCAGCTCCTGATCGAGCATGTACAGGGCCGACGGGTTGTCCTTGATGAGCTTGAGCTTGTTGATCACGTCGGTGACGCTGGATTCCTCCTCAACCTGCTCGTCGATGAACCACTTGAGGAACGAGCCCGTGGCGTGGTCGCGTTCCTCGATGGCCAAATCCATAAGCGCGTTGATGCGGGCGGTCACTCCCTGCTCGTGCTTGAGGGCGTCCCCGAAGGCGGCCAGGGGGGAATCCCAGTCGCTTTGCGGAGCCTCGAACGGCTGAAGCCGGATGCGTCCGCCACGTTCGAAGGTGTAGGAATAGAAACGCTCGGAGTGGAATTTCTCCTCTTTTTCCTGCACCTTCATCCAATTGGCGAAGCCCATGAGCCCTACGCTCTCGAAGTACGAAGCCATCGAGAGATACAGATAGGCCGACCAGGCTTCCCATTTCACCTGGTCATTGAGGGCCGCTTCCATTTTCGGGCTGAGCATGAACTACTCCGCTTTCCAGAGTCCGTGCAGGTTGCAGTATTCGCGCGCGTAGACCTTTTCGGCCTGGATGCAGAACTCGGCTTCGGGCTTGTCGCCGGGGTTCAGATCCTGGCGATAGATCTTGCCATCGGCGACCAGTTCGATGAACTCGATCCAGTGCTTTTCTTCCATGGGATGGGCGACGCTGCCGACCTTCACCAGGTAGCCATTGGCGGTCTTTTCGATGACCGGAACGTGTTTTTCTTTCGCGCCGTCGGTGGTGTTTTCCTTGAAGAGCTTCATGGGTTGGCCACAGCAGACCAGTTCGCCGGCGGCGGCATGAAGAACTTCCACGATGTTACCGCAAACGTTACATTTGTAGATGGCGAGTTTCTCGGTCATGGTTACTCCTTTTTGCGTGAGGCAAATTTTGCGAGGGGTCGTCCCCGCCAACAAGAAGCATTATTGTTTAAGAAACCCTAGACGCTTCCCCAAAAATTGCAACCGTTTTTCCCGGTTGGTTCCAAAAAACCCGTCAGCGAAAAAATTCCGCAACGTAGCGCACAGCCAAAAACAGAATGCACCCGGACAATAAGCCCTTGATATACTTTGCCGGAACATACTTCTGGCACCGCGCCCCGACATACATGCCGGCAAAGCCGCCCATGCCGAAGAGAACGCCCAGGCTCCAGTCCGGAGCGGCGGACTGCGCGAAACCCACGGCCTGCATGGCCTGGTAGAAGAGCACGCCGCACACGCTGGTGAGGAACGTGCCCATGAGGGCGGCTCCGGCTACAGTGTATACGGGCAAATGGAAAAAGGCCACAAAGAACGGCGCGATGAATGATCCGCCACCGATTCCGTACACGCCGCCTATAATGCCCACCACAAAACTCATGAACAGAACGCCCCCGGTGGAAAATCCGTGGCGCTGCCCCTGAAAGGTGAACTCCACCCGGCGCATGCTGTAGCAGGTGTCGGTCACGGCCATGTCCGCGGCGAGACAACCGGACGACGCGGACGGTTGGGGACTGGACGTGGGTTGAGCGGCGGCTGCCGGCCTGGCCTTGGGAAAGAAGGTGTCACGAATCAGACGCAACCCGATGTAGGCCAGCACCAAGGCCACGAACATCTTGAAATTTCTGGGGTCTGGCAACCACTTGACCCGAATGACCGCCCCGATGAGCACGCCCGGCAGCGTGCCCACCGCCGTGGCGTAGGTCAGCGGCCAGACCATTCGTCGCTCCTTGAGATAGCGATAGACCCCGCTGGGAATCGCCACGATGTTGAAGACCTGATTGGTGGCGCTGACCGAAGGCGAAACGTAGCCCAGCACGCTCATCTGAAAGGGCAGGAGCAGAAACGCCCCTGAAACACCGCCCATGGATGTGCAAAGGGATACGCAAAACGCCACAACCGGGGGGACCCACGGAGAAACTTCAATCCCGGCCACTGGAAAGTACATGGCTTATTCTCCTGCCAAGTTGTGTCAACTCTGTCCAGGCTTTTCCACAACAACGGCTCCGAACCGGTCTCGGACCGACGTGCGTCCGCGAACCTGGATGGCCCGCTTCGTCGGGTATTTTCCCGAACGCACGGTGAGGATCCAGGCGCCTTTTCGACATCACGTTTTTAATAAAAAGCGTGTACCAATGTCCACATGAAATTCCTACCTTTCCACTCTTAATCCTCCAGAAATAGCGGCGCGGGCCGGAAACTCACGCCCTGGAATAAACCTTGCTTACAAATTTGCGGACCACGCCGACGGTAAATTCTACCCGGGTTCCCGCACGGGTAAAGCCTGTCCGTCCGTTGTCCGATAGGATAGGATAAATGACTGGAGGTGGCGACGATGCGGGCAAGTGTCTTTCTTGTCGCGCTCCTGAACCTGACCGCGACGGCCGTCTGGGCTCAGACCATAGGCCCCGTGGACCCCGGCGCGCCGGTGGTGGTGGGCACCCCCAAGTGGGTGACCGTCAACGGTGTGACAGGAGTGCGCGTCAATTCCACCCCCGGCGTGAGCCAGGGCTATCTCGTGCCCGACGACAGGGGCGGCTACATTTATTACGGTCCGGGCGATCCTGTGGCCAAACCCAAGCCGGCCCGTGTCGACGCCGAGGAAATACGCCTCTACGCCAGGGAATTGGCCGCCCAGATCACGGGCGGGCTCTCGGGCGAGAATCCGCTTTTCGGCGTGGTCAGCGTTCCCACGGCCTTTGTGGACCAGGACACCCGGGCCACGTCCTCTTTTGGTCGTCTCATGGGCGAACAAATGATTTACGAACTGACGAGCCGCGGCTTTCCGGTCAAGGAAGTCCGCGGCGCTCCGGCCAAGTCCCGCAAGCGCGGAAGGGCCGCTCCTTCGGAAAATCTGGCCATCCTGGCGGGCAGCTACTATCACGACAAGAACAATCTTTTCGTCAACGCCCGGCTGGTGGAGCCCTCGGGACGCGTGATTCGCGCCGCCAGCGTGCTCATCCCCATGACCGGCCCGCTTCGGGCCATGCTGGGCATTCCGGACTACGGCGGACTTTCGCCCACCCCGCCAACCATCGTCACGGCTCGCGACATCAACGATCCGCCGGGATATGGCGCCGGGGGAGCGTTCGTCCCCTATACGCCCAAGGCCAAGACGACCACGCGAAGCGTCCATCGGAAAAAGCGGTCCGCCAAGTCCAAGACCACGGTCAACTGTCCGCCGGGCTGCGAACCCCTCGACACGGCCAAGGCCCCGGTCAAGGCTCCGGCTCAGGCCTCGGTCAAGACGCCGGCCCCGGCTCCGGCCGCGCCCGCGACCACCGCGACGGAAAAGCCGGCGAAGTAGGATGACGCCATGAAACGCCTTGTCCTGTCCGTTCTCGCGTGCCTGTGCTGCCTTGGGGGCTGTTCCCGGGGACTGGTGGTGATCCCCGACGACGCCCACAGCCTGGAACAGTATTCCCTTGGCCTCAAGTACAAGCAGGAAGGCCGCTACCTGCTCGCCCGAGAGAGCTTTCAACTGGCCAAGGCCACGGCCCGGAACCCGGACATGCGCTCGCAGGCCGACCGGGAACTGGCCGCCGTGGAACGGGCCATCAAGGACCTGCGCTGAGGCGCTCCGGGAGAATGCCTATGATACGCCTGCTCGCCGTCTGCCTGGCCTGTCTGCTCGCCGCCTGCGCTCCCTTCGTCAATGGGGAGATCGGCATGCTCCTGCCCTCTTCGGAAAAGAAAAAGGACATGCGCGAATACTACCCCGAAGTGGCCGGACAGATGGTGGAGGAACTCGACGCCCAACTGGCCACCCGGCTGGGATTTGGCCCCGTGACCACGCGGGGCTTGCAGTGGGTGATCGTGACCACCCCCGCCGACATCAACCAGATGGACAAGTCCACGCCGCTGTCCCGCGCCCTGACCGAAGAGCTGGCCAAGGCGCTCACCGCCAAGGGCTACTACGTTCAGGAGATCAGAAAGACCTCGGAAGTGGTCTTCTCCAAGACGCAGGGGGAGTTCATGCTCACCCGCGACACCAAGGCCCTGGCCACCAAGCGCTTTCAAAGCACGCTCATCGTCACGGGAACGTACGTGCCCTCGCCCTACGGTATCCGCTTCAACGTGGAGGTGATGGACGCCCGCAACAACGACGTGCTGGCCAAGTCCAGCCGGACCCTGCCCATGAGCACGCCCGTGGCCTATCTGCACTACTCCGGCGACGGAAACGCCGTGGCGCCTTCCGTGGTCACGCAGCCGGACTGGCGCACCTCGCGCCAGAAGACGCCGTCGTTCCTGCTGCCCTAGCCGCCGGTGAAAAATCCTGGCTGGCCGCGTTGCCGCGAATAACGCAAACCCGGACGCACGCGCATTGCGTTTCGGGTTTGACGTTCTTTCGCGCCTTGCCAGCGTCCCCGGTTTTCCACGCCCCCGGCCGCTTCCCCCTTCTCAATCCTCAAGCGGTCGTGTACCGTTCCGCCGTCGGCGTCGTGCCTTTTTTTCGCCCTTGAATAGCAAACAAAACGGATCGTTATGGAAATACCTGTCCTTCCTGATCTGGTGATCATCCTCTCGCTTTGCGTCGCGGTCACGTTCGCCTGCCACTGGGCGAAACTGCCCTCCATCGTGGGATTTCTGGTGGCCGGCGTGCTGGCCGGCCCGGGCGGCCTGGGGCTGGTGAAGTCCGTCCATCAGGTCGAGATGATGGCCGAGATCGGCGTGGTGCTCCTGCTGTTCACCATCGGCCTCGAACTCTCCTCCTCGGAGCTCATCCGCCTGCGACGTCCGGTCATTCTGGGCGGGTTGGTGCAGATCGGACTCACCATCGCCCTGTTCGACATCCTGGCCAACGTCTGCGGATTCGGACAGCGCGAGGCCCTGTTCTGGGGCTTTCTGGCCGCGCTTTCCTCCACGGCCATCGTGCTGGGCGAATACCAGAACCGCGGCGAACTGGGCGCTCCCCACGGCCGGGTGACACTTTCCATTCTCATCGCCCAGGACGTGGCCGTGGTGCCCATGATGATCATCCTGCCCCTGCTCAGCGGACAGGCCGTGGGCCATTCCGGCGCGCCCTGGGCCATGCTGGTCAAGGCCGTGCTGGTGGTCGGCGCGCTCGTGGGAATGGCCAAGTACGGGGTGCCGTGGTTCTTTTTGCGCGTGGCCCGCACGCGCAGTCGCGAACTGTTTCTGCTGGCCACCATCGTCTTCTGCATGGGCGTGGCCCTGCTCACCTCGGCGGCCGGCATGTCGCTTTCCCTGGGCGCGTTTCTGGCCGGGCTTCTGCTGTCAGAGTCGCAATACGCCCAGAACGCCATGGAAGGGGTGCTCCCCTTCAAGGACGTGTTCACCAGCCTGTTCTTCGTGTCCGTGGGCATGCTCGTGAACGTAAGCTTTCTTCTGCAGCATCCCCTGGCGGTGCTGGGCGTCGTGGCCGTGGTGGTGCTGCTCAAGGGTGTGGCCGCCACCCTGGCCGGGCTGAGCCTGGGGTATCCCATCCACACGGCGGTGATTTCCGGCCTGGCCCTGGCCCAGGTGGGCGAATTCTCGTTCGTACTGGCCAAGAAGGGCCTGGCCTACGAACTCATCAGCCGCGATTCCTACCAACTCTTTCTCGCCGGCAGCGTGGTCACCATGGCCATCACCCCGCTCATGATGACCGTGGGCAAGCGCCTTTCCGACCGGCTGCGCCCCAAGGCGAAAATCACCAAGGAAGCCCCTCACGACGACAAGCCCGTGGGCGACGGCCACCTCATCATCGTGGGCTACGGTCCGTGCGGCGAGCAGGTGGCCGGGGCGGCCAAGCGACTGGAGATTCCCTACACCATCCTTGAAATGAACATCGACACGGTGCGTCGCGAGCTCAAGAACGGCCAGCCCATCCGGTTCGGCGACGCCTCGTACCCGGCCGTGCTCGAACATGCGGGCATCGCCCGGGCCAAGGTGATCGTGGTGGTCATCTCGGACGCGGCGGCGGTGCTGCGCATCGTGGCCACGGCCAGAAGCCTTTCGCGCGACGTGAAGATCATCGCCAGGGTGCGCTACCAGGACCAGGCCGCCGAGCTGCTGCGCCTGGGCGCGGACGAGGTGGTGCCCGAAGAGTTCGAGGCCTCCATCGAGATCTTCACCCGGGTCATGACCCGCTACCGGGTGCCGCGCCAGACCATCGAAGGTTTCGTGGCCAAGGTGCGCGACGAAAACTACCGCATGTTGCGCTCTTCGTCGCTTTCCATGGACGCGCTGGCCAGCCTTGGCCCCCACATCGAGGACATGGATCTCACCGTGATCCAGGTCGAGGCCGGCTCTCCCCTGGACGGCAAAACCCTGGCCCAGTCCAACCTGCGCAGCGAGCACGGCCTGACCATGGTGGCCGTGCGTCGGGCCAAGGAGGTGACCGTCAACCCGGACGGACACGTGGAACTGCACGGCGGAGACGATGCCTACGTGTTCGGCTCCCAGGAACTTCTCGCCGCCAAGGCCTGGCTCTTCAAGGCGGCCTGAGCCCGCCCTCAACGTCCGAACAAAACGGGGGAGGCCCGCGCATGACGCGCGAGCCTCCCCCGAAGTTTTTTCCGCCGCTTCACGCGACGGCGTTCCGGACGCCGCCGCCGGCCTGGCTCACTTCCGGGACGTGTCGCCCAGCATGGCCCGCAAGTGGCGATAGGTGGCTTCGTCCAGGTCCCGCACCGTGTTCGCGTGCCTGCGGAATTCCTCTTCCAGATTCTTTTTCGTCTGGGGGTCCTTGGCGCGCTCGGAAGCCAAAAGGGCGGTCAGGGCGAAGCTCTCGTGAATCCTGGCCAGGCGCACCGGGCGTTCCTTTTCGGGAAAGGTGTTGGTCTGGGCCTTGTAGGCCTTCAGGGCCTCCTCGTTGTCGATTCTGGCCGCGTCGTAATCGCGCATGGCCAAGTGCACGGCGTTTCTGGTGAGATAGTTCTCGTACGAGGCCGGATTGGCGGCGATCATCTCGTCCACCACGCCCAGGGCGGCCTTGGGCCGGCCCATGTCGAGGTACTCGTTGATTTTGTCCTTTTGCTGTTTTGTCTCCGTTTCGGCATTCTTGGAAGACGCCCAGGAGCACGAGCACAGGACGATCAGGGTGCAAACGACCAACAGGGCGCGCATGAAGCCCTCCTTACAGTTCAAGTTTGACTTGAAGTTCCGGCCAATCGGGATCGACCCGGGCGAAAAAGCCCGCGAACCGCACGGCCACATGGTGCAGGCCGAGTCCCGAGGGACGATCCGGCCCGCCATAGAGCGCGTCGCCGGCAAGGGGATGTCCGGCTCCGGCCAGGTGGGCCCGAATCTGATGCCGCGCCCCTCTGGCGATGGTGGCCAGCACCAGCGTCAACTCGCCCACACGGGCCAGCGGCTGGACCAGCGTATGGCGCAAGGGATCCGGGTTGTCCCTGGCGAGCACCCGTACCGTGGCTTTGCCCGCCGTGTCCAGGGCGGCCGTGAGGGTCAGGGGCCGGTCGATATGGCCCACGGCCAGGGCCAGATAGCGTTTTTCCACCCCGCCGGCGCACTCCAGGGCGCGAAAACGCGCGACGCCCTGGCTGGAAAACGCCCCCAACACCAGGCCCGAGGTGTCCCGGTCCAGACGGTTCACCAGGATCACCGGCCGGTCGGTCAAGGTCGGCAGCAGGGCCTCCAGGCTGGGAAGCGCCGACCCGGCCTGGGCCTGGGTGTTCAGCCCGGCGGGCTTGAAAAAGGCCGCGAAGTCCTCCCGGACGACGACCAGACGGGGAGCCGGTCCGTGGTAGGGATCGGCCCGGTCGGAAACCTCCACCCGCTGGCCGACGCGGGGACGATACCCCGCCGGGCGCGTCCGTCCGTCCACCAGGACGCGTCCGCGCTCCACGAGACGTCTGGCCGCGCGAAGGCTCACCCCGTCCAGGCGAAGAGCGAGCAGGCGGTCCAAACGTTGGTCCGCCCCGTCCGCGTCCAGGGTGAACGTGATTTTTGAATTTGTCATGGCCGGTTTCGGCACGATATACCAACCCCAACCCGTTTGAAAGGAGCCTGGATGTCCGGTTGGCGAAACATGACCTGGAAACTCTGCGGGGCCGTGATCCTGCTGTGCGTCGTGGTGCTGGTGGTGAGTCCGGCCGTCAACCCGGACTCGGTTCGCGACCGCCTGAGCGAGACCATCCGCGACACCACCGGCCTCCGCGTGGCCTTCCAGGGGACCATCAAGCCCCGGTTCTTTCCCCGCCTGGGCGTGGAGATGCGCCATGTCGCGCTCCTGCCCCCGCTGGAGACCGACGGCCCTCCCCTGGCCACCCTGGACCGGCTCGACGTGGGCGTGCGCATTCTCCCCCTGTTGGGGAAACGCATCGAGCTGGGACTCATCGAGATCGAAGGCCTCAACGCCTCCCTGATCCGCTTCGCGGACGGCCGGTTCAACCTGCCGCGCCCCCTGGTCAAGGACGTGCGCGTCGAGGGGAAAACCCTGATCGTCACCACCCGGGACGACACCGTGCGCTCCATCGACACCACCTGCCGGGGAATCCGCCTCAGCCGGTCCAGCCTGCGCTTCGAGGACCGGGTGGCGGGAGTGACGGCCACCGGCAGCGACATCACCCTGGCCACGGGACCACTGGGCGGGGACACCCCTTTCGACGCCCGTCTGCGCTTCGACTACGCCCTGAGCGATCCGAACCTGAGCGGACAAATCGACTTTTCGGGCAAGATCCGGGCCGTGTTCGAGGCCCCGCGTTTCGAAGCGCGGGAGATTGCGGCCAGCCTGAGCGCGCGCGGGCCAGGACTGCCCGTGGAAGATGCCCGGGCCGACCTGGCCGGCGAGCTTTTTTACGACCAGCGCTCCGAGCTGGTCACGGCCAGGGGGATACGCCTGAACATGCGGGCTTCCGGCAAGGCCTTGCCCGCCCAGCCGGTGGAGGCGTCGGCCGGCCTGGACGCGGACATCCACTTGAGGGATCGCCGAGTCGAAGCGCGTTCCCTGGTCCTCGATCTGGCCGGAACGCGCCTTGGCGGCGAAATCGACGCCCGGCTGGGCGAACCCGCTGTGCAACTGCGGGGCAAGCTTTCCGGGGACGAATTCGATCCGCGCGCCCTGTGCCGGGTCCTGGGCCTGTCCCTGCCGAGCGCACTCCCCCCGACGGCCCTGACCAGGGCCCGACTGGATCTGGCCTTCGAGGCCACGCCCGAACGGGCGCGCGTGGAGGGGAAAGCCCTCAGGCTCGACGACACGACCTTTTCCCTGACGGCCGAGGGACGCTTCGCTCCCCGTCCATCCCTGGAAGCCTGGATCAAGGCCGACACCCTGGACCTAAACCACTACCAGCCTCTCTCCGAGCAGGCCGAAACGGCCCCGGAACACGCGGCCCGGGCGGAAAAACCGGCACCGCTCATGCGCGCGGCCCCGCCGGTCGCGCTTTCCCTGGAAGTGGGCACCCTGCGCGCGGGCAAACTTCTTTTGACGGAGGTGGCGGCCCGGGGGCGTGCCCGGGGAAGCGGGGTCACGGTGGAGTCCTTCCGGGCCCGGTTGTACGGCGGTCACGCCTCGGGAACCCTGGAGGCCGATCTGGGCCGGCCGGTCCCGGCCTGGTCCGCGCACGCCGACGTGCGATCCGTCGCGCTCGCCCCCCTGCTCGTGGATCTCCTAGGCAAGTCGGTGCTGTCCGGTCGGCTCGACACGTCGGGGGACTTGACCGCGGAAGGCCTTGAAGGGAAGCGGATGCTGCGAACCCTCAATGGCAAGACCGCCATCATCATCGCCCACGGCGCGATTCAGGGGCTCAGCCTGCCCGTGGCGACCGTCGCCGGCCCCAACGGGCTGCAATCCGTGCCTTTCGAAAAGGCCTGGGCCAACGTGCGCTTCACCAACGGCGTGGCCGCCAGCACGGACTGCAACGTTGTGGCCCCGCCCAACCGGCTTCTGGTCCACGGCTGGGTGAACCTGCCGGCGCGAACCTTGTCCCTGGCCGCCATCGCCACCCTGGGGGGGACTACCGTTCCCATCCTGGCCAGCGGCAGCCTCGACAACCCCGCAGTGTCCGTAAACACCCAGGCCCTGGCCAAGAATCTGCTGGAAGACGTGGCCAAAGCGCCGGGGGCGCTTTTGGACGTTCCGGTCGACCTGGGCAAGGACGCCCTGGACGCGGTGGGCAACATCCTGGGACTGACGAAAAAAAAATGACGTCGACGTCCGGCTGACGCCGCGCATTCCGGTTTCGCGCGCGGGTCAAGGCCGCGTTCGCCCCGTGTCGCAGGGACCGCGTGCATGGTTTTGCACAGGCCGTGTCGATCCTCCGGCGCGTCTTTGCGCGATGGTCAATGGCACACCGCCGGCCGCAAGGACCAATGCCCGTGAGGCACGCGCAAAATCCGCATGGACCGCTCGGTGCTGGCGCAGATGACCAACTCCAGGTTGTCTTCCACCCAGTAGGCGCTGAAAAGCGGACCGACGACCGGCGCTTCCAGGCCTCGCAGGGCCGCGTCGGCCAGTTCCTGCAACACGCGCAGCACGCCTTCCGGTACGAAAAGGTCGTCGAAGTCCACGCCGTGGAGCCGGGTCGGCCCCAATCCCAGGGTGGAAGCGACGCGGGCCGGCAGATCGGGGGCGTTTCGAGCGGTTGGATCGGTCTGGATGAGCATGGGCGACTCCTTGGTTGCGGCGCCCGTCCCGGCGTGTGCGGATGGTTGCACATCCCGCCGGACGCCTCCAAACATAATGCACAAACCATGCCAAAAGAAAACGCCGCGCGTTCCCGCTTCCCGTTGCCCCCGGGCCGGTCAAGGTTTACACTCCCTTGATTCATCCACCCGAACGTCTGACCCTTCATGATCGAGCAACTGCAAGCCTCGGCCGGCTCCGGCAAGACCTACAGCCTCACCAGGCGGTTCCTTGGCCTTCTTCTGGCCAGCGCCGCCCACTCCCCGGCGGCCTGCGGAGAAATGCCCGGAGGCGACTTCGGTCCCGAGTCCATCCTGGCCATCACCTTCACCAACAAGGCCGCCGCCGAAATGAAGGCGCGGGCCATCGAAACGCTCAAGCATCTGGCCCTGGGCCACCCCGACCCGGACTTCGCGGACAGGCGGACCGAGGCGGCCGCCTGGCTGGAAAACATCCTGCGCCACTCGCACCTGCTCAACATCCGCACCATTGACAGCCTGCTCCACCTCATGGCCCGGCTTTTCGCCCTGGAACTCGGCCTTCCCCCGGACTTCGAGGCCAGCCTGGACCAGGAGGCGGTGTTCGAGGCCCTGTTCGACCGGGTGATTGCCGGACTCGACCAAAACGACCCCGAACTGGAGGCCCTCATCGCCGGGTTGGCCGACGCGCTCATGGAAATAGACGGGGTGAAAGGATTCTGGCTCGGTCGGCGAGTGCGCGAACGGCTCCTGGAGGTCTTTCGTCACCAGCTCGACGGCAAGGGCGCGCCCGCGCCGGACCCGCTGGCCCTGCGCGACGAGGTGGAAACCCTCATGCTGGCGCTGCTCCAATCGGTCGAAGCCATGGCCGACTCCCTGGCCAAGTCCGGGGTGGAAGCGCTGTCGGGTTTCGCCACCCTGCTCGGCAAGCTGCGCGAGCAGACTCCATGGCGGCCCCTGCCCACGGCCGACACCTACGCCTACAAGTCCGACCTGTCCGAATGCGTGAAAAAAGCCTTCCGAAATTCCCTGACGCCAGACCAGCAAGCCCTCTACACGGACTTTCGCCGCGCCTGGTCCCAGGCGAGAACCCGAACGCCGCTTTTGCGCAAGTCGCTCGCGTTGCATCCTTTCCTGGAGCTTGGCGACCGATTGGCCCAGGCTTTCGAGGCCCACATCCGCGAAACCGGAACGGCGCTGCTTTCGAGCCTGCCGGCGAAGGTGGCCGCCCTGCTCGCCCAGGCCGGGGGCGTGCCCGAGGCCTACTGTCGACTGGGCGTGCGCCTGCATCACCTGCTCATAGACGAATTTCAGGACACCAGCCTCAGCCAATGGGCCGTGCTGGTCCAGTTGGCCCAGGAATGCCTGTCCAAGGGGGGATCGCTCTTCTACGTGGGCGACGTGAAACAGGCCATCTACGGCTGGCGCGGCGGCGAACCGGAACTTTTCGCCCAGGCGGCCACCCAGCCCGAGCTCACGATCCTGGCTCAAACGCGGGTCGACAGTCTCCCCTGCAACTGGCGCAGCGAACCGGTGGTGGTGGAGTTCAACAACGCCCTCTTCGGCCAGTTCGAAAAGGGGGACGCAAGCGACCAAGCCGCCGGCCTGCTGTTGCCGGAAGGGCCGGAGGCCGTGCGCGCCAGGCTGGCCGAGTCCCTGCGCCAGGGTTTTTCCGGCTGCCGCCAGACCACTCCCGCGAACCGGGACCCCAAGGCCGGCTACGTGCGCGTCCAGGCCCTTTCCGGAGACACCCAGGCGGACTACGCCCAAAGCGTGCGCGAGGCATTCGCCGAGCTCATGCAGGACGATCTGCTCAAGCGGCTCGATCCCGGCGAAGTGGCGGTGCTCACCCGGTCCAACACCGAGGCCTCGCTGGCGGCCAAGTGGCTTACGGACATGGATCAACCCGTGGTCACGGAAAACAGCCTTCTGGTCGGCGCCCACCCCATCGTGCGCGGCGCCCTGGCCTTTCTTGGCCTCATAGACTACCCCGCCGACAATATGGCCTTTTGGAACTTTCTGGCCTGCCAGGAACTCTATGGCGCCATCTCGGGCACGACCCGGCAACAGATGGCGGACTGGCTGGCCAGTCAGTCCCCGGGACAGCTTTCCGCCAACTTCCGACGCGACTTTCCCGAAGTGTGGAGTGATTTCTTCGCCCCCTTCCTGCACGGGGCCAGCCTCATGACTCCCTACGACGCGGTGCGCGAACTTTTCGCCGCCTGCGACACCTTCGCCGTCCACCCGCGCGACGAAGCCTTTCTTCGTCGCTTTCTCGAACTCGTGCACCAGGCGGAAACCGCGGGATACGGTTCCCTGTCCTCGTTTCTGGAATTCTGGCGCGAACGCGGGCACGAGGAAAAACTTCCCCAGTCCGAAGAGGCCGTGGCCGTGCGCGTGCTCACCATGCACAAGGCCAAGGGTCTGCAATACCCCGTGGTGGTGACGCCCTTCACCCTGTTTTCCACGCGGGCCTCCGCCTCCCTGGCCGACCTGGACGTCGGCGGCCGCACCCTCACCGTCCCCCTGACCAAGGACGCTGGCGAACCCTACCACGCGGCCCAGGCCAAGACCCTGCTCGAACAGATAAACCTGCTCTACGTGGCCTGGACCAGGCCCGTGCGCGAGCTGCACGCCTTTGTGCCCGCCTGCGACAAGGTGCGCAACCGCCACCCCCTGCAACGCGTCCTGGCCCCCCTGCTGGAAACCCTGGGCGGAAACGGACGGGGGCTCGTGCGGGGGACGCCCCCGCGCCGCCCGACCAACCAGGGCGCCTTGCTGGACGACTCGGCCGGCATGGCGAGAGCGTGGGCGGTTTGTGGGACGAGCGCCCTGGCCGGACGGGTCCCCCTGGACTGGCTGGGCAGCCTGAAGATCGCGCGCAGCCCTCTGGAACCGCCCGACGATCGCAACATCCTGAGCGAACGAAAGCGCGGCCTGGTGTTGCACAAGGCCCTGGAGTTCCTGCGCGTCCGGCCCGACGCGCTCGACCTGGACAGGGCCAGGCTGGCCATAGCCCAGGGGGCCTGCGCCCTGGGACAGCCCGTGGATTCCGAAACCGTGGAAGACCTGGCCCAGGGCCTGGCCTGGCTGTGCGAGCGGGACTTCTTTGCCGAGAGCCTGCGCCAGGGACTGAGCGAAGCCGAACTGCTGGACGAAGACGGCCAACGCCATCGGCCGGACCTGCTTGTCTTCGCCGCCAAGGAAACCCTGGTCATCGACTACAAAACCGGCCGCCAAGACCCCGAGCACCACGACCAGGTGCGTCGTTACCTGCGCCTGGCCCGCCGCCTGCCCCAGGGAAGGGGCAAGCCCGCGCGGGGCGTCCTGGCCTATGTGGACGCGCGCGTGCTGGTCGCGGTCGAGGACGGAGAGCGTCCGTGATTCCCATCACCGTCATCCCCTGGGACCGGGATTTTCTCTCCGGTCTGGCCCGCTATCTGGCGGAACGCTTCGGCGGACGTTTCGAGAACGTGGTGGTGCTCTTTCCCCATCGCAGACCCAGACGCTACCTGTTCGACCGCCTGGCGGCCGAGCCCCGGCTGGGAAAGCCCTGCCTGCTGCCCGAAATCGTGTCCATCGGCGAACTCTTCGACAAACTCTGCCTCAGCACGCACCCTGACCCGTTGGGCCGGTTGGGACGGCTCGACCAGGTGGGCATGCTGCACCGGGTCGTGACCGGGCTCGGCGCAGGACTGCGCGGACGCACGGACGGATTTCCCCAGGAAATCAAGGACTTCTTCCCCTGGGGCCTGCGCCTGGCCTCCCTGATGGACGAATTTTTCCAGCAAAACGTGACCGCCACGGACCTGGACCATCTGCAAGGCGAGGTCATGTCCACCGCCGCCACCCTGCTGGCCAACCTGCGGGCCATTCAGCATCACTATCGCCAGGCCATGCTCGACCGAAAAGCCGTCACGCCCGGCCTGGCCGCCCAGTTGGCCATACGCGACCCCGAGGCGTTCATGGCCGCCCTTGCCGGCAAACAGGTGCTGGCCTGCGGATTCAACGCCCTCACCGGCTGCGAAGAAACCCTGCTCCACACCCTGTGGCGCGCGGGCCAGGCCGAGATTCTCTGGCACACCGACCCGGCCGTGGCCACGCCCGGCCAGCAGGCCCACTGGTCCTGCGCCCAGCACCGAAAGTGGCTTGCCGACTGGAAGGCCAAAGCCGCCCTGCACACCGATGAAAAGCGCTCGCCCCTGCCGGTGTGGCGCAGGCGCAGCGACCAACTGTCGCTGTTTTCCGACGACGCCCGAACCGAACCGGCCAAGCGCGGCCAGGTGCGCTTCTTTCAGGGCTTCGACCTGCACACCCAGCTCAAGGCCTTGAGCGAACAGCTCGACGGGTTGGCCAGTCTGGAGTCCACCGCCGTGGTGCTCACGGACACGAGCATGCTCATGAGCGTCCTGCACCACTTGCCCAGACGCGACGTCAACGTGTCCATGGGCTTTCCCCTGTCCCGATCGCCGCTCTTTCAGTTCGTGGAGCTGCTCTTCGCCCTGCAGGACGGTCGCATGCCCGCCGGCTGCCACTGGCGCGACCTGGTGTCCTGCCTGCGCCATCCCCTGCTCAAGTTCCTGGAGGTCGAGGGCACCCATCCCCTGCGCCAGATATTCCACGCCTGGGAACAGGCCCTGCGCGTGGGCGAAAGGTTCGTCGATCCCCTGGCCTGGCGACCGGGCGAGGACGTGGTGGCCCAACTGAACCATCCCGAGGCGGCCCTGGCCTTGCTGGACCGGGTGCGCGAGGTATGCTTTTCCGCCTTCGAAACGACCGGAACGCCCGAGTCCATGGCCAAGGCGTTGACCGGACTCGCCGGTCTGCTGCTCGACCCGGCCCTCAATCCCGGCCGATGGGAGCGCTTCGTCATCGACGCCCAGTGCCTGGCCCGGCTTCTGGACGTCGTGATCCCGGAATTGGCCGACAGCTCCATCAGCCGCGAATCCTTCGAGCCGACGGCCATCCGGGCCATGGCCCGCGAACTCGTCGCGGCCCAGCGCGCGCCCTTCGAAGCCGACCCCCTCTCCGGCCTCCAGGTGCTCGGCATGCTGGAAACACGTCTGCTCACCTTCGAACGGGTGTTCGTCCTGGGGGCCACGGAAGAACTCCTGCCCGGCGCGCCCAGTCCCGACCCGCTTTTGCCCGACCCCCTGCGCGAGCCCCTGGGCCTGCCCGACCGGCGCGGACGCGACTTCATCGCCGCACACACCTTCTATCGCCTCATACAAGGCGCGCGCGAGGTGGGACTTTTCTATTCCACGGGGGTCACTCCGGGGCTCTTCGACGGCAAGAGCCAGCCCAGCCGCTACGTGGAGCAATTGCTCTGGGAAGAAGAAAAACGCCAGGGCCACCTGCTTTCGCCCACCGACGAACCGCGCCACCTGATCACCCTGCCCAGGCAAAGCCTGACCCGAAGCACGGGCGCGGTGCGAAACACCCCGGCCTGCCGGCAAAAACTGGACACCATCCTGCGCGACAGCGGTCTTTCCGCCACCTTCCTGGACAACTACGCCGGGTGTCCGTTGCGCTTTTTCTACACCCACCTCACGCCCCTTCGTCCGCTGAAGGAAGTGGCCGAAGACGGCGACCCGCCGGAGTTCGGCAAGCTAGTGCACGTCCTGTTGCAGGACTTTTTCACCCCGCACCTCAATCAGCCGCTGGACCCCTCCCTGCTGGACGCGAACCGTCTGTGCGACGAACTTTCGCTTCGGCTGCACCAGGCGGACTTCTTCCGGCAAATGCCCGCGAGCTCGCGCATCCTGCTCGAACGGGCCGGGCGCAGGCGCCTGTCGGCCTTTGTCCGCTCGGTCAAGCCCACCACCATTCTCCGGCTGGAAACCCAAATGCGGACCAGCCTGGAGACCACGGTGGGCTCCGTCAAGCTGCGCGGAGACGTGGACCGCGTGGACCGGCGGGAAGACGGCCTGATCGTGCTCGACTACAAGACCGGCACGCCCAAGAAACCGCAGGAGTCGTTCTTTTCCGACGAGTGGTTGTGGGACTGGATACGCTCCCCCGACCCCGACCGGATCGAGGAGATGCTCCCCCCGCTGAGCCGGGCCATGGGATCGGTGCAGTTGCCCCTCTACCTCTGGCTGAACAGCCGAACCCAGGACGAGGGAGCGGTGGACGCGGCCTTCGTCTGCCTGGGCGAGGACGGGCGGGAAGAATTGCTCTTCGGCCCCAAGGTCGCCCCGGAAGCCCGCGCCCGCTTTGTCGACCAGGACGTGCCGGCCCTGGTGCGCTGCCTGCTGGACCTGATCCTGAACGCGCCGAGCTTCATCCCCCTGCCCTCGCGGGCTTGCGCCTGGTGCGCCTACGCCCAGTCCTGCCCGGACGCCCAGGAAGACTGAAAGCCCCGGCGTCCGAAGGCTGGCCGCGTCCGCGTCGCGTCACAGGCCTGGCCGCCGCGGTGGGAAGCTATTTGATGGTCGCCAAGTCCTCGGAGTGAAAAAGAAATTCCACCCTTCGGTTGATGGCGCGGTTCTCGTCGGAAATGTTTGGCACCAGGGGTTTGCTGTCGGCGTAGCTGACGGACTGCACCCGCGTGGAATCGATGTTTCCCTTTTCGATGATATACCGCGCCGCCGCAGCCGCGCGCAGGGCCGACAGTTCGTACTTGGACGGCTGGCCGTTCTTGCCGCTGGCCTCGACATCGTCCGTGTGGCCGCGCACCACCAGGCTGACCTTGTGCGACTGGAGCACCTTGATCACGTCGTCGAGAATTTTGAGGCCGGCCGGTTTGATGGTCGCCGAACCGGGCTGAAACATCACCGCGTTGTTCACGTGCAAAAGCACACCGAACTTGTCGGAACTGATGCCCGAGTTCTGCTTGAGGTTGGGATTGTTGGTGATGAGTTGCTTGATCATGAGGGCGACCTGATACTTGAGCTGCTCTTCCTGCGAGAGCTTGAACTGCGGTGCGCCCTGCACGCTGTCCTTGGCCACGTAGGTGGGCAGGACGATGGTTTCCTCGGGTTTTTTCTTCTTGGGCAGCTCCTGATCCTGAAAAAAGGCCGAAAGCGAATCTTTCTGCTGGGGCTTCAAGGCCATGCACAGCCACAACAGAAGAAAAAGCGCCATCATGGCCGTCACAAAGTCGGCGTAGGCCACTTTCCAACTGCCGCCGTGGGCGCCGGCGTGGCCTTCTTCCTCGCGCTTAACGATTATGGGAGCCGGTTTGTTCTTGGACATGGAGCCTTATCGTTCAGGAAACAGTCTGAGTTCCGAGCTTACGCAATGTGCTTAGTGCGCAACGGCCGGCATTGCAAGCCCGGGCGACCGGGAAGTCCCCACCGGACGACGTCCGTCCCCGCACCCCGCCCCGTCCACGCCGCCACGCCACCAAAACCCTCGGCCCGGGGGATTTCCTTGCCCAGGGCAAAACCACTTGAATCCCCGCCTTCTTCTGCGTTATACTCAAAAAAGGCACAACTTCAGCCTATTTTCATGGTGAAAAAGGGCTCAAGCAGGTTTGAAGCACTCCAGTCGAGGTCGTATGTCGAGCAACTCCGCACTTTCTTCCATCGAAAAAGTTGATGGCCTTTATTACAAAACCACCCTGGATTTCACCAAGGGTTCACACTTCGATGTAGGACAAGCCTACGCGGAAGCAATAGTCGAGGCCATGCCGGAATATGGCTCCATTATTGATAATTTTCTGCTTCTTTCCGTCGAGTCTTCGCCGGAGCACCTGGACCTTTCGACCCTGATATCGCGCGCCGACAACCTCATCGACGACATGCCCCAAGAGTATATCGACGAGTTGAACGGCATGAGCACGGTCTTCAACTCTTCCGTCGACAAACTGGGCGACGGCGTTCTGTCGACCAATGAACTCAAATTGATTCAGGTCGTGCACGACATCGTGGATCCGGGAAGTTGTTCGGCCACGGCGGTCTTCGGCCAAGCCTCGGCCACGGGTTCGACCATCGTCGGCCGCAACCTGGACTGGTACGACATGCCGGGGATTTCCGATCTGCATACCGTCCAAATGTACAAAAACGGCGACTCCGCCAACGACGTGGTCGGCATTGGCATCCTCGGCCAGCTCTTTCCCATGTCGCTCTTCAGCGATCAGCATATCTCCGGAGCGGTCCTGGATAGCGACATGACGCAAGGCTATTTCACAACCGAAGGGGCCACGCCCTATCTTGCCGACATTCGATACAGCCTGGAGCACTACGACACGTTGGAAGGCGTGAGCAGCTATCTCCTCAACCAGAAAAACACGCATTCCTACATCGGCTTTCTTGCCGATGAAAATACCGCCGTGGTCCTGGAGAACGACCTGGAACACCCGCAGGCCAAGGGGGTTCGCTCCGACGATTCGATCCTGCGCGATGGCCTCAGTTGGGAATACCCGGACACGCTCGTGGCCGTGAACACGTTCTTTCTGCCAGGCACGACAGACAACTATACCGGGGCCTTGTCGAACGAGAAGCGTTACGCCAGCTATCAAAGCCAGTATGCGGACAAGTTCGCCACCAAAAGCGCTCTGGACATGCAGGACGTCCAGGACATCATTTCGTACTCGTCCACCGATGGGATCGCGAAAAGTTCCGGCGCGATTTATCGCGCGACATACGACTACCCAACGTATCAATCCTACGTCCTGGACATGGGCTCATTGGCCCTGACGGCATGTTTCGGCCCCACCAGCGGGAACCCGCCCGATCCGACCTATGTGCAGGTTTTCGCGTCCAACCCCTTCACGGGGTAGCGCCGCCAGGATCGAATACCGCAACGCCCAGAGAAAACGCCCACGTCTTCCGACAAATCGGTGGACGTGGGTTTCTTTTTCGTTCCTGCCAACAGGGCGAACTTGCCCGTGGTCACACGCGGCGACGCTGCAATATCACTGTGAAACGCGCGAAATCCCGCGGTGCAGATGTTGATACTCCAACCAGGTCAAGGCGATAACGAACAGATCGAGTATCGTAAGGAGCAGCAATGACGTTTTGTGCGTAAAGAAATACAGATAGACCTGATACACGATGAACAAACCGAAAACACCCATGGCCGCCGGATAGTACCACATTTTCCTTCTCCAGAGACCAAGGATGAGCCAGAATTTTACCACGCCATGGCTGAACAGATAGAAAGCCGTAAAGTGCTGAGCCGATAGGGACAAGCCCTGGGCGGCATGCAACAGGGAATTCGCAATGAAATCGTGAGGGTCTTCCGTCAGTTCCACTTTCGTGACGAAATCCACAATATTGACAAGAAATTCCTTTGTCACAAAGTACGCGGCAACGCCTGCAATCATTTCTCCGACAGCGAAAATCCCCTTGAAGGCAAGGCTTATTTCGAACGCCAGATGAATGTTGTTTTCGCTAAACAGCGTCTTTGCGTTCATGTCTTTGCATCACCCCATATACAGCGGCAAGCATGCCCGAATCGCCCCCGAGCAATACAGTGAGACGCGATCCTGCGAAGAGACGCCGGTTTTGCGGCTGTCATTGCCCCTTCGCACCTTTTTTTCCTCCGCCCTTTTTGTCCAACGCCCCTTTGGCCTTCGGGTGCGCCGTATCATAAATTTTTGTAATCCTGGCCAGATCGAGGTGGGTGTAGCGCTGGGTCGTGGAAAGCCGCTCGTGCCCCAACAGCTCCTGCACGGCGCGCATGTCCGCTCCCGACTGAAGCATATGGCTGGCGAAGCTGTGGCGCAGCATGTGCGGATGCACGGACGTGGGCAGGTGGGCCTTGGCGCTCAGGCCGGCCAGAATGCGCTCGGCCTGTTTGCGTTGCAGCCTTTTGCCCCGCACCCCGAGAAAAAAAGCCTGCTCGGCGGGGTCGTCCACAAAGGCGTGTCGCGCACGCAGGTAGGCGTGCAGGCTCGTGGTCGCGGTGTCGGAAAGCGGGGATAGACGCTCCTTGGAGCCCTTGCCCACCACGCGTACGAACCCGGCCGACAGATCCAGGTCGTCCAAGTCCAGGTTCAGGGCCTCACCGATGCGCAACCCCGATCCATAGAGCAGCTCGGCCAGGGCCACGTCGCGCAAGGCTTCGGGGTCGCCCGGGTCTTTGGGCGCGTCGAGCAGGGCAAAGGCCTGGTCCACGTTCAGGCTTTTGGGATGGTGCACGGCCTGTTTGGGATTGGAAAGGCCGGCGGCGGGATTCTTGTCGATAATCCTGTGGCGCAAAAGATGTCGAAAGAGGCCGCGCAGGCAGGAAAGCCTCCGCGACACCGAGGACTTGGCCAATCCCTGGCGATGCATGTCCGCCATGAAGCCCAGCAGGTCGCGCCGGGTGATCAAGCCGGGCTGCTCCAGGTTGCGGCCCTTGTTCTTCAAGTATTGCTCGAAGTTTTCCAGGTCGGTGCGGTAGGCGTCCACAGTGGCCTGGGAGTATCCCTTTTCCACGGCCAGCCAGCCCAGAAACCCCTCGGCCCAGTCGGACAGGACCGGATGCGGATCAGCTTTGCCGCTTGTCGAGGACATAGCTGCTCTTGGGATTCTCCTTGGCCTTTTTCTTCAGCGTCATGGCGATCTGCGAAGCCTCGCCATAGTGTTTCAGGCGTCCGTTCTGGTTGAAGACCACGGCGATGGAGACGGCCATCAGGGGAAAGGTGCGCATGTTGCCTTCGCGGTCCGTGGACTGGATGTAGCCCTTGGCCCGGTCCTCTTCGTCGTAGAAGTGGGGAACGATGGAGTCGAAGTTCTCGATCACCCGCTGGCAGGCCAACTCCACCTTGTCCGGCGGCAGCATGAACACGAAGTCGTCGCCGCCCACGTGGCCCACGAACGAGCGCACCCCGGTGAAGGAGCGAATGGTGTTGACGATGATGCGCGCGGTCATCATGAGCACCTCGTCGCCGCGCGAAAAGCCGTATTTGTCGTTGAAGCTCTTGAAGTAGTCCAGGTCCGCATAGGCCAGGGCGAAGTCTTCGCCCCGGTCGATGAGCTCCTGGATACGCTGAATGATGGACGTGTTGCCCGGCAGCTTGGACAGGGGGTTGGCGTCGAAGGCGCGCGAGGCCCGGGCCAGCGTGAGGTAGATTCTGGCCTTCACCCGGGCCGGGGTCACGGGCAGGATGATGAGGTCGTCCACCTCGGAGGAGCACCAATCCACTCCTTCGAGCAGGACCTCCTCGCGTATGGCCAGGATGACGGGAAGCTGACGGTAGACGTTTTCGCTCTTGACCAGGTTGACCACGTCCAGCCCGGGCATGTCGGGCAGGGCTTCGTCCACGATGAGCAGGTCCGGCAGTTCGTTGAAGAGCACCTCGATGGCTCCGCGTCCCCGGTCGAAATGCGAAAGCTCCAATTGATCCGCTCCCCACAGGCCGGCCAGCATGTCGGCCAGGCCCTGGTCGGCGGTGAGCAGGTAGATGCGCTGCTGACGAATAAAACGACACCCGTGGGCTTCGGTCATATCAGGTGAAACTCAGTTCGGCGATGTCCACGAATTGTTCGCACAGCCGGTCGAGGATGATTTCCAGATCGCGAGGCCTGAGCTTGAGCTTTTTCAGGGCGTCGGGTTCCAGGTAGGGGGCGTTGTCGTCGCCGCCCGAGCCGTACTGGAAGATGCGCACGAGAAAGTCGCCCACATGCACGCAGCAGGCCACGTCCGGGTAGAGGCGGGCCAGTTGGGGCTTATGGTGGTAGCCCATGCCTTCCTTGATGCTGGGAGGCAGTTTCCAGTGATCGGCCAGCCAGACGTTGACCCGGTCGTGCCCCACGCCCATGAGTTGCTTTTCGGCTTCCAGGTAGGTGAGATCGCGCAGCTTGACCTGCTCCTCGATGACGACCTTGAGTTCGGGCAACTGCACGGCGGTCACCACCTTGCCCAGGTCGTGCAGCAGCCCGGCCACGGACACGTCCTCGATGTCCTTCATGCCGCACTGTCGGGCCACGGTGGCGCTGGCCAGAGCGCAGCCCACGCTGTGTTCCCACAGTCCCACCATGTTCTTGGTCATCATGTCGAAGACCGACGTGCTGACGATGACGCCGCGCAAAACGTTGAATCCCAGCAATACCAGGGCGTGGTGGATCGAGCTTATGCGGCCCGGAAACCCGTAGATGGGCGAATTGACCATCTTGAGCACCTTGGCCGAAAGCACCTGATCCATGGCGATGAGTTTGGCGATCTGGTCGGTGGAAGAGTCCGGGTCCTTGACCAGGCGGGAGACTTCCTCCAGCACCTTGGGAAGGGTGGGCAGGTCCTTGACGGCCAGAATCTGACCCTTGCGTTCGAGCTTGAGGTCTTGGGCCATGTTTTCCCTTCTCCTACTTGGCTCCGGCCACTTTCATCTTAAAATATTCGGTGAGCACCTCTTTGATCTGCATCATCCAGTCGTCCTTCACGTGCTTGCGAAAGAGGTGGTCCAGGCTTTGGAGCCGGGCGTCGTAGTTGGTGCCGGAAACGACGCCTTCCATCTCCACGGGTTCGCCTTCCACGACGATGTAGTCCACGCCCATCATGTCGAACTTGTCGATGAGCGAGTCGGACAGTTCCGTGCCCGGGGCGGCTACGACCACGCCGTCGCCTCGGGCCACGGGTTTGGCCAGGGTGAATCCGGCCTTGGCCAGATTGAGGGGAATCTTCTGCATGACGACGCCTCGCTCCTTCAATTACGCCGTGAGATAATAGCCTCCGGGAAGTCGTCGGACAACCCCCTTGAGTTCCAGAACAACCAAAAGCCGGCTCATTTGCGCGACCTGAACGTGAAAAACCCGGCACAGGCTGTCGATGTGGGTCGCGCCCACGGCCGCCAAATGCTGGGCCACCTCGTCCTCCAGCCCCCCGGCCTGGCCGGATGCCGGCTTGGCCTCGGGAGACGCAGCGCGCTCTTCCCCTTCTCGCGCCTTTCCGGCGGGGGCGGCGTCCCGGTGGGCGCATTGCGCGCCGCTCGCGCCGGGCGCGGTCGGGGCCTTCGCACCCTCCTCCGGGGACCCGGCCGGATCGCAAATCTCCTCGCCGCGAGCCGGCCTCGACAGTTGCGCCGCCTCGGCCGGCGGACAACACCGCGTCCGTCTTGCGGGACGAGCGCGCTGCGTCTGCGCAACGGCGTCCCTTTCGGCGTCGACCGGTCGGCGGCCCCGCCCCGCCGTCGCGCGGTGGGGAGAAGCGTCCGTCTTGCCGCGCACGAAGTCCTCGATCTGGGGGGCCAGTTCCACCAAAATATCCTCGGCCCCGTGCACCAGCTTGGCCCCCTGGTTGATGAGCTCGTGACAGCCCCGGTAGCTGGGCAGGGAGACCGGCCCGGGCACGGCGAACACGTCCCGGCCCTGCTCCATGGCCAGGCGGGCGGTGATGAGGCTGCCGGACTTGACCTTGGCCTCCACCACCAGCACCCCGAGGGAAAGCCCGCTCATGATGCGGTTGCGTTGGGGAAAGTTGGCGCCGAGCGGCTTGGTTCCGGGGGGAAATTCCGTGACCACGAGCCCTTTTTCGCAAAGGCCCAACCACACGTCGCGATTGCTGGACGGATAGAGCACGTCGATGCCCGTGCCCAGAACCGCCACCGAGCTTCCCGGCCCGGAAAGCCCACCCAGATGGGCCTCGCGATCGATGCCGAAGGCCAAGCCGGAGACGATGGTCATGCCCTTGTCGCTCAGGTCGCCGGCGATGCGCCGGGCGAGTTCGATGCCATAGCGCGAGGCCTCGCGCGAGCCCACCATGGTCAGGGAGGGATTGTTCAAAAGACTCAAATCCCCTTGATAGTACAAAAGGATCGGCGCGGAACCGGTCTGGCGCAAACGGGACGGGAAAGCCGGGTCGGACCAGCACAGAACCCGCGCGCCCACCTTCCTGGCCTGGTCCAGCTCCTGTTGGGCGCTTTCGCGCCATGTTTCGGCCAGAAAGCCCTTCACCTGACGGGAGCTCGCCAGCCCGAGGCTTTTCCAATGCCTGGCGTGGCGGGCCGCCTGGACCGCCCCGCCGAAGTGCTCCACCAACCCGTTAATGGTGCGCACCCCCAGATCGAGCCCATGACGCAGGCTCAGGCTGGCCCAGAGTTCCTCGTCCTGGTCGGACATGGCCTCACTGGCCGAGTTGCTTGAGCTTCTGCTTGGCCTTGCCCGCGAGCTCGGAGCCGGGATATTCGTCCACCAGAAGCTTCAGATGGAAAATGGCGTTGCTCTTGTCGCCCAGGCGCTCGTAGGCTTCCGCGACCTTGTACACCGACTCCGGGGCCTTGAAACTCTTGGGATAACGGGTGGTCAGGTCCTTGAAGGCCAAAATGGCCTGGTTGTAGCTGCGCTCGTTCATGTAGCTTTCCCCCACCCAGTACAGGGCCAGGGGGGCCTTGTCCGTGTTGGGGTACTTGGTGAGCAATTCGTTCATCTTGCGCCGGCCGTCGTCGTTTTTGTTGGCCGCGATGGCCCGCATTCCGTCGGTGTAAAGCTGGGCGGCGTCGACGGGGTCGCTCTTCCCGGCGGAAGCGGCCGAAACCGGAGGCGTGGCCGGGGCGGACGGGGTCGCGGCGACGACGGGAGCAGCTTCCGGGGAGGACTTGGACGTGCCGGAACGCGACCGACTCACGCTCGGGGCGGATTTGACCACGCGGTCATACGGCACCGGCTTTCCGGCTTGTGCGGACAGAGGTTGGGGGGCGTACGCCTGGGGCGCCTGCTGTTGGGGAGGCAAGGTGACCACGGGCGGTTCCAGGCCCAGGGAGCTCCCGGCTGGTTGGCCTTGGGGCTGGACCGCCTGGAGGGGCTGAACCTGGCCCAGTTGCACGGGCGCCGGGGCTGGAGTCTGGGGACCGCGTCCCGACGGATTGGGCGTCAAGGGCTGAGGCTGGGGGGAAACGGACTGCGGGGCCTGAGCCAGGGGCGTGGGCGTCTGGGCCAAGGGCGTGGGCGTCTGGGCCAAGGGCGTGGGCGTGGGTGCGGAAGCCTGGGCCACGGGTCGCGCGGGCGGCGTGCCGAAGGCCGACAGGGGAATCACCTGCCCGGCCACCAGGGGAACGGTGCTTCCGGCCTGGACGCTGTGCACGGGTTTGGCCGGTCGAGCGGCCTTTGCGGACTTGGCCCCCGGAGTCAGGCTGTCGAGCCGGGTGGCTATCTGGTCGAGCTTGGCGTCAATTTCGGAGTCGCGCGCTTGACGCTGTTTCTGGGCGAGAAGCTGATCCTGCTGGAACGACTCGAAACTCGTTTCCAGTTTTTGCAAGCGGCTGGCGGTGCTTCCCCGGGTCTGCGAACCGTCCTGCGCGCAACCGATACATGCGGCCATGAGGGCCAATACGGCCCAGGCGAATCCTTTCACCCTGTCCTCCCAGGCATGACGCTCGCGTCGTAGAGGTTCGTCGGCCTTCCCGTCCCGAAACGTGACGCGCCGAAATGTGCTATCGCCCTGGAGACCACAAGACTTTCGCCGTGGGCGGCGCGGCGTATCGCACCCGTCACGTCGCGGCTTACGTCCGAGGGAATTCCTCGGACAGCCTTGTAAGCGATAAGCGAGGTTGCAAGCGATGGCAAGCTTTCGCCGGGATTTGCACGCAGGGCGCGCCGCGCCGGCCACACTTGCCGCCCGGATGCGTCGCCCAAGTGCGTCGCCCGAATGCGTCGACAAATCCGCCGCGCCCGCCGGGCAACAGGTCGCGCACTCCGCAACGTCGCCCCGGCCTGTCGCGCGCCCGGCCGGGAAAGTCCCGCTTCATTTTCGCCACCCGGTCCGCGGAGCCGCACTCCCTTGTAAACATTGCCTCATGGCGTATTTTCAGGCAAGACAACAAGGCCCGCGCCGTCCGGCCGGGACCATGAAAAGGAGCGCACCGCAGTGAGCGAATACACCGTGTTTCTGGCGACCCTGGCCCTGTGCTGTCTGCCCTTGACGCTGGCCCTGGCCGCCTCCGGCTTGCCCGCCCTGGCGGCCTCGCTTTGCCTGCGTCCACCCAAAAGGCTCAAGGTCTTTCGCGACAAGTTCGGACAACAGACGACCACGTTCGCCCTGTTCGCCGGCCTCGTGGCCCTCTTCGCCCTGGCCGGCGGCGCCTTGACCCTGGTCTCGCGCCTGCCGGACGTGGCCCTGTTCTGGCTGGGCTGGCCCCTGCCGGACGCCCCCCTGGCCGGCTGTCTGGGAGGAGCGGCCCTTCTTCTGCTCGTCTACCGGGCCTCCTGGCGATCGCTGGCCGGCGCACGGGTCCTGCATTCCCTGCTCGGCATTCTGGCCAGCCTGTGCGGCTGGGTCTTCGGATACCTCTGCCTCGCCGCCCTGCGCCACTTTCTGCTCTCGCCCACCACGCCGGCGGCCGAGCAAGCCTATTTTCTGCCCGAAAAGACCTCGGCGGTCTGGCTCATGGCTCCGCTGACCCTTTTGCTCAGCTTCGCTTCCGCCGCCGCGCTGGGGGCCTGCTACCTGATCTATCGACGCGACAAGGACGATTTCGGACGCGACTACTACAACTACGTCCTCAAACTGTGCGCCAAGCTGGCCCTGGCCGCCACCCTCCTGGCCCTGGGAGTCCAGGGCGGCCTGTGCTGGAAGCTCTGGTCCCTGGTGCATGAAATGCCCATACGGCCTGTGTTCTTCTGGGGCCAGTCCCTCTCTGGAGCGTTCGCGCTTTTGGCCTGCCTGCTCTGGATCCTGGTTTTGCGCAGCAAGAACCCCCTGCGCATGAAACTCCACCTCGTCGCCGGAGCCGTGCTCTTCTGGTCGGCCGTCACCGGTCAACTCGGCGGATACGGCTTATTCTATCTGGGCTGAGACCGCCCCGAAAAAACGAAAAGCCCGCTCCGGTCGACCGGAGCGGGCTTTTTCTTTTTTGTGTCGCCAAGGCTCAAAACGTCGTGGAGCGTTGCGAAGTGGACATGAGATACAGTTCGTGCGGATCGAGAATAAGCACCACCGAGCCGTCTCCCATGATGGTCGCGCCGGAAATGCCGCGCATGTCGAACTCCGAGAGATAGGCCCCCAGGGGCTTGATGACGATCTCCTGACGTTCGAGCAGCCGGTCCACGATCACTCCCAGGCGGCGGTCGTTGTCATGCAGAATGACCACGGCGGCCACCTCGCGCTGATCGGCCTCGGGGTCGGGGTCGAGCCCCAGCACCTCGCGCATTTCCACCACGCCCAGCACTTCGCCGCGCAGGGTGACGGCCTTGCGCTTGTTGATCTCGGTCATGCGGGCCATTTCGATCTTGGTGGTTTCGGAAACCGCGTCGAGCGGAATGGCGTACGTCTCGTTGCCCACCATGACCATGAGGGCGTCGATGATGGCCAGGGTGAGCGGCAGGGTCATGGTGAACTTGGAGCCCTTGCCCACTTCGCTCACCACGTTCACCATCCCCTTGAGATTTTTGATATTGGTGCGCACCACGTCCATGCCCACGCCTCGACCCGAAATGTCGGTGATTTTTTCCGCCGAGGAAAAACCGGGCATGAAGATGAGTTCGAGGGAGTCGCGGTCATCCAAATTTTTGGCCTCGTCGGGTCCGATGAGGCCCTTGCGCACGGCCACCTCGCGCATAACGGCAGGATCGATGCCCTTGCCGTCGTCCTCCACCTCGATGGCCACGGAGTTGCCCCGGTGGTAGGCGCGCAGCCACACGTGCCCCATGGCGCTCTTGCCGGCGGCCAGGCGCACGTCTTCAGGCTCCAGGCCGTGGTCCACGCTGTTTCGGATCAGGTGAACCAGCGGATCGCCGATGACTTCCACCACGCTCTTGTCGAGTTCCGTTTCCTCGCCTTCCATGAGCAGTTCCACTTCCTTCCCCGACTTGCGCGACAGGTCGCGCACCAGGCGGGGAAAGCGGGAAAACACCGACGATACGGGCACCATGCGCACCTTCATGATGGTGTCTTGCAGATCGTCGGACAGCCGGGCCATGGCGTAGGTGGTTTCGGTGAGCTGCTGGGCGATGGCCTGCACATCGAGCTTGCCTTCCTCAAGGGAGCGAGCCAGCAGGGAGTACCGGTTGCGGTTGATGATGAGCTCACCGATCAAGTTCATGAGGTGGTCGAGCTTTTCGTGGTCCACCCGAATGGTGGAGCTGACCTTGGTTCCCCCGGCGGCCTGGTTCGGGGCGGCTTCGGGCTTGGCGGGCGTCGCGGCGGGCTTGGCGGCCGGCTTCGCGGTGGGCTTCGCGGCGGGCTTGGCGGGCTGGCGCGGCGGTGTCGGAGCGGGCTTGGCGGCGGGCGCGGCCGACGTCTCCGGGCCGGGCGCGGCCTTGGCGACCGGCTCCCCCTTGGGGGCGGAGGGGACCGCCGAGGTCGGTTCGGGCTCGACCGGCGGCGGCGCAACGGTCTTCGCCGCCTCCTGGGCCTGGGAGCTTTCCGCCTTAGGGCCGTCCGCTTGGGGCGCGTGCGCGTCATGGCCGTGATCCGGCTCCATGGGGGCGGCGCTGAGCACCACATCCGGCGTGGGCGGGGCGGCCGGCTCCTCCGGGGCCGGAGCGATTTCGTCGGCTGGCTTGCCCGTTATCTCGGTCAGGACCTTGCGCAGCATGTCTTCGAGAATGGCGCACTCCTGCTTCAGGATATCGAGCATGAGTTCGAACGAAATGCCGGATTTGCGTCCCTGGTCCACCAGGCCGGCCGTGCGTTCGGCATAGACCTTGAGGTCGGAAAACCCCATGTAGCCGGCCGAATTGCGGATAGTGTCCAGCGTGCGGAACAGACCGTCGATATAGTCCTTGTTCGTGCCGTCCTTGGCCAATTCGGCCAGGGCGATGTGCATCTTTTCCAACTGCTGCTGGACGGTCTGCTCGAAAATTTCCACATCTTCAGGATCGAGTCCGTCGGACGGCTCGTTTTCGTCGGCCTGGGGCGCCGGTTCGGCATGGGGGTCCGGCGTGGCGCCGGAAGCGCCGCCACCCAGGTCCACCTCTCCGGTTTCCGAGGCTTTTTTGAGCTTTTCCACCAGAAAGGCGATATCCACCGGGATGGCTTCGTTGTGCTTGGGATCGATGCGCGTAAGCAGCGATTCAATGAGGTCCACCGCGGCCAACAGCAGGTCGATCATGGGGCGCGAGGCCTTGAGCTCGCCTTTGCGTACCCGGTTGAGCAGGGTTTCGGCCTCGTGGGTCAGGGCGTTGAGCTCCTTGTGGCCGATGATGCCGGAATTTCCCTTGATATTGTGAAAATACCGGAAGATGTCGTTGACCAGCTCCCCTCCGGCCTCGGGATCCTTTTCCAGCTCGAGCAGGGAAACGTTCAAATTTTCGATAATCTCGCGGGCTTCTTCGAGAAAGTCGTTGAGATGGCCTTCCCCGATGGCCTGCAGGGGGTATGCGGGTCCCGACTCGTGGAGTTCGGGCATCATGAAGCCGCGAACCTCCGCCGGAGAGGCGGCCTGGCCCGTTTCGTTCCGACCGCCGGATTCCGCAACGCCCTGGGAGCGGCCGGCTTGGTCGGCTCCGGATTGGTCCGCCATGATGTCGTCCTCACTGGACGACGCCGCCTGCCCCTGGGGGCCAGACGCGTCGACCTGCTCCGGGCTGGCCGGGGTTGCGGGCTGGCCGAAGGGCTCTCCGGCCAGAATGGCCTCGATACGGGCGATGATGTAGCTGGTGTCGACTTGGCCTTCGCTTCCCGTGGTTTCGAGGTTGTCGATCATGGTCCGCAGGGCGTCCGTGGAAGCCAGAATCACGTCCATGATCTCGGGCGTCACCGCGATCTTGCCCTTGCGCAGCTCGTCGAGGATGTTTTCGGACTTGTGGGCCAACCCGTTGATGCTGTTGAGCGCCAAAAAGCCCGATGCCCCCTTGAGCGAATGCATGGGACGAAAAATCTCGTTCAAAAGCCCTAAATTCGCCGGATTTCTCTCCAATTCGAGAAGATTCGGCTCAATCGTCTCCAGATGCTCTTTGGCTTCGACAATAAAGTCGGCAAAGAGTTCCGGATCCATGAAATCCTGGCTCATGCGCACCCCTTGGGAACTAAAGGCATAATTCGGCCATCAACCAAGCAGCATTTTGATGTTCTTCACCATCTTCTCGGGCTGCGCCGGCTTGACCATGTAGAGGTTGGCCCCGATGGAAAGGCCCGCCTGAATGTCTTTTTCCTGGCCTTCGGTGGAAAGCACCACGATGGGAATGTCGCGATACGCTTCCTGTTCTCTGACGCTCTTGATGAACGTGAAGCCATCCATCCGGGGCATGTTGATGTCTGAGACGATGAGATCGACCTTGTCCGATGAATAGAGTTTTTCCAACCCGTCAAGGCCGTCCTCGGCTGTGACGACCTTGAAGCCTTCCTTCTTCATGATGAACGCCACGAGGTTGCGGACCGTCTTGGAGTCATCCACGATGAGAATCGTCTTGGACATGCGTCCCCCTTAACTCTTAAGCACCTTTTTGAACAGAAGGCTTACCGACAGAATTTTGATCAACCTGTCCTCGTCCTTGAGAAGGCCCAACAGAAACTCGGGGTATACCCCCACTCTGGACTCCACGGACCATTCGATATCGCGTCGGGAGGCCTTGTGCAGAGTGTTTATGGTGCGAACTTGAAGCCCTATCTGAAAATCGTCCATCCGGCACACGACCAGAAAACCGGCCATGTCGCCTTCGGCCAATCCCACGCCCAACAGCGCGGCCAAATCCACCAGGGGAGTCACGTGCCCGCGCAGGTTGACCACGCCGGCCAGAAAGTCGGGGGCTCCCGGCAACTCGGTCACCGGCAGGGCCCGCAGCACCTCCTGCACCATCATGATGGGCACGGCGAACACCTGGTCGCCCACGTTGAAGCTGACCAGGCGCAACTCCTCGGCGGCCATGAGTTCGGTTTCCAGTTGGACGCCGACGGCCGTTTGCGCCGGCGTCTCGGCCACCACCAACACCTGCTCGGGCTTGCTTTCCACAAGCAGGGTCTGGCGGGCCGCCGGGGTTTCGAGCCAGCCCGAACCCACGTATTTTTCGAGAAAAGCCCGCTCCGAGGAAGACAGCCGTTCAGACCCGGAGGAGGCCTCCGGGGGAGCGATGGCTTTTTCGAAGTATTGTTCCATACTGTTCATAACGCCAGAATTTCCTTGGCCAAAAGCATGTATTGCCTGGCTCCGCGGCTGTCCGGAGCCACGTCGTAGATCACCTTGCCCAGACCGCTCGCCTCGCGGAACTGGGTGTCCAAACCAATAACCGTCTCGAACATGCGCTCGCCGAGCTTTGTCCGCAGCAACTTGAGCACCCGTCTGCACGCTCCGGCCCGACGGTCGTACATGGTGGCCAGGGCCTTGTAGGGCACGGGCCGGGAAAGCGCCTTGTTGAGCAGTCGCAACGTGTCGAAAATAAGGCGCAAGCCATGCAAGGCCAGAAAATCCGTCTGGATGGGAATGACCAGCAGGTCCGCGGCCACCAGCGCGTTCACCAGCAGCACCCCCATGTTGGGCGGACAATCCAGCACGACGAAATCGTAGCCCTCACCGCCCTGCGCGAGCAGGGTGCGCAAGACCACGCCCTTGTTGTCCCGACCTTTGAACTCCAGATCGAGCTCGCTCAATCGAACATGGCTCGGACAGACATCCAATCCGCTCGCCCCGGACAAGACCGCCTCGCGCCACAGGGCGGAGTCGTACTCCCCGGCCAGCAGCAGGTCGTAGGCGCTTTTTCGCACCCGTTCCGGGTACAGCCCCAGATGGACGCTGGCGCAACCGTGCGGGTCCAGATCCATGACCAGGACCCGGTGTCCCAGCCTGGTCAGGGCCGCGCCCAGAGACAAAGCGGTGGTGGTCTTGCCCACACCGCCCTTCTGGTTGGCTACGGCTAGAACCGAGGCGCGCTTCGCCAGCATCGTTCGTCACCCGCTTCATTCGGATGGTCCTGAAAAATGTTTAGCCTTCCTTGAGGTATACAATAGCCCCAGGATGGTGCTTCGGCTTGAAGGCCCGGGAAATGTTGTGCAGCGACTCCGAATGCCCGATGAGCAGGTATCCTCCCGGCAAAAGATTGTCGTAAAACGCCCCGATGACGTTCTTTTTCATGTCGTCGTCAAAGTAGATGATCACGTTGCGACAAAACACGATTTGCGATCGCTCGACCCGCTTGAGCTGCAACTTGTCGCTCAGGTTGATTTGGCCGAAGGTCACCAGCCGCTTCACTTCGGGCTTGACCTTGAACTTCCCGTCTTCGCTGGCGAAATAGCGGGTCACGATTTCCTTGGGGGTGGTGCGCAGGGAGTAGTCGCTGTACACGCCCCGTCTGGCCGAAGCCAACACCGCCTCGGAAAGGTCGTTGGCCGTTATCTTGATGTCCCAGCTGGAAATTTCTCCCCGAAGCACCTCATGCAGGATGATGGCCAGCGTATAGGGTTCCTCCCCGGTGGAGCACCCCGCCGACCAGATGCGCAGCTTCTTCATGCCGGCCTTGCGCTGGCGATCCAGCACTTCCTTGAGCACAAAGTTCTGAAACACCTGCAGTTGGGGAGGATTTCTGTAGAAGCTGGTCTCGTTGGTGGTCACCACCTCGAAAAGGCGGTTGAGCTCCTGTTTGCGCCCGGCATCGTATTGCAGAAAGGAGTGATATTCGGCGAAACTCTTGAGGTTGAGTTCCTTGATGCGATTCGCCAACCTGTTTTCCAGAAGGTACTTCCGGTTGTCTGCAATGTAAATTCCACTATGCTGGTAGATGAAATCCCGCAATTGCACGAACTCGGAATCTGAAACCTTCAGTTCCTTCCGCAGGGAAATCGTCTTGGAAAAAAGCGAGGACATCTACAGATCCTCATTTTGTTCGTTTTGAATCTTGGCTATGGCCTCTTCCGCCGCGCCCGTCAGTTCGAGGTCGTCGCCGTTGAGAATATCCAACAGGGCGCGGAAGGCCGTTTTCCCTCCGATCTCGCCCAGGGTTTCGATGACCTTGATGGCCAGAAGCTTGCTCGGATTTTCGAGCATGCTGATGAGCTTGGGCACGGCCTCGGAAGCCATGCGCATGCCCAGGGCCTCCATGGCCCGGATGCGCACCCAGTCGTCGGGGTCGTCCAGGGCCTGGATAAGGTACTCCGTTCCCAGGGAGAGCGAGCAGCGTCCAATCTGCTCCACCACGGCCAGACGCACCTCGCGCGATTCGTCGGTCATGCGCGAAGCCAGGAGCGCCAGGCCGTCCTCGCTGGTGGAGCACAAGCCGGCCACGGCCTCCAGGGCGATCTTGCGGATGTCCGGCACCTCGTCCTCGAGTGCGGCCTTGATCGCTTCGAGATACTTGGTCGCGTCGATCTTGCCCAGGGCGTAGATGGCCATGAGCCGGGACATGGGGTCCTCGCTGCCGGCCATGTCGAGAAAGCGCGCGGCCATGTCGTCCCCGTCGATGCAGACACAGGCTTCGAGAGCGGCTTCCTTCACGTCGTCGTAGGGGTGTTCCAGCATGGCGAACACCGCATCGGCGGCCCGGGGTTCGCGCATCTTCCGACCCAGGAAATTCATGGCCGTCTTGACCACCGTGCCGTCCTTGTGGCGGGCCAGCACGTCGAGAAAGAAGTCCACGGCTTCGGCGTCGGCCACCTCAAGCAGGGCCTCGGCAATAAGTCGCTGCACGTCGCGGTCGCGTTTCCAGAAGGCGTTCATGAACAGTTCCGAAACGTCGGGACCGCCCACCCGCGACAGGGCGCTCACCGCGATCATGGCCCGGCTCTGGTCCCCTTCGACCAGGGCCTCGGCCAGGGCCTGGCTTTTGCCCATGGTGGCCAACGACTGCACGGCCAGGTCGAGGCGGTCCTGGTCGCGGTCGTGGTCAAAGGTGGACGCCAGGTCGAGAACCGCCCGGGACGCCTTTTCGCCGCCGATGAAGGCCAAGCCGTGGATGACGGCGTCCTGAATTTCGGTGTCCTCGTCGGTGATGGCCGCCAGCAGGTATTCGCCAAAGTTGGCCCGCTCGCTCGCCGACAGAAGCGACAGGGACTTGGCCCCCAGAATTTTCACCACCGCCTTGCAGATCTTGTTGCGCAACGCGGCGGGCGAGGTCTCCAGATGCCGGATGAGCATGGTCACGGCCTTGAGGTTGCCGATCTCGCCCAGGGCGTCCACGATCATGGAGGCCACCAGGTCGGTGGATTTGCCAAGCGCCCCCACCAGCGCGCTGACCGAGGATTCGTCACGGATCTTGGCCAGGGCTTCGATCACCGCGAACTGTACCCACTCCTCGTCGGCCAGGGCCTTGTTCAGGCACTTGGCGGCCTCGTGCTTGCCCAGTTCGCCCAGGCTCACCGCGGCCTGGTAGCGCACGTTGACTTCCGGATCCTTGAGCAGGGCGTCGCACAGGCACGAAACCGAAGCAGGATTGTCGGCCGAACCGATGATGTCCGAGGCGAAGATGCGCAGATCGACATCGTCGTCATGCATCAGCTTGGCCAGGCTGGGAAAGTCCTGCCCGCCCACCTCGCGCAACACGTCCATGGCGATGTTTCGGGCGGGCGGATCGTCATTGCGAAGCAGAGGGATGACCGCCTGGACGACCTTTGGTCCTCCAATCTGCCGCAAAGCCCGGTCAGCCGCTTCTTGCACGCCCAAGTTGGCGCTTTGCACCAGGGTGATGAGTTGCGGAACGGCTTCTTCGACACCGCTCTCCCCGGCCGCGAAGGCGGCTTCGCGTTGCGCCTCGACATCGTCTGAGCCCAGTTGTTTCAACAGCTCGGCATGATCGGCCATAGGGTCGCTCCCGCTCGTCTACTATTTGTACACATTGGCCATGATGGCCTGGGCCATGTCGTCGATGTCGACGATCTCGTCGGCCAGGCCGGCGTCCACGATGGCTTTGGGCATGCCATACACCACGCACGAGGAGTCGGATTGGGCCAGCGCGCGCCCGCCCTTCTGCTTCAGCACCTTGACTCCTTCCATGCCGTCGTTGCCCATGCCCGTCAAAATGACTCCCAACGCCCTGCGTCCCACTCCTTCGGCCACGGAGGTCACCAGCACATTGGCCGAAGGTTTATACAGGGCCTCCCGGGGTTCGTCGGCGACTTCGATTTCTATCTTGCTGGTACGATTGTGTATCTTGAGATGTCGCCCGCCAGGTGCAATGAATACCATACCCGGAAGGAGTTTGTCGCCTGTTTGCGCCTCTTTTACCGTCAATTGGCACACGCCGTCCAAACGTTTGGCGAAAGGACCGGTGAAGGCGGCCGGCATGTGCTGGGCGATGACGATGCCCGCCGGGAAGTCCGCAGGCAGGGAGGACAGCACCTTCTGCACGGCCGGCGGACCGCCCGTGGACACGCCGATGGCCACCACGTCGCGCGCGACGGCCCCGCTCGGCCGGACGAACTCGCGTTTGGACGCCTGGGCGCCCGCTCCGGCGGAGGGCGCCGTCGACGCATGCAGCTTGGAGGCGAGCGCCGGCGAGGTCCGGGCCAGCGACAAGGGCCGGATGCGCCGCTTGGCGATCTGTTTCACCTTGGCCCGCAGGTCGTCTTCAATCTTGACGATATCGAGGCTGACCTTGGAAAGTTGCTTGGGAATGAAATCCACCGCGCCAAGCTCCATGGCCTTGAGCGTGGCTTCGGCCCCTTCCACGGTGAGGGAGCTGACCATGAGCACGGGCTTGGGCATTTCCATCATGATATGACGCAGGGCGGTCAGCCCATCCATGCGCGGCATCTCGATGTCGAGGGTGATGACGTCGGGGTTGAGCTTTCGTATGAGGTCAAGGCCTTCCTGCCCGTCACGCCCCACGCCCACGACTTTGATGTCCGGGTCTTTTTCCAGCATGGTGCTGAGCGCCTTGCGCATGAACGCCGAATCATCGACAATGACTACGCTTATCACGAAAACCTCGCCTTGGGGTCTCCGGCGGCTGGCTCGGGAAGGAAGGCGACCGGCCGGACAACACCTTTTTTCTATCACATACCGAAATTAAAATTCTAGGGAAAACACGGTTCCTTGACAATATGCAATTCCAGCTTGCAAATTCTCTCCGTATCGACTAGGTAGGCTCTCTTCGCAACGGGATGTAGCTCAGCTTGGCTAGAGCGCTGCGTTCGGGACGCAGAGGCCGGAGGTTCGAATCCTCTCATCCCGACCAAAAGTTCAGGATCCCGCGGTGGTTGCCGCGGGATCCTTTTCTTTTCCGCCTGCGAACCGGCGCCTCGGGGCTAACAGCCTGTTGGAAATCCTTGCTGGCTGCGTTGCTGCGAAAAGCCCAAACCCTCAACGGATGCCAACTCCCCTTTGGGCTTGACTTTTTTACGCGCCTTGCCAGCAAATTTTTGGAACAGGCTGCAAAAATCGACTTTTTGGGCGGGCTGCTACCCTCAGTCCGCACTCAACGTGTAGGTGTTGCCCGCCTTGAAGGTTCCCTTGATCTTTTTCTGCCCCACCCAGATAGCGCACAATTCGGTTTGGCTGCGCAGATCGACCGTGGCGCGGCCCTTGCCGTCCGTGAGCACGCTGGACTTGACCTCGCCCGTGAACATGCCGCAGCTCACCCCCATGACCCGGACGCCGAACAGGGGCGTTCCATCCTTCACCACCGTAACATACAGATAGTAGTTCTTCTGGGGCGGCTCGGGGGGACGCAACTTCGCCGGCTCCTTCGACTGGCCGCTCCCGGAACCCGAGGCTTCCCGCGCGGGCGGAGCCGACTGGCCCGAGGAGCCCCCGGAAGCGGCGGATTCACGCATGGCCTCGCCCACGGGCCGCCAGAATTCGCGGACCTGCTCCTGTTTGCGCACGGATTTGTCCGTGTTGTTCCTGTGCGCCTCGCGCACTTCGTTCCGGTCGATCAGATCGTCGCCCTTCTTGACGACCTTGCCCGACCCCTTGGACGCGTTGAGCGAGTCGAAATCGTACTGGGCCCGGGCCGAAACCGCGCCCAAAGCCAGTACGGCGATCACCAGCAGCGCAATGCGAATGCGATTCATGATAACGGCCTCCGCTCCACACGGTTACAGGACGGGAGACACGTCGACGATTTCCGCTTCGAACCGGACGTCTCCGGTGGCCTGGCACCGGGTCGTCCCGCCCATGAGCCCCACGTCCGTGTAGGACAGGGGGATGTCGCTTATGGTCACCGTGCCGCTGTCGGACAGGGCGCCCGGCCGGATACGCAATGTCACGGTATTGGAGCGGGTGGCCGTGTCCTCGTAGTCGCGGTTGCCCAGCACGTTGCTGCGCAGCACGCAGGAACGCTCCACCGAGCAGGAAACCTTCACCTTGACGTTGAGGGCGTTGTACTTGATGGGCATCACGGACTGGCTCTTCACCCGAACGCCCACATTGACCACCATGCTCTGGGTCGTCTGGAAGGCCTTCACCTTGAAGAGGCCGGCCGAGCCTTCATAGCTCTCCTTCTGGCCCTTGCTCGGCGAGATGCTGAGGTCGAAGATTCTGGTCTTGTCCTGCACAATGTTGAGGGCCGCCACTTCCAGCCGGGCCTTTTCCTCCCTGGTGCTCGCGGCCTGGGCCATGGCGTTGAAATCGGATTTCGCGCCGGAAAGCAAGTACGCGCTGTGGAGACGTTCGAATCCCCCCAGGGCGCGCAATTTCTCCAAAACCGGGCCCTTTTCGTACTGGGGATAGTGTTCGTAGAACTCCTTGATCCCTTCCGGCCGGGACTCGGCGAGACGCATGGCGTCCTCGCGAAGCTTGCGGGTCAGCAGCCTGTCCACGGCCTGGCCGATCATATTGATGCGGTCGCGCTCCACCACATGGTGCGAATAGGCCACGTCCGCGTGGCGCTTGCCCTTCTTGCCCGTCGAGGACAACACCGTCAGGGGCAACAGGGCCGTGCCCAGCACCGAGCCGACCGGATTGTTGATTTCGGCCCCGAAATACACGGACACCATGTCCGTTCCGGTCAGCTTGCCGCAGTTCAGGCAGTGATACGAGCCGTCCCTCTTGATGAGCAGGTAGTCGATCATGACGCCCTTGTCCTTGAAGGCCTGGGCGTTTTGTCTGTACACCTCCACCAGCTCGTTCTGCTTGGGAAACGACTGCTGCATCACGTCCACGATCTTCAACTCGCTGGATTTGAGGTCGAAGCTGAACTTCACCAGGACGTCTTTTTTCGATTTGAGCGACGCCTGGTACACTCCGGTTTGCTCGCCCTGCGTCTGCTGGCTCACCCCGGCGCGCATGGCGGCCTTGTCCACGGATTTCGCGCATCCTCCAAACACCAAGGCCGCCGCCACGAGAAACAGGCACGCGAGAGGCAAACGTGGTTTCAGCCGGCTCCGAGGGGATTCCCCCTGACTTTCCGCAATGGCCCGATGCGACGAAAACGCCATGACCGCCTCTCCTTGGCTAAGGGTCGAATTGGATTCCATAGGCTCGCAACGCCGATCTCAAGAAACGGACATGCGCACGCGCGTCCGGCGACCTGGCCCCGACTCGCCGGAGGCGCGCAGTCGCCGGGCGCAAGTCCGCGTCCTCGGATGCGAAAACGGCCGATCCTGATGGGGCCAAGTGAAAGTCACGCGCCTTGCGACGAATCCATGAAACGACCAGATGTGCGACGGCGAGTCGGACGGCGGCATCAAGATGTGCGTCAGCACCACTGCCGGTTTCATACCAAAACCATTACAAATCGGCAACAAATGAAATGGAAACACAGACTTGCGACATATTCCTTTGTCTAAGGCGCACCCATTTTCCAGGCGGGGCCATCGGATATGTCCATCGCCCGCTCCGGGCCTCAGCGCGAGTAGCCGCAGCGGTAGAAGCGCTCCCAGGCTTTCCCGTCCTTGTGGATCTCGATGCGCTTCGGAGCTTCGACGCCCTCGCGGAACATTCTGTCCGACAGGTTGTGGCTCACATACGCCGTCGCCCCCCGGACCTCGCCGGACAGACGGGCGTCGGCAAGCGTCAGGTACGTCGCGTCGTAGGGAATCTGACGCCACCAGACGACGCCCCGGCCCGAGAGCTCCGCGATGTACAGGTTCGGTTCCAGGTTCCGGGAAACGGTCACGCCCGAATCCGACACGGACGAAAATGCAAAGGTCTGGTCCGTGCGTCCCAGGTGCCAGACCACGGTGAAGCGGGCCACGTCGCCGCAGTGAAGCGCGACCGCGTGGCCGTCGAACTGAACGCGGGCGTCCGCGTCCCCGGCGAAAACCACGATCGAACAGATCCGTCCCCCAAGAAGGGTGGACACCAACAACAGGCACAACGCTCCCCAAAAGGCCCTGGACAAGGTCAACCATCGCCAACGCAAAAAAACCGTCGGACGAAACGCGAAAAGCGAGATCAGCGCCAATACCGCCGTCATGCCGAGCAGCATGGGCAGACTCAAGAGGTTGGGGCCGGCGGGAAACAACACGCCCAGGCAACTGGTATATTCTTTCATGGTGTCCGATGAAGGCCGCATCCGCCGCGACCGGGGCGCACGTTGCAAAGCGAGGCGCGGTACGCGACCGGAAACGCGACTCGCACGCGGGCGACCCGCCGCGAGCATGGCGATTTTATGTTGTCAGGACATGGTGCGGGCGGAGGGCGGCGCCCCCCCGCGCACGCATGGCGCTTTTACGTCCTCCCTACCAGGATTATTTTTCGACGCCACATCAACAATCAGCATATATACCTTTGCGGCATTCCTCTCGGGAATTTCAGTCGCCCGCCATATTCCTCCACGTAATTATCCACGAGGGCAAAAAGCCCGTAAAACACACCCCGAACGATCAACATAGTGATTCCATGAATACCTGCCACCCTATCAATTTCATTTCCAAGGGCATTCCGAGACGCGTACACGTTAGCGGTTGATATATTTGAAAACTTCCTGAAAATGTCGACTACTGGCTGTACAGCTTTCATAGGCTGTGCTAGTTTGAATGAAGGAATGGTTTTCCTTGATCTTCTCACCTAGGAGCCGTTCCGGCGATTTGCTTCCGTGTGGACGCTCCTCTTTTCGGCTCCTCTCTGAGCCCTTGCGAGAGGCAGAGGCCGCGCATCACGAAATCTTAACCAAAGTGAACCTCGGGAACCTTAATGGACATGTTTTAAGGAAATCATAACAACGACTTTGTCGATCCAGCTAAGCCGTAGAAGACTGCGCAGTCGCAAAAGATATATTCGTCAATACATATTATAACAACGCTATATATTTCGTTTTTTTGACGAACATTTTCCGCGAACGGAACCACGCGCGCCCAGTCACGGCGAATCGAAGGCAGGCATGAAGAAACGCTCGATTCTGGTTATTGACGATTCGAGGTCCACGCGGGAATTTCTGGTCGAAACGCTTTCCGAGGCGGGGTATCATGTTCTTGCGGTCAGGAATGGAGACGAAGGACTCAAGTCGATCAAGCATTGGGAATGCGACATTGTCCTGTGCGACATGCAGATGCCCGTGATCGACGGTCCAGCGCTTCGCAGAAAACTGCTTTCCCACCCGCGTTTTTCCACCATCCCCTTCGTGGCCATGAGCGCCAACGACACGGTCGAGAACTTCGAAGCCATGCGTCAGCTCAAGGCTGCGGCGTTTCTCACCAAGCCCTTCAAATCCGAGACTCTTTTTATTCTGTTGGACCGAATCCTGAGCGATTCCGATCTGATCGAACGCACCCGCAACGACTTGGCCCGCCTGGAAAAAAAGATGCTGCTCGACAGCATCATGAGCCTGGCCCACGCCCTGGAGGCCAGGGACGGCTACACTCGCAGCCACTCGGACAGCGTGGCCAAAACGGCCGTCAAAATCGGCCAGGCCATGGATTTCGACCGGCACAGCCTCAAACAACTGCTCATCGCCGGCAGGCTGCACGACATCGGCAAGATCGGCATCCGCGACGCCATCCTCCAGAAACCGGGCGCCCTCACCGACGAGGAGTACGAAATCATCAAGACCCACCCCGCCGTGGGGGCGAAAATTCTCAAGCCCATTCCCAGCCTGGGCGACGTGGCCGAAGTGATCCACTCCCACCACGAACGGTTCGACGGGAAAGGATATCCGCGCGGCCTCAAGGGCGCGGCCATCCACGTCAACGCCCGGATTCTCGCCATAGCCGACGCCTTCGAGGCCCTCACCAGCGATCGGCCCTACCGGCGGGGTTTTTCACGCGACCAAGCCCTGGACATCATGCGACGTGAGCGCGGCAGTCAATTCTGCCCGGAATGTCTGGACGCTTTTTTCAACGCCGTCGCGAAATCCTCCGCGACGCCCCCCCCTGAGCCAGAGGAGGCGGACCGCGTGGACACCGATGTGTCGGCGGACCACCAAGCCGCAACAGTCAACCAGGAGGGGGGCCTGGCTTAACACATCCCCCAACGGACCGGTCCTGTCGGCAGGTGAAAAACCGTCAACTCAAAATTTTAGGGAGTCCCGCACCATGAAAATATCGCTCAAGCTCGTTCTGAGTTTCGCCATGACCACAGTGCTCATTTTGATCGTGGGCGTGTTCAGCCTCTACAAAATGTCCGACATGAGCAAAAACATAAACGGTCTGACCAACAATTGGCTGCCCAGCATCCGCGAGCTTGGAGCCGTAAGCCGGGATTTCGCCGCCATGCGTCGGGCGCAAACCGCCGCGCTCATCGCGAAGACGGATGAAGAAAAGATCCAAGCCAAAAAGAACGTCCAGAAAACGGTGGACCGCCTGTTGGAGGCGCAGAAGCGCTATCAGGCTTTGATCTCCCTCGACGAGGAGCGCAAGGCCTACGACGATATGCTCAAGAACGAAAAGGACTACTTCACCCTCATCGACACGATGAACGACTTCAACAAGCAGGGACGCACCGACGAAGGACACAGATTGGCCACGGTGGACCTGCCCAAGATCGCCGGCGCCATGCAGGAGGCCATGAACCGTTGCATCGAGGCCAACAACAAGGGCGCGGCCGATGAAGGCTCCAGAGGACAGGCGGCCTACGAGCAGGCGCGACTCATTTCGCTTGTTGTTTTGGCGGTGGCGGTCGTGATCGGCATTTTGCTGAGCATCCTCATTCCCCGTTCCATCGTCAACCCGCTCAACAAGAGCGTGGCCTTCGCCAACCAGTTGGCCGTGGGCGACCTGACCGGCAAGCTCGACATCAACACCACCGACGAACTGGGCGTGCTGGCCGATTCCCTGCGCAACGTGGCCAAGGCGGAAAAAGACGTGGCCTCCCTGGCCGAACAACTGGCCAAGGGCGACCTGCGGGCCGACGTCAGCCCCCGTTCGGAACAGGACGTGCTGCTCAAGTCGCTTTCCGCCATGATCTCAGGCATCGGCGAGATCGTGCAGGAAATCCAGGAAGGCGCGGAAAACGTGGCCGCGGGCAGCGAAGAACTTTCCAGCACGGCCCAGGCCATTTCCCAGGGCTCCACCGAGCAGGCGGCCGCCGTGGAGGAGTCCTCCTCGTCCATGGAGGAAATGGCCTCGTCCATCGTGCAGAACGCGGACAACGCCAAGCAGACCGAAGCCATCGCCTTCCAGTCTTCCCAGGCCGCCCAGGAGTCGGGCCAGGCCGTGGCCCGCACCGTGGAGGCCATGAGCAATATCGCGGGCAAGATCTCCATTATTGAGGAAATCGCCCGCCAGACCGATCTGCTGGCCCTGAACGCCGCCATCGAGGCCGCGCGCGCGGGCGAGCACGGCAAGGGATTCGCCGTGGTCGCCTCGGAAGTGCGCAGGCTGGCCGAACGCAGCCAGGCGGCGGCCGGAGAAATCAACCAGATGAGCGGCGAAAGCATGGCCGTGGCCCAAAAGGCCGGAGACCTGCTCGAAAAGCTCGTGCCCGACATCCAGAAGACCGCCCAGCTCGTGCAGGAAATCGCCGCGGCCAGCGCCGAACAGAGCAGCGGCGCCAACCAGGTGAACAAGGCCCTGCAGCAGCTCGACCAGGTCGTGCAGCAAAACGCCTCGGCCGCCGAAGAGCTGGCCTCCACCGCCGAAGAGCTTTCCACCCAGGCCGAGCAGTTGCAAAGCGTCATCACGTTCTTCAAGCTCAAGGATATGGGCCAGCTCGGCCGGTCCCACGGCGCCAAGCCGCGCTCCCTCGCCGCCAAGACCAAGGCCAAGCCCGAACCGCAGCGCAAGGCGCAGCAGGCCCCGTTGCGGCTCGAACTGGGACCGGAATCGGACATGGACGACCGCATGTCCGAATTCGAAAAGTTCTAGGCGACACTTCGAGGAGACCGCACATGACCGATGAAGCGAACGGCAAGACCCTGACCAGCCTGAGTTTTGTGCTGGACAAGGAACTCTTTGCCCTGGATATAAACAACGTCCGGGAAATACTGGACTTTACGGAAATAACCCGCATTCCTCAAACCCCGGAATACATGCGCGGCGTGGTGAACCTGCGCGGTAACGCCATTCCGGTTGTGGACCTGCGCCTCAAGTTCGGCATGGGCCGCACGGAACAGACCATCTATTCGCGCATCATCATTCTGGAAGTGCCCCTGGAGGACGAAGTGGTGGTGGTCGGCGTGATGGCCGACGCCGTGAAGGAAGTGTTCGAAATGGAGCGCGACCAGATAAAACCGCCGCCGAAAATGGGGGCTGCGGTCAGGGCCGACCTGCTCAAGGGCATCGGACGCCACAGGAAACAGTTCATCATGCTGCTCGACGTGAACAAGGTCTTTTCCGACGAGGACCTGTGCGCGGCGACTCAGCTCGTCTCGGACGTCCCGGTCGAACGCGAGGACCCGGCTTCGACGCCGGAAGCCGACGTCAACGAACCCCAGCCGGGAGAACGGCCATGATCCTCAGGCTCAGCGCCTCCTGCACCGTGGAGGACGCCGAGCAATTACGCCAGTCCCTGCTGGAGGCCCTGGCCCGCGACGCGGAAACCACGCTGGATTTCCACGACGTTCGCGAAGTGGACATGTCGTTTTTTCAGGTGCTCGTTTCGGCCCAGCGCAGCTTCGCCCGGGCGGGCAAACCCCTGACCTTCACCGCGACCCTGGACCCAAACGTGGCGAAAAAGGCCCGACAGGCCGGAATCGTCGCCCTGGCCGCCTTGGAGGAACAGGATCAAGCCCTTGAAAACTCCGGCGAAGACGACGAATGCCTGGCGGACGAGGAGGATGAACGTCAGATCGAGGTGGCGTTATGAGCGACGATCCGGGAAAATTGACTTTTTTCGACGAAGCCCGCGAGTTGCTCGGCGAAATAGAAGAATCGCTGCTCGAACTGGAAGTCTCGCCTGAAGACTGCGACCAGGTGGCCAGGCTTTTTCGGGCCATGCACACGCTCAAGGGGTCGGGCTCCATGTTCGGCTTCGACGAAATAGCCCGGTTCACCCACGAGGTTGAAACCGTCTACGACATGGTGCGTGCCGGAACGGTGCCCCTGAAGCTGGAACTCCTGGGCCTGACCTTCGAGGCCAAGGACCACATCGAGCGCCTGCTTACCGCCACGGACACAACGCCCCTGAAGTCTCGGTCCGACCTGTTGATGGCCCGGTTCCGCCGGTTCTCCGGACTCGGCACACAGGAGACTTCCGCCGACGCGCAACCGGCCGCCTCCCGGCAGCAGGCCTCCGCGGGCCCCCGGCAGACCTTCTGGGTGCGCTATCGGCCATCGGCGACCTCGTTTCATTCCGGCATAAACCCCCTGGGCCTGCTCGAAGAACTCTCGTCCCTGGGCCTCTCCTGGATCAAGTTCCGCGACGACGAAATTCCGCCCCTGGAATCTTTGGAGGCGGAACACGCCTACGGATTCTGGGACGTGTTGCTCGTCACCGACAAGGGCGAGGACGCCCTGCGCGACGTGTTCATCTTCGTGGACGACGACGGCGGCGTCTCCATCCACAAGATCTCGGACCTGTCCATGCGCGACGCCGACTCCCAGGACCTTTTGGCCCTGGCCGAAAGCCGCAGCCATCTGCCTTCCGGCCAGGTGGCCGGAGAACTGGCCGACCTCATGGCCTCGCGCACGGCCTTCCGCGGCACGGGCGTGAGCGCCCCAAGCGACCGCCGCGACAGCCAGGCCCAGGACAAGGCCGTGGCCGCGCCGCATTCGAGCAGCATTCGCGTGGATTCGACCCGACTCGACAGCCTGGTCAACCTGGTGGGCGAGCTGGTCATCGTGCAGTCGCGCCTCACCCAGGCCGCGCGCAACGGAAACCTTCAAGCCGTCCGGGGCATTGCCGAAGAACTGCAACGCCTGACATCGGAAATGCGCGACCACACGTTGGGCATACGCATGGTGCCCATCGGCTCGCTCCATTCCACCCTGCGCCGTCTGGTGCGCGATCTGGCGTCCTCGTTGAACAAGGACATACGGTTCGTCACCCACGGCGCGGAAACCGAACTGGACAAGAACGTCATCGACCGTCTGAAAGACCCCCTGGTGCATATTCTGCGCAACAGCGCCGACCACGGCATCGAGTTTCCCCAGGAACGCCTGCGCGCCGGCAAGCCTGAAAAGGGGACCGTCACCCTGACCGCCGGACACGACAGCGGCAGCGTGCTCATCACCATACAAGACGACGGCCAAGGCATAGACCCGCAACGCATTCGGCAAAAAGCCGTGGAAAACGGTCTCATCGAGCCCGAAGCCGAACTCAGCCAGGAACAGATCTACGATCTGCTCTTCCAGCCCGGATTTTCCACGGCCAAAACCGTGAGCAACATCTCCGGCCGCGGCGTGGGCATGGATGTGGTACGCAAGAACATCGAAGCCCTGCGCGGAGCCATCTCCATCGAAAGCACGCCGGGGAGGGGAACGTCTCTCAACATTCGCCTGCCCCTGACCCTGGCCATCATCGACGGGCTCATGTTCCGGGTGGGGCGCGAGCTTTTCATCATCCCCCTGCCCCTGGTGCTGGCCTGTCAGGAAAGGCCCGGCGTCTGGCCCCAGAAAAAGGTGGACGTGGTGGAAATGCGCGGCGATCTCATTCCCTGCCTGAGCCTGCGCAAGCTTCTGAACATTCCGGGCAAGCCCCCGGCATACGAGCGCATTATCATCGCCGGAGTGGAAGGCGCGCTGGTGGGACTGGCCGTGGACTCCGTGGTGGGACAACAACAGGCGGTCATCAAGAGCCTGTCCCGCCTGTACCATAACGTGCGCTGGGTCTCGGGAACGACCATCAACGGCGACGGCGGCGTCTCCCTCATACTGGACGTGCCTCAGCTCGTGCGCTTCGCCCAGGAACAGAGCGAAGTCTCCAAGCTGGCTCTGCCCGCCGAAACCGGCGCCCAAACGTGACGATTTGAAACTGGACGCGAAACCGAAAACGAAGCCCATATCCGGACTTCGCACGCGGCTTCGCGCAAAAGAGACGAACCGGGGCCCGGCAAGGGCCCCGCGTTCGGTGCGCGTCAAGACCATCCATGGTCCGCGAGCAGCGATGAAAGAAGGTTCCCGGTGAGCGCGCCACGTCAACTCGCCCTCAAGGGCCTTTCCACCCTGCCCAGCCTGGGCATGGCGGAATTCAAGAAACTGAGCGAACTGCTTTACGACCGTGTGGGCATCAAACTGCCCGACATGAAGCGGTCGCTTGTGGAATCGCGGACCCACAAAAGATTGCGGGCCCTTTCCCTGAACAGCTTCATCGCCTACTGCGACTACCTCTTCAGCGAAGAGGGGCTGCGAAACGAGCTCTGGCAGCTCATCGACGCCATCACCACCAACACGACGCACTTCTTCCGCGAACGCCAGCATTTCGACATTCTCCAGCAACTGGTCGTGCCCCAGTGGTTGCGCAAACGGCCTGCGAACAAACCGTTCCGGGTGTGGAGCGCGGGATGTTCCACCGGAGAGGAGCCCTACTCCCTGGGCATGGTGTTGAGCGAATGCGCCGAACGCTACGACGCATTCGACTTCTCCATCCTGGCCACGGACATCTCCACCCGGGTGCTCGACCACGCCAGACGCGGCGTCTATCCGGAAACGGCCATCCATGCCGTGTCGACGGCCTTCAAACGGAAATACTTTCTGCGCGGCAAAGGCTCCCAGAAGGGGAACGTGTGCGTGTCAGACGCGCTGCGCAGTGCCGTCCACTTTGAAAGATTGAATTTCATGAACGATTTCAAGCTGAAAAAACCGCGTGACGTCATCTTTTGCCGCAATGTCATCATCTATTTCGACCGTGAGACGCAACGAAGCCTTCTCAGCAAATTCTGCGACAACCTGACCCCGAGCGGCTATCTCTTCATAGGCCACTCCGAAAACGTCTCCGGCATGGGCCTGCCGCTCAGACAACTGGCCCCGGCCACCTACCAGCGAATTTGACCCGGGCGCGACCCGTCGAACCGCCAGACGGGGACGCGGACCTCTCCCCGGCGCGTTAGGACGCGCACCGCCGAAACGTCTCCCCAGACAGCGCGCTCCCGGCTTGCTTTCATCGGCCCGGGCACGTACCGTTTCCAGACCCGCCGGCATGGAAGCGATCGCCCGAAACCGAGGGCCTCGCCGCCTCCCGGGCCGCCGCGCGGGCAAGGAGGAAGCGCTGCGGCGCGCACCCAACGTGTCTTTCCCTGGAACGCTCTTCGCCGTGGGCGACATTCACGGCCAGGCCGACAAGCTGGAAGGCCTGCTCGGCCGGCTGGCCGGCCTTGATCCCGACGCGTCCTTCCTGTTTCTGGGCGACTACATCGACCGGGGCGCGCACACGCGCCAGGTGGTGGAAAGACTGCTCCAACTGCGCCGGGCCAAGCCCGACACCGTGTTTCTCATGGGCAACCACGAGGCCGCCCTCCTGCGCTACGATGTCACCCGCTCGCCCGAGGACCTGCGCATGATGCGCCGGGTCGGATTCCAGGCGACCCTGGACAGCTACGCCTGCCAACCCGGAACCACGGGGCTGGATTTCATGCCCGAAGAGCACCGGGAGTTCTTCCGGGGACTTGAGCGTTGGCGCTCAAGAGGCCCCTACGTGTTCTTCCACGCCCCCCTGCCCCTGGACGCGGACCCCGAACGGGCCAATCCCGCCGAACTGGACCGGCTGTTGTGCAACCGGTTCGTCGACGCCAAAACCTGGGCCAAGAGCGGGCGCACCCTGGTGTTTGGCCATGTGCCCATGGAAACCCCTCTGGTCGCGCCGGGCCTGGTGGGCGTGGACACCGGCGCGGGGGCCAGGCGCGTACTCACCGCTGTGGAATTGCCCGCCCTGCGCTTTCACCACGCATAGCAGACCGCCCAAAAAGGCGATTCGTGCAGCCTGTTCAAAAAGCTCGCCGGCAAGGCACGAAAAAAAGTCAATCCCAAAGCGACGTTCGCATCCGTTGAGGGTTTGCGTTTTTGGAGCAACGCAGCCAGCGAGAATTTTTCAGCAGGCTGATAGGGTCGCGTTTCAACCGCCAGGCGTCTCCTTGCGCTCCGCCACTTCGGCGGCCAGGCTTTCCAGGTCGTAGTCTCCCGACAGAAAGGCCCGGGCCAGGCGGTCCGGCATGTCATCGTCCACCATCACCGCGTCCAGCAAGCGGCTGAAGCCCAGAAAGCGGCCCAACATCTCCATCTTGGCGCGTACGGTCTCGCGCGAACCTTCGCTCAGCACGGCGGTGACCATGTCCTTCTGACGCGTGGTGAAAAATTCCTCCTCGCCGAGCACGCTCTCCACGAACCTGGCCCGGCGCTCGCGCTGCACGGCCGTGGTTCCTCCCCCCTTGAACCGGAAGCGGATGGAGTTTTCCCTGGGATTGGCCCCGCACACCGCGTCCACCATGGCGAAATGGTAATCCACACGGGCGTTCAAGTTCAGGTAGTCCCTGGAGGCCAGGGCGTAGTTGGGATTGCCCACGGGGCGTTCGCCGCGCCCGTCCAACATGGCGCGCGACATGAGCCCGGAGACCCCAAGCACCGGCGGGGGCTTGCCCCAACGCAACCCCGGCGTGCGCATCCCCCGGCACAGGGCGGCCAGGGGCTCGCAGAGAATGTCCCCGGCCCCGGCCTGGCCGCGATGACCGGGAACCAGGGCCCCGCCCAGGTCGATGATGAGAAACGACAACCCCGACTCGTCCTCGATGCGTCGAACCAGGGAAAAACTCTCCTCCGCGATGGCGTCCCCGGCTTCGAACAGGGCGATGACCGCCTTTTCGTGGATGAAGCGCACCATGTCGTGCAGGCTTTTGCACTCCAGGATGGAAAACGTGGGCCCGTAGGCGTCGGTGAGGTTGAGCGGCAACACCAGGTCGCGCAAGGCCTTGCCTTCCCCGCCGGCCTTCAGCACCCGGCGTGGCGCGGCCGGGGCGTCGCGCCAAACCAGGGGATCGGCGGTGAGCATCATGCCCCGGTCGCCGTCCACCAGCACCCAGCGGCCGATCTCCACCACCGTGGTGGCCGTGCCCAGGCCGGTGACCATGGGCAGGCCCTGTTCCCGCGACAGGGCGGCCAGATGGTCCAGAGGGTTGCCCATGTCCACCACGATGGCCGCCACTTCCGACACCAGAGAGGCCGCCTCCACCAGGCTTTGATGCAAGGCGAGCACCACCGGCTTTTCGGCCTTGGCCGCCGCGTCCAGATCCCTGCGCGAGCGGGCCGCGAACAGGCGGCCGGCGGCGCGCCCGGGGGAGGCCCCCACTCCGCCCTGCAACAGCACCTCTCCGGGCAGACGCACGTCTTCCGCGCCGGGGCGTCCGGGTCTGGACGACCCTCCCAGTCTGGCCGGGCGCGATTGCAAGATCCAGACGCGACCCTGACGGTCTATGGCCCATTCGATGTCCCGCGGTCCGCCGGCCAGGGCTTCGGCCCGCAGGGCCAGGCCGCGCAGGGCGTCGATATCGGCCGGGGCAAGCAGGGGCGCGGTCCGCTCGTCGCCCGCCACCTCTTCCAGGCGCAGCCCACCGGCCTCGGCCTGCACTTCTCGCCGGGTTTTTTCCGCGATCTCGGCCGGCGTATTCTCGGCCGGCTCGCCGGCCATGTCGCGGGCCGGGCGGTACACATCGGCCGGAGAGCGGCCGGAAACGGCCTGGGTTCCAAGCCCCGGCACGGCCGTGACCAGCATGCGCCCGCTCTCGGGATTCATGGGATCGCGGGTGAAGAGCACCCCGGCGGTGCGGGCGTCCACCATCTTCTGGCAGAGCACGGCCATGTCCAGGGACTGGCCCCCCACCCCGGCCTGGGCGCGGTAGGCCATGGCCCGGTCGGAAAAGGCGCTGGCCAGCACCGTCTTGAAGGCCCGCAGCATGGCTTCCGGCGAGTCCACCCCGAGCACGCTGGCGTACTGGCCGGCAAAGGAATGTTCCGATCCGTCCTCGGAGGAGGCGGAACTGCGCACCGAAATCCGTGTCCCGTCCCCGCCTTCGGCCAGGCGCGCCCAGGCCTGACCCAATTGCCTGACGAACGCTTCCGGCGGCGTCGAGGCCTCGATCATGGCCTTGGCCTGGACGGACAGATCCCGCAGATCGGCCTCCGGCGAGGCGCTTTGACGCGAAATGGCCTGAAGCCGGTCCTCCAGCCGCGTCTGGCGCAGGTACTCCCGGCACGCGCGCCGGGTCAGGCACACGCCTTCCGGCACGGGCAGTCCGGCCCGGATCAGCCCGCCCAGGGGAAAGGCCTTGCCGCCCACCTGCTGGCGCATGTCCGGGGTGACCTCGGCCAGATCCAGCCAGACCCGGCGCGGGGAGAGCGAACGTTCGCCCAGGGCCTTTTCCAGTCTGGCTTCGAGCGAGGCGAGCTGGGGATACAGCGCCGGATAGGCGTTGTCGGTCAGGCGATTGAGGCCGTCGGCCAGTTCGAGCACGGTTTCGCAAAACGCGGCCACCGCCGCCGTCAGCCTCGTGGGTTCGTTCTCGCCCAGCAGACGGTCGATCTCGGCCATGGATTCCAAAGCGCGCTCGTTGTTGGCCAAAAGCACGCGAAAAACGTGGTAGCGGGCCTTGATCCAGCCCAGAGCGTACTCTTCGCGCCGTTTTTTACGTCCGCGCCAGCCTGCGACCCATTTTGAGACGATTCCCGAAATCACGCCACCTCCCGCGAAGAAGCGTCCAGCCCGCACGCCTCCAGGAACATTCGGGCGAAGCGTTTGGCCTCGTCCTCACTGACCAGCTCCACGTCGAGTTGCCTGCTAAAGGCCGAAAGCGCGCCCAGTGCGCCCAGCACCGCAAGGGCTTCTTCCCGCTCCATGAGCTTGCGCTTGCCCACCACCAGGTCTCCCTGGCGCGAGGCCAGAAAGCCCAGGCGTTCGAGCACCCCGAGGATAAGCACGGCCCTGCGCCTGCGTCGGTCCGTGTCCGCGAAACCGCCCGCGTAGCGGAAGTAGACAAAGGTGTGCTCGGGGCGGTCCGAAACCGCGGCGTCGATCACGCTGAAATGATACCCCAGACGCAAGGTGATGTTGGCGTAGTCCCTGGCGGCCAGCACCAAATTGGCCGCCCCGGAGCCGGAAGCCGCCTGGGAGGTGCGCCCCATGCCGGCGAAGATGTCGCCCAGTCGCAGCCGCGCCGGCCCCTGACGCTGCACGCTTTCCAGGGAAAGCCCCTCCAGGAAGGCCTTTAAGGGCAGACTGGTCACGTCCGAGGCGTCGATGTCGCCGGTTTGGACGTTTTCCTCCCCGGAAACGGACAATGCGCCGCCCAGGTCCACCACCGTGAACTCGAAGGGACCGCACCCGCGCAAACGGCGCGCCCCTCCGGTTTCCGCCCCCCGGGAGGCGTCCACGTCGAGCAGGAGATCCACGGACTTCTCGTGGGCGAAATGAATGATGTCGTGACAGGTGCGGCAGTTTTCCGGTCGAAAAGCGTCCGCCTGGGGGTCCACCAGATTGAGGGGCCGAATATGGCGCAGCAACCGGCGCAACACCTGGTATTCCGGGTCCGCGCCCGTGGCCTCGCCCAGCACCGCCGCCTGGCGCAAAAGGCTCTCCATCACACCCGGGTAGACGGCGGCGGCTTCGGCGTCCACCGTGACCAGGGCGCCGGGGGTCAGGGAGGCCGCGCCCGTCAGGCCGAACAGGGCCGGAACGCGGTTTTCCCGGGCCACGGTGGCCAAGTGGCTGGCCGGTCCGCCCACCTCGGCCAGAAGCGCCCCCAGCCGGGGCACGATGCGCGAGAGCGCCGGCGAGGCCGCCCGGGCCGCGCCCACGCTGCCCAAGGGAACGGACTCGGGCGTGGTGTCCTCGGTGAGAAGGACCACGGGGCCGGCCCCCACGCCGCCGCAGGCCATCTGCCCGCCCGAAAGCAGGGGACCGGGTTCGTCCGCAGACAAGGCGGCTCCTGGCGCCATCTTCTGGGGCCACTCGGGGAAAGCCGCCCGGGCCGGCTCCAGGCCGGTAATGGTCACTGCGCCGGAATCCGAAAGCGTCCACGAGAGAAGCCCCGGTCCGCCCATGGCCCGCTCCGTGGCCAAACCCAGCTCGGCAAGCAAAGACGATTTGTCCGGGGTGAGCCAGGCCGAACCGCGAAGCGACCAGCCGCGAAAGGGCTCCAGGGCCTTGCCACCCGGCAACGACGCGTCCAGGGGCTTGGCGGAAAGCCTGGTGCGCAGGGGGTCGTGGGGGGCGTTGCGCGAGATCCAAAATCTGTCCGCCAGTCCCGGATATTCCGGGGACTCGGCCACCATGAGCATGGCCGGGGGCAGGTTGGGGTCGTGGGCCAGGGTCTGCACCATGCCGATCACCGGACCGGCCACGTGGGGGCGCACGCATACGGCCAGCGGCGCGAAAGCGCCGTCCGCGGCGCCGGGAGTCCGGTCCGCGCCGGACAGGGCCATGGACAACACCGCATCGGCGGCCTGTTCGGGGGATTCGGCCAGGATCACGGACAGCACCCCCCAGTCTCCACCTTCACCGGCCCGGGAAAGGGTCAGCTCCAGCCTCCGGGGGCCGCCCAGACGGGTAAAAAGCGCGCGCACGCCCTCTTCCACTTCGTCCAGGGTCCGGTCCTTTTCCGGCCCGGCCAAACGGCGCATGCCCGTGGCCGTGACGCTGAACCCATCCGGGGCGGGCAACCCCATGCCCCGGCCGAGCACGGCCAGGCCGGCGCTTTCGAAACCCACCAGGGGCTGGGTCTCCCAGCCGATTTCGTCGAAAGGCAACACGCTGCGGTCCGACAGCGGTCCCATGCCGCCGGAGAGAATGTCTTCCAGCGAGTCCTTGACCGACAAAAACGCGTCGTACAGGGCCACGAAGCCTTCGCCGGACATGCCGTTCAGGTGGTAGACCGAAAGGTGCGTCAGGCGACAGACCTCGCGGACCGAGCTTTCCAGAAAGGCCTTGTCGAAGACGTATTCTCCGCCCAGGGCGCGCTCCATCTGGGCCATGCTCTCGAGCGCGCGGGTGTTGGCTTCCAGCAGACGCTTGAAGCTGCGAAACGAAAACCGCACCGAGCCCGGCCCCATGGCCTTGGCGTTGGTCTTGGGCCGCTTGCCGGAGGCCATGGCTAGGGGGCGGTAAGCCCCCGCTCCTTCTCGACGCGGCGGACGCAGTCCAAAATGTCCGCCAGTTTGAAGGGCTTGGCCACAAAGTCGAACACGCCCTTGCGGAAAGATTCCCGGGCCGTCTCCATGGTGGCGAAGCCGGTGATGACGATGACGTCGGTGTCGGGATGCAACTCCTTGACCTTGCCCAGGAAGGCCAGTCCGTCCAGGCCCTGCATCTTGAGGTCGGTGATGACCACGTCGAAACGGCGCTGGCGGACCCGCTCCAGGGCCTCGGCCGGCTTGGTGAAGGCTTCGGCCTCGTAGCCGGCCTTCTGGAAATAGGGTTTCAGGCGCTTGCAGACGATGGGTTCGTCGTCGAGCAGCAGAATGCTCGTGCGGCCCCTGACGGAAACGGCTCCAGACTCCGGGGCCGTGTCGTGCGCGGCGGCGGTCATGATTTTGTCCCCCTGGCTTCGGCGATGCGGTTCAGAAAGTCTTCAAGGTGGCGACGCCCGGCCTCGTCGGAATCGAGAACGGCGTCGAGCTGACGGGTGTAGCCGATCAGTCCGCCCAGCATGAACATCTTGTCCAGCATGGCCCGGGTGGGGTGCTTCTTGACCCGGCCCGTGACCATGTCTCCCTTGGTTTCCACCACGAAATCGAAATGTTCCAGAATGGCCGCCACCAGCCAGGCCCTGCGGGAGCGGCGGGAAAAGTCCGTCACTCCCCCCATGAACCGGAAATAGATGGCGTTGTCGTTGATCGAGCCGCCCAGGTAGGCGTCCACCACCGTGAAGTGGTAGCCCAGGCGCAGATGCAGGTTCAGGTACTCGCGCGAGACCACGGCCAGGTTGCGCCCCATGCGCGAGGGATGGGACTGGTCGGCGGACAACGTTCGAGTGACACTTGAAAGAAAGCTGCCCATGTCCACGGCCACGGGACGCGTCTCCCACATTCCGGTGGAATTCACGCCGTCCAGCAGAACCTTGAGCGGACGGCAGACAATGGCGTCTTCGGTGATTTCTTCGCCGCCGCCTGGCTCCAGGCCGTCCTCCACGTCGATGATCGTCAACCCCAGGGGCAGCTTGGAGTCCAGCTTGCGCGGGGAGCGCCCCCCCACTTCGCGGTCCGACTCGGACAGCGAGATGAGCTTGTCCACGGCCCGCTGGTGCACGTAGCGGGCGATGTCGTGGTAGGTCTTGCACGACTCGGGACGAAACGCGTCCGACTTGGGGTCGAGCAAGGTCAGGGGGCTTATGTGCTTGAGAACGCGCTTGAGGGTGCGGTACTCCCAGGACTCCTCGAACACGTCCTCCCGGGCCAGTTCGATCTGGCAGAGAAGCTCCACCGCGCCGTCGTAGACCACGCCGTGGTCGGCGTCCAAGGTGATCTCGCGTCCGTGGGTGAGGACCTTGGTGGCGTTGCCCGCCCCCACCAGCGTGGGCACGCGCAGTTCCCGGGCTATGGTGGCCATGTGCCCGGTGGCCGAGCCCACGTCGGTGATGATGCCGCGCAGCCTGGGCATGAGCTTGGCGAAACGCGGCGACGAATGCCTGGCCACCAGAATGGCCCCATAGGGCACGTCGGAAAGATCGGCCCCCTCGCCCACCAGGTAGACCGGCCCCGACGACACCCCGCCCATGGCGCACACGCCCTTGCCCGTAAGCAGGGCCGTGGCGTCCCGGGCGGCCAGGGCCGCGCGTCCTTCCAGCGAACAGGCCCGGGGCCGGATGGAAAGCGGCCTGGCCTGGAGCACCACGATCTCGCCTTCCGGGGTGATGGCCCATTCCACGTCCAGGGGCCGCTTGAAGAATCGCTCCAGGGCCATGGACGTGCGAGCCAGGGCCGCCAGTTGGTCCTTGTCCAGGCAGGCGCGGGTCTGTTCGTCCTCCGGGACGGCCCGGGTCACCGTGCCGCCGTGGGAGTCCAGCTCCAGACGGGTGGTCTTGGACGCCACGTCGACGCTCAGGATTTCGTGGGGCGGGTCGCGGCGCAACAGGTAGGTGTCGGTCTCGGCCGTGCCGTCCACGATGGGCTTGCCCAGGCCCCAGGCCGCGCTGGCCACCATGACCTGATCCTCTTCGGGCAGGGGGGCGTAGGTGTAGAGGCCGCCGCTGATCCTGGCCTCGGCCATGAGCATGACGCCCACGGCCATGGCCGGCTCCTCTTCGCACTGTTGGCGATGCACCCGGTAGCGCAGAGCCTCCTCGGAAAACAGGCTGGCCAGGACCTGACGGTAGGCCGCCAGAATGTCGTCCGGCTCCACGCCCAGCACGGTCTCGTACATGCCCGCGAAGCTGGCCTCCCCATCCTCTCCCCAGGCGCTGGAACGCACGGCCAGGAGCTTGCGTCCGTCGCCGGAGAGCTTGCGGGACGCCTTTTCCACGGCCTTGGCCAGATTCTTGGGCAAGGGCAGTTCCAGCACGGCCTGGCGCAGGCGTTTGGAGGCTTCGGCGATGTCCTGGTCGTCGCCGTGGCACAGGCGACGCACGGTTTCGGCCGCCTGACGGCGCAGGCCGGCCTTTTCCATGGCCTCGAAATAGGCCCCCACCGTGATCACGAACCCCTCGGGCACACGAAAGCCCAGGATGTTGCGTATGTCGCCGATGCTGGCCATCTTGTTGCCGCCTTCGTCGGCCAGGTCGTAGGTAAGTTCCGACAGGGGCAGGATGTGGTCGGTGCGCGAAAGCGCCCGGCGACCGGCCAGCTCTTCCCGGATCTGATACTGTATGCGCTCGAACGCGGTGAACAGGGCCACGTTTTTGCGCTGACACAAAACGCTCAGGTCCGAGACGAGCTTGAAGAGCTGGTCGCCGAGGCGCTCGCAGGAATCGAGGATGTACTGCCGGTCGAAGACGTAGTCCCCGCCCAGCTTGTCGCCCATGTCTCCCATGAGTTCAAGGATGGCGTTGTTGCGCTCCAGGATGCTCTGGAACTTTTTGAAGAGCACCGAGAAGGGCACGGGCGGCTTGCCCTTGAGCGCCGCGAGGAGGTCCTTGAAGCCGGGAAGCGCCATGGGAGTTAGTGCGGCTCCTTGCTCTGGAAGATCATGCCGATGCCAAGACCCGCCAAAATGGCGATGATCGAGGCCAGCACACCGTACCAGGCACCGTGGTTGAAGGCCAGATTGGCCATGAGGGCGGGCACGCCCACCAGCTTCACGTCAAAGGGCCGTGCGGCCTTGCCCACGACCTGGCCGTCCTTCACGGCAATGACCTCGAGCGTGTACTGGCCGGACGACAGGCGCGACGGCAGGGGCAGGTCGGCGTGGAAGGAACGCGCTCCGTCCTTGGCTTCGGCCAGGGACACCGCGGCCTGGCTCTCGCGGTACAGGCCTTCGTGACGCTTGAGCAGCAGGAATTCCGAAACCAGGGCCGCGCGGTCCTTCGGCGCGGGCTCCACCACGAAATTCTTGGCCAGACCATCCAGGCCGAGGTCCGCGCCGGCGCCGCCCAACCCGGACACCGGGGACGAGGACTCCACCAGGCAGACCGTGGGCGCGCCGGAAAAGCTCAGGCTGTCCATGTTCATCCAAAGAAGTCCCAGGGCCTTGCCCTTGCGCTTCATGTGCACGGTCTTTTCGGCTCCGATGAAACGCATCACCACCTGGGAACCTTCGGGAACCTCGCCTTGAACCTTCACGGATGCGCCGTTGTAAAAGGCGTTGATGCTCAGTTCCGGGGGCGTGGCGCTGAAATCGACCCCCTCGGCCGTGGCCGTCTGGGCGGTCAGAAGCAACAGGGCGAGAAGAATGACGGCTCGCTTCATGACTAGTGGCCTCCCACATAGGCCAGCAGCACGTCCGGCCTGACGATAAGTTCGTAGAACATCTTGAACATTACGATAAGCACCAGCGAAGCCAGCAGAATCTTGAGCTGGTCGCCGTGCAGCTTCTTGCCGACCTTGGCGCCGATCTGCGCGCCCAGGGCCGAACCCACCAGCAGCAGCAGGGCCAGGACGAAATCCACGGTATGGTTGGAGATGGCCTGCATCACCGTGACGTTTATGCAGGTGAAGAGAATCTGGAACAGGCTGGTGCCCACCACCACGTGCATGGGCATGCGCAGCAGGTAGACCATGACCGGCACCATGATGAAGCCGCCGCCCACGCCCATGATGGCCGAAAGCACGCCCACCAGGCCGCCCAGGAAAAGGGGCAGGATCGGCGACATGCGAACGCCGGAGCGCTTGAAATCCATCTGCCAGGGCAGCGCGCCCACCATGCGGGCGAAGGCTCCGGGCTTGGCGGGCTTGTGCGCGCCTTCCTTGACCGGGGCCTTGGACTTTTTCATGGATTGCAGGCTTTCCACGAACATGTATCCGCCCACCAGACCCAGCATGAGGACGTACGTGACGTTGATCAGAAAGTCCGCGTTGCCCATCTGGCGCAGCATCTTGATGAGCACGACGCCCACCGACCCGCCCAGCACGCCGCCGACGAGCAGCAACACGCCCATCTTGACGTCCACGTTGCCCAGGCGCAAATGGGCCAAAGTGCCCGAGGTGGAGGCGCCCACGATCTGGTTGGAGTCGGAGGCCGCGGCCACCGTGGGCGGAATGCCCATCATGATGAGAAGCGGCGTCATGAGAAAACCGCCGCCCACGCCGAATATGCCCGAGAGCAGGCCCACCGCCCCGCCCAGGCCGAATACGGCCACGATGTTCACACTGTTGCCCGCGATGGGCAGGTAGAGTTCCATGGGTATGCTCATGTCCCGTCCTTTCCGGTCGATGCCGTGCCGTGTCCCGGACCCGCGTTTGGCCTGGCCGGACACCCGTTTGCCATTTTGTTTTTCAACACCCGATGCGATTGCCAACGGCTGGGCCTAAGCAAACACGGGGCCAAACCGGATTGCCACAATAACACACTGATATATTTTATTCTTTTTTATGAGACAGGGCGGACGGATCGGGCGACGTTCCACTTTGAAATAATTTTCGGCCAGACCTTGTGCCAAAATGAAACATGTTCTAGGAGAAAAGGACTTCAGGCCGGAGGTACGCGGCAATGACAGGCGGGAAAGGCTTCAAGGTGTTTTTCAACTCCATCAAGGGCAAGATCCTCACGCTCTTTCTGGTGGCGTTTCTGGCCGCCTGCGGCCTGACCACCCTCAACATGTGGACGCTGTCCGCCGTGCGCGAGCGCCTCAACCTCTCCGAGCGCTACGACGACCTGCTCAACGCCATTCTCGAAGCCAGGCGCTACGAAAAAAACCTGCTCATCTACCGCGATCCGCAGAACATGCGCGAAGGCATGCTCTACCTCGAACAGATCGACGCCGCCCTGGCCGGACTTGGCGACGACATCAGCCGGGTGACCAGTCCGCGCAACTACCAGGATTTTCGCCAGGCCCTGGGCCTTTACCGGCGGGAATTCGTCGCCCTGGCCCAGTCCGGTCAGCGCGATGAGGACGTGGCCCGCAGCACGGGCAAGCATCTGGTGGACATGGCTGAAAACCTCATCGCCACCAAACGCGAGCGCATCCACAAGACCATCTTCGAAGTGTCGCTCATGCCCCTGGCCTACCTGGGCATTTTTTTGGTTTTCATGCTTTTTCTCATCAAGGTCATCGCCAACAGCCTGCTTCGTCCCCTGAGCCTGATCGGCCGGATCACCGACCGGGTGGCCAAGGGCGACTTCAGCCCGGTGGACGGCGGCGGGCATCACATCGAGGAGGTGGCCGGCCTGCTCGACGCCCTGAACCGCATGGCCCTGGAGCTGACCGCCAACCAGGAAGACCTGCTCCAGGCGCGCAAGATCGCGGCCATCGGCACCCTCACCGCCGGGGTGGCCCACGAAATCAACAACCCGATCAACAACATCATGCTCTCGGCCGAAAGCCTGCTCGAAACCCACGGCGACACGCTCGACGAGGACGGCCGGGAAATCGCCACCGACATTCTGGCCCAGGCCGAACGCGCCGGCGAGATCGTGCGCAACCTGCTGGACTTTTCCCGCACGGAAAAGGCCAGCCTCAGCGCGCTGGCCCCGGACGTGGTGGTGATGAGCTCCCTGGCGCTGATCAAGAACCAGTTGCATGTCGCGGGGCTCTCCATGCACGTGGACGCCCCCCACGACCTGGACAAGATAGCCGGCAACCTGCGCCACCTGCAGCAGGTGTTCGTGAACCTGCTGCAAAACGCCATCCACGCCACGCCCCCGGGCGGAACCGTGGACGTGAGCGTCAAGGACGCCAGCGATTTCGTGTGCTTCCAGGTGCGCGACTCGGGAAAGGGCATCCCCGCCGACAACCTGCCCCACATCTTCGAGCCCTTTTTCACCACCAAGGACGTGGGCGAAGGCACGGGCCTGGGACTGGCGGTGACCTATTCCATCATCCAGCGCCACGGCGGGCGCGTCGAGGTGGAAAGCGAACCCGGCCAGGGCACCGCCTTCTACGTCTACCTGCCCAAGGCCCGCGCGGCCCTGTCCCCCCGTGCGGAGTCGGAAGATGCCCTGTAGGCTGGCGGTGGTGGACGACGAGGCCACGGCCCGCAAGCAGCTCTGCGCGGCCTTCGTGCGCCAGGGCTACGACGCCGTGGCCTTTGCGGACGCGGAGTCGTTTCTCAAGGAATGCGGAGCCAACCCCTTCGACGTGGCCCTTCTGGACCTGCGTCTGCCCGGCATGGGCGGCCTGGACACCCTGCGCCGGCTCAAGGCCGGCGGCGCGGAGACGGAAGTGATCCTCGTCACCGGATACGGCGGCATGGAGACGGCCATCGAGGCCATCAAGATGGGCGCGTTCCACTTCGTGACCAAGCCGGTCAAGCTGGCCGAGATACGCAATCTGGTGCGCGGGGCCTGCGACAAGGTGCGCATGGGCCGGGAAAACCGCCAGTTGCGCCAGGCCCTGCGCGACGGCTCGGGCCTGGAGTCCATGATCGGGGCCAGCCAAGCCATGCGCGACATCTTCGAGCTGGTGCGCAAGGTGGCCCCGGTGGACTGCAACGTGCTCATCCAGGGGGCCAGCGGCACGGGCAAGACCCTGGTGGCCCGGGCGATCCATCGCCTTTCCCCCCGGCGGGAAAAGCCGTTCGTGTCCTTCAACTGCGGCGGGTTCACCGAAGAACTCATCGCCAGCGAGCTTTTCGGCTACGAAAAAGGGGCCTTCACCGGAGCCAACGCCGCCAAGACCGGCCTCCTGGAGTCGGCGGACGGCGGCACGGTCTTTCTGGACGAAATAGGCGAAATGCCCGCCTCCATGCAGGTCAAGCTGCTCCACGTGCTCCAGGAGCGCCAGATCCGCCGGGTGGGCGGGGCCAAGCCCGTGGACCTGGACATCCGGGTCATCGCGGCCACCAACCGCGACCTGAAGCAGGAAACCGCCAAGGGGGCCTTTCGCGAAGATCTCTATTACCGCTTGAACGTGGTGAGCTTCCATCTGCCCAGCCTGGCCGAACGCAAGGACGACATCCCCCTGCTCATCGGGCACTTTCTGGACAAATACAGCCTGTTGTTCCACAAGACCGTGCGCACGGTCGATCCCCAGGCCCGCCAAGCCTTGATGCATCACGACTACCCTGGCAACGTGCGCGAGTTGGAAAACATCGTGGAACGGGCCGTGGCCCTGTGCGACTCCCAGACCCTCACCCCGGCGGACCTGCCCGCGGAACTGCGGGGGGGCGACCCCGCGCCCCGGGCCGAGCGGGAGCTCATGACCCTTGAAGAAATGGAGCGCGGACACATCGCCCGGGTGCTCGAAGTCACGGGCCGAAACAAGGGCATGGCCTCGCAGGTGCTGGGCATCCCCAGGACCACGTTGTGGAGAAAGCTCAAACAATTCAAGCTGGAATAACCTGAGTTCCAGATTGAAACATGCGGGTGATCGCGCCGCAAAGACAGGGGCGCCGATCCGGTTCGGGCCAAACCTGAGCGCCGCGCTTCTTTTCGCTTTGGATTGAACGCAAAACTGTGGCAGTTTGTTCGCGTACGGATATTGTGGTTCGTGATATCGAAAACCGCCATCCGATCCGGGATCGGTTCCGACCGGAAGTACGGAGGCAAAGCGACGGGTTGACCATGGCGGCAAACGGCAAGATCAAGGTGCTCATCGTCGACGACTCGGCCCTGGTGCGTCAGGCCCTGCAAAACGTTTTCAACTCCGATCCCCAGATCGTGGTCGTGGGCACGGCGGGCGACCCCTACCAGGCGGTCAAGGTCATCGAAAACGTCATTCCCGACGTCATCACCCTCGACATCGAGATGCCGCGCATGGACGGACTCACCTTCCTGCGCAAGCTCATGTCCCAACACCCCATTCCGGTGGTCATCTGCTCGACCCTGACCGAGTCGGGTTCGGAAACCACGCTCAAGGCCATGGAATTCGGCGCGGTGGACATCGTGCAAAAGCCCAAGCTGGGCACCAAGCAGTTCATCGAGGAATCGAGCATCCAGCTCTGCGACGCGGTCAAGGCCGCGGCCAAGGCCAGAATGCGCACCAAGATCACCCCGCCCATGCAGGTGGCGCCCAAGCTGTCGGCTGACGCCATGCTGCCCGGTCCCACGGGCAAGGCCATGTTCGGCACCACGGACAAGGTGGTGGTGGTCGGAGCCTCCACCGGCGGCACGGAAGCCCTGCGCGTGTTTCTCGAAGCCCTTCCCCAGGACTGCCCCGGCGTGGCCATCGTCCAGCATATGCCGGAAAATTTCACCGCCGCCTTCGCCAAGCGCCTGAACGGTTCGTGCCGGATCACGGTCAAGGAAGCCCGGGACAACGACAGCATCCTGCGCGGCCAAGCCCTCATCGCTCCGGGCAACCGGCACATGCTGCTCAAGCGCAGCGGCGCCCGCTACTACGTGGAAGTCAAGGACGGCCCGCTGGTGCGACGCCACCGGCCAAGCGTGGACGTGCTCTTTCGATCCGCCGCGCGCTACGCGGGCAAGAACGCCGTGGGCGTCATCATGACCGGCATGGGCGACGACGGCGCGGAAGGCATGAAGGAAATGAAAGAGACCGGGGCCTACACCATCGCCCAGGACGAAGCCAGTTGCGTGGTCTTCGGCATGCCCCACGAAGCCATCAAAAAGGGCGGGGTGGACCGGGTCATGACCCTGACCGCCATCGCGCCGGAAGTGGTGCGCGCCTGCGATTGACCTGTTTCATCCCGGCCGAAAAAAACGGCGCCCTTCCCCGGCCGCCCGCCAGGCGGCCGGTTTTTTCGCGTGGCGAGGGCGCCGCGGGGTGGTCGGCGCGCGGCGTCGCCTTGACAAACTAATACCGACCTACTAAATAGCAACCAACCAAAGTGGAACACCCTCATGGCGCGAGAACCTCGTGAAGTGATCGGCTTCAAAGTGGCCCTTTTGGGCCGTCTCTGGCGCACCCGTCTGGATGAGCGCCTGGCCCCCCTGGGTCTGACCCAGGCCAAATGGCTCATCCTGGTGCATCTTTCCAAGGCGCGCGGCGCACTGCCCCAGCGTGGCCTTTCCGAACGCATCGGCGTGGAAGGCCCCACCGTGGTGCGGGTGCTGGACGGGCTGGAACGATTGGGTCTTATCGAACGCCGCCCCCTGGAGGGCGACCGCAGGGCCAAGGCCGTACACCTCACCGACCAGGCCACCCCCCTGCTGGACGACATCATCGCCATAGCCGCCGAGGTTCGGTCCGAGATCCTGCACGGTCTTTCCGACCGGGAAATCGCGGACTGCGAGCGCACGGTGTCGACCATGCTGGGCAACCTGGGATTCACGATGCCCTGAGGACCGGCAACCCAATCCCTGACGCCGCCGGCGAGCCCCACCCCGGGAGCTTGCGCGGGAAAACCTCCGGCCTGGTCTTCGACAGACCTCCCGGACTTTCGCAAAGGAGCTTCCATGCCCGCCAGCGCGCCCCTCGGCACCGGCCGTCCCCGGTTTCTGCTTACGCCCACGCCCCGGATCAAGAAGCGCCTGCTCTACGCGGCCGCGGCCGTCGCGGTCCTGGGCGCGGGATTTTGGGGATATTCCCGCCTCTCGCACGTCACGGAAAACGACGCCCGGGTCATGGCGGACATGGTGACCCTGAGCAGCCGCGTGGACGGCTGGGTCCACAGCCGCCCGGTCACGGACGGGGACCGCGTGGCCCGAGGCGACGAAATCGCGGTCATCGACCAGCGCGAATCCGGTTTCCAGCTCGAAGAACTCAGGGCCAAGTCCCAATCGCTTCGCCTGGACGCCGAGCGGGTGAAGGCGCAAATCGACATTTCGCAATCCACCACCGAGGGAGCCGTGGAAGCGGCCAAGGCCCGACACGAGTCGGCCCTGGCCAACCTGCGCTCGGCCCAGGCCGAACTGGAACGCACGCGGCTCGACTTCGAACGCAACCAGCGCCTGATCAAGGGCGACATCATTTCGCGCCAGGCCTGGGACGTCACCCGCACCACCACCCGGCAGATCGAGGAAAAGCTCGCCCAGGCCAAGGCCCAGTTGTCCGAAGCCAAGGCCGGATTGTCCGACGCCCTGGCCAAGCGCGGCGAGGTGGAGGTGCTGAAAAAGGAATACGAACGCCTGGGGCGTGACCGTCAGCAGGTCGAGGCCCAGATTCGCCGGAAGGAGATCGACTTCCAGGACCGGGTGGTGAAAAGCCCCATCGACGGCGTGGTGGACCAGAAATTCGTCGAGCCCGGGGAATACGTCATCCCCGGCCAGCGGCTGGCCATTTTGCACGACCCCAAGGCGGTGTGGATCGAGGCCCACGTCAAGGAAACCAAGTTAGCCGACCTCAAGCCCGGACAACCCGTTTCCCTTTGCGTCGACGCCTACCCGGGCCGACGTTTCTCGGGGCGGGTGGAACGCATCGGCAACGCCACCACCAGCCAGTTCGCCCTGTTGCCCAGCCCCAATCCCTCGGGAAACTTCACCAAGATCACCCAACGCGTTCCCGTGCGCATCAGCGTCGACCAGCCCGAAGACAATCCCCTGCGCCCCGGCATGATGGTGGAGGTGGACATCGACGCCGGCGGCAAGGGCTAAACGCGGCCCCCGGTAACGACGATGCCCCAGACCCCGAACTCGGTCGAAGCCCTCGCCGAGCGTTACGGCCCGGCCTACAAATGGCTGGCCACCCTTTCGGTCATGCTTGGCTGCGTGGCCACCGTGCTCTCGGCCACCATCGTCAACGTGGCCATGCCCGACATCATGGGCGAATTCGGCATGGGGCAGGACAAGGTGCAATGGCTCTCCACGGCCTTTCTCGCCTCCATGACCGTGACCATGCTGGCCACGGCCTGGACCCTGGCCACCTTCGGCCCCCGGAAAACCTACGTGACCTCCCTGGCGGTGTTCGCCGCCGCCTCGATCCTGGGCGCGGCGAGCCCGGGCGAAGAGACGCTCATCCTGGCCAGGACCCTGCAAGGCGCCTGCGCCGGTTTGGTGCAGCCCCTGGCCATGGTGGTCATCTTTTCGGTGTTCGATCCGTCCAAGCGCGGCCTGGCCATGGGCATCTTCGGCCTGGGCGTGGTGCTGGCCCCGGCCCTGGGTCCCACGGTGGGCGGCATGCTCATCGACAACTACTCCTGGCGATACGTGTTCCTGCTGGCCCCGCCCCTGTGCGCGGGCAGCGCGGTCCTCTCCCTCGTCTATCTGCCGGAACAATCCGGGCGCTCCGCCGACCCCTTCGACTGGTGGGGCTTTCTCTGGCTCTGCGCGACCGTGGCTTCCTTTCTCACCGCCCTGTCCAGCGGACAACGCGAAGGCTGGGACTCCAACTTCGTCCGCACCGCCTTTTTCCTCAGCGGAGCCGGGATGGCCCTGTTCATCCGCCGCCAACTGCGCTCCGCCCATCCCCTGCTCACCCTGGAGCTCTATCTCAATCCCCGGTTCGTGGCTTCGTCGGCCGTGGCCTTCATCCTGGGCATGGGACTTTTCGGCTCCACGTACCTCATTCCGCTCTTCGTGCAGACCGTCCAGGGCTACATGCCCACCGAATCGGGACTGTTGCTCATGCCGGGCGGCATCGCCCTGGGGCTGGTCTCGCCCTTGGCCGGCCGGTTGGCCGACCACATCGCGCCGCGCTGGCTCATCGCCCTGGGGCTGGCCCTTTTCGGCTGGTCCAGCCTGCTCATGGCCCACGCGGACACCTCCACGGAGTTCTGGAGCTTTGCCGGATGGGTGGTCCTGGGACGCCTGGGACTGGGCTTCATCCTGCCCTCGCTCAATTCCGGGGCGCTGCGCGTGCTGCGGCCCGACCAGGTGAGCCAGGGCGCGGGGGCGGTCAACTTCATGCGCCAGTTGGGCGGCGCGGTGGGAGTGAGCATCCTTTCCGTCTACCTGGAACGCCAGACCACCCTTTACGCAGCCGAGTTCAACGCGCTACAAAACGGACGACACGCCACGTACGACGCCCTGGATCTGATCAGCATGCTGCTGGGCCGGGCCGGAGTGTTCGACGACGTGGCCCAGGCCCTGCGCCCGCCCGAGGTGTATCGCTATTTTTCGCAAATGGTTTCGGCTCAGGCGAGCATGATGGGATTTCGAGAGAGTTTCTTCCTGGTGGCCCTCATCGCCTTCGCGGCCCTGGTTCCGGCGTGGTTCATGCGCCCGTCCAGGCGGCAAGGCGCCAGCGCCGCCCGCACCTTCATCCGCAACGGGTCGTCGTCATGATTCGCACCATCCTCGCCGCAGTGGACTGCTCCCAGCAACAACGCACCGTCCTGGAACACACCGCCTGGCTGGCCATCCAATTGGACGCCCGGGTCCACGTGGTCAGCGTGGCCAGGCCGGACAGCGGCTGGACCGCCGCCCTCTCGGGCCAGTTCGGCGCGGTGAGCCAGGTCGTGGAAATCGAGGTGCGCAGCGCCCTCGACCAGGCCTGCTCCACGCTTTCGGAAAAGGGCATCCCCTGCTCCACCCACTCGGCCGTGGGCTCCGTGGCCCAGGAAATCGCCCGGCTGGCCGAAGAACTGCAGGTCGACCTCGTGGTCATCGGACACCGCGAACTCTCCTGGCTGGACAAGCTGGTGGACAGTTCCGTGGGGCAAGACCTCATCGCCTGCGCCCCGTGCAACGTTCTGGTGGTCCGGGACTGAGGCGACGCTTGCCAAACCCGCGAACCGGGCGAAAATCCCTGCCCCCGGACCATCCGTTCGCGCGACCCGGGGCCGAAAAGACCGCGCGCCGCCAAAGCGAAAAGCGTTTTTCCGACTGGACGCCCGCGCCGCATACGGCTATTTTCCAGACAATACGACGAGCATCGGCATGGTCATGAACACACGACGCATTCTTCTCGCCCTGACCGGGGCCTCCGGCATGCCCTACGCGCTGTCCCTGGCGCGCGCCCTCTCGGCCGCGGACGGGCTGGAGCTGCACCTGATTTTTTCCCACGCGGCCAAGCGCGTGCTGGCCGTGGAGTCCGACGTGCAGGTCGAAGACCTCATGCGCCTCGCCTGCGAAACCTACGACCAGACCGACCTCGACTCGGGACCGGCCAGCGGCTCCTGGCGGCACTCCGGCATGGTGGTGTGCCCCTGTTCCATGGCCTCGCTGGCCGCCATCGCCTCGGGACTGGGCTCGAACCTGATCCACCGCGCCGCCGACGTCACCCTCAAGGAGGGACGGCCGCTCATTCTCGTGCCGCGGGAAACGCCCCTCAACGAGATCCACCTGCGCAACATGCTGGCGGCCAAACGGGCCGGAGCCGTCATTCTTCCGGCCTGTCCGGGCTTTTACGCCAGACCGAAAACCGTCGAAGACTTGGCCGACTTCATAGCCGCCCGTATCCTCGACCAGTTGGGTGTCGAACACCGACTGGGCAAACGCTGGAAAGACCACGACTGACGCCAAGGAGCCCCTATGAGCCACCTTCTCACCTGGAACGGACACTCCAACTTCACCCTGAGAGCCGACGGCCTCACCCTTCTCATCGACCCGTTTTTCGACGGCAATCCCTCGGCCGGTCTGTCGGCGGCAAAGGTGGGAAAGGTGGACTACGTTCTGGTCACCCACGACCACGGCGACCACGTGGGGCAGGCGGTGGAGATCTGCAAGACCACCGGCGCCAAGCTCTTGGCCATCGTCGAGACCTGCGCCAAGCTCGTCGGCCAGGGCCTGCCCCAGGAGCAGGTCGTCAACGGCATCGGCCTGAACATCGGCGGAACGACCGACCTGGGGCTGGTGAAGGCCACCATGACCCAGGCCGTGCACTCCAGCGAATCGGGACGGCCCGTGGGCTACATCCTGACCCTGGCCGACGGCTACACCCTCTATCACATGGGCGACACCGGGCTGTTCGGGGCCATGGCGCTCTACGGCGAACTCTACAACATCGACCTGGCTCTCATGCCCATCGGCGGCACCTTCACCATGGACCCCCGCCAAGCCGCCCTGGCCTGCGAACTGCTGAAGTGCAAGGCCGTGGTCCCCATGCATTGGGGTACGTTCCCCGTGCTGGAAAGCGGCACGGAAAACTTCGCCAAGGAGTTGGAAACCCGCGACCTGCGCACCAACCTCATCCCGTGCCGACCCGGAGAAACAGTGGCCCTGGACCGCTCGTCCATCGCCTGCGGCTGTTAGCAAAGGGAGCCTCCTCGCGGGGGCTCCTTTCTTTTTTGCGCCGTGTCTCGGGCTACGTGAGCTGATTGCTCTCGTAGCGCTGTTTCACCACGTACATGTGCATGGAGTAAAAAAGCGAAATGGACCAGGCGAAAAGAATCACGCCGGTCAGGGCCTGAAAGGGCGGGAGCAAGGTCCAGGAGCTGTTCCAGGCCGGATCCGGCCCGCCCAGGGTGGTGTAGTTGGCCAGGGCCATGGTGAAGGCCGTGCGGAAGTCGGGCTGGGCGTCCACGGCCAGGGCCGCCAAGGCCCAAAGGGCCACGTTGGAGAGATGTTCGACCGCGATGACGATCAGCGACCAGCCCAGGAACAGCACCACGCGCAAGCTTCCGCCCTCGATGGCGGACCGGCCGTGGCGTCGCACGAACAGACGCACGAGATACGTGCTGATGCACACCTGGTTAATGAACACCAGCAGACATACGGCCAGACACAGCGCAAGTTGGCCAAGCATGCGTTTGCCCTCACTTCCCGGGGATACCGGTTGCGGGGGCGCTCACGGCCCTTCCGCCCGGATGTATCCCCGAAGGCCGCCCGCCCGCCTCATTCGGCGCGCCCTTTGCGCCTGGCCATGTGGGCCAGGAACTGGCTCAGGCTGAGCTTGCGGTTCGAAGGCCCCACCCGCATATAGAACTCCTCTTCCTCCTTGCCGCCGCGCACGTACACCGGATCGTCGCTCGGGACGCAACACACCACCAGCACCCGCTTGCCTTGAACCGGGCGCACGCCGAAGGTCATGTTGCGCGCGCATTCGATGCCCAGATGCTGGTTCACCAGGCCGGTGAAGTGTCTCAGCAAGTGGTCGTCGTTGGTAAAACCGTCCGGATCCAGTCCCAGCACCTGGCCCGCGTCGTCCACGCCCACCACCAGGCACCCGCCCGCGGTGTTCATGAAGGCCGCCAAAGGTTTCATGGCCGCGAGTTCGATTTCCTTGCCGGGCTTTCCGGAGTTCAGGTTGAAGCGCAGGCTGGACTTGAACTCCAACCGGTCGCTCTCCCCCTTGGCGAGCAGGTCCAGCACTTCCCGTTCGGTCTCGAAAAATCCCGGTTCGTCGCTCGCCTGGCCGTGACGCCTGCGCCGCAGGATCATCAGCAGGAGGACCAACCCCGCCACAACGAGAACCGCCAGGATCTCCAGCACGAGCATGGTACGCCCAGCGAAGAATTCGCCCCACAACTCCGACTGGGCGATGGCCACTCCGGCATAGAGAATGTTCTCCCCGCCGGAAACCTGGCTCAGGGCCATCCACCAAGTCTGACCGCCGCTTTGATAGGGAAAGGCCCGGATCAGAGGTTTGCCCTGGCTCCACCAGGCCTGGGCCGCCGCACCCAACTGGGAGTCCATGGCCTGAACGGGATCGAGAAACAGGGGGATGTCGCCCTGGGCCGCTTCCGTCCGGTTCGTCTGCCCCTTGTCCACGGGAGCGTGGTCGGTCTCGTCGTGCAGGCGTCCGAAGTCGAGCACCCGGCCGTTGGCGTCGAGAAGAAGCACCCGCTCGTGTCGGGAGGCCAGATCCCTGGAACAGACCTGATAGATGTCTTCCACGCTGAACACGTAGGTGAGCATGTACGCGGTCTGCCCACCCACGAAGGTGGAGGCCGAGAGCACCGCCCCCTTGGCCACGGGCAGGGAGAACGCCCTGGACCAGACCGGCTTGCCCACATGGATGTTGGTCCGCACGTCTTCCAGGGCCTCCAGGGCGGCCTTGGTGAGTACGGGTTCGGCCAGGGCCGGCCCGGCGAGCTCGCGCGAGGCCTCGTAGCGCCGCCAGGAGAGTTTGCCGTCGGCGTCGGCCACGGCTCCCAGGAACCCGTCGCCGTCACGGGCCAGAAGCACCGTGGGACCGTTCCGGTTCGAGGCGATGACCGCCACCAGGGCGGGTTGTTCGGTCAGGGCCGGGAACAGCAGGGGCACAAGGTCGGCCGCGGGCTTGTCCGCGGACTTGTCCTGCACGAGAAACCCCCTGGCCAGCACCAGGCTGTCCAGGGGGGGAGCCAAAAACAGAACCAACCGATCGCGCAGCCCCCGCGAGGCCGCCTCGGTGATCTGAATGTAGATGTTTTTGCTGACGCGCGACACCTCCACCGCCGCCAGTCCGGCCACGACCAGCACCAAGGCGATGAGCGCCATGACCACTTTGCGATATCCGACCAAGGACTGTACCTCATTGCCGCCGCAAGCCGACGCGACACGGACCGCCGGACGAACCGCGACCCGGTCGTCCGGCGCCGGCCCCGCCGGGAGGCGGCCGTTTCTTCACCTCACCCGAGGGAAACGTTCCAGATCTTTTCGCAATACTCGGCGATGGCCCTGTCCGAGGAAAAAAAGCCCATGCGGGCCACGTTGAGAATGGACATGCGGGTCCACCGTTCCTTGTCCCGGTAGGCCTGGGCCGCCCGTTCCTGACATTCCATATAGGAGTCGAAATCCGCCAGGGCCATGAACTCGTCCCGGTCGCGCAAGGTGCGCACCAGGGGGGCGAACACCTCCCGGTCGCCCCTGGAGTACGCCCCGGCTTCAATCTGGTCCAGGGCCAATCCCAATTCCGGGCTGGCGTCTATGCAGCGTCTGGGGTCGTATCCCTCGCGCCAGCGCGCTTCCACCTGGTCGGTGGTCATGCCGAACAGGAAGAAATTCTCGGGCCCGACCTTCTCGCGTATCTCCACGTTGGCTCCATCCAGGGTGCCGATGGTCAACGCGCCGTTCATGGCGAACTTCATGTTGCCGGTGCCCGAGGCCTCCTTGCCGGCCAGGGATATCTGCTCGGAAAGGTCGGCTCCGGGGTAGATGAACTGGCCGTTCTTCACATTGAAGTTGGGGAAAAACGCCACCCGCAGCCTTCCGCCCACGTCCGGGTCGGCGTTCACGACCTCGGCCACGCCGTTGATCAGCCGAATGATCCGCTTGGCCAAAAAATATCCCGGAGCGGCCTTGCCGCCAAAGAGAAACGCCCGGGGAACGATCTCGATGCCGGGATCGGCCTTGATGCGGTTGTACAGGGCAATCACCCGAAGAATATTCAAATGCTGACGCTTGTACTCGTGAATGCGCTTGACCTGCACGTCGAACATGGCCGTGGGGTCGAGATCCACTTCCGCGCGCGAACGCACCAACGCGGCCAACTTGTTCTTGTTGAGAAACTTCGCCAGCCGCCACAGTTCACGAAATTCCTCATCCTCGACCAGGGGTTCGATCCGGGCGATTTCATCCTCGAACCGGGTGAGCCATCCCGTGCCGATGCGGGCGGTCACGATGCGGGCCAGGCGGGGATTGCACAAGGCCAGCCAACGTCTGGGCGTCACCCCGTTGGTCACGTTGTGAAACTTGTCGGGAAAAAGCCTGGCGAAATCGCTCATGACGTCGGTCTTGAGCAGCTCCGAATGCAGGGCCGCCACCCCGTTCACCGCCCGGCTGCCCAGGGCCGCCAAATGGGCCATGCGCACGTACTTGGGACCGGACTCGTCGAACAGCGAAACCCGGGCCACCAGGCCCTCGTCGCCGGGATGGGCGCGACGCACTTCGTCGAGAAAGCGCCTGTTGATCTCCTCGATGATCTCGTAATGCCGGGGCAGCACTTCGGCGAAAAGGGGAGCGGCCCATTTTTCCAGGGCCTCGGGCAACAGGGTGTGGTTGGTGTAGCCGAAGGTGCGCCGAGTCACGTCCCAGGCATCGTCCCAGGCCATGCGGTGTTCATCCACGAGAATGCGCATGAGTTCGGCCACGCCCACGGCCGGGTGCGTGTCGTTGAGTTGGATGGCGAAATATTCGTGAAAGCGCTCCAATGGCTCCCCGAAGTAGCTGTAGAGCCTGAGCATGTCGCGCAACGAACAGCTTGTGAAAAAATACTGCTGTCCCAGGCGCAATTGTTTGCCGATCGCGGGATCGTCGTTGGGATAAAGCACCTTCGAAATGGTCTCGGAAAAGAGCTTATTGTGTACGGCCTTGAAGTATTCGCCCATGTTGAAGGCCTCGAAGTCGAAGGACTCCACGGCCTGGGCCGCCCACAGGCGCAGGATGTTGCAGACCTTTCCACCCTGGCCGATGACCGGCACGTCGCAAGGCACGCCCCGCACCCTTCTGCCGGGAATCCAACGCACCCGCAGCAGGCCGTGCTCATCGCGGTAGCGTTCGGTGTGACCGCCAAAGCCCACCTCGTGCCCCAACTCGGGGCGCACGATCTCCCACGGAAAGCCGTTTCGCAACCACTTGTCGGCCTGTTCCACCTGCCAGCCGTTCTCTATGGTCTGGGTGAACATGCCGAACTCGTAGCGGATGCCGTACCCCATGGCCGGCACCCCCAGGGTGGCCAGGGAATCCATGTAGCACGCGGCCAGACGCCCCAGCCCGCCGTTGCCCAGCCCCGGCTCCACCTCGCGCTTGAGGATAGTCTTCAGGTTCTGTCCCAGCTCCTTGAGGGCCTGTTCCATCTTCTTGGTGAGCCCAAGCGACAGCAGATTGTCCCCAAGCTGCGGCCCGATGAGAAATTCCGCCGACAGATATCCCACGATGCGCGGCAGCCCGCCCTTGGCCACGGCCTGAACGCGCTCGATCCAGGCCTTGAGCATATGGTCGCGCACGCAATAGGCCACGGCGGCATACCAGTCTTCCAGGGTGGCGTCCGCCTGGATGCGAGCTTGCAGATAATAGAGATTATCGAGCACCGCCCGCTTGAGCGACTCCACGGAATCATCCGTTCGGATGTCCTTGAACTCGGCTTTATCGGATGCGCACGCCATGAGCGACTCCTTGCCGTGACAGGCTGGCGAGAATGTTGGCGGGATGAGGCTGAAAGCCTTACGCTCTATACCCCGTGCGCGCCCCCCTGACAACCGCCAAGCCACTTGGCGACGTTGCCTCGCACCGCGCCCTGGGCTACCCTTTCCCCACACCATACCAGGAGGCCACCCGTGAACCCCGAAGAAGCCCCGCTGCGCCTGATCGCCCACAAGGCGCTCTACGCCAGGGTGCAAGACGCCCACCAGCGACGCGACGAAGCCCTGCGCGAAACCCTCGGCGCGCTCCGTCCGGGGTTGAGCCCGGACGAACTGCAATCCCTGGCCGCCAAAATCCCCCCCCTGATGCCCGAACTCCACCGCGTCTGGATCGCCCTGTTCGTGGACCGACTCTTCGAAACCGCCTCGCGCGAACAACTCGCCACCCTGTGCGACAACTCCCCGAACAACAACGCCGCCCTGGCCCTGGCCTATGCCATGTTCCTCGAATCCGAACGCATGGAAGCGCGCATGCGCCAGGACTTCGCCGCCCTGGGAATCTCCCCCGAAGACGCCCAGGACCTCGCCGCCGTGGGGGCCGCCCTGTGCGCCGGCGATCTGCGGAAGATGGGCGGGGGAAAGGCGCGAGGATAAGAAAGGGCAGGAGAAGAGGAAGAGGCCTCCGGCGGCCAGGGGCCTTGCCCCCGGCCCCCCCCGCGATTCGCTTCGCGTTTCGATGGCAAACGACGTCATTTGACGAGAAAAGCCCTCGGGAGCGGCAAGGCCGCTCCCGAGGGCTTTTTATGATCTTAAAACGCGTAAGGGTATTGCGCCTGTTTTCTTTCAGGCCTTCCTTTCGCGCCAGTCCGGCCCTTGGCGCGGTCGCCCCCGCAGCGCAGGCCACTGGGGAGTCCGAGGGGGTCACCCCCTCGGGCGGGAGACCGGGGGCGGCAGCCCCCGTTTCTCTCTCGCGCTCCCCGTTTTATTCTACACGGCGCCTTCGCTTCTGGGTGCGGACACGTCCAGAAAAACCCGGCGACGAGTCGGATGGGCTGAGCCGTCGCGGCTTGACCGGTCCGCATGGCGCGGACGTTCGGGGCGGCGCTGTTCCTTCTGCTCGGCCTCCTCGGCGTGAAGCCTGGACGGCCGATCGAATTCGCGGGGCTCGCAGGTCGGCGCGGACGTCTTCGGCGGCACGTAGCTTGCCCGCAACCGAGGCGCCGGGGCGTCCACTCCGCCGGGGTACAGGTCCACAGGCTGAACAAAGTCGAAGGGATTGTACCGAGACTCGGGAGCGATCACGTTGCCGTTGACGTTACCGTTGGCCTCGCCCTTGCGCGTGGCCTGGCGATACCCGCCGTCCCCGCCGCGCGAGCGGTTGGACCGGCCTTCGACAAAGGCTCCCCGGGGAGCGCGGCGCTGGCCGCGATTGTCGCGGGAGACGCCGGACGCGGCGCTGTCATACGTCCCGGGCTGACGGTCGTCGTACCCGGCCATGGCGCGGGGACGGGGCTGACGGTCGCCCTGCTCCCTGGCCACGCGGGGCCGACGCTGGCGCTCGCCGACGTTCCGGGAAGCGGGGTCATGAAAAAACTGGCCGCCATATTCGGAAATGGTGTCGAAACTCGGCTGCCGATCGCCCAGGGGCTTGCGCCCGTGGGGGCGTTGCGGCCGCTGGCCGGGACGAGCCCCGGGGCGCGCGCGACGCTCGTCGCGTTCGCCGACGGAAACGGCCCCCGGCTGACGGAAATCGCTCCCCGTCCGGTTCGGACCGCCCTGGCGGTCGCCGCGGGTCGAGGGAGCCGAAAACCTGGGACGGCTGTCCTGCCGGTCCGAAGCCATGGCGGGCCGGAAGGGACGTTCGCGCCGGTCGCTCGGGGCATGGAAGCGGGGCAAATCGTGTTCGGGGGGCGTTTCCTGCCGGTAGTCGAAGCCTTCCAGATTGCGGCGCGGCAAAGGCTTGCCCAGCAGGCGTTCGATGGCCCGCACCATGGACTGGTCCTCGCGGGTGACCAGGGTATGGGCCATGCCGGTGCGCTCGGCGCGACCGGTGCGCCCCACGCGGTGGGTATAGGTTTCCGGGGTGTCGGGGATGTCGAAGTTGATCACGTGCCCGACGCGGGTCACGTCGATGCCGCGCGCGGCGATGTCGGTGGCCACCAGCACGTCGAAGCGCCCGTCGCGGAAGCCGTCCAGGGCGGCCTGGCGCTGACGCTGGGAAAGGTTGCCCTGCAGGGCGGCGGCGCGGTGTCCGGCCTTGCCGATCTGTTCGGCCAGACGTTTGGCCCGGTGCTTGGTGCGGGTAAAGACCAGCACGGACCCGCCTTCGGCCTTGCCCAGGAGGGCCAGGAGCAGCTTGGTCTTGAGCCGGGGTTCGACGGGATAGATGGCCTGGGCCACGGTCTGAGCCGGGGCCGCGTGGCCGATTTTCACCGTGACGGGATCGACGAGAATGTCATTGGCCAATCCGCGAATGCTTTCGGGCATGGTGGCGGAAAAAAGAAGCGTCTGGCGCACGGAGGGCAGCTTGGCCAGAATGCGCTTGATGTCGGGGAGAAAGCCCATGTCGAACATGTGGTCGGCCTCGTCGAGCACCAGCACTTCCACGCCGGAGAGGTCGGCGTGGCCCTGGTTGACGTGGTCGAGCAGGCGTCCCGGGCAGGCCACCACCAGATCGGCTCCGGCGCGCAGCTTGGCGATCTGGGGATTCATGGACACTCCGCCGTAGACCGTGACGGCCTTGAAGATGGTGCCGGCACTGAGTTCCTGGGCGGCGTCGCTCAACTGCTCGGCCAGTTCGCGAGTGGGGGCGATGACCAGGGAGCGAACGCACCCGCGCTTGCGGGCGGGATTTTTCAGAAACCGCTCGATGATGGGCAACATGAAGGCCGCGGTTTTCCCGGTGCCGGTCTGGGCCAGGCCCATGACATCCTTGCCTTCGCGCACCGGCGGAATGGCCTGTTGTTGAATGGGGGTGGGGGTTTCGTAGCCCAGGCGGGCGATGTTGGCTGCGATGCGGGGAAGAAAGGCAAAAGAGTCGAAATTCAAAGGGAATCCTTTTTTTGATCGTTGGCCGCAAGACGGCGCGATGAAATACGGGCGTGACGCGATACGCTGCCTTCCGGTCAGGTCGGCTTCATCGGGGTACGAGGCCCGGCAGGATCAAGACTGTACTGTATGGATGGAGCGAGGTGCAGCGTGTTCCCCGCGTGACAGGCAGGCGTGCCGGATCGGAAACGTCGTTTCCGTGTGTGGCCAATTATATCCGGCGCGACCCTCTGTCAACACCCGAAGCCCTTGTGACAAATTTAGCATATTGACCCCGGAGGCCGAAGCCGGCAAACCAAGCCGGATTCGTCCGCGCCCCCCGCGGCGCGTGGGACCGTAACGCCAAAGACCAAGGAGCCGACCATGTCCGTCATCGTCGTCGACCACCCGCTGGTGCGCCACAAACTGGGCATCCTGCGCGAGGAGGGCGTGAGCACCAAAAACTTCCGCGACCTGGCCAACGAAATCGCCAGACTGCTCACCTACGAAGCCACCAAGGACCTGAAAACCGAACGCAAGACCATCACCGGCTGGGCCGGCTCGGTGGAGGTGGATCAGATTGCCGGCAAAAAGGTCACGGTCGTGCCCGTCCTGCGCGCGGGACTGGGCATGATGGACGGCGTTCTGGACATGATCCCCGGCGCGAAGGTCAGCGTGGTGGGCCTCTACCGGGACGAAAAGACGCTCAAGCCCGTGCGCTATTTCGTCAAGCTGGCCAAGAACATCGAAGAGCGCAGCGCCCTGGTGCTCGATCCCATGCTGGCCACGGGCGGCACCCTGTCCGCCACGGTGGACCTGCTCAAGGAGGCCGGCTGCCCCGGAATCAAGTGCCTCTGCCTGGTCAGCGCGCCCGAAGGCCTGGCCGTCATGGAAAAAAACCACCCGGACGTGGACATCTTCACCGCCGCCGTGGACGAACGCCTCAACGACCAGGGTTACATCCTGCCGGGATTGGGCGACGCCGGCGACAAGATCTTCGGTACGAAATAGCCCGCCCCCCTCAATCCGAAAAGAAAAAGGAGTCCCCGATGGCCATCACGCCAACGCACTATCGGCTTCGCCTGGGCGACGCTCCCGTGGGCGCGCAGATGCTCTTCGTGGCCTTCGGCGCCCTGGTGCTGGTTCCGCTACTCACCGGCCTGGACCCCAACGTGGCCCTGTTCACGGCCGGCTTGGGCACGCTATGCTATCAAGTTCTGACGAAATTTCGCATTCCCATCTTCCTGGGCTCGTCGTTCGCCTTCATCGCCCCCATCATGCTCTGCACCCAGCGCTACGGACAAAGCGCCACCCTGGGCGGACTGGCCTGCGTGGGGTTCATGTACGCCCTGTTCGCGGGGCTCATCAAATGGCGCGGACAGGGATTTCTCCACCGCTATCTTCCGCCGGTGGTCACGGGGCCGGTCATCATGGTCATCGGCCTGATCCTGGCCCCGGTGGGCGTGTTCATGGCCATGGGCAAGACCGGAGACGGAGCCAAGATCCTCTACCCCGAAAACAAGGCCATGCTCATCTCCATGCTTTCCCTGGCCGTGACCGTGCTGGTGGCCATCCGGGGACGGGGGATATTGCGGCTCATTCCCATCATCTGCGGCATCGCGGCCGGATACGCGGCCTCCCTGTTCGCCGGCATGGTCGACTTTTCCCCCGTCGTCGCCGCGCCCTGGTTCAAGATTCCCAGCTTCACCGCGCCCACGTTCAACTTCGAGGCCGTGGTGCTCATCGTGCCCGTGGCCATCGCCCCGATCATCGAGCACTTTGGCGGCATCCTGGCCATCGGACAGGTGACCGGCCGCGACTACCTGCAAAATCCCGGCATCCATCGCTCGCTCATGGGAGACGGCGTGGCCACGGCCCTGGCGGGCTTTCTGGGCGGACCGCCCCTGACCACCTACGCCGAGGTGACCGGAGCGGTATCGCTCATCAAGATCTACAATCCCGGGCTCATGACCTGGGCGGCGCTCACCGCCCTGTGCCTGGCCTTCGTGGGCAAGCTGGGAGCCCTGCTCCAGACGATACCCGGACCGGTCATGGGCGGCATCATGCTCTTGCTGTTCGGGGCCATCATGGTGGTGGGACTCAACTCCCTGGTGTTGGCCGGGCAGGACCTCCTGCGTCCGCGCAACATGGTGCTGGTGGCGCTCATCGTGGTGCTGGGCATGGGCAAGATGAGCTTTTCCTTCTTCGGCGTGCATCTGGAAGGCATCGGCCTGGCCGGCGTGGCCGGCGTGGCGCTCAACATCATCCTGCCGCGAGAGGCCGAAGCGCCGGGAGAAGAGGGCATGGAGTCCGCCAAAGACTAGACCGCATCCCGTGCGCCCGACCGAAAGGACCATTGTCTGACAAAATACAGCCACGACCGCAAGTCCATGCGCCAGCACCGTCGCCATCGGCTTTTCATGTTTGTCGTTGGCGACGAATAACGGATCTCAAATGAACGTCGTGTCCGTCGGACACACTTCACCGGTTCGCCAACGCGGCATCCCGACGCGGCGCTGTGTGCTTTTCTCCCGTGGAGACCCATATTGCTTGTGCCGCGCCATGCTGAACATAAAACAACTGTTGATAGCCACATAATTCGTTTTCAAGGTTCCGTGAACCGGCCGTGAAAGCCCGATCAGCGCGTAACAGGAACCTTTCCGAGACACGGTTTGGGAAACCATGCCACCGCATTTGCCGCCCTCCGCACCGCGCACAACGGCGGCAAGGCGACGCTTTCCCCGGAGCATACGCCGGCTCGTCAAAATCAGTTGCCTAGATTTGCTTTCTTTTCTATACTGTTATTGAAACGGCGTAATTTGAGCAGGTTAACAGGTCCCCTTCATGCAGCATTCGCCCCAAGATCTCCTCGTCCAGGCACGCAAACACTTGATGAACATCGTGGTCATTCTCAAGGACGGCGACATCGACGCGGCCATCAAGTCCGTTTTGTTCGGCCTTTTCGTCTACATGAAGCACGGAAATCTACTTATCCGACAGGAAAAGAAAGAATTTCAGAACCTCCTGGTCAAGGCCGTCAACCTCATCAATCTCGATCCCCTGGTGAAGCAGGTCAGTTCCACCGCCCTGGAGTATCAGCCCAAAAAAGAGACCGAACTGCTCACCAAGCTCCGCGCCCTGCCCCCGCTGCTGGAAGCCGTACGCAAGCAGCGCGAGGACCAAATGGCCGGGCAACGCGAACAGTCCCGCATCGACCGGCTGGAAAAAGGCAAACAACTCATCGCCCAGCGCTATTTCGACGGCGCGTTGCAGCACTTTCGCCGCCTCAGCGACGATTTTCCGCAGGACGCCGCGCTCCACGCCCAGATCGGCAAAATTCTTTTTGACATCAACCACGTGGAATGCATAACCTTTCTTGAGAAGGCCGCCGAGCTTGATCCCGCCGACCACAAAAGCCTGGCCATGATGGGCGTGGCCCTGCGCAAGACGAAAAAATTCGACCAGGCCGAGCGCGCCTACATGGCGGCACTGGACATCGACAAAGACAACATTAATTATCTCTTCAATCTGTCACGGGTGTACATCGACTCGACAAACTGGGCCAAGGCCCAGGAGGTGCTGGGCAAGGTGTTGGCCCTGGACCCGTCTTTGGAACCCGCCAAAAAAGGACTGGAATTCTGCACCAGACACTGCCGGGACAGCCTGTAATGAGCGTACCTTCCCTCCAGGGCGGGCCTTACGCCCCCTTGACCCGGCTGGGACCGCCCGACCGGCCGGACCCCGCCGCCCTTCCTCCGGCCCCCAGCGACGAATCCTGCTTCGCCCTCTGGGACCGCTTCGACATGTTGCCGCACATCCGCGAACACAGCCTGATGGTCGCCGAGGTCGCCACCAACCTGGCCCTGTGCGCCAAACGGATCGGACTCGACGAAGACGTGCAGCTCGTACGGGCGTCGGCCCTTTTGCACGACATCGCCAAGACCTACACCATCCGCTACGGCGGCAGCCACAGCCAACTCGGCGGCGCCTGGATGCAGGAGGAAACCGGAAATCCCCTGTTGGCCATGGGCATCGTCCACCATGTCCATTGGCCCTGGATCCTGGACGTGAAAAACTACTTTCTGCCCCTGGCCATCATCTACGGCGACAAACGCGTGCGACACAACGTGGTGGTTTCCCTGGACGAACGTTTCGAAGACCTGTACGCCCGCTACGGGGCCACACAGGACATCAGAGGCCGTCTGGCCGAATCCCAAAAGCAGGCCGCGTCCCTGGAAGCGGCCTTCGGGAAATTGCTGGGAGTCGATCTCAATGAACATCCTTTTGATTGCGGGCGGGTGGTCAAGTGAACGCGAGGTTTCCCTGGCGGGAGCGGCCCAGATAGAAGAGGCGCTCAAACGCCTGGGCCACACGGTAACCCGCTTCGACCCGCTGACCGACTTCGACCGGTTGACCTCGGCCGCCGCCGGACACGACTTCGCCTTCATCAACCTGCACGGACAACCCGGCGAGGACGGACTGATCCAGGCCATGCTCAACGCCTGCGGCCTGCCCTACCAGGGCAGCGGGCCGGAACCGTCGTTTCTGGCCCTGAACAAGGCCTGCGCCAAACAGGTTTTCCGCGCCAACGCCATCGCCACTCCGGACTGGCGCCTGCTCATCGGCCAAGCCCCCGAGGGCTGGGTGCCGGACTTCGCGTTCCCCGTGTTCGTCAAGCCCAACACGGGCGGATCGAGCGTGGGCATGAGCCTGGTCAAGACGCCGCAAGACCTGCCGGCGGCCCTGGAACTGGCCTTCTCCCAAGGGCGCGAGGTGCTGGTGGAGCCGGCCGTGGACGGCCCGGAAGTGACCTGCGCGGTGCTGGGCGACCGGGCCTTGCCGCCCATTCTCATAAAACCCAAGGTCGGCGTGTTCTTCGATTACGACAGCAAATACGCCCAGGGCGGCGCGGACGAAATCTGTCCCGCCCCCCTGCCCTCCCGCATTCTGCAGGCCGTGGAGGCCGCGGCCCTGGCCGCGCACAAGGCCCTGGGACTGACGGGATACAGTCGCAGCGATTTCATGCTGCAAGGCGAGACGCCGCTCATTCTCGAAGTCAACACCCTGCCCGGCATGACCGCCACCAGCCTCATTCCCAAATCGGCCAAGGCCACCGGCATGGACTTCGACGCCCTGGTGGCCAAGCTGGTCGCCCTGGGACTGGAAGAACGCCGCAAGCCCGCGGGGAATGCGCGCAACAACGAACTGGACCTTTGACCCCAGGCGGGATACACAGCGCGGCGTCCTGACACCGCATACAGTCAACGACCGCCCCGAGCGGATTTCTGGAGAGTTCATGAGAGCGTTTCTTGCCCTGGAAGACGGCGCCCTGTTTGAAGGGAAGTCCTTTACCGGAGAAGGATTCTCCGGCGGAGAAGTCATCTTCAACACCGGCATGACCGGCTACCAGGAGGTGCTGACCGACCCCTCCTATTTCGGCCAGATGGTGTGCATGACGTATCCGCATATCGGCAACTACGGCGTCAACCTGGAAGACGTGGAATCGAGCCGCGTCCAGGTGGCCGGCTTCATCGTCAAGGAGTGCTGCAAACAGCCTTCCAACTGGCGTTCGCGCGAGTCCCTGCCCGACTACCTGGTGCGCCACGGGGTCATGGGCATCGAGGGCGTGGACACCCGGGCGCTCACCCGCCACCTGCGCCTGCACGGAGCCCAACGCGCGGTCATCTCCACCGAGTCGGACGACCCGGCCACCCTGGTGGCCCAGGCCAAAGCCCTGCCCCCCATGGAAGGCCTCAACCTGGCCGATAAGCTTTCTCCCTTGCAGCCCTACGTCTGGAAGGACGGCCGTCCCCATCCCGTCGAAATCAAGGACGGAACCTACGACTGGCCCGGCCCCGGGCCGCGCGTGGTGGCCTTCGACTGCGGCATCAAGTGGAACATCCTGCGCCTGCTGGTGGCCGAAGGGCTCGACATCCTGGTGGTTCCCTCGTCCTACACGGCGGCCCAGGTGCGCAAGCTCGCTCCGGAGTCGGTGTTTCTTTCCAGCGGCCCCGGCGACCCGGCCGTGCTCACCGGACTCATCGAGGCCACCCGCGAACTGTGCCAGGAATATCCCACCGCCGGCATCTGCCTGGGCCACCAGTTGCTCGGACTGGCCCTTGGCGGCAAGACCTTCAAGCTCAAGTTCGGCCACCACGGCCTGAACCATCCGGTAAAAGAGGTGGCCACCGGGCACATCGAGATTTCCTCGCAGAATCACGGCTTCTGCGTGGACACCAACACATTGAAAGATGTAGAGATTACCCACGTCAACTTGAATGACGGCACCGTGGAAGGGTTTGCGCACCGGAAAAAGCCCATCATGGCCATTCAGTTTCACCCCGAGGCCGGCCCGGGTCCCCACGACAGCCGCTCGTTCTTCAAACGGTACAGGCAGATGCTTCTGCGGGAGCTGGGCAGGTAGCACCCACCGGCCAAGGGTCCCGCGCAAAAAACGGAAGACTCGGCCGGAGGCTGAACCCCAGGCGGACGAACGATGTCGGCTTCACTCACCAAGGCCAGGGCGCAGATTGCCCGAGTGGGCGGTTTTCTCAAGCAGGGAAAGCCCTTGCCCGCCGCGACCGCGTTGCAGGAAGCCCTGTCTTCCATGCTGCGCCAGCAGCTCATGAAGGCCGAGCGGGCCGAGTTCGCCAAGATGATCGAACAGGCCGTCTATCTGCTCAACAACAACGCGGAACTGCGCAAAAGCTACCCCCTCATTTTGCCCTACAAGCCCGGCGAGGAGAAAGAACTCCTCGCCGCGCTCAACGACCTTCTCGGCGCGCTGCAAACGGAAGCCGTGGACGAGGCCAAGGACCAGATCGAGCAGATGGAGCAGCGGCGTTCCCGAGCGTTCGAGCAAGGACGCGAGCTGTTGGCCAAAAAGGAGATCGCCCCGGCTCGCAAGCTGCTCTCCTCCCTGGTGCGGGAACATCCCTCGGATTCGGCCCTGCGGGCCGAGGTGGCCGAACTCTTCATCGAGTTCGAATACTACGAGGACGCTTTCAACTATCTCGACGAGGCCCTGGCGCTCAGCCCCGAGCAACTCCACCTGTACAACCGCATTGGTATCGTGCTGCGCAAAATGCGTCAGTTCGACGTGGCGGAAAAGTACTTCATGCGGGCCGTGGCCTACGCCAAGCACGATCCCAACCTCTACTTCAACCTGGGCCGGCTTTATGTCGACTGGCAGCGCTACGACAAGGCGGAAAAGGCCGCCAAGCTGGCCCTGGGCCTCGACCCCGACTTCAAGGAAGCCCACAAGCTGCTCGTTTTCTCCAGACGCAAGCTCGACGGCGCGGGGTAGGCCTTGCGCGTCCTGGACGCCGACGTCCTGGTGCTGGGAGCGGGCCTGGCCGGTCTGCGCGCGGCAATAAGCTGCCTGGAAGCCGATCCCGCCCTTCGCGTGCTTGTGGCATGCCGCACCCGCGGCCCGAGCGGTTCTTCTTTCGCCAATCCCAACAACGCCCTGGGCATGCTCGTCTGCCTGACCGACGCCGAACGCCGGGACTATCTTGACTACACGCTCGCGGGCGTGGGCGGCGCCTTTGTCGATCCCGCCCTGGTCCGCCTCCAGGCCGAGGAAGGCCTCCGCCGCTTCGAGGACCTCAAGCGCCTGGGGCTGCCCTTTTCTCGCGGCGCGGACGGGGCCTTCCTTCGCCAGGGATCGTGCTTCGCTCCCCAGGCGCGGCGGGCCTTCGTCTTCACCGGACTGGCCCGGGCCCACGCGGCCTTTGCGCGCCGCCTTGACGATCTGGGATGCTCCTTCGCCCCCGGCCTGAGCGTGGCGAGGCTGGTCACCGACAACGGGAAACCGGGCGGCCATATCATGGGCGCGCTCCTCGTGGACGCGGCCGAAAAACCGGTTCTGGCCAGGGCCCAAGCCGTGGTGGCCGCGCTCGGAGGGCCGGCCCGGCTCTTCGCCCACAGTCTGGTTCCGGCCGACGTGAGCGGCTTTTCGCACGCGCTGCTGGCCGAAGCCGGGGCGCGCCTGGCCAATACCGGCTCCCTGCAATATCTTTGGGGAACGTGCCCCGGCGGGGCGTTCTGGCAACCCGCCGATCTGGCCGGAGGCGATTTCACCCTGCTCACCCCGGACGGACGGCGCATCGACCCCGTACAAGGCCTGGAGCGGCTTGCCGACCTGGCCGCCAGCCGCGCGGGGCACTGTCCCTACGGCTACGCCCTGCCCGACTCCGCCCTGGACCTGGCCCTGGCCGAGCACATGGACAACGCCGGCCGGGTCACCCTGCTCCGCCCTTCGGGCGAGCGTCTGGTGGTGGCGCCCATGGCCCACGCCACCAATGGGGGGGCGGTCATCGACGAATGGGGGGAAACGACCGTTCCCGGGCTGTTGGCCTGCGGCGAGTGCGCCACGGGCATGCACGGAGCCAACCGACTGGGCGGGGCCATGGTGCTGGCTACCCAGGTGTTCGGACACCGGGCCGGGGCGCGGGCGGCGACGCTGGCCGCCAAGCGGGCCCACGGGTCCGCCAACAGCCAGGACGCCGTGACGCTCGAAACGGCCCGTAGCCTGGCCACCGCCCTGGCCGTCGACCCGGAGGAGCGGCGCGAAGGCCTTGCCCGCCTGGGCCTGGAACTGGCCCGCCACGTGGTTCTCGGCGGCGGACCAGGGTTCGAAGATTTTCAGGCCCGCGCGCGCCAAACCCTGGAGACCGCCCGGGACTGGCGGCTGCGCTTGTCGCTGGAAACCGTCCTGACCCTCGAACGCATGACACAATGGCCGCACGAAATTCTATTGTGAGAGGATGATCCTGACGACGCCCGCGATCTTTTTTCGCATCCAGCGCCAATTCATCGACCGCACAACCTGCCTGCGCTCCACGGCGGACAAGGCGATCATATTCCCCAGACGCCAGCGAATGCCTTCCAGCAAGATATACGGACGCGTCCCCTGCCGAGACAACCCCCGCAAAAACGAAAAGGCGTTGTGAAACAATACAAGGGTCGCTGTGCCGCTGCGCATAAACACGGCGCATGCTTCAAGAGCCGTATCAAGACGCGCTGTCGCCTCTTCCGCGACAACCCGATTCCTAGCAGACTCGATTGCTCTGCGTTCACTTTCCCTCTTTGCCAGGACTCTCTCCTCGCGAGAGGCAGCAAAGGCTTCCCGCAATGTCCCCATCTCCCTCATGGCATCCGATACTGCCTGCCGCGTAGCGGCCAGGTCCTCGCGGGTCGATTCGAGACTTACTCCGCATGCGACAGCATTGGCATTGGACTTGGAAAGACTCTCATGGACAAGACGCAACTCTTCCCTTGCCTCGTTCAGCTTGGCACGAGCAATATCCCCCTCTACTCCAAGCTCATTTCTATACTGTATATCAATTGGAGACATCCAGAACGCTTTTTCATAATGGTTTACAGAAAAGGCGTCTGGGATTTTCCAGCCGAACAAGAATGATCCTGACAGAAGGTAGTCAAGGCAGACGTCATACTGGCCCGTTTTCTTGAAATACCCGATGACCGCTGGCCAATCGATTTCATCCTTCCAAAATGAGGCCATCCTCACAAAACCATACAGCTTGCGCAGGTGCGCAAGCCCTGGATGCATGAACGCGGCTTCAAATACCGTATGCGTCACATGATGGTGAATCGACGGAACATGCAGAGCCTGGCTCTGCGTTTGAACCAACACCGCATCGCGAAAGATAGCCTCTGCAGGAAGTACCGCCCTATGGGAAGGCGACATGACTATTCCATGATGCAACTCAAGAGAGACAGGACTCTCATGATGTACAAGAGGCGCTACATGATGATGATCAACATAAAAATTCTCGTCACAAGGCGCCTTGGTCCAACCGGCGTTCTTGAGTTCAGACAAAGCGTCATCAATTTCCGCCTTGTCTACAAGAACGTCTATATCTCCGACGATCAGCGCAGCAGGATCAGAATAAACACCGGTATTCAGATTGGAAGCGCCTTTCAAAAAAACTGGCCGCCTCTGAAGGCAGCCAAGAGTCGACGATACCTTGTAGAGCGTACCAATCACTATCCGAGTGCGCTCCACATTAAGCGCATACACTTCTGACAAGAAATCTTGAACATCCTTCGGAGCACAAGGCAAAAAACAGCTATCACGAAGAGCGCAATAGAGCGCAGGCAGAAGAAATGTTTCACTGGCGGCTCGCACCAGCCCTTGCCAGTCTATTTCCCGTTTGCGGACAACATCCTCTTCGCCCGGATCAACACCATTCAGATTCGCCGCCAGGAAATAACAAAGCAAGCGATAGGATTCAGGGGAAATCACGACAGACACACTCTTTCATCATAGCAACAGCTTGTCTTAAATCAGCATAACAAAGCGCGAACGACGGAACCGTCTCAAGCCATTTGAGCAACGAACCCAACTTGTTGCCATCAGGATCAACCCAACTCCGTCCCTCAATCAACCGAACAAAAGTCTCTGTCGCGGATATTCGAACACATTGAGGCGAAGCCGCCTGACTGCGGTGGAGAAAACACATCCCCCTCAGACAAAACCCCTGTCTGAGCCTGCCCAATGACACCTTGGCGCTTGAGACAAACTTCACCGGCTCACCACAACGCATACAGATGGGCGCATGGCGGACCTCGCGAGAATACGCATCCAGCAAATCCCAACTCTGCCGTCTTAACTTGACAGGCAGGGGGAGGGTCTTCACCTGATGTCTTTCACCGCATACAAATGCGAACTCGTCATTGAGCATCTCAAAGCCGGAACAAGACAGGGCTGTCGCAAACGTGCTTTTTCCCGAAAGCGATTTCCCAGACACGAGAAAGGCCGCCTCTCCTCTGAGAAGTACTGCGGCATGGAAACATGCACGGACATCGCGCCCGCCGGCAATGGTGCCAACGAGCCTTTTGAAAAAACAGCTTGAAATCCCACTTGCATCGTGTGAACTGTCGACCACATGGCCATCTTCATACAGCGCATATCTTTCGCGATTTCGCACAATACAAATCGAGGAATCAACAGAACTCTCGCACTCATCCAGGTAGCACGCGAAGAGTTGTTCCAAGGCATTTCGCAACTCACCATCCGGGAAGCCAAGCGAAAAATGCAGACCGCAGATCGTATATCGTTTCTGCTGCGGGAGCCTTACCGGTTGGGGAGCGTCAGCGGATTGCTCATGCGCTGCTCTAGCGTTCGAAGGGAGGGTTTCGTCCACCAGCAAACCAGACGCTATCCAGCTCGATAACGCCTCGCCAAACAGCTTGTCGGCCTTCCACTTGCTTATGCCGTGAGAAAAAGAAACAGCCTGAACTATGCTTTCCCGACTCAACCCCGCATGCAGTCCAGAAAAAATACGCGCAGCCAGGGGATTCAGCACCCAGCACTGTTGCCTGACGGAGTGATGTACTACGAGATTCCTCTCAATCGGAATCAGGTTGATACCATCTAGAAATCGCACATCCACTGATCCCAGAATAGAAACGGCAGACTAGACATATGCCAACACGACGATACGACTGTATTCACGGCAACATGCCGCATGTTTTCAACGACAAAAAGAACATCACACGGCACGTGAACATCAGTGATGTCAACGGTAAAACAAGGCAACGGCATCACCAACAAAGCGCCATACTTCATATTATGTCGGTTCGCACCCTCCTCTTTCTTCATGCTGATTCAATACGGTCATACCACTCTCATACGCCAATAGTTGAAATCGAACTCGCATTTTCAGGGAGCAGCAATGTCAGCGTGACCACTGACGCACAGGCCAACACGCCAAATCGCTCGATAAACTCACGACGAGTGAGATCCTCTTGGGATTCGCAGCCTTCAACCGTATCCACGTTTTCATCCTGCATAACGTCATCCCCTATAATATCGCACGGTTAACAGCCTGTTGAAAAGTCCTTGCTGGCTGCGTTGCTGCGAAAAACTCAAAGCCTCAACGGATGTCAACTACGCTTGGGGCTTGACTTTTTCTCGCGCCCTGCCAGCACGCTTTTTTGAACAGACTTCAAGAATCGACTTTTTCAACGGGCCGTTAAACTAAATTTATTTATAATTATCCTGGCTATCAATACATTGTCAAGGCACAACAATAAATACTCACCGGTCCCCGTACACTGGAGATCCCACATCCGCGAGACACTCAACACAATACGTATTCCATACTCAATCAGCGAAAGACCCTCATTCAAGCGTCTTGCAATGTCTTATGATATATTCACGACATGCATGCCGATACGGCAACAACGCGTCCCCACACATCTACGATTTAATACACGAGACATTATCTGCATTTACACCTTTTTAATTCAACGCAAAGTCAGCATACGATGTCTGGGACCGGACTTCCGTCGTCTGCCCTCCCCGCCGAAGGCCCTGCCCGCTCGCCTCTCCCCCGGAGCGCATCTCCGCGATGAGTTCGCCCAGCGCCCCGGCCTGGATCGACAGGTCCGAAACCGCCAAGGCGCACTGGCGCATGGCGTGCGAGGTCCGCTCGCTGACGCGGCTGATTTCCTCCACCGAGCGGTTGATGTCGTGCGCGGCCTGGGACTGCTGACGCGCGGCCCGGGCAATGGAGTCCATGCGGGCCGAGGTGTCGTCCACCAGGGTCACGATGCCCTCCAGGGCTTCGCCGGACCTGCCGGCCAGTGCGGATGCCGCGGTGATGCTCTCCACCACGTTTTGCGTGGCCTGACGGCTGGCGTCCGTACCCTGGCGAATGTCTTCCAGGGCGTCCTCCACCTCGTGGGTGGCGGCCATGGTCTTTTCGGCCAGTTTGCGCACCTCGGCGGCCACCACGGCGAAACCCCGCCCCGCGTCTCCCGCCCGGGCGGCCTCGATGGCGGCGTTCAAGGCCAGCAGGTTGGTCTGATCGGCCACCGCGCCGATCACCCCGAGGATGTGCTCGATGGACCGTGTTCGCTGTCCCAGGCGCTCCACGTCGTTCATCAGGGTCTGACAGTGGACGCTGGCCGTGGCGATGTCCTCGATGACCCGGCCCACCACCTTGGCCCCTCCCAGCGCCCGCTCCCTGGCCTGAGTGGCCACCTCCGCCGCTTCGGCGGCGGTGCGGGCCACGTCGAGCACCGTGGCGTTCATCCGCTCCGTGGCGTCGGCGGCCGCGCCCGCCTTGTCGGCCTGATCCGCCGCGCCGCGCGTCGACAGATCGATCTGGGTCGAAAGTTCACCGGAAGCCTGGCCAAGGACCAGCACCACGTCGCCCAGCCGGTCGGCGGCATGAATCATGCCGTCCAGGCGGGCCGTGTCCGCCCGCAGCCTGGCCTGTTCGGCCTCGCGGACGGCCTGCCCGGCCTTTTCGACTTCGATCCGTATGGCCTGGTTCTGGGCCTGGGCCTCCCGCTCCTTGCGCCTGAGGCTGGCGGCCATGGTCCGAAGCGCTCGCACCAGATCGCCGATTTCGTCGCGCGAAGCCACGCTCAGGTCCGCGTCCAGGTTTCCGTGGGAAATGGCCTCCGCGAACCGCGTAGCCCGCACCACGGGACGGGTGATGCGCACGGCCAGCAGCCAGCTTCCGGCCAGGAACGCCAGTCCCACCGCGAGTCCCACGACCGCGAGCAGGGCCAGGGTGCGCTCGCGCTCGGCAATGAGTCCGGCCTTGGAAAGTCCCAGGCCCATCATGCCCACGGTGCGCCCGGAAAGGTCCTTGAGCGGCGTATAACTGGCGGCGTACGGGACGTCCCCGATGCGCTGTTCGACTTGCAGCGGCTCTCCCTGGCCGAGCACCACGGAAAGCGCCCGGGGGTTGTCCACGCCGCCGCCCACCTGGCGCCGGCCGCCGGATTCCATGGTGGTGGCCACGCGCACCGGGCCGTCGGTCAAACTGACCGTGCAGCCGGTGAGCAGTTTGATTTCATCCACCAGGGCGTTGTTGCCGGCCAACTTGGCCCCGGCCGCCACCATGCCGAGCGTCTGGGCGTTGTAGACCACGGGAAGCGAACACACGAGATAGAGTTCGCCCGAAGGCCCCCGCCAGATTCCCTTTTCCGCCTGCCCGGCCAGAATGCGGGCCTTGCGGTCGCGGTCCAGTCCCACGGCTTCGTCGGCCTTGGGGGGATAGCGGCCGATAAGTTCGCCCTTGGACGAAAAAAAGAACAGATAGTCCAGACCCGAGCGGGAGCACTCCTTTCTGGCCAGGCGCACCAGGGGAGTGTCGTCACGGGACATGAGCGAGGCCAGCACGTCGTCCGTGGACGCGAGCTTGGACAGCAGGACGTGCAGGCGTTCCTGGTGCTGGTCCAAGGAGAACCTGGCCGTGCGCGCCAGGGACTCCACCTGGGCCAGAGCCTCCCGGTCCTGGCCTTGGCTGAAGAGCGCGCCGGCGGCCAGGGACAGGGCGGCCACCAGGATGACGATGGTCGATACCAAAAAGAGAAGCTGCTTTCTGAGGATGCCGAGTTTCATGAGGGTCTCCGCAACGGCTGACGTATCCGAGGCTCCTAGCCGCGTCGCATGGCGAACCGGTGACGCTCGCATGACGCTCTCCCGCGCTGAGCCCAGCGAAACCCGTTGAATTCTCAAGCAAAACAGAACACGTTCCCTCCGGTTCACAAGGCACAGAGCGGGTCGCCGCCCACCCGGCGCGCCAAACGAAACCGGCCGGAAGCGCGCAAGGCGCTCCCGGCCGGGGATTGGCTCGTCCGCCCCGCGTTCGGGGCGAATCAATTCGCGGTGTCGTCGGTGATGCGCCGGGCCTCTATGACGTCGGCGAGCTTGGTCAGGTGGCTCAAGGTGCGGTGCAAATGGGAGTAGTCGCGCACTTCCACGGTGAGAACGAAGTCCGTGCGGCCGTCCACCGTGGAGGTGAAGCTGCCGGAGTCGATGTTCACCTGATCCTCGGCCAGCAGATTGGCGATCTTGGCCAGCACGCCGCGCTGGTTGTGGGCGATGATGCTGATCTTGGCCGGATAGGGCTTGTCCTCCTCGCCCTCCCAGAGCACCTGGGTCATGCGTTCGGGTTCCAGGTGCATGAGGCTGGGACAGTCGTGGGTATGCACGATAAGCCCCCGGCCCCGGCTCACGTAGCCCACGATGGGCTCGCCCGGCAGGGGGTTGCAGCAATGCGCGAAGTGCACCAGCAGGTTGTCCACGCCCTGAATGCGAATGGAGTCGCTCCTGGGCTTGGCCGCGGCCTGGTCGTCGCGCGCCGCCTGGGCGGATTGGGCCTCGTCCCTGGTGGTCTCGGTCTTGGCGACGGCCTCGGGCTTGGGCAGCAGCGGACGCAGCACCTTGCCCGGAGTGAGGCGCGAATAGCCCACGGCCACGAACATCTCGTCCACGCTGGGCAGGTTGAACTCGGTGAGCACCGGCGAAAAGGCGTGCTCCTTGAGGAGCTTGGCCACGTTGAGTCCGAGCTTGCGCCCCTCCTTTTCCATGAGCTCGCGCCCGAAGGCGATGGCCTTGGCCCGCTCCTCGGTGCGCACCCAGTACTTGATTCGGGTGCGGGCCTTGGCGGTCTTGACGAACTTGAGCCAGTCGCGGCTGGGGGCGCGGTTCTTGTCGGTGATGATCTCCACCGTGTCGCCGTTCTTGAGCGGGGTGGAAAGCGGCGTGAGCCGACCGTTGACCTTGGCGCCGGCGCAGTGGTTGCCCACCTCGGTGTGCACCATGTAGGCGAAGTCCACGGGCGTGGCGCCCTCGGGAATCTGCTTCACGTCGCCCTTGGGCGTAAAGACGTACACCTCGTCCTGGAACAGGTCGTAGCGCAGGGAGCGCATGAATTCCTTGGGGTCGGTGGCCTCGCGTTGCCAGTCCATGATCTGGCGCAGCCAGGTGAAACGCTCGGCGTCGCGGGCCTGCATCTTGCCGCCCTTGCCCCGCTCCTTGTAGGCCCAGTGCGCGGCCACGCCGTATTCGGCCAGTTGGTTCATCTCCTCGGTACGGATCTGAATCTCGATGCGCTCGCCCTCGGGCCCGATCACGGTGGTGTGCAGGCTCTGGTACATGTTGGCCTTGGGCATGGAGATATAGTCCTTGAAACGCCCGTGAACGGGCTTCCAGAGGGAGTGCACCAGCCCGAGCACCGCGTAGCAGTCCTTGAGGCTGTTCACGATGACCCGAAAGGCCACGATGTCGTGCACCTGATCGAAGGCCAAGCCTTGCGCCTTCATCTTGTTGTGGATGGACCACAGGTGCTTCTTGCGTCCGTGCACCCGGCCCTTGATGCCGTTTTCCTTGATGAGGTCGCAAAGCAGCGCCAACACCCGCTCGATGTACGCTTCCCCCAACACCTGGTGGGTTTCCATGCTCTGCTTGAGCTGTTCGTACAGGTCGGGCTTGATCTGGTGAAACGACAGGTCTTCAAGCTCCACCTTGATGCGGTGCAGGCCCAGACGGTTGGCCAAGGGGGCGTAGATGTCCATGGTTTCCTGACCGATGAGCTGGCGCTTCATGGGGGCCTGGAATTCGATGGTGCGCATGTTGTGCAGCCTGTCGGCCAGCTTCACCAAGATGACCCGGATGTCCTCGGCCATGGCCATGACCATCTTGCGGATGTTTTCGGCCTGGGCCTCTTCCTTCGATTCGAAGGTCATGAGGCTGATCTTGGTCACGCCATCCACGATGTCGGCCACTTCCTCGCCGAACTGGTCTTCGATCTCGTCTACCGTGGCCTTGGTGTCCTCCACGGTGTCGTGGAGCAACCCCGCGGCCACGCTGGGGGCGTCGAGACGCATCTCGGCCAGGATGTTGGCCACTTCCAGCGGATGGGAGAGGTACGGCTCCCCCGAAAGCCTGGTTTGCCCGGCGTGGGCCGTGGCCGAATAGACGTAGGCCTTGGTGATGAGGTCCTGGTCGTCCTGGGACATGTACGGAGCGACCTTGTTGATGATTTCGTTTATGCGGATCATTGCGTGAGTGCGCTTTGCTGCTGATCCCTGGGAATCCACCAGCGGTTGAAGTTCCACGAGATTCCCGCCGGGGCGGGCTCCACGCCGTGAATGCGGGCCGAAAGAATGGGCAGGGCGTAAGGCGTGTAGAGAAAGAGGTAGGGCTGATCCTCGTGCAACAGGACCTGGAAACGGTCGTAGAGCGGCTTTCTCTTGACCGGGTCCACCATGTTGCGCCCCTGTTCGAGCAGGGCGTCCACCTCGGGATTGACGTAGCCCACGAAATTCAGTCCCGGTTTTTCGATCTTCGAAGAGTGCCAGACATCGAAGGCGTCGGGGTCCTGGGGAATGCTCCACCCGAGCAGCACGGTCTCGAAACGGCGCTGGTCGATGAATTCCTTGATGAAAGTGGCCCATTCCACAGTGCGCACCTTCACCTGGATGCCGATGCGGGCGAGCTGGTTCTGCAGGATGGCGGCGGTCTTGATGCGCTGCTCGTTACCCTGGTTGGTGAGAATGGTGAACGCGAAGGGACGGCCGTCCTTTTCCAGGGGGCCGGTGGGGGACTTTCTGGTCCAGCCGGCCTGGGCCAACAGCATGAGCGCCCGACCCGGATCGTGGGGATAATCCTCGATATCATGGTTGTAGGCCCAGGAGTCCGGCTTGTAGTGGCCTATGGTGGGCACGCCCAGTCCCATGAGCGCGCCCTTGACGATTTCGGCCTTGTCCACGGCGTATGCCAGGGCCTGGCGCACGCGCCGGTCGGAAAACAGCGGGTGCGACACGTTGTAGCCCAGATAGGTGTAGCTGGCCGAAAGGTACTTGTATTTGCGCCAGTCGCGTTCCCAGACCGGACCGTTCGTGAGGTACAGATACTGGGGGGGCGACAGTCCCATCATGTCGAGCGTTTTGGCCTTGAGCTCCATGAACTGGGTGGACTGGTCCGGCACCGAGCGGTAGACCACCTCGTCGATGTAGGGCCGGCCTTCGAAATAGTCGGGATTGGCCTCCAGAATGACGCGCTGGTTCTCCACCCACTGCTTGAGCTTGTAGGGACCGCATCCCATGGGGTTTCGGGCCAGGGGGGTGTTGGTCAGGTCCTGGCCCTCCAGGGAATGCTTGGGCAAAATGGAGGAGGTCCATGTGGAAAGAGCCCGGGCAAAGGGCTTTTCGTAGAACACCTCGAAGGTGTAGGGTCCGGTGACCCGAAACTCCTTGATGACCTGGTAATCGCCCGCGTAGGCCGTGGGCGTCTTGGGGTCGATCATGAGCTTGTAGGTGAATTCCACGTCCGCGGACGTGAGGGGTGTCCCGTCGTACCAGTGGATGTCCTTGCGCAGGGTGAACTTGAGGTGGCGTCCCTCGTCGAGCACCTGGAAGCTTTCTGCCGCATAGGGCTCGATACGAATGTTCTTGTCGTAGCGCAGCGGCGACACGTAGAGCAGGTCCGCCACCTCGTGCGAGGCGCTGTCCGTGGCCAGGGGAGGAATCAGGTTCGAGGGTTCCCCCATGGTGGCCATGACGATGCGCCCCCCGGAGACGGGAGTTTCCTCTCGCGCGGACGCGGAGGCCGGCGCGGATTTGGGGGTGCTATCGTCTTCCCGACGCGAACACCCCAGAAGAAAAAGACCGCAGAGCAGGCACGCCAGGGCGATGACGCGAAAAGAGCGCGTCTTGTTTGCGAAGGGCTTGCCTTGAGAAGAAAAATCCATAGAATATACAGCTACACTTCGCTACGTGTTGATAAAAAACCTGACGAATGTCCGTCAGTTACGGAGAATCCACCACCATGGCCCTCACCGCCGAGGAGACCAAAGCCGTCAAGCTCATGCAGCAGTTCGTGCGCAAGACCATACCTGAATATATCATTGACGGCGCGCATTCAATCATCGCCCAGGATGGGGTCCTCAAAACCGCGGTCAAGAAGCGCGATCAATACTGGGACGTGGAAGGCCAGATCCAGGGGGACGACTTTCAGGTCTACACGTCCGAACTGGGCGTGAACCTTGAGGAAGAGTCGGTCAGCCATTTCTGCAACTGCCCGGATTCCTTCTCGGGCGTGTGCCGTCACGTGGGCGCCACGGCCCTTTCGTTCATCAAGGGGCTCGAAGGCAAGCAGAACCCGGACAAGGACTCCTCGACCAGGCCCAAGGGCGAATGGCGTCACGCGTTTCGACCGTTTTTTTCCACCGAGCTCGAACCCGAAGCCGGAAAGCACTACATCATCTACCGATTTTTTCCCGAGCCGGGCCGTCTGCAGGTGGCCTTCTACCGGGGCCGGCAGAACAAGTCCGGCCTCTCCCAGGTGCATAACGAAATTACCCTCGAGCAGATCATAAACAACCCCGATTGGTGCGAAATCGCCCCCGGGCTGCCCGTGGTGGCCGAACAGATCGGCCACCTGCTCGACTACCGGGGCCACCGGGTGGACATTCCCCCCGGACTCATCACCTGGTTTTTCTGGTCCATCGGGCGCGAATACTACCTCTACTGGAAAGACACCGAACAGCCCGTGCGCATCGAAGCCAAGACCATGCGCCTGCAGCTGCGCCCCACGATCATAGAGGACCAGGGTCTCTCTTTCGACATCTACCTGGCCAGCCCGGGCAAGGCGCCCTTTTCCATAGTGGGCCACGACGTGTTCTTTTACGGTCACATGCCGCTGTGGGTGTGCTGGAACAAGAGCTTCTATCCGGTGCAGACCAGCCTGCCCTCCTCGCTCATCCGGGAACTGGTGGAAAACCCGCCGTTCATCCCCAACGCCGAATTCTCGGAATTTCTCGACCGGGTCTGGACCAAGCTCCCCACATCGGACCTGCACGGCCAGCAGGATTTCCTCGAACGCATGAAGCCCATCTTCGTGCCCGCCACCTACAACCCCAAGCTCTATCTGGACGAAGAGGGAAGCCTGCTCACCCTGCAAATCCAGAACACGTACGAAACCGAACACGGCGACATCGCCCTGGAAGGCCCCAATCCCGAATTGCAGACCGGCAGTTACCAGTACGAATCCAAGAGCTTCCTGCTGGAACGCAGCCAGGAGGAAGAGGCCGCGCTCATCGCCCTGCTGCAGGAGATGAACTTCCAGCCGCGCAACAACGCCAACTGGTTCCTCGAACCCGAGGAAGCCATCGTGTTCCTGCTCGACGCCTATCCCAAGCTGGTGGAAAAATACCGGGTGTTCGGCGAAAAGAACCTCACCCGCTACAAGGTGCGCCTGTCGCAACCGGTGATCGTGGCCGAGGTCGAGTCCGACGAAAAGGAAAAGTGGTTCAACCTCGACTTGGCCGTGGAATACGACGATCAGCGCGTGCCCATCGAAAAGATCTGGAAGGCCTGGACCCAGGGCAAGCGCTATGTTCAGCTCAAGGACGGCTCCTATACCAGCCTGCCCGAAAGCTGGCTCAACCGGCTGGGGCACAAGCTGCGCGCCCTGGGCTTCGACCCGGAGAAGCCGCCCCAGAAGAAATTCAAGCAGTTCGAGGCCCCTGTTCTGGACAAGATCCTCGAAGACCTGCCCGAGGCCCAGACCGACTCCTTCTGGAACAAGCTCAAGGAGAAGATCCACAGCTTCAAGGAAATCACGGCGCTCAAGCCCCCAAAGGGGCTGAACGCCAGCCTGCGCCCCTACCAGTTGCAGGGCCTTTCCTATTTGAACTTCCTGCGCGAGTACGGCTTCGGCGGTATACTGGCCGACGAAATGGGCCTGGGCAAAACCGTCCAGACCCTTTCCTTCGTACAGCACATGGTGGAACACGGCTCCAAGGAACCCAACCTCATCGTGGTGCCCACCTCGGTGTTGCCCAACTGGGACCGCGAAGCCGAAAAGTTCGTGCCCCAGCTCAAGCGGTTGATCGTCTACGGGGCCAAGCGCGAAGGGCTTTTCAAGAAGATCGCCGAGTCGAACCTGGTCATCACCACCTACGCGCTGCTTCGGCGCGATCTGGACGAACTGCTCAACTTCGAGTTTCAGGCCATCATTCTTGACGAGGCCCAAAACATCAAGAACCCCAACACCATAACCGCGCGCTCCGTGCGCCGGCTCAAGGGGCGCATGCATCTGTGCCTGTCGGGCACGCCCATCGAAAACAACCTCTTCGAGCTTTGGAGCCTGTTCGAATTCCTCATGCCCGGCTTTTTGGGCAGCCAGAACGCGTTCCAGCGCGGCATCGTCAAGCCGATCAAGGACGGCGACGAGGAAACGCTCGACTACCTGCGCGGCCGGGTGAAGCCCTTCATCATGCGCCGCACCAAGGGCGAGGTGGCCAAGGACCTGCCGCCCAAGGTGGAAAACGTGCACTACTGCGCGCTGATCGAAGAACAGTCCGAACTCTATTCCGCCCTGGCCAAGAAGCTGCGCGACCAGGTGCTCAAGGACGTGGACGAAAAGGGCATGGCCAAGAGCCAGATGTCGATTCTCGACGCCCTGCTCAAGCTGCGCCAGATCTGCTGCCACCCGCGCCTGCTCAAGCTGGACATGCCCGGGTTCAACACCAACCTGCCGTCGGGCAAGTTCGACACCTTCAAGGACCTGGTGACCGATATCGTCGAGGAAGGGCACAAGGTGCTGGTGTTCTCGCAGTTCGTGCAGATGCTCCACATCATCCGCAGTTGGCTCCAGATCAGCCAGATGCCCTTCGCCTACCTGGACGGCTCCAGCAAGGACCGTTTCGACCAGGTGGACCGGTTCAACAATTCGCCGGACATCCCGATCTTTTTGATCTCGCTCAAGGCGGGCGGCACGGGCCTCAACCTGACCAGTGCGGACTACGTGATCCACTACGATCCCTGGTGGAACCCGGCCGTGGAAAATCAGGCCACGGACCGAACCCACCGCATCGGCCAGTTGCGGCAGGTGTTCGCCTACAAGCTCATCTGCCAGAACACGGTGGAAGAAAAAATCCTCAAGCTGCAGGACATGAAAAAGGGCGTGGCCGAAGCCATCATCCCCGGTCAGGACGCCTGGAAAAGCCTGACCCGCACCGACCTGGAGATGCTGTTCGAGGTGTAGCCCATTCGCAAAGCCTCCATACGACGAACGGCCCGATCGAGGTCGGGCCGTTCGTCGTGGAACGGACACACGCCGTGCCTGTCTGGAAGCTCCTTGCCTTGGGAGCGAAGCCCTTCTCCGACAACCGCCAGCGCGGAGGGCGGCGGCGGAAAAGCCTTTCGCTTCCATCGCATTTGGCGCTATGGTCCAAGGCATACAGCCCGTAACGACAAGCCCCCACAACCCGGAGTCCCCATGCCCAGCAAGACGATCGTCAGCACCACGTCCGCTCCCGCGGCCATCGGTCCCTACTCCCAGGCCGTGTGGGCCGGCGACCTGCTCTTTACCTCGGGTCAGATTCCCCTCGATCCCTCCACCGGCCAGGTGGTGGCCGGCGACGTGCTGGACCAGACCCGCCAGTCCCTCAAGAACGTCCAGGCCGTGCTCGAAGCCGCCGGTCTCACCCTGTCCGACGTGGTGAAGGCCACGGTCTTCATCAAGGACATGAACGATTTTCCCCGCATCAACGAGGTCTACGCCACGTTCTTCCCCACGGACTGCCCGGCGCGCTCCTGCGTGGAAGTGGCGAGGCTGCCCAAGGACGTCCTGGTCGAGGTGGAGGTCGTGGCCAAAAAGCCCTGACCGACGCCCTGTGAGACCAGGAGGCCGACGGGGTCGAACGATGGTCCTCGGGAGACGCCCCGGGCGCGCCCCCTGCAAGGTTGCAGTGCCCGTACCCGCATCCCCGAAACGGGTTTCCGATTTTCCTGATGCCAGACGAAAAGGAGCCGGCAGGTTCGCCCCGCCGGCTCCATGTTCGCGCTCCCGGCGCGACGCCGATTACACTCCGTCCGGGACGCGGGACGAATCCGACCCGTTTCCCGTGGCCCGGTTGGCGGCGAGCATCTTGTAGATGGCCTTCACGGACAGGCAATGCCGCGACGCGATGTCACACACGCGGCTTCCACAGCGATACTGTTCCACCAGCAAGGCCTTCCTGTCTTCAATCCGCTTCTTGGAGTTCTTTACCTCTCCCCAGGCTTTGCCAGCCCCAAACAGGAGCCACGCCCATGGACACCACGCCCCCCGCCGACGAACCCGTTTCCGGCAAGACGCACCCCCACCCGCCCGTGGGGGACCTCATAGGATTTCGCATCGCCCGACTGGAAGGCGGAACCTCCCTGGTGGAGTTCACCGCCGACCACCGACATACCAACCCCATGGGCACGGTGCACGGCGGCATCCTCTGCGATATAGGCGACGCGGCCATGGGCGCCGCCCTGGCCTCAATCATGCCCGACGACGCGAGCTTCACCACCCTGGAGCTCAAGATGAACTTCCTGCGCCCGGTCTGGAAAGGCCCCCTGCGCAGCGAAGGCCGGGTCATCAAGGCCGGCAGGACCGTAAGCCTCACGGAATGCGACATTTTCGACGAACAAAACCACCTGGTCGCCCACGGCACCAGCACCCTCATGACCTTGCAAGGCGACCAGGCCCAGGGCCGGCGGTTGCCGAGTCGTCATGAGGGGGGGAAATAGTCTCGTTCGCTCAAAAGCCGAACAGCCGTCCGATGAAGCCGGGGAAGATGGTGTCCAAGGTCATGAGCAGGGTCAGGCCGATCATGACGGCCACGGTGGTCCAGGCGACCACGTTGAAGACCGGACCGTTGACGAACTCGCCCATGAGCTTCCGGTTGTTGACCAGCAGCAGCATGAACACCAGCACGAAGGGCAGCACCGCGCCGTTGACCACCTGGGACACGTACATGATGGCTATCAGCGGAGCGTCGGGCACCAGAATAATGAGCCCACTGATCACGATGGAGAGGGTGAACAGCCAAAAGAACTGCGGAGCCTCGCGGAAGTCCTTGTCGATGCCCAGTTCCCAGCCCATGCCTTCGCAGATGTAATAGGCCGTGGAGAGCGGCAGCACGCAGGCCGCGAACAGCGAGGCGTTGAACAATCCAAAGGCAAAGAGCAGCGACGCGTTCTCGCCCACCAGGGGCTTGAGGGCCAAGGCCGCGTCGGCCGCGGTTTCGATGGTCAGCCCATGCATATGGATGGTGGCCGAACACGAAACCACAATAAAAAAAGCCACCACCACGGCCATAATGCAACCCACAATGACATCGAGACGGCAAAAGGCGTACTGATCGCGGGTAATGCCCTTCTCCACCACCGAGGCCTGCTGGTAGAACTGCATCCAGGGGGCGATGGTGGTGCCCACCAGGCCGATCATCATGGCCACATAGGAACTATCGCTGCGAATCTGGGGCATGACCGAGGCCTTGAACACCTCTCCCCAATTGGCGCCGGAAATGAACGCCGCCACGGGATAGGCCACATACACCAGACATGCCACCAAAAAGACTTTCTCCACCACCTTGTAGGAACCTTTCACCACCAGGAGCCACACCGCCACGGCGCTCACCGGCACCGAAACGTAGCGGCTCACACCAAAGATCTCCATGCTGGCGGCGATACCCGCGAACTCGCTCACGGTGTTGCCCAGGTTGGTGAGAAACAGCGCGATCATGACATAGAAGGTGATCTTCAGGCCGAACTGCTCGCGGATCAGGTCCGAGAGCCCCTTGCCCGTGACCGCGCCCATGCGCGCGCACATTTCCTGCACCACCACCAGGGCCACGGTGGTAGGCAGCATCATCCACAAAAGCGTGTAGCCGAACTGGGCGCCGGCCAGGGAATACGTGGTGATGCCGCCGGCGTCGTTGTCCACATTGGCGGTGATGATGCCCGGTCCGAGGATCGAAAAAAACAACAGTAAATTGCGCAGGGTGAACTTGCGGGTCGAGCCCGTCTGGGTCGTCTGGATCATGGCGATCGGCTCCCCCGGCTAGAAGGTCCGCGCGCCGCTGGCGCGCTTCCACTTGATGGCGTAGGGCATGAACAATCGCAACACGTCCTCGGACGACACGATGCCCACCATGCGTTGCTCCTGATCGAGCACCGGAACGGCCAGCAACTTGTACTTGTCCACCAGCTCCAGGACGTCGAAAGGCTCGCTGTCCGTGTCCACGGACTTGACCTTGGTCCGCATGATCTCGGTCACGGGCAGATGCGGCTCGGCGGCCAGCAGTTCGCGCAAGGTGGCGACTCCCAGAAGCCGCTCCTCTTCGTCGAGCACGTAGACGTAGTAGACCATATCGAACTCGTCGCAGCAGCGGCGCACGGCCTCCACGGCCTGGCCCGCCGTGCTGTCCGGTCCCACTTGCACGAATTCGTTGTTCATAAGACCGCCGGCGGTGTCTTCTTCGTGTTCGAGCAGTTCCTGGACCTTCTCGGCGTCCTCGGCGTCCATGCGCTCCAGAAGTTCCTTGGACTTTTCCTCGGGAAGCTCGGCCAGCATGTCGGCGGCTTCGTCCGGGTCCATCTCCTCGAGCAGGTCCGAGGCGTACTCCACTTCCAACTGGCTGAGCACGCGTCCGCCCACCTCGGGATCGAGCTCCTTGAGCGCCTCGCCCGCGGTGTCCAGTCCCATGGACGAGAGCACCGCCTGGGCGCTCTGAACGGGAATCTGGCTGATGATCTGGGCGATGTCCGCCGGGTGCATGTCCTCGAGCTTGTCCCGGGCCACGGTGAGCGTGAGGCGGGAGAGGTTCATTTCCAGGTGCTGCACGAACTGCCAACTGATCTCGGTGTGGGACAGTTGCCTGCCCAGAAGCCGCGCCACCCAGCCCCAGAGGCGCTCCTGCCCCAGGCGGCGGGCCACGCCGCGCAGCCCCACGTCCACGGAAACCAGGCACATGCGGTCCCGCACGCGTTCGATCTTGAGATCGTTGACCCGGACCAGACGGGCGCCGTCGATATCCACGATCTGCTTGTCGAGGATGTCGCGGCGCATGAAGATCTCGTCGTCCCCCGGGGTGAAGGGATCGGGTTTGAAGCGTTGCTCCGCCAGGGAGATGACAAAGGGATTGAAAAGGGTCACCTCGTCCCAGCGCACGGCGTGCAGGGTCCTCCCGGAGCGCACAACAAGGCGCGACACCACAGGGAACACGTCGCCAAGCTCCACCTGGACATCCCAAAGAGCGCCAAGCGGACGCCCGCTCGCCAGAATGACCGGACGACCGAGCAGAGCGCTGAAGAAAAACGCTGTGTCGTGAAAGGTTTTTTCGTGCATGGCGGCCAGCCTTTTGGGTCTTGCGACCCGCAAACGTTTGGCGTCCCCCGTCTCCGGGTTCGGCCGGCCGGCCAGAATCAGGAGGGGGAAAACACTGGGACGGCCAGGCACGCGGAAGCGCTCCCGACCAGCCGATGCCAGATGAAAACCAGATAACCGATGTAGCTGTTTCTCGATCGGTTAGGGGGTTCCGTATTCATACTCTCTTGTCGTGTCGCAGTTAGGGTTTGGCGCGGGGAAGGATCCCCCCGCCTGAAAAAACAAAAAAACGACGCAACCGTCCCTCGGAAGTCATCGCTGGCAGCGCTGTAGGCCATTGGGCCAAATATTGCAACTGTTAACGAGCCGGTTCCGAAAAGAATTCCCGCGTCGAAAAAAAGCTAGCCGCCCCACGCCGGTCGACGGCGCGCCGCGTCCCCGGAGGCAACGAACCGGGCGAACCCGCCGCGGGACGATCACCCCGCCGGGTTGCTGCCCAGGCGGACGCGATCCTCGCCGTCAAGTTCCTTGACGTAGACGTCCACCCGTTCGTCGCGGGCCGTGGAGACGCGTTTGCCCACATAGTCGGGCTGCACCGGCAACTCGCGGTGCCCCCGATCGATGAGCACGAGCAGCTCGACGCTTTTGGGTCGGCCGTAGTCCATGATGGCTTCCAGGGCGGCGCGAACCGTGCGCCCGGAAAAGAGCACGTCGTCCACCAGCACGAGCTTGCGCCCGTCAATGGCGAAGGGGATGTCGGTCTGGTTGATTTTGGGCTGGTACGACAAATTGGTCCAGTCGTCGCGGTAGAGGTTGATGTCGAGCTTGCCCATGGGCAGGTCGCAACTCAGACGCGACTCCAGGATCTTGCGCAACCGCTGGGCCAACTCGACCCCCCGACGCTGGACGCCCATGAGGGCCAGTTCGGAGCAATCGCCGTGGCGTTCGAGAATTTCGAAGGCAAGGCGTTCCAAGGTGCGCTGCATCTCCTTGGAGTTCATGAGAATTTTCTGATGGTTCATGTCTTGACCCCTTGCTGGGATGAAAAAACCATAGCCAAATGCCCTGAAACTGGCAACAAACGCCTGCCACTTTCGATTTGACAAGCGACTGTCCTGTTCTTACTTGCTGTGGGCGAGAATCGAATCTCAGGAGGCATACATGTTCACGCTGACGCAAGAGGCCAAAAAACAGTTGGATGCCTACTTTGCCGACAAGGCGAAGTCCCCCATCCGCATCTACCTGGCCTCTGGCGGTTGCTCCGGACCGAGCCTGGCTCTGGCCCTGGACGACCCCAAGGACGATGACGACGTGTTCCCCACCGAAGGGTATACGTTTGTTGTGGAAAAAACCCTCATGGAAAAGGCCAAGCCCGTTACCGTCGACTTGACGTACATGGGTTTCGAAGTCCGCTCCAACCTGGAACTGGGTGGAGGCGGCGGATGCTGCGGTACGTGCTCGTGCTCTTCGGGTTCGTGCGGAAGCTAGCAGGCTTTTTGTTCTACAAGCCGAAAGCGCCCCCTTCCGGGGGCGCTTTTTTTTCGGTCCATTCTGCTGGTGGGAGCCCCGCATCCTCTCTCAAAAGGGAGGGGCGTTATCGCGTCAGAACATTCCCATTCCGTGCCCGAACCCATAGCCGGGCCCCATCATCCCGCCGCCGGATATGCCGCCCATCAACGGAATGTCTTCCTTTGCCAACTGGCGCTGCAAGGTCACCTGCGCGTCAAAAAGCTTGGAACGAAGTTCGCTGATTTCCTTGGACAACTCTTGGATTTTCTTGTCGTCGGCCTTGGCGCCATAAATCATGGCGTTCAATTCGTATTGTTTCGTGATCAGCTGTTGGCGCAAGGTGCGTGTCTGGGAATAGAACGCCGAGTAGAGCTTTTGAGCCACGGCCTGTTTTTCCGGAGTAAGGCTATGATACCCTCCCCCATATCCGTATCCATAGCTCCCCATCATCCCTGGCCCCATTTGCGCATGTGCCACGCCGGCAAAAGCGAACGCCATAACGGCGAACAGGATCGCAGCCAGCCAAGACCCGCGTTTTCTGCCCATGTCTTTCCTCCTTCGGTCGAAGTTGGTTCCACGTGTCGGCAAAACCGACACGCTGTGCATAAACATCCGCAAGGCCCTAAAATCACTCTGTGAGAATCGACGTCGCCTCAGGAAAGTCCACGGTGGGGTCACACGTCCTTTCCCCCAACAACGTCATCGTCAAAGCCGTACGCCTCTATCGAGCACGCGACCTCAACACCCCCACCGAGTATGGACAACATACACTGCGCATCAAAAGTCGCAATACGAAAAAAGGAACAAATTCGAAGATTCTCCACGAGCGCCAAGAAAACACAAGCGATATACGGTGTTCTGCGTCACGAGGGATGAGGGGGAACGTCGCGTGGCCTGCCGAACGCGCGGGAACGTAGGCTCTCGGAAACCACCCGTCGTCCCCGAGAACCATCCCGGTGGGCTCCTGTTTGACAAATCGCTATATAGACTCTATCTATGAAACCACGCACATTACCCAGGAGGCTCAAATGGTTACCCTGTCACCGGCTGCCAAAACGCAGCTCGATTCCTACTTCGGCGACAAGCAACGGTCGCCGATCCGCGTGTACCTCTCTTCCGGCGGCTGAGCGGGGCCGCGTCTGGCATTGGCTCTGGATGAGCCAAAAGAAAATGACGAGACTTTTGATGTGGACGGCTACACGTTCCTGGTCGAAAAAGAACTTATGGCCAAGGCACGGCCGATTCATGTGGAATTGACCTACATGGGCTTCCAGGTGGTTTCCAGCCTTGAACTTGGGGGGGGAAGCTGTTCGGGGTCCTGCTCGTCAGGGTCCTGCTCCGTGTAAGAGGCGACCTCGGGCGGCGACTTTCGGGTCGCCGCCTTCGTTTTTGCCGACGCGCCCTCCTTTGGGGCTGGCCGGAGAGGAAAGGCGACCGCTTCCCCCGCACAAACGTCGTTCGCTGCGGACCATTCCGTTTTGCCAGCGGGAGCCCGCATATCCGCCAAGCCAAGCCGCGTTTTCGCCTTCCCTCTTTATTCCCCGCGCCGGGAGTGCGCTCCAAAAAAAGAACCGCCCGAAGGCGGTCCCGCTTGTTCTGCTCCATGTCGCCAAGGGCGACGCGGCGATCACATTTTTTGCTTGTCCACCACGGCAGCGGTCAATTCGGCCTGGGCGCAGACTTCGCCGTCCACGGTGACCTTGCCGTTCATGCGCCAGAGGTTCATCTTGCCCCGCATATCCGTGCAGGTGAGGATGATCTGATCGCCGGGGACCACGGGACGACGGAACTTGGCGTTGTTGATGCCGGTAAAGAGAAAGACCTTCCCTTCCAGGTTGTCCTGCCCCAGGCTCAAGAGCACCGCGCCGGCCTGGGCCATGGCTTCCAATTGCAGGACGCCCGGCATGACCGGAAGGCCGGGGAAATGCCCCTGGAAAAAGGGTTCATTGATGGTCACGTTTTTGAGCGCCTTGATGCTTGAGCCGATTTCGTATTCCAGAACCCGGTCCACCATGACAAAGGGATAGCGATGCGGCAGACGTCGTAAAATTTCCTCGATGAAAATCGGGGGCGTCAGGGACATATCCAGTGACCTCCTGAAATAAAAAAAAGCGGCCCCCGGGCGGGGGCCGCCAATGTCGTTTTTGAGACTACTTCGCGCCCCTTCTCGCAGCGGATTCGAACTCCTTGGTGACTTCAGCGGTGACGTCCACGCCGCCGCCCGCAAAATACACCATACGCTTTTCAACAATCAGGCTGAATCCGTTCTTCTTGGCGTAATCGGCCACGACCTGCTGGAAGACCTTCAGCAAAGGCTCCATAAGACGCTGCTGCTCCCGCGCCATCTGCTGCTGGGCGGCGTTTTGATCTTCCATGAACTTCTTGAACTTGACCTCCAGAGCACCCTGCTCCTTGGCTCTGGCCTCACTGGACATGGTCACGCTTTTTTTACGAAACTCTTCGTCCTGACGCTTGAGGTCATCCCCCTGGCGGGCAAGTTCCTTCTGCTTGGCTTCGACCTTGGCGGCGAAATCGGCCATGGTGCGCTTGCCCACGTCGGAATTGGCCATCACGTCATCAGCGCTCACGACGCCGACCTTGTCGGCGGCTTGCGCCAGAAGGGGCATGGCCAGGAGCATGGAGACCACAAGCAAGCATTTCAAAATGTTACGCATTCGGTATATCTCCTTATTGCAGCGTACGGTTCGTCTTAGGCCGTGTCACACAGCCGCCATGACGGCTCAGTCTATCCGGCGTTAGGCAAGATACCCTTTTTCGAAGAAAGTCAAGCAACCTTTAAAAACTCTGCCCGATGGTGAAGCCCACCTGAGAGGGGTTCATATTGTGAGCTTCGGCATCCAGGCCGTAGCCATATTCCACTCGCAGAAGACCCATGGGAGAGAACCAGCGCAGCCCAACGCCCACGGACTTGTAGACCCAGGGGTTGAAGCCGTCGCGTTCGCGCCAGATGGTGTTGCCCGCGTCGAAGAAGCCCAGACCGTAGACGCCGTAATGCTTGTTCAGGGGGAAGATGTACTCCAGGTTGGCGAAGTACATGGTGTCGCCGCCCACATGTTCGCCGGTCAGATGGGAGCGCGGCGAGATGGAGTCCACGGCGTAGCCGCGAATGTTGTTGATGCCGCCCATGTAAAACCGTTCGAACACGGGGAAGTCGCCGAAGCCGTTCTCGATGAGCACCGAGCCCTGAGCCCTGATGTGGAACACGGTTTCCAGGGGCAGGCTGCGATACCAGTTGAAGCTGTAGAACGGCTTCACGTAGCCCACGTCGCCGCCGAGGCCGGCGTAGGTGACGGCGAATTCGTTAATGGTGCCCTTTGTCGGCTTGGTGCGGCTGTCCGAGGTGTCGCGGGTGAAACCGCCGTAGACCGAGCTCGTCCAGTGCCAGCCCCTCCACTCCTGAATCATGGACGTGGCGAAGAGGTTGGTGTGGTAGATGTAGTCGTGTTCGAGGCGATAGTTCCAGGCCAGGGTGGAATATTCGCCGATGGGATACGCGAAGCGGATGTCGCCGCCGTAGGCGTCCTTGTAGAAGTCGTCGAACTGGCGCTTGGTGGCGTAGAGGTCCGTACCGGCCGAGAGCTTGGAGTCGTAGACCGCCGGGTTGGTGAACGAGAGCACGAAGCGGGTGGTCCGGCCGCTAATCATGCCCGAGAACTGGGCGGCGTAGCCCTTGCCGAAGAGATTTCGCTCCTCGATATTGCCGCCGAAGAACACCGAGTCGGAAGTGGAGTAGCCAACGCCCGCCGAGATGGAGCCGGTATTCTTGTCCTTGACCCGCACGCGCAGATCGACTTCACCGGGGTTTTCCGTGGGCACGGTCTCCACGTCGACCTTGTCGAAGTAGTCGAGCTTGTTGAGTCGCTCGTTGGACCGCTTGACCTTGGAACCCGAGAACAGGTCGCCGTCGGAAAGCCGCAGTTCGCGGCGGATGACGTTTTCGCGGGTCTTGTCGTTGCCTTCGACAGTCACCCGGCGCACGTACACTTTCTGGTTCTTGGTGATGACGTACGTCAGGTCGACGATTTTTTCCTCACCACGCTTTTTCATGTCCACATCGCAGTCGGCGAAGGCGTAGCCCATGTCGGAATAGGCTTCGGTCAGCTTGGCGATGTCGTTGCGCACCACGGAGCGGTCGAAGAACTCTTTTTTCTGGGCCAGCTCCTGGGCCTTGGTCAACGTGGCGAGCTTGTCGTTATCCATGAGCAGGTCGCCACGGTAGCCCACCGAGCCGACCTTGTAGCGTTCGCCCTCCTCCACCTGGAAGGTCAGGACGATTCCGTCCGGCTGGATATCCACCTGCGGCTGGCCCACCCGGGCGTCGATGTAGCCGTGATTGGTGTAGTAGTTCTCGATGGCCGCGGTATCGCGTTCGAGCAACTCTTCCTTGAGCACGCCGGTTTGCATGATCCAGGAGAGGAAGTTCTTCTCCTTGAGGCCCATTTCGTCCTTGAGGTCCGAAACGCTGACCTGCTTGGCGCCCAGGATGCGGATTTCCTTGATGTAAAGCTTCTTGGCTTCCTTGATATTGATATTGAGGCGGGCCAACCGGGGGTCGGTCTGCTCCAGGGAGTAGCTGACTTCGGTCTGATAGTAGCCTTTCTTTCTGTAGAGCTCGCGGATCTTTTCCAGGTCGTCGGCCAGCACCTGGAGGTTGAGCACGGAACCGGCCTTGGTGCTCATGGCCTCAAGGATGTCGTCCTTCTTGATCTCGACGGCTCCATTGACGCCCACGGCCTGGATGCGAGGCTTTTCCTTGACCACGAAGACCACTTTCTTGCCGCCGCGCACGTTGTCCACGCGGATCTGCACGTCGTCGAAATAGCCGAGGTCGAAAAGCCGTTTCAGGTCTTCGTTCACGGTCTTGCTGTCAAAGGGCTCGCCCACCTGGGTCTTGACCTTGAGCAGCACCACGTCTTTCTCCAGGGCGTTGTTGCCCTCGACATCCACCTCGGCGACCTTTTCCCCGGTCAGGCCCGATCCCGGAGCCCCGGCGGGCGCGGCAGCCCCGGCGACGAATTCTCCCTTCAGCTTGCCGGCCAGGTCGTCCACGGCCGCGGACAAGCCGACAAGCCCCGGCCCGGTGGCGTACACGCCTGCCGATTCCCGCAGGTTGGAGCCGACTCCGACGCTTTTGGCGTCCAGGCTGAGGCTGTCGCCCACCACGCTCAGGGAACCCATGACGGCATAGGACGCCTTGGCGGCCCGGGCCAGTTCCCTGGCCTGCTGGGCGGAGACGACCTCCTTGACCTTCTTGGCCTTCAGAACCGAGGCGGCCGTAGCGGAATCCACCACGGCCACTCCTTCCTTGCGGAGACGATCGGAGAGCTGCTGGCTGATACTTTTCCGCAGACTCTCGGCATCGCCGGGCGCGTTCACCTTGAAGGGCAACACCAGAACCTTTGCCTTGCCGCGCTCGGATTGGGCCATGGCCTCCTGGCCGAAAACGGCCAGGCTCAAGATTGCGACCAAGCCAAGGAACAAACCGGTGCATTTACGTCCGCGCATAGAGTTCTCCGCCATGCAGTTCCATCCGCCGCCCCATAAGGGAGGCCAGGTTATGGTTGTGGGTGACCACCACCAGCGTCATGCCGAGGTCGGCGTTGAGTTGGGCCAGGAGTTCGCCTACCCGCTGGCCGGTGGAATCATCCAGGTTGCCGGTGGGTTCGTCGGCCAGCAGAACTTTGGGCCGAAGAAGAAGTGCCCGGGCAATGGCGGCGCGTTGGCGTTCGCCACCGGAAAGCGTTGTTACCCTGTGATGCAACCTTTGTTCAAGTCCTAAAAGGCGCAAGACCGTCTCCGCCCGTTCGAAAACTTCGTTGCGCGGCATGCTGGCGATGAGCCCCGGCATGGCCGCGTTCTCCAGGGTGGTGAATTCGGGCAACAGATGGTGAAACTGAAACACGAACCCGATGTCGCGATTACGCAGTCTGGCCGCTTCATGGGGTTTCAGGGACTCCAAGGGTTGTCCGTCAAACAGCACCCGCCCTCTGGTAGGAGTGTCCAGGGCCCCCAACAGTTGCAGCAAAGTGGATTTTCCCGATCCAGAGGCCCCCAGAATGGCCACGGACTCGCCGGCCGCGATGTCCATGGTGATTTCGCCCAGCACCCGTACGGTCTCCAAGGGGCCTTGATAGTCCTTGCCCAGGCCGGTGACGCGGTACAGGGGGCTACTCATGGCGCAACGCCTCGGCCGGCTTGAGGGAGGCGGCCTTTCCGGCCGGATACAGCGTGGAAAGAAAACACAGGCCCAGGGCGGTCAGGGCGATGAGCGCCAGGTCGTGCCCCCGAATGAGCACGGGCAGGTGGTCCATGGGATAGACGCCGGGGGGCAGTTTGATGAACTGGAATTTCTTCAGCGCCCAGGCGGTGGTAAGCCCCAGGACGAAGCCGAGGGAGGTGCCCACGACGCCGATGATCACCCCCTGGAGCAGGAAAATGCGCCGTATGGTCTGGCCCGTGGCCCCCATGGACATCAGGATGGCGATGTCGCGCGTCTTTTCCATCACCAGGAGCATGAGCGAGGTCACGATGGAAAACGACCCCACCAGCACGATCATGATCAGCACCACGAAAAGGCCGAGCTTTTCCAGTTGCAGGGCGGCGAAGATGTTGCCGTTCGTGTCGATCCAGGTGCGCACATAGAAGGGAGGCCCGCCCACGGCCTTCTCCACCGTGGCGGCCATTTGCGTGGTGGCGTCCAGGTCGGACAGGCGCAGGTCGAGATACATGGTGGCGTCGGACTTGAAGCCGAGCATCTGCTGGGCCGAGGCGAGCGACACGAACACGAAGGACGAATCGAAGTCGTAAATGCGGCTCTTGAAGATGCCCACCACCCGGAAGATCTTGACCCGGGGGGTGAATCCCACGGCCGAGCCCCGAAAGGACGGAGAGAGGACGTTCACCTGCCCGCCCACGGTGAGCGCCATCATGTCGGCCAGTTCCTTGCCGATGACGATGCCCGGCACTTCGGCGTCCTGGCCCAGGGCGTCGAAGGAGCCTTCCACCATGTCCTGGCTGACGGTGAGCACGTTTCCGGCGGTTTTGGTATCCACTCCGCGCAGGATCACGCCCTTGGGCGATCCGCCCCGGGAGAGCATGACTTCGGCGTAGATGATGGGCGTCACCCCCGCCACGCCGGGCACGGCGGAGAGTTTGTCCATCACCGCCGAATAATTGCGAAGCGGCGCTCCGCGCACGCCCGTGATCATGTGCGACTGCATGCCCAGCAGCTTGTCCCGAAAATTCGTGGAAAAGCCGGTCATGACGCCCATCACCACGATCAAAGCGCCCACGCCCAGCCCCACGCCCAGAACGCTCATGAGCGAGATGACCGATATGAAGGAGTGCTCGCGCTTGGTGAGCAAATAGCGCAACGCGACGAACAACTCGAATTTCATTCGCTGGGCGTCCCCTCCGGCTTGAGCAGCGGAAACAGAATCACCTCGCGGATCGAGGCGTTGTCGGTGAGCAGCATCACCAGCCGGTCGATGCCGATGCCCTCCCCGGCCGCGGGCGGCATGCCGTACTCCAGGGCGCGGACGTAGTCCTCGTCCATGAAGTGGGCTTCCTCGTCGCCGGCGCTTTTTTCACGCACCTGGTCTTCGAAACGCAAACGCTGGTCCACCGGGTCGTTGAGTTCCGAGAAGGCGTTGGCCATCTCGCGTCCGGCAATGAACATCTCGAAACGGTCGGTGATGTCCGGATTGACATCGTTGCGCCGGGAAAGGGGCGAAATGTCCGTGGGGTAGCTGTGGATGAAATGGGGCTGGATGAGCTTGGGCTCCACGAGCAGATCGAAGAGTTTGGCCTGCAGCTTGCCCAGCTTTTCGCCCTCGACGGCCTTTTCGCCCTGCTTGATGACCAGGGCCTTGCAGGCGTCGTAGTCGTTATAGACTTCGGGCGGCACGCCTCCGACGGTCTCGATGGACTCGTGAAAGCCCACCCTCTTCCAGGTGCCCTTGGTCAGGTCGATGGTTTGGCCCTGATAGGTGATCACGGGCGAGCCGCAGACCGCGGTGGCCAAGTGGTCGTAGAGTTCCTCGGTGATGTCCATGAGGTTCTCGAACCGGGCGTAGGCCCAGTAGAACTCGCACATGGTGAACTCGGGATTGTGGCGGGTGGAAATGCCTTCGTTGCGGAAATTGCGTCCCACCTCGTAGACCTTGTCGAACCCGCCCACCAGCAGCCGCTTGAGATAGAGCTCGGGCGCGATGCGCATGTAGAGCTTCATGTCCAGGGCGTTGTGATGGGTCTCGAAGGGTTTGGCCGTGGCGCCGCCGGGGATGGCCTGCATCATGGGGGTCTCCACCTCGATGAAACCGCGTTCGTCGAAGAAGCGGCGCAAGGCGGAGATGATCCTGGTGCGGGCCTTGAAGATTTCGGCGGCGCGAGGCGTGACGATAAGGTCCACATAGCGCTGACGATAGCGGATCTCCACATCCTTGAGGCCGTGATACTTCTCGGGCAGGGGCCGCATGGATTTGGAAAGCAGGCGTACCGACTTGGCCTTCAGGGTGAGCTCGCCGGTCTTGGTGCGAAACAACGCGCCCGACGCGCCCACGATGTCGCCGATGTCGAATTTTTTGAACACGGCGTAGGCCGCGTCGCCCAGGTCTTCCTTGGCGGCGAAGCATTGCAGGCGTCCGGTGGCGTCTTGCAGGTGAAAAAAGGTCACCTTGCCAAACGACCGCAGGGCCACGATGCGCCCGGCCATTTCGAAACGTTTTTCCAGGGCTTCCAGGGCCGCTTCGTCCAGGGCTTCGTACTCGGCGCCCACGGCTCCCGGCGAGGCGTTCTTGTGGAAGTCGTTGGGGTAGAGCGGGACGTTTTCGTCCAGAAGCTGACAGGCCTTGGCCACACGGTTCTTGAGCACCTCATTGAGTTCGTCACGCGCGGCCAACGCTTCCAACAGGGGATAGAACCGCGGCGCCTTGTCCGACTTGTAAGGCAGTTTGAACTCGGGGCGACGGGAATTTTCCTTACTTCCCAAGGGATGACTCCATGATGCGAAACGGGGGTATGAACGAATCGGCATGACCTAAGGCAAAAGGGTGTAAGCGTCAAGGAAACCCGGCCCGGGATGAGAAAAGAGAAAAAAAAGAGTTGACGGCCAGCGCAGGTTTGCATAAAGGGTCCTCTCGCGTCGACGCGAAATGTTCCCTGGTAGCTCAATCGGCAGAGCGGGTGGCTGTTAACCACTAGGTTGGGTGTTCGAGTCACCCCCAGGGAGCCAGAAGATCCAAGGGTCCCGGATGAAGAATCCGGGACCCTTTTTCGTTGGAACGCCTGGGGCCCGCTGTCTTTCACGTTGTGGGGTGCAAGGGGTTGAAAAGCATGTAGGAAAATCTGGCGTTCCCTATGAGCGATATTCTTTCGCAATCGGCTCTCCAGCGTGTACGGTCGCAGGGAGATCGCTGCAGATCATGTCCACCATGATATCGCTGAACGCCTCGTCCTCCATGAAGCCTGTGACGATGGCGTCATTTCCGGCCATGCATCCGATCACGAAGTCGATCATGCGCCGCTTCAAAGCGAGCAGGAAATTTTCTTGTTGTTGCCCCCCGACCTGATGACATGTTCGTCAGCCAGGGACTTCGCCCGCACCTGGGGAAAAAGAGCCGTTCCACCACGGCGAAATTTGTACCCAAGCTCGTTCGGCACCTCGATGCTCCTGGAGAACGGAGCCTCGCCTTCCTTGGCCCTGCCCGTGCCGCCTGCGGTTGGGGCTCTTCACGTCATTGGCCTCGCCCCTTGCCGTCGTCCCCCGGCTCCTCCTACGCTCCAGGAACATGCGGCGCCCGAGGATCTCCAGGAACAAGTCGAACTGAAGCACGTCCTCCCCAAAGTATCCAGGTGGTAGCCCACGGGGCGGGAGAGTTCCCTTTGCCTAGCGCACCGGTCCGGGGGGACCGGCTCTGTCGAGCGACAAGAAGAATGTGTCTTCCAGGCCAGCCGAGGGACATGTGCGCGTCGTTGGGATCGGCCTCGAAATGACTTTTTCAACGGGCTGCTAACGCTCTGGCGATGAATTGATGAAGCATGATTGTGCAGGCATCAAACTGATTGGCGTAAAAATTGAAAGCGTTGAAGTCCAACAGTTGGCGAATATTTTCTGGAAGCGCGCGAACCTCAGGCAGTGACGCGTTGTTAACCAATACCGGGACAATCATACGGGATTGCGAAATCGCGCATTCGATCTCCTGGCGGACCCAGTCGTTGATGTCCATGATCCTATCGAAAGTATTCGGACATATCATCAATAGAAAGACATCACACGCGCGAACGGAATTCTTCAGCTGCTCCGGGAAAGGGCCCGCTGTCAGGGCTGATTGATCGAAGAAGACTTCAAACTTAAAGAGGTGACCCATGGTATGGGCAAGGTGACGAGTAAGGTCGACAGACTCGCTGCGGCGATAACTAAAGAACAATCGCAAGGGGCCCTTCCCCCCGACCGTTCCGGATGCGCCAAGGACCTCCAAGGCCTTCTTTCTAAAAGCTGTCTGAAACCACCGACGTTGAACAATCGCGGTAATTTCTTCGCGATAGTCGTGAGGAGAGCCATGCAACCGTTTCAAATGATCGGCTGACAAGTCAGACGCAACAAGATCAGCCACATTTTTCAACTGTCGCACGTCAACGGAATCCGGGATGGAACCGCTGTAGTACGACAGGACAACATCCACAAATCCAGAGATATCATTCGTAGACATTATATTTCTTTACTTAATTATTAGTCTAACCATAAATGCAATAACAGGAAGACCGACGACAGTAGGCCAAAAGATACTGTTGATCAACATGCATCGACGGGCCGCGGATACGGTTTTCTTCAAAACATCGCCTTGCTCGGAGGCGTAACGATCCAACAATTCGCAACGCTCGACAGAGCTCAGTGGTAAAAGCGAAGCAAACATCCCCTCGACAGCTGGCCTAAGACTGGGATCGTTAAGAGTCGCAAGCCGTGCCGCAACGTACCGTTGGACAAAGCTCAATTGCACCTTGTGACGATGCAACTCCGGGGAGGGACGACTCGCAAGGTCTTGTTTCCGTTGTTCCTCTTTCTCCCGCTGCTTAATCATTTCTGTGCGCTTCGCTTCTTGGCTTCGCTCAATCACCCGACGTATGCCTAATATGACATCTGCGGCAAACGAGGAAACCGCTGGCGACTTCGCTGTTTCAGACCATGAAAACATTTTCTTCTGGACTGGAGTATTTTCTGGGACCTTGTCATACCACAAGGGACAATCATACTCGCCGACGCAGAGCAAAAGATCACCCCCCGATTGACGGCTCCTCTGGTAGCAATGCAGATCAACCATGCGAGCAACAAGCTGCGTACGCTCTTCGTTTGTGAGCAAATCAATAGCTTCAGGCAGTTCCTCTGACGCCAAGTCAAATTCATCATGCAATATTATATTAAGCGCCATCATTGATATAGACCGCACAAACGGATGCTTTTCAATGGAAAGTATCCGTATGATATGCCCCACCGCCGCATGAGGATCAAGAGGAGCGGTCTCGCCTTTCGGGGACACTCCTTCATTGGAGGGCTGCACAAAGGCCATGGAAAAAGCCGCGACAGCGAGCTTTTTTTCCCGCAAGGAAACTTGGCTCGCATCATATCCGCGACCACTGTGTTGAAGACTCTCATCAATCCACTCGAGCAAGGTCGATGACAGACCATGACGCAAAAAGCGTAACGCCAGGCCAAACCCGTACCCGGCCCCCGAGACAAGCCATGCGTACATCTCCCAGGTTCCCCGGACACGATCCAGGAGATCTGGAATAATCTCGAGCATTTGAATTGTATGGGCGCGACACAGGACCGGAATGGCCGTCAAGGACATTTGCGTTATAATATGTTCGTCGTTTGACGATGCATAAGCGCGAATGAGTCGTTGTATTTCTTCATCCAAACTGTTTGGCGGATCTTCAAGGGCCAATTGTCCAACAATAGTAGCCACAGCAGAGCCAATAAGCTGGTTTGCTGTAATCCCCTCCTTGGAGGACATGCGGATCGAGACAAAGGCAATCGCTCTTCTATCCACTCGCCAATTTCCAAGCATCTTGAACAACTCATCACGCTTGTTTGCCCTGAGAACGCGTCTTAAAGCGGCCGCGACGACATTGTGCGCCTCGATGCTCCCGGAAGCGATGAGGGTCAGCAGGTGGGGCTCCACATCTTCCATCGACAACAGAGCGACCTCGCCAAGGGACTCGGCAACTGAGTCCCGAAAGTAATCGATATGGCGTGTCGACCGGAGCGTTTCCAGCTCGAAGGGAGAGTGCTTGACGGATTCAAGGACTAGTTCTGTCATTGTGGACAGCGAGGCAATAACTTGTCTCCTATGCGTGCTCCATGCCGCGTGCAGTATTGCGGAGCGCGTTTCGTCCCCGAGAGACTTCAACCGGGCCTGTCCTGTGCCGTCATCTTCAAACTCAAAGTAGCTTCCGCGTATGTTTGCAAGGTCGCTATAGTCTATGAATTGCAATGCCGTATCGCGCTGTCTCCAGGCTCCGGACATCAACTTTTCGATTGCGGAAAAAGCGATTCGCTCGTCAACGCCCTCAAAGAGAGCCAAGGCGATGGCCACAACTTTCTCACGGTCATTGATTTGATGATGAAACCATTTTTCTATTGTTTTCTTTTTGCTGCGCGCATGGGATATGAGCGTATCGATGTCAATATATTCGTCGTCACGCAACCGAAAGCTACTGACGAAGGCCTCGATTGCATAGGGAGACCCAAGCTCCAACGCCAAATAGCCGGCGACATCATCCGCCCCTGTCAGCCGGCTGAGTTCCGCCAAGTCCTCTTCATCAAGCTTCTGCTTAATAAACAGAGCCAGGTCGCCCGCGTTAAAGAGCTCGCTTTCCTCTGGTTCCGTCCAACTCTTTTCGAGAGACGAATCCAGCTTCCAGGCATGTCTGCTGCTTGTTGTGGCAATAACTATCCAATGCCGCGTATTGAGAACGGAATGCAAAGCATCTATATTTCCGCCTATGATAGACGGATCGACTTTCGTAACAACAAATATTGCAGGTTCCGTCTTACTTGATATCTTTGAAAACAAATCCTCATGCGCTGTGGAAGCGGTCAAAATTTCAAAGGCATCAACCTGATCCTCAGCGCCCTTGTCATTAAGCAGCTGCGCAAATTCCCATCCACATCGCAGTGCAGTCTCACGTTTGTTGCCGAGCCCGCCCGCAATAATCAAGATGCGCTCTTTTTCCAGGATTTCAATCAGACTTCGGAGGTTTGGTTCAGGGCGCTCCCCCGCTTCACTGTCATAGAGGATACGGCGAAAGTCATTATCGTACGTTTCACCTTTTTGGTCGATTAACGATGCATAGTTTTCAAGGATTGAAGAATTTGCTTTAAACATCGAATCCTTGCCGGTGGGGTTTTCCGTAGTCTCGGCCATACTTATCCCTTGGCTCATGTTAAAAGTATATTTTTGTATTTCCGCGCGAACAGCATGTCAAGACAATTGATTTAACACTTTCGCTTGACCGAACTCGCAGTCCTAAAAGCGGGCGTCGACTGTCATGGTTTTCTCCCCTGATCCTCGCAGAGTGTTGCAGCCGTACCCCCTGACAACCCGCCAAAAAAACGATTCGTGCAGCCTGTTCAAACAACGTGCTGGCAAGGCGCAAGAAAAATTCAATCTCGAAGCGGAGTTGGCATCCGTTGAGGGTTTGAGCTTTGCGCAGCAACGCAGCCAGCAAAAATTTTTCAGGCTACTGACCTCGGCAGGCCCGTGCGCGGTCCTCCTGCAAGGGATTTCACCGCCAATTGCCCATGAGAATAAACGGCGCCCAATAGAAGGGATGGGCGTAGCCGGCACTGGCGCCCTGCCCTGTCCGGGCATCGGTTGTCTCAGGCCTTGAAGCTTGCACCGCCTCGCCCCGTTTTGCGGAAGTATTTTCCTGTGTTATCCTGCCTTCCAGGAAGGCCATTTGCGTCTGGCGCAGGGCCTGGGAACGCGACAACTTCTTATTTTCTCGCGAGTTGTAAAAGCATTCCATGAACAAGGCCGTGCTTTCGTCCGCCACGGGCCAAAGGGTCGCCAGAACGCCTTTGGCTCCTTTGCGTTGGGCCAGGGCGCCAAAGCTTTCCACTTCGCGTCCGTCACCCATCTTCGTTCCCCCGCCCACGGCGGTCTCACAGGCTGAAAGCGTCAGCATGTCCAATCCCTTGAAGTTCAGATCCGTCTTCACGGCCTCCAAAGTGAGTCTGCTCCCGTCTCCGACAAGCAGGAAGGAGTCGCGTTCCGTTCCGGGTTTGAAGTGGAAATGGCTGGCAATATGCATGACCGGCTGTCCCGAGCCCAACGCCGTCCGCATGACGGACAGGGTGAAGTCGTTATCCAGATAGACGTTGCCAGGCAGAACATGGCTGATGGCCTCCATTTCGGCCCGCACCCCCGGCAACGGGGCAAAGCCTTGTTTCGCGTGCGTCAAACCGAGCCCGATCATACGCCAGTGCGTAACGGGCGTGTCCAGGTAGGTGCCGCGCGCGGCCTCGGTGAACATGGCCACCCCGTATTTCTGGACCAGATAGCCTTGGCCGTCGTGTAACGCGGCGAAGGGGACGTAGCGCAGGCTTCCGTCCAGGGAGACCATCAAATTTTTGGCATGCGCCTTTTCCAAGTCGGAAGCGATGGGACCAAGCAGCAGATCATAAAGGCGTCTCGCCATGGGCATCGGGTCGGTGGAGGGCGACTTGAGCCGTTCGCGATATTGAGCCACCAACGTATTGACCTCGCTGGACGCAATGTCCGTTCCCTTGTGGACGATTCCATCGGAGGTGGTCAGAATGACCCAAAGTTTATTTTCGGCCACGATGTAGTGCAACAGCACCGCCCCATCACCCAATTGACGCAAATCCGCCTTGATGACCTTGGTGTCCGGCAAATCCAGGGGCTTGACCTGGGCGGCCCCGAGGCTTTTTTCCAGATCGGCGAGATAGGATGTGAATTCCGTTCGGTAACCGGCCAACTGCTTTTCCAGTTCCTCCAGACGGCGTTTTTGGGTTTCATCCGGCATTTTGAGTCCCTTGAGCCGCGTATATTCCGTGGCCAGTGGCTTCATGCGACTGGAAAACTCCTCGAACCGCCTGGCCCAAACCGCTTCTTCTGGCGTGTAGACCGCTTTTGTGGCCCGCACGTCCCCTTGCGAGGCGTCGCGCCGCACAAAATCAAAGTACTCCTCCTCCTTGAGCATGCGCAAAACCTGCTGCGCCTCCGGAATGCGGCCCTGGGCCATGAGCAGGTCGGCCAGGCGGGTGAACACGAAGCTGTTCTTCTGGAGGAGATTTTTCTGAAGATATATTTCTAGACTTCCCCCACGCTGACGCATAGTCTGGACGATGTTGACGGCCTGTTTGCCATAATAAATGGCAGGCCCCGGTCTACCAAGCTGCACCAGCAAGCGTGAGTATGCATCCAAAATGTTCTTTTTCCATTCTTCATGCCCGCTGAGCAACACGACCATGACGGCCTTTCGCCTGAGCTCCCGTTCTTTTTCTGTTGCTCCAAGCCTTTCGTAGCTCCTGGAGAGATTATGCATCGCGGCCGCCGTGTCCGGATGAAACAAACCAAATGACTGTTCCCTGATCGCCAGGGCGCGCTCCCTGTAATTCCTGGAAGCTTCATGGTCGCCCAGTTCATCCAAGGCTGACCCCAATGCGGCAGCGCTCTCTCCGGTTCGCAGATGCTCCGTCCCATAGTATTTTTCAGAGAGCGACAACGCACGCTCGCACAGGGCCCTTGCTTTTTTGTGGTCGCCTAACCCACTATAGAAAAAAGAAAGATTACTGAGCTCATGCACTAGCACGGGGTTTGACGAACCCCTAACGGTTTCATAAATATCAAGAGCTTTCTCACCCAACTGACGAGCCTTGTCGTAGGAACCCAGCCGATAATAGACCATGGCGAGATTGCTCAAGGCTTGGGCAGTGTCGACATGCTTACCCAACTTTCTCTCCCGAACAGCCGCCGCTTTTTCAAAGAGGGTCTTGGCTGCTGCGTAGTCTCCCCACACAAGGTAAATCGCACCCAGGTTGTGCTCGGTCGTGGCGGTACTCACATGGTCGTCGCCCAGGCGCTTCTTCTGGATGACAACAGCCCGTTCCAGATAGGCTTTTGCCTTTTCGTAATCCCCTAAGTGTTCATAGCATGTTCCGATATTATTTAAACGTATCGCTACCCAAGGATGCTCGGGCCCGAGACTACTTTCCTGGATTTTCAGGGCCCGCTCAAAATAGACTAGAGATTGTGCCTCATCCCCCAGCAATCCATATGTCACACCAATATCGTTCAATACGTTTGCCAGATCACGGCCATCCTGCCCAGACCGCTTCGACAAGATGTCCCTCGCCAACTTAAGGTTCTCAAGAGCCTTGGAATACTCCCCAACCTGCTTGTAACCTTTTGAGATCACTTCCATTACCACTGCGACATGCAGGTCCTTTTCTCCATACCGCTTCTTATATAAAGAAAGACACTCCTCAAGCATTGGCCGTGCTACGGTAATATCTCCAATATCTAAGAGAACGTCCCCAAGCAAACGCATACTATAGGCTGTCCATGGACTGTTTGGACCGAGATACTCCTTTCGAATGGACAATGTCCGTTCATGAATACTTTTTGCTTTTTCATATTCTCCCATACACGAATAAAGCAGCCCAACTTGATCCAACGTTTTTGCTGTATCCACACTGTCTGACCCTGCTTTTTGCAAGATGGACAACGCACGATCAAGACACTGTTTCGCCTTGGGGTACTCTCCCAACTCTCGCAATATGCCACCAAGATCCGTCAATACGCCGCTCATAACGGGTTTACTCTTGGCATCCATCGCTTCATACAGAGCAAGGGCGTATTCATACCAATAACGAGCCTTGGGCAGGTCCCCAAGCTTCCAGTACGCAAGGGCCACAAACTGAATAGACAAAGCATAGTCCTCGGAGCTTGCCTCCGGTAGAGAACGAATACGCTTGACTTTTTCAAAATATTCAAGGGCGTGATTATAATCACCCGCCTCAATGAAACATTCTCCCAAATTCTTTAACGTATTTCCAACCAACTGATGGTCCCCGCCCAGGTGTCTTTCCCGCGCGACCAAGGCGCGCTCCAGGCAGGGCTTGCCTTTGTCCGGTTCTCCATTCAGAACATATGCATACCCCAGCCCGTTGACCGCCTCAGCCGCCTCCAGACTCTCCTTGCCCAACGAACGCTCCCGTATGCCAAGAGCCCGCTCCAGGTAGGGAACGGCGTCCACATATTCGTCGAGGTTTATATACTGCCATCCCAGTTCAAAAAGAGTATTGGCCAAATCAAGGTTGTTTTTGTCCAACCTCGCTTCCTGTATTGCCAAAGCCTGTTGGAACAAACCCTTCGCCCGCTTGTACTCCTTTTTGCCGTCTGCTTCCTGGCCTTGAAGAAACAACGCCTTTGCCCTGTTTAATTCGTCCTGCCCCTGCGTGGCGGCGAAAGTCGGTGAAAGTCCGCACAGGCTCCCCCCCAGGAGAGAACAGGCCAATGCGGCCACTATCAGAACATAGCGCCATTCTCTCCTGAGCTTGTTCACGCCTCCCCCTCAAATTTGGCAGTTTTCCACTGTCCAAGATTCATCACAATACAATAAAAAGGACGCCCTCATCTCCCTGGCGCGTACAGCCCCTTGAGCATGGCGGCCAATTCGCGGTTGGCGCCGTCTTTGTCCAGCAGGTTCTGGAGCACCTCGGCCATGGTGGCCTTTTGGCCCAGGCGATCCAGCGAGGCCAGGTAGAAGAGATACGGAGTCGCGTCGGTTGGAGGCAGGGTCTTCACAAGGCGCCGGTATTCGGCTTCCGCCTTCAGCAGTTGATTCCGTTGGGAAGCGTCCAGAGGGGCGTTTTCCGGCGTGACGCCCATGGAACCGCGAACGGTGATCTGGCCGGCCACGAGTTCCTTCTGGTCGCGCAACATCGGCGAATCCTTAAGCAGCGAGGCATCGGTCCCCAGCTTGACCACCTGGGGCTTTTTCTTTCCGAGCGTGTCCTGGGCGCGCTCGGGCTCGATGACGAGCCTGGCCGGTCCGCTCCAGGTTTCCGCCTTGCCCTGGGCCAGATAGCTCAAACGCAGGGAACTGCCCTGGGGCAAGTCCACCTGGTCGCCGGGCAAAAGCTTTTTGAACGTGCTCAACCCGACCGGCTGTCCTCCGTTGCGCACCAGGGCGGCCTTGCCGTCCAGGCTGGAAACCATGCAGGCCACCTGCGCGAACGCCGGCGAGGAAACGAAACAAAGCACGACCAGAACCAGCAGAACTACGCGCCTTTTCACGAGAGGCTCTCCTCTTTGTTTTCGATGTCGACGACTTCAAACACCGCCACGGGACGCGCCTTGCCCTTGACCGCCAGTTCCGCCTCTTTGCCGGTGACCACGGACGGGCCGGCGGCGATCACGGTGTCGCGGCTGGCGACCACGACGCATCCCAGTTGCTTGGTCAGTCCCTCCAGACGGGAGGCCGTGTTCACGGTGTCGCCAATGGCGGTGAACTCCATGCGTCTGGGCGATCCGATATTGCCCACGATGGCTTCCCCCGTGTGGATGCCCACGCCTATGCGAAAAGAGGACGGACCCAATTGGGGAAACCGTCGGACCACCCATTGCTGAAATTCCTCGGCCACGGCGCGCAGCTCAAGCGCCGCGAGAACGGCGTTGCGGGCGTGATCGGCGCTGACGTACGGCGTGCCGAAGACGCCCATGATGGCGTCGCCTATGAACTTGTCGACCATGCCGCCGTGTTGCTGCACGGCCTCGCAGGCTCTGCCGAAGTAGGCGTTGAGCAACTCCACCACTTCGACGGGCGTGAGCGTTTCGCTCAACGTGGTGAAGTTGCGTATGTCCGAAAAGAGCACCGTGATTTGCGCGCCGTCACCGCCAAGTCGGGGCTCGTCGCGGCTGCGCAGAATGTGTTCCAAGGCCTCTTCGGAAACGTATTTCCCGAAAAGACGTCGGATGCGGGCCCGATCCCGTTCGGTGCGGGTCATGCGCAGACCGCTCACGCCGGCAAAAACCGCCCCCAGCCCCACCACGAGCCCGCCGACAGGAAAGAGCTTTCCGGCAAGAAAGAACGCAAATCCCATGAGCCATCCAAGACCGAGCAGCGCACTTTTTACCCCGCCTCCGGTCCAGGGGCTTGAACGGTCGCAGACCAGGGCGGCCCCGACCAGAAAAGGCAACCAGAGCAGCGCGGCCAGCCAGAGGGGAAACATGCCCAGCCGTCCGGGATGCAGAAGGGTTTCCGCGATATTGGCATGGATTTCCACGCCGCTCATATCCCGGTGGCCCATCCAGAAAAGTTGACGGCTATAGGGCGTGGGCTGTCGGTCTCCCGAGCCCTTGAATTCCGCGCCGAGAAAGACCACGCGCCCCTTGACCTTGGCCGCGTCCGCCGGCGACAGCTCCGCATCGCCGACAAGATCGGCCAACGAAAGACGCTCGATGGTCCCCGGCGGACCGCAAAAGGCTATGGGCGAGGCTTTGGCCGGAGCGGCCGGCAACACGCCCTCCCCCTTGGCCGTTCGGACCGCCAAGGCGGACAGGGTCCACCAGGGAGAGGGCGGCTCGTAGCCGTCGGGAGCCCCGGGAGCGTCTTCCCGGCGGCCTTCGCCTTGGGGGTCGTAGGCCGGCACCATCCGACGCACCACGTTGTCGCCGTCACGGTGCAGGATGGTCAGGCCGACCTGGCGCAAATGCCCGGGCAAGGCGTCGAGATATTCACGGGCCGGGAACGGCACCTCGGTCGCCCCGCCGTCCCGCACGGGCCGCGCGCTCAGCAGGACCCCGCCCCCCGCCAGGGATTGGTCGAACGTCTGGTCATAATCCAGAAGCCCGTCCGGGATGTTGGCGGGACCCAGCGTTCGCAGCCATTGTTCCGGCGTTATGCCCAGGTACATGTCCATGGCGATGGCGGCGGCCCCGGCTTTTTTGAGACGTTCAAGGGCCTTGGCGTAAAGCGGACCCCAAAAGACCAGGGGGGTGTCCGAATTGGCCGCCAAGACCCTGTTGTCGAGCGAAACGATGAGCGTGTCCCGAGGGTCGTGCCGCTTGCCGCCGAGCACATGATAGACGTCCCAGCACCAGCGATCGGCGCTGGAAAGCAAGCCCGCGCTTGTCCCGGACAGGGCGGCGGCAAGGGAGAAGAAAACCACCGCCGCCAAAGAAAGGGCGCGACGCCTGTCCATGCATTTCACCGCCAATTGCCTATGAGAATAAACGGCGCCCAATAGAAGGGATGGGCGTAGTCCACGGAGGCGGCGGTTCGACTGGAATCGGACCGCTCTGCCCCGCCCGAGGCCTGCACGGCCTCGCCGCGACGGACGGCGGCCGTGGCCCGCGTGACCTTGCCCTCAATGAGCTCCAATTGCGCCTGACGCAGCGCCTCGGCCTTGGAGAGCCCGCCGCTTCGGCGCAGCCCGTAGAACAGACGCATCAACTCGCCCGTGCTGTCGTCGTCCACGCTCCACAGCGTGGCCAGCACCCCTTTGGCGCCCTGACGCTGGGCCATGGCCCCGAAGCTTTCCACTTCCTGGCCGTTGCCCATCTTCGCGCCGCCGCCCACGGCCGTTTCGCAGGCCGAAAGTGTGAGCACGTCCACTTCGTTGAAGTCCATGAGTTTCAGCTTGTCCAGGGTCATGCGGTCTCCGGTGCCCAGCACCAGGAAGGAGTCCTTTTCCGTTCCCGGATTGAACTGAAAATGGCTGGCGATGTGCAGGACCGGGGCCGCGTCCAACGCCTGGCGCAAGGCGTCTTCCGTGAACTGGTCGTCCAGTTTCACCGTCCCGGGAATGGCCTGGGACACCGACTCCAGTTCTCCGCGCACCGCCGGCAGGGGGTTGAAGCCCGCCACGGCATGGGTCAAGCCCAGGCCGGTGAGAGTCCAGTCCTGGGCGGGCTTGTCCTTGAGATTCTGGCGCGCCACTTCGGTGTAGACCACCGTGGCCCAGCGTTGAGCCACCCACTGCTTGCCATCGTAAAGCGCGGCCATGGGGACGTAGCGCAGGGCTCCGTCCAGGGAGAACATGAGCGTCTTGGCCTCGAACCGTTCCAGATCCGCCTGGAGCGGGGCCAGGATATACCTGTAGAGCTCCTGGGCCAGGGGGCGCGCGTCCTGGCGGGGATCGCCCAGGGCCTGGCGAAAGCGCCCGATCAACGTATTGAGGTCGGCGGCCTTGATGGTCGATTCGCGGGCGATCTGGGCGTCCGGCGTGGTCAGGATGAGCCAGAGCTTGTCCGGGGCCGCGATGGTGTGAATAAGCGCCGAACCCTGTCCCAACTCCCTGAGTATCCCCTGCAGGGCCTTCAGATCCTTGAGTTGCATCTCGCCCAGTTCGCGAGCCCGTTCGGGCGAAACCTGCGCCAATTGGGTTTCGACTTCGGCCATGCTCTTGAGGAACTGGGCGCGTCCGGCCTCCAGGTCCTTGGTCAAGGCGGCGTAGCGGGCCTGCTCCTCGGGGGTGAGGCCCTGTTTGAGCTTCTTGCGCAGTTCGCCGTGTTCCTTGCCCAGGACGACCAGCGTAGCGCTGATTTCCTGAAAACGCTTGGCGCAGCGCTCCTCGGCCGGGGTGAAGGAGGCGGTGGTGGCGCGCACGTCCTGGCCCGCGTCACGACGCACAAATCCGAAATACTCCTCCTCCTTGAGCATGCGCAAAACCTGCTGCGCCTCCGGGATGCGGCCCTGGGCCATGAGCAGGTCGGCCAAACGCGAGTATATCACTGCATTGTCTTGGAGGAACGACTTCTGAAGCACCTTGTCCAGGGAGGCGATGTTTTGGCGCATGGCTTGAAGGACATTCACGGCCTGCTTGCCATACAGAATGGCCGAAGACGGATTGCCCAGTTGCGTTTGCAGATCGGCCATGAGGGACAGGATACTTGACTTAGAAGAGAGGTTATCAGAGGCAAGAATAATGGCCAGGGCGCGTTCAACGCATTGCTTGGCTTGGCTTGGCTCATGCAAGTGCCAATACGTAAAGGCTAAATTGCTCAAGCTCACCGCCGTGTCCGGATGATCCGGCCCCAGCGCCTTCTCCTGGATGGCCAACGCGCGCTCATGCAGCACTTTTGCCCGGGCGTGCTCGCCAAGGGAGGAAAGCAAAAACGCCAAGTTGTTCAGACCGGTTGCCGTGTGCGGGTGCTCCGGTCCCTGTGCCTTTTCCCATATGGCCAACGCGCGTTCATACAGCGCTTTGGCCTGAGCGTATTCGCCCAACGATTCATGTTTACCAGCCAAATTGTTCAAGGCCACCGCCGTGTCCAGGTGATCCGGTCCCAACACCTTCTCACTGATGGCCAACGCTCGCTCATCCAGCACCTTTGCCTGGGCGTGCTCGCCAAGGTAGGAGAGCACGGCCGCTAGGTTATTCAAACTGGTGACCGTCTCCGGCTGCTCCGGTCCCAGCACCTTCTCACTGATGGCCAACGCTCGCTCGCACAGTGCTTTGGCCTGGGCGTACTGGCCAAGAGAGGAAAGCGCACATGCTAGGTTGTTCAAACTGGTGGCCGTGTCCGGGTGCTCCGGTCCCAGTTCCTTCTCACGGATGGTCAGGGCGCGTTCGTACAGCACCTTGGCCTGGGCAAAGTCCCCAAGGGAGGAAAACACTCCCGCCAAGGCGTCTAGATCCGTGGCGACTTCCACATGTTCCGGTCCATATCGCTTCTCATCGACAGCCAAAACGCGCTCGTACAGCGCCTTGGCCTGGACGAAGTCCCCAAGGGAAACGAGCACTGCAGCCAAGGCGATCAAATCTGGGGCGACTTCCGCATGTTCCAGTCCATATCGTTTCTCATCGGCAGCCAGGATACGCTCGTACAGCGCCTTGGCCCCAGGCAAGTCGCCGGACTGCTCCAAGCCCGTCGCCAGGCTGAACATCGTGACGGTCGTCTGCTTGTCCTCCGGTCCGCCCCCCCCTTTCCGGATGGCCAACGCACGCTCGCACAGCGCCTTGGCCTGGACGGAGTCCCCAAGGGAGGAGAACACTCCCGCCAAGGCGTTTAGATCCGTGGCGACTTCCTCATGTTCCGGTCCGTATCGTTTCTCATCGGCAGCCAGAACGCGCTCGTACAGCGCCTTGGCCCCAGACAAGTCGCCGGACTGCTCCAGCACGCTCGCCAGCCTGAACATCGTGACGGTCGTCTGCTTGTCTTCCGGCCCCAGCACCTTCTCCCGGATGGCCAGGGCGCGTTCATACAGCGCCTTGGCCTGGACGGAGTCCCCAAGGGAGGAAAACACTCCCGCCAAGGCGTTTAGATCCGTGGCAACTTCCTCATGTTCCGGTCCGTATCGTTTCTCATCGGCAGCCAGAACGCGCTCGTACAGCGCCTTGGCCCCAGACAAGTCGCCGGACTGCTCCAACACGCTCGCCAGCCTGAACATCGTGACGGTCGTCAGCTTGTCTTCCGGCCCCAGCGCCTTCTCCCGGATGGCCAGGGCGCGTTCGTACAGGGGCTTCGCCGCTGCGTAATCACCGTCTGCTTGCGTGATGTCGGCCAGCACGCTTACGGTCACGGCCGTGTCCGGGTGCTCCGGCCCCAGCGCCTTCTCCCGGATGGCCAGGGCTTCCCGTGCGGGCTGCAAGGCTTGTTTGTACTTTCCCTGGTCGCGCAGCGATTCGGCATACTCCAACAAATCGGTCGCCACGGCCTCGTCCGGATTTTCCCCGCGAGCCTGCGCCATACGGGCGCTCCATTGCTTCAGCCCAGGAATATCATTCTGTTTTTTGGCAATGGATATCAGCCCGTCCAGAGCGTCGACACCTGCTGGATTCAATGTGACGGCCGCTTCAAATTCCCGCTTGATGCCAGGGAGGTCCTCAGTCCTCCAGAGCCCCCACCCCAACCAGTTGCGGGCCAGGTAGGACTCGGGAGCCAGTTGGGTCGCCTGTTGATACGGGGCAAGGGACGGTTTGGCCTCTTTTGCTTTGAACCCCTGAACAGCGTAATGCTCCCGGGTGGCCGCTCCCAGGGCCTTGAGTGCGGGGAGGCTGGTTTTTTCCTCCCACAGGGCCTTGGGGCGCTGCTGCGCCGAAAGGGGCAGGCCGTTGGCGGCAAGAACGTTCAGGAGCCCCTCGCGCAGGCCCTTGAGCCCCGTGTCCGCGTCCAGGGGAAGAACGGACTCGGCCGTCGATCCGGTCTGGGCATCGAAAAGTCGAACCGACACGGTGCGTTGCGCGGCGTCCGTGATTCGGCCTTCCAGCACGTAGCGCACCCCGGCCTGTTTTGCCGCCTGGGCTAGCGACAAGCCCGGTCCTGCCCCGGCGGCATAGTCCAGAAAGTCCTTTTCGGACGGAAAGAGTTTTTTGATTTCCCAAAGAAATGCTTCTCGTTTCAGCCCGTCGTGCACGTAGAGCGTCATTTCGAGCGCGTTCTGCACCCCCAGGGCCAGGCCGTCGTCGGCCTGGCCCTGGGCGGGCAGGATGGGCAGAACCACGAGTTGGGGACGATCCGCGGCCCGGGCGCCGACCGCCAGCAACAACGTCAGGGCCACCGCCAGAATGGACGGCACCAAACGCGTTTGCATGTGTCACCTCACGTTTGCCCGACAGGCGGGCCTGACCGCGCTCTCCCTGTGCATGCTCCAGCCAAAAGAAGCAAATCCGGGAGATATGAAAAAATGCAACAGAAACAAGGTGCTACTGTGCATAAAAATTCCTGACCAACGGGCGCGACCCAAAGGCCGCGCCCGCGACGCGGTTGCGTCAGGGAATCAGAAGCAGATAATCGGACGACACGTTGCCGTTGTTCTTGACCTTGATCTTGAAGGGGCCAGTCCAACGGGGACGCCATTCCACCAGGCACCGGGAGGTGCTGTCATCATCCTTGCCGATGAGGTTGCCGTTTTGGTCGTAAACAAACAGATCGAGGTCGGTGTCCCCGTCGCCGATGATGGCGGCGGCGGCGGGTTCACTTTCCCTGAAGGTCAGGGTGAAGACGTCGGTGGTGTGGGCCTTCACGTTTTCAAGAATCCGCTTGGGACCGCCGACGACCTGACGCGAACCGCCCATCTTGCTTTCCTGCTCGATGAGTTCGAGCAGCTTGGGATTGTCTTTCGCCATCGCCTTGGCCTCGACCAGCAGCTTCTCGGGCGAGGGGACCTGGCCCTTGCCGGCGGCCTGGCTGGTCGCCTCCCCTTCGGTGGCCTTGGCCTGCTTGGCGTCGGCGCTGGGGGTGTTCTTCATGATCTGGGCGGCCGTCAGAAGAGCCAGGGCAGACTTGTGGGTCCGGCCGTAGTCGATGAGCTGGGCGGCCATGGCCAACGCCTCGACACGCTTGACGTCGTCGGAAGGCTTGGCTCCCTTGGCGTCGGAGACGTTGGTTTTGGCATCTTGGGCCAGGGCGGCCGGAACCGCCAGCGAAAGGGCCAGCATGGCGTACAGGACACAGCGAAGCACACGTTTGAGCATCATGATCCTCCTGAATGCTAAAGGGTTTCTTTACAAAATTTCATTGCACCACCTTGAACGCGGCGAGAAGGGAAGACCATTCCTCCGCGGGTTGCGCCGAAACGGCCTCCCCCCTGGTCTTGTTGCCGACGCTTCCCGCAAGCAGGGTCTCCAGCGTATTGCCTGCGCCGCGAATACCGCCGTGAAACGCGTCCTGTTCGACAATGCGAACATCCACCGGCGTTTTACTCGCCAAGACGCGAAGGTATTCCACGTCCTCGGTCATTTTGAGCCCGCTCTCACAGAACGCCTTGGATTCCCCGGCCTTGACCAGATACACCGGATCCGTGGGGTTGATGGTGGAGCCGGAAAGCGGGACGGCCAAGACATGCCCGTCGCGGGTGAAATTGATGATGTAAAACCAATAGTCCTCATTCGACTGGTTGCGTATTTCAAAAAAAACCATCGTCGGCGCGTTCGGTCGTTCGAGTTCGGAGAGGTTCGAAAGGCTCGCTTTTCCTACGAATTTATACAGCTTGTTCAGGATGCGCTTGTATTGTCCGCATCCCTCCTGAGGCTCCTGGGCCGAATCCGCGGGGAGGTACAGCTTGACATCGACGGCGTATCCCCCGCCCTGTCCCGGCGCGGAGGGCAAATCCAGGAGCCCGCGCACCTTGAGCAGCCTTCCCAGATCCTCCTGGAGGCGCTTCAGGCCCCGGTCGTCCAGGAGATAACGCAACTGCTTCTGACCGTTCAGGAAACGTTCCGCCGGTGTGAGCATCCAGCACTGAACCGGATTTCCGGGCGCTGACGCGGGCAAGCCCCTGCCTTCGGGAGCTTCGAGGTAGCTTTTGACATCGCCTTCACCGGGGCGAAACACCCATAGGACCACATCGCTGTCGGATTGGGCGCCGGTCACTTGGATCGCGGGCATTTCCTTCAGGCGGGCGCGCAGCGTATCGAGCTGCCTTGCGTCCTCCGGCGAGTCGGCATGGAGATGCACGCGCAACGGCCTGTCGGCAGGCATGTACGAGGACAAAATGAGTTGGTCGCCGGCCTGGATCGATCCCGAGATCGATCCCTTGGCCCGCGTGGTATCCAGCAAGTCGATGGTGACGGTCCCCTCTTGGCCCGGGGCGGCGTCAACCTTCCGGAAGACCGACCCCTTGGTCACGCCCAGGATGGAACCCGCCTCGATGGTGGCGACCGTCTTGTCTGAAGACACATAGAGCACGGCATACCGGCCTGGTCCCGCTTCAGCCCGTTGGCCGCGCACTCCCAGGGTCTTGTCGCCTTCGAACTGCGGCTGCTGACCGTATCCCGCGTTGGAGAGCATGGCGGCGGCTCTCTTGAACACATTGAACCATGTTTCCGATGGACCGGCGTCGCGCAAGCTTTTGGCCCAGAACCAGGTGAATGCTCCCTGTTTTTTCGCGGTCGCGGCGTCTTCGAACTCCATTGCCGGCTCCTCGTCGCGCGCCGCTCCGATGGCCAGCCAGTCGTGTTGGGGCTTATGGTAGGGAAGAAGGCCGAGCGGATGGGGACGTGCGTCCAGCGCCGTACCTCGCGTCTGCAAGGCCCCCGCGCCCCTGGTCACGGTTCCGGAATGGCAGGAATCCGACACGAATACCAACTGACCGCACTTTGCCGCCAGGGAGTCGAGCAGCCCATCCAACTCGTCGTCGAGCAGATCGTATGTATCGAGATTGTAGGTGGCCGGGAGGCTGATCTCGGACAATTGGGCGGGATTGCACTGCACTTTGGACGATGGCGGCTTAGAGTCTGCGCGCGAACCGCTCGTCACGAGAGTCGAATCCAGCCCGCTTCGACTGGATTCGTCTCCATTGAGATCGCACGCGCGGGAACCATGCCCCGAATAGTGGATGTAGACCAGATCGCCAGGCGATGCGGTTGTCGTCAGCGCCTTGATGGCGGCCACCACACGCGAATGCGTGGCCTGTTCGTTCTCCAGAACCGCCACGTCCTCTGCCTTGAACCCGAACGAAGGGGAAGTCAGGATGTCGCGCATCAGGGCGACATCGTTCAGGGCGCCTTCAAGGTCCTTGTTGTTGCCGGAGGCGCTATAGGAGTTGATCCCGATCAACAGGGCCCGCTTCGTTGCCGCCGAAGCGGTCCGGACATGGAAACAACAAAACACGACAAAGACCAACAAGGCGACACCCCAGCGGAATTTCTCGGTTTCCAGAGCGTATTGTGCCGTGCGAATCCTGGTCATACTCCTCTCCTGTGACCGGGAGGACATCCCCCCGTTATGGCCCGCCGCACATCGGGACGGGCGGGTCGACCAGGCCCGATACCATCCACGCGACGCATGCGCGATGAAAACAACCGGACGGGTTTCCCGGCCCCAGTCGATAAGACGGCCGTTTCGGTGTTACTTGTCGCCTCCGCCGCGAAAAAGTCGTGTTTCAAGATTCTCGACACGCATGCGACAATCCACGGCGGAATAATCCGGAGAAAAAGGCTTGGACAGGGCGCGAACGGCCAAGACAAGCCCGGCGTCGAGGCCATCGCCTTCGAGCCGGTCGCTCAGGCGTTGCAGCGTGGCCTCAAGATAGTTGCGGTCGCCGGGCGAAAGGGTGATTCGTCTTTCGCAGTACAGCTTGAGCAGCATCGCCACCTGCCCCAGTTCATGCCAGGTGGCCTCGGTCCTGTCCGTCCAAAGCCGGCCGCCCTCCTTGACGCCGTTCGGGATCAAGGCCGGAGGCGGCTGATCGCCGCCCTCGCCGGTCAGAATCCGCTGGAGACGCCATTGTCCCGCCGCGTAGGCCTTGGCCCGGTCCGGCAAGGCCGAGAGGGTCGCCGGGGACCATCCTTCCCAAGACAAGTGCAACGGGGCCGGTTGGCCCCGGCTGGCGACTAGCTTCGAGGGCGCGGACAGAAGAAATTCCTGGAAGGAGGGATCGAGCAGGCTCCGGTTCGTCCACGGGTTGACCATCAAGAGCAGCAATGCCGCCACGGCCAGGCTTCCCGCAACCAGGGACCAACGCGGAAAGACGAGACGCGCCACGGCGCGGTCCGGCCCGGACTGCTGGCCCGACGAAACGCCCAACGCGATCCACACGTTCCGGCAGGACGAACAGCGGTCGAGATGCTTGAGCATGTCCTCACGGTCGGGATAGCCAGCGGGATTTTCCGCGAACGCCGCCAAATCCCGGGCGTCAGGGCAGGCTCCCGGAGAGGGGTCGGGGACTTGCGCGACCAGGCCCAGCCTCGCGAGCCGCGCCGAATCGGGGTGTTGCGGCCCGTCGTCCTCCTTTGCGCCCAGGCCGCGCGAGATGTCTGAAGATTTTTTTGTCATGGCTCTCCATAAGACAGACGGACAAGGCGCTGTCCTTTGCCGTCACAAATTTCCCTGAAGGCTTGCGGTCCGCTTCACAACGAATTGTCCGAAAGGCGACCGAACCCGAACGCCGCGTCAAATATTGATATATCAATTGTTGTAATCACATCGAAAGGATATCTTTTCTATATCTATATATGACGGCGAATTCGTGTCAAACGCTTATTGATGAAAACCGCATAGATATCAATACAGAACGTTGTGACAACAACCCGCCACCCATTTTCGCCCCCGGGAATGCTCGCCGTAAAGCGCATGTAATATAGATAAAACGAAACAGAGACGCCAGCCAGCGTGAAGCAACGCTGCCGGCGGGGAGGGATCAACAGGCTGCCGGGTCGAGGCCGTAAAAACCAGGCGAAACGCTTTCAAGGATGAGAGAATCCTTTCAAGCTGTTATCGACGAGACCGGCGTGCGGTCATTTTGTGGACGCACCCGAGTCGTCGGAAGCCTCGGGAGGCTGGTCCAAGGGCGGGGAGTCTTCGGGAGGGGCGGCCGGCTTTTCCGGCAGGCTCAGCCACAATTCGCGCAGGGTTTGGGGGGCGCTTTCCCGTATGGCCCTGGCGGTTTCGTTCCGCACGGCCGACAGAAGGGAAAACCCCAGCCCGGGTTCCACGCCCTCGCCGGGGTCGCGCAGATTGTCCCAGGCGACCAGCAAGTCGCCGGCCACAATCCTGTCCGGGGCGGCGGCCAGGACGTACCCGCCCGCCTCTTCCCCTTCGGCCGCGCGCACAGCCGCGCCCAGTCGGACCAGGTCCTCCAGGGCCCGCGCGACAGGTTTTTTTTCCAAACCGAGAGCGCCGGCCGCTTCTGTCGGGTCCAGGGGACCGCCCCGGTCCTCGGCGCGCTCGGCCAGCATGAGCGCCGCCACCAACATCAGGTCGCGCCGGTCCGCCACGCAAAGCGCCTTGTCCTTTCGCGTGAGAAACGGTCCGGCAAGTCCTTGCAGGCACTTGGCCGTTTCGGCTCCCGCAAGCACCACAACCCAACTGATGTAGAGCCACAACAGCAGCAGGGGAACCTGCGCAAAGCCGCCGTAGATGGCGTTGTAGCCCGTCACGCCCACCTGATAGCGGATGTAGGCCGCCTGGGCCGCCTGCCAGCACAGGGCCGCCAGAAGGGCTCCCGCCAGGGCCGGGACCCGGCGCACCCGCGCGGCGGGCAAAAAGGCGTACAAAAGAAAGAGCGCCGCCCAGACCATGAGTACGGGCAACGCCTTGACCCCCAGGAGATAGATCTGGTTGGCCAGGGCGAAGCGCGCCAGCCATTGGGTCACAACCGCGTTGTGCAGCGAGGCCGTGGCGCTGAACGCCGCCAGAATGAACACCGGACAGACCAGCACCACGGTGACGTAGGAGGAAAAACGACTCCAGCCCGCGCGTCGGTCCCGGACCCCCCAGATGGCGTTGAGCGCGGATTCCATGGACCCGAGCAATCCCACGGAGGTGACGAACAGGGTGGCCACGCCGACCGCGCCCAGGGCCTGGAGATTGGTGTTGGAAATGTAGCCCAGCACCGCGTCGGCCACTTCGACCTTTTCGGCGCTGGCGCGCAAAAGGGCCTCGCGCAGAAAGGGGGCTTCGTACAGGCCGAAAGCCTTGGCCAGGCTGAAGGCCACGGCCAGAAACGGCACCAACGACAGCGTGGTGGCGTAGCTGAGCGAAGCGGACAGGATCAGACAGCGGTCGGCAAGAAAGTTCCGGCTCACGGCGAGAACAAACGCCAACGGACCGCGCGAAGCGAATTTCTTCGCCATGAAACCTCCCGGTCCCGGGGGACGCACAGACGGCCTGGCCGAAATCCGACCGTGCGAGCCGCTACGCCCCGCTTTCAACACCCCCGAGCGTCTACTGGACGATCCACTTGCGCATGAACCACTTGTCCAGCCCCTTGGACTTGACCGCGCGGATGCCCTTGTCGATCAGGCCCAGGGTTTGCTTGTCGCCCTTTCTGACGGCCACGGCGTACCGTTCGTCTTCACCGGTGTCGAGAATGCAGGCGATCTTGAACTTTCCTTTATACTTGTCGGTATGCAAGGCGTACTGGGCGGCCACGTTGTCGTCCAGGACCACGCCGGCTATGTCCCCCCGCAGCAGGTCCTCGATGGCCGCGCCTATTTCCGGGTAGGCCTTGTCGGCGACGCCCTGAGCCTTCTTGACCGCGAAATACCCCGTGGTGGAAATCTGCGCGCCCACGGTTTCGCCCCGCAGATCCGAAAGGGTCGCGACCGTGCTGCCTGCCGGCACGATCAGGGCCTGGCGCACCGTGAAGTAGGGAATAGAAAAGTCCACGGATTCCCGCCGCTCGTCCGTGATGGAGACCGACGAGCAGATGGCGTTGTAGTTGCCGGCGACCAGGCCCGCGAACAGGGTGTCCCAGGGCATGGCCACGAACTGGGCCTCGAAGCCCGCTTCCCGGGCGACGGCTTGCATGTAGTCGACGGAAAACCCCACGATGCGCCGGTCCTGGTCAAGGTATTCCATGGGCGGCCAGCTCGGGTCGGCGGCGAACACGATGGTCCTGGCCATGGCCGTGGAAGCCGTGCAGACCGCTAAAAGCAGAAACAGCAGGAGAGTGCGCATGGAATCCTCATCGGGCTAAGGGGGGTGACTGGACACAAACCGCAAGCACCGGAAAGGCCTTCGGTACGATCGAACAAAATGTAGTCCGAAAACACCGCGGAATACAAGGGCGTCCGCCGCCGGCCCGAGGAACGCGCCGCTTGCCAGACGCCACGCGCCAGCCTATCCTTGCCGACCTGTTGCAACCTCCCCGCCGGCTGCGCCCGCCGCACGAGGGTCATCCCTTCATCGGACGCGCATTCCGTTTCGGGCTTGACTTTTTCTCACGCCTTGCCAGCGCGTTTTTTTACGCAGGGTACGGGAATCGACTTTTTCACTGGCCGGACAAGGCCGCTCACAAGGAGTCACGACATGCGTCCACGTCTTTCCCGCGCGCTCTTCCTGGCCTGCGCCGTGTGCCTGGTCCCGCTTTCGGCCTGGGGAAGCGACCTGGCCCACACGCTCTGGACTGCGGCGGAGCTGGCCGGAAAACCCGGTGAAGCGCGCTCCGGCCCCCTTGTCGCGCCAGACCCTTCCGGGCCGGACAAGCCCGCCCCCGAGGCGACGCGAGCCTCCCTGCCTCCCCCCTTGCGCGGCTCGATCCGCCGGGTGGACACGGGCGGACGCAAGCTCGTGGCCCTGACCTTCGATCTGTGCGAATTGGCCGACAAGGCCGCAGGTTACGACTCCCAGGTGGTGGACGCCCTGCGCGAGCTGAACGTGCCGGCCACCTTCTTCGCCGGGGGGCGCTGGATGCGCAGTCATCCCGAGCGGACCATGCAACTGCTGGCCGATTCGCGCTTCGAGCTCGGCAGTCACGCTTGGACGCACGGCAATTTCGGCGTGCTCTCCGAAGAACGCATGCGCCGCCAACTCGATTGGGCCGAGGCCCAGTTCGAAGCCGCGCGCCAAGCCCTGGCCGAAAAGGCCCGCGCCGCCGGATGCGCGGAGTTCATGCGCGCGGTGCCGACCTCCATGGCGGTGTTTCGTTTTCCCTACGGACGCTGCCGCGCCGAAGCCCTGGACCTGCTGGCCGCCAAGGGCGTGGCCGCCGTGCAATGGGACGTCAACACCATGGACGCCGACAAGCACCAGACGCCCCAAGGCATCCTGTCCATCGTGACCAGGCGGGTGCGCCCCGGCTCCATCGTGCTGGCCCACGCCAACGGCAACGGCCACGGCACGGGTCAGGCCGTGCGGCTGGTGGTGTCCGCCCTGCGCGAAAAGGGATACGAATTCGTGACGGTAAGCGCCCTGCTGGCGGCGGGTCGGGCCGAGACCGCGACAGCGTGCTACGACTCCCGTCCGGGCGACACGGCCGCCTACGACGCCATCTTCGGCGACGGCACGCTCCATCCGCACCGGTGAAAACGGGACCAAACGCCGACCCGCCCAAGGACTGGGCTCCGCCGGCCTGTCCGGGTCAGGACTCGGCCGCTTCCGCGTCCCCATCCCGGGGAGGGGGATTCGTCTTGCTCTCCGAAACCACATCCGGCCCGGTCCGCTCCCCTGACGAGGCGCAGCCCCCGGCGCGCGCACCAGGCTTCGCGCTGCGCCCGGTCACGGAAGAAAACACACACAAACGGGGCGTTTCGCTTTCCGGTTTCGTTTCCTCGCTCGTCGGCTCCTTGGACTGGGGCTGGGGGGAGTCGGCGTCGGGCTCGGCGAAGCGGAAAGTGGAGCGCCCTCCCTCCTTGGCCTTGTACATGGCCATATCCGCCTTCATGATGAGAGTCTGGGCGTCCAGGCCGTCATAGGGGAACAGCGCGGCTCCCAGGCTCGTGGTGATGCGCAAATCGTTGCCCGCGATGCGTCGGGGTTCTCCCACGGCCGCCAGCACCTTGAGGGCCACGCTTTCAACATCCTTGGGTTCGCGGGCCTCGGGCATGACGATGAGAAATTCGTCCCCGCCCATGCGCCCCACCGTGTCGGACTTGCGCAGCACCCCGGTGAGCCGCTCCGCCACCTGGCGCAACAGCAGGTCGCCCACGTTGTGCCCCAGGGTGTCGTTGACCATCTTGAAGCCGTCCAGATCGAGAAGCATCACCCCGAGCAGGCATCCCTTGCGCGTGGCCTGGGCCAACCCCTGCTCCAGGCGGTCCGAAACCAGGAACCGATTGGGCAATCCGGTCAAAGCGTCGTGATAGGCCATACGGCGGATGGTCTCCTCGGCCAGTCGGCGCTCGGTGACGTCGCGCAGCATGCAGACGTAATCCTTGGGCTTGTCCCCTTCCCAGATGGCGGTGATGCGGGTTTCGACATACTGGTCGCGCCCGCCCGTCTTGCGATGAAAGGTGAAGATGTGGTGCTTGTTTCGCTTCACTTCGGCCAAGCCGTGCTTGACCCGGCGCTGACTCACGCCGAGAGAGCGGTGGAACTCGAAAAGTCCGCGCCCGATGACGTCGACCTGGTCCACATCGAGAATGGTCTGAGCCGCCTGGTTGATGAAGGCGAAATGTTCCCCGTCCGTGGCGGCTATGCCCATGTCCAGCGAGGCGTTCAGAATGGTGTCGAGATAGATGGTCTTCCTGGCGGTTTCGGCCACGGCCTCGCGCAGGAGCTGGTCCTTTTCGCGGATCACGTTTCGCAACGTATCCACGTAGTTGGATTCGATCCCCCTGACGATGTCGGACTGGGTCACCAGCCCGCACAGACGCCCCTCCTCATCCACCACGGCCAGACGGCGAATGTTGCGCTCGCGCATGACGGCAACGGCCTGGTGCACGGGTTCGCGCCGCGTGGTGGTATGCACCGGCGAAGTCATCACCTCGCCCAACTCCGTGCGGGCAAAATCGCGTCCCTGCGCGCCCAGGCGCACCATGTCGCGTTCCGTGACCATGCCCCTGGCGCGGCCGTCGCGCTCCACCACCACGCAACTGTACGGTCCCCGGGTCATGACCGCCAGGGCCTCTTGCAGGGTGTCGCGGGCAGAAAGGGACACCACCTGGGACGACATGATCTTTTCCACGCGTTTGACTTCGAGAAAGAACTCCACCCCCAGGTTCTGAATCATGTTGGTCTGGGTGACCATGCCCACGGCCCGGCCGGCCCGATCCACCACCACCACGCGACGAATCCCCCGGTCGAGGAAGGTGAGAAACGCCTGATGGATGTTGGTGTCGGCCGGCAGACTGACCACCGGGCTGGTCATGAATTCCCCGACCTTGCGGGAAAGCAGATCGTAGCCGTGGCCGGACAGGGCGGCCAGGACCCCGCGCTCGGTGAGAATGCCCACGGGCTTGCCCCGCGAAAGCGCCAGCACGGAGCTTATGGCGTTGTCGCTCATGGCTTTGATCGCCTTGGCCATGGAAGCGCTGGCCGAGACCCCGATCACCTGCGGGGTCAGGATGTCCTTGAGCGTGGTGGCTGCCATAAGCTCTCGAAGCGGGACGTTTTTTCAATCGCCATGTCTTTTTGCTTTTTTCCCCCCTTGCGTCAACCAAGTTGCCCGCGAACGCGGGGGGAAGAAGCCTCCGTCAGCCGGTCCGGGCAAACGAAACGGGTTTTCGCTTGCCAAGACGACATTTTCGCGCCAGGGGAAGACGTGGCGTACGGACCGGGTCCTATCGCGCCGCAACGCACCCGGATGCCCACGGAGAGGCCATGGAACCACCACGCGGCAGACGCGCCGGCATACTCGAATGCATTCGCAAGTTCTGCGTGGCCTGCATGGGAGGGTCCTACTCTTTGGTGGCCGAATGCGAGAACCTCGCCTGCCCCTTGCACGACTACCGTTTTGGCGTCCCCGCCCCCGGGGCCAGGCGTCCTCCGGTTCGGGCCGCGCGCTGCCAGTGTCTGTGCTGCTGCTGCGGCGACCGGGCCCTGGCCCGCTCCTGCGCCGCCTCCCCCAAGGCCAAACCGCCCTATGAACCCTGTCCGTTGTGGCGTTTTCGCCTGGGGTCGCGGCCGGAAATCTTCGAACGGCGCAAACGCAAGGCCGCCAAAACGCCCCTGACCCTGCCCGGCCTCGTCCTGCCGCAGGGGCCAAACCGAAATTGAGCGCCCCTCAAGCGCGCTCCCCCGAACATTTCCCGCGCGGCCGCGGGCGCAGGTCGCAAATCACGACGGTTTCGGCTTTTCGGCGCTGTCGGCCGCAACGCCCGCTTGGCACTCCGTCTTCGGTCCGGCCGGGGCCGGCATGATGAGACGCACGGCTTTCTCGAAAAAGAAATAGTCCCAGGCCCAGTCGAGCAGCACCGCCAGGCGATTTCGAAAGCCGATGAGCATGACCAGGTGGACGAAAAGCCAGCTCAACCAGGCCGAAAAGCCTGTCAGGCACAGGCGCGGTCCAAAAGTGGCCACCGCGGCGGCCCGGCCTATGGTGGCCATGCTGCCCTTGTCCCTGTAGCGAAACGGCTTGAGCGGGCGACCGGCCTCCAGACGGAGGATGGATTCGGCCGCGGCCCGGCCCTGCTGCATGGCCACCGGGGCGAGCATGGGCAGGGGCCCGGACGGACCGGGAAAGGCGGCCATGTCGCCCACGGCGAACACCCGGTCCAGACCGACCACGCGCAGGTTCCGGTCCACGGGCACGCGCCCGGCCGGACCGGGCTTCAGACCAAGTGCGGACGCCGCGCCCGGTCCGCGCACTCCAGCCGCCCAGACCACGGTCTCGGTTGCCAGGGACGAGCCGTCCTTGAAGGCCAACAGCGCGGAATCCACCCGCTCCACCTGGGCGCCCAGGCGCACCTCCACCCCCTTGCGCCCAAGCTTCTCCAGGGCGTAGGCGCGTAGCGTCGACGGAAACGCGGCCAGCACGGCCTGTCCGGCCTCCACCAGCACCACCCGCGCCTGGCTCAGGTCGAGCCGCGGATAGTCCCGGGCCAGGGGCCCGCGAATAAGCTCCGCCAGCGCGCCGGCGTACTCCACGCCGGTGGGGCCCGCGCCCACCACCGTGAACGTGAGCATGCGCCGTCTGGCGACCGGGTCGTCGGACAGATTGGCCCGCTCGAACAGACACAGGATGTGATTGCGCAGCCCGATGCCCTCTTCCAGGTTCTTGAGTCCGAAACAGTGTTCGGCCGCTCCGGGCACGCCGAAGAAATTCGTTTCGCTGCCCAGGCACAAGACCAGATAGTCATACGGGATGGACGGCCCGGACGTGTGCAGCACCCGGCACGCCGGATCGATGCGGCGCGCCTCGGCCAGGGCGAAACGCACGTTGCCGTACCTGCGAAATACCCCCCGGACCGGGTGGGCGATTTCTCCGGGCTCCAACTCCGCCGCGGCCACCTGGTACAGCAGAGGCAAGAAGGTGTGGTAGTTGCGCTTGTCCACGACCACGACCTCCGCGTTTTCGCCGGCCAGCCGCCTGGCCGTCCACAAGCCGCCGAATCCGGCCCCCACCACCACGACCCTGGGAACGATCGTTTTGTTTTGCGCCATGAGTTCCCTCCCTGCAATGACGTTGGACGTGGCGAAGTCGTAGCAAATTCCCCGGCCGACGAAACGCTTTTTCCAGAGAAACATCGGCAACGCAAAGGCCGGGAAACCGCCGGCGTCCGGATTTCGGGACAAAATCCCGGACTTTCAGTCCGATTTTTCGGACTGCAACGCCCCCGTCTGGAATCCAAGACTCGAAATTACATTTAACACCTCGAAATAAATACAAGTGCCAAAGTGGAACGAATGTTGTACAGAAGTCGACCTGATGTATTTGCGCTTCGGCATGAAACGTGCTAGAAGGATGACCGCTTCACAAGGAAGCTTGTTCCGTCATCTCAAATACATCTCACGCTATCTTGGAGCCACCATGCAACTTGACGCGCTTTTCAGCCCGAAAAACGTCGCCATCATCGGTGCGTCGCACCAGGCGGACAAGGTCGGGCATCATCTCGTCAAGAACTTGCTGGACGCCGGGTTCAAGGGAGAAATTTATCCCGTCAACAGCAAGGGGGGTGAAATTCTCGGACTGCCCGTCATCACCGACGCAGACGACCTCCCCACCCCGCTGGACATGGCCATCCTGGCCATTCCCGCCTCCAAGGTGCTGTCCACGGTAAAGACGCTGGTGGAGCATCGCCTTCGCGCAGCCGTGGTGGTGGCCGCCGGTTTCAAGGAATCCGGCAACCAGGGCTGGCGGGAAGAAAAAGACCTGGCCCGCATCTGCCGCGACAACGATATCGCCCTGGTGGGGCCGGGCAGCCTGGGTGTGATCTCCACGCCGCTCAAGCTCAACGTCTCGTGCGCGTCGTCCATTCCCAAGGCCGGCAACATCGCCTTTTTTTCCCGGTCCGGCTCGCTTTGCTCCGCGATCCTGGACTGGGCCCAGGAACACGACATCGGATTTTCCCAGTTCGTGAGCCTGGGCGACAAGGCCCTGGTGAACGAATCGCACATGCTCTACACGCTTTCCCACGACCCCGACACCAAGGTGGTGCTGGCCTACGTGGAGAGCATCGAAAACGGCGAGGCCTTCATGCGCATGGCCCGCAAGATCACCCGCGACAAGCCCGTGATCGTGCTCAAGGCCGGGTCCACCGCGGCCGGGGCCAAGGCCGTTTCGGCCCACACGGGCATCCTGTCCGGAGACGACAAGGCCTACAGCGCGGCCTTTTTGCAAACCGGCATCCTGCGCGTGGGCGAAATGGCCGAAATGTTCGATCTGGCCCGGGCCTTCTCCACCCAGCCCCTGCCCAAGGGGCCGGCGGTGGCCATAGTGACCAACGCCGGCGGTCCCGGCCTTTTGGCCGTGGACGCCACGGACTCCACCGCGCTCACCATGGCCTCGTTCGGAACCGAAACCGTGGACAAGCTCAAAAAGGCCCTGCCCGCCAACGCCTCGCTCTACAACCCTGTGGACGTGCTGGGCGACGCGGACTCCAATCGATTGGGACAGGCGGTCGCCCTGGCCCTGGAAGATCAGCGCGTAGACGCCCTGCTCGTGGTGCTGGCGCCTTCGGCGGCGGCTCCCGAGGCCGACCTGGCCAAGGCCGTGACCCAGGCCGCCAAGGACACGCCCAAGCCCGTGTTGTGCTGCCTGATGGGCGGCAAGCGCATGGACCCGGCCAGGGCCGTGTTCGCGCGGGCCGACATCCCCTGCTACGCCTTTCCCGAACCGGCCGTGAAAAGCCTGGACGCCCTGTACCGCTACTCGCAATGGAAGAGCCGGCCTTCTCCGGTGATGGCCAGCGTGGAGGGCCGGCGCGACGTGGTGCGGCGCATCGTCAAGGACGCCCGAGCCAAGGGCGTGGCCGAAATCGAGGAGGACCTGGCCCGCGAGGTGCTGGGCGCCTACGACATTCACACGGCCCGGACGGTGCTGGCCCGGTCTTCCGAAGAGGCCGTGGCGGCCGCGGCCGACCTTGGCTATCCGGTGGTGTGCAAGGTGGCCTCCCCCCAGATCAAGCACAAGGCCGACGCGGGCGGGGTGCGGGTGAACATCAAAACCCCGGACGAACTGCGCCAGGCCTTCAAGGAATTGACCGGCAAGGTGCGCGTCTCCCGGCCCGACAACCGGATTTCCGGCTGCCTGATCCAGTCCCAGGCCCCGGCCAACGCCATGGAGGTGATGCTCGGATTTCGCCGCGACGACCAATTCGGTCCGCTGTTGCGTTTCGGCCTGAGCGGTATTTTCGTCGACGTACTCAAGGACGTCTCCTACCGTCTGGCCCCGGTCTCGATGAACGACGCCCGCCAACTGGTGCGCGACGTCAAGACCTCCATGCTGCTCAAGGGATTCGAAGGCGGTCCGGCCGTGCATGTCGAATCGCTCGAAGACATCGCCATCCGGCTTTCCCAACTTTCGGTCGATTTCCCGGAAATCTACGAGGCTGAACTCAGTCCCGTTCTGGTCAATGACGAATTGGCGGTAGTGGCCGGCGTGCGCATGACGCTTCTGCCCCTCTAACCGCAGGGAGACGACGCCCCCATGCCAGGTCTCTATATCGGCTCCACGGCCCCTTTCGGAGGGAAAAACACCCTCTGCATGGGCATAGGCCTCAAATTCAAACAGGAGGGCCTCCAGGTCGGCTACATGAAGCCCGTGGGCGCCCAGGCCATGCCGCAAGACGGTCAGTGGTGCGAAGCCGACGCCCTGACCCTGCAGCAGGCCCTGGACCTCGACGCCCCCCCGGAACTGGTGAACCCCGTGCTGGTCACCCAGGACCTGATGCACGAAATTCTTTCGTCCCCGCCCTGCGAGGACCGCACCACCGCCGTCCGCGCCGCCTACGACAGGCTGGCCGCCGACAAACAGGTCATGGTGGTGGGCGGTTCCGGCAGCTTTCTCAACTCCAACCGGTACGCCTGCCTGGACGGTCCGTCCGTCTCGCAGGCGCTCGACCTGCCCGTGCTCATCGTCGACCGCTTCGGGCAGGACGTAAATTACGAGGCGCTGCTCTCGGTCAAATTCATCCTCGGCGACAAGCTGTTGGGATGTGTGCTCAACGACGTGCCCAGTTACGCTATGGACGAAGTCAACTCCGTGATTATTCCTTTTCTTCTGTCGCGAGGGGTTCCGGTGCTTGGCGTCATCCCCCACGACCGTTTGTTGGGATCGGTCTCGGTGCGCGACCTGGCGGAACGTCTCGGAGCCAAAATCATCTGTTCGGCCCACAAGATCGACCAGATGGCCGAGAATTTCATTATCGGAGCCATGCAGGTGGAAAACTTCCTTACCCACTTCCGCAAGCGCGCCAAGGCCGCCATCATCATGGGCGGTGACCGCTCCGATTTGCAATTGGTGGGCATTGAAAACAAATGCCCCTGTCTCATTCTCACGGGCAACCTCTACCCCAACGACATCGTGCTTTCCCGAGCCGAAAACGCGGAGGTGCCCATTCTGGTTGTTCGTGACGACACCTATTGCGTGGCCAAGCGCGTGGATGCCCTGCTGGGAGGGCACAAACTGCGCGCCCAGGCCAAGTTCCAACGTGCAGCGCAACTGGTGGCGGCCCATCTCGACCTTGCGGCCATCAAGCAAGGCCTCGGGCTCTAACCTGCAAGACAAAGGACTCGTAACATGGCGAAAACGTTGATGAAGACTGTGGATGGCAACACCGCCACCTCCTGGGTGGCCTACGCGCTTTCCGAATGCGCGGCGATCTATCCCATTACTCCTTCCTCCACCATGGGTGAGGTAATCGACGAATGGGCATCCCAGGGTAAAAAGAACATCTTCGGCCAGCTCGTAAAAGTAAAAGAAATGCAGTCCGAAGCCGGCGCCGCCGGCGCCGTGCACGGCTGTCTGGCAGGTGGCGCGCTCACAAGCACCTATACCGCCTCCCAGGGCCTTTTGCTCATGATCCCCAACATGTACAAGATCGCCGGCGAACTGCTGCCCGGCGTCTTCCATGTGTCGGCCCGGGCCATCGCCTCGCACGCCCTGTCCATCTTCGGCGACCACCAGGACGTCATGGCCTGCCGTCCCACCGGCTTCGCCGAACTGTGCTCCTGCTCCGTGCAGGAAGCCCACGACATGGCTCTGGTGGCCCACCTCTCGGCCGTCGAGGCCAGCGTGCCCTTCGTGCACTTCTTCGACGGGTTCCGCACCTCCCATGAAATCCAGAAGATCGAGGTGCTCGAATACGAAGAAATCGCCAAGTTGGTGAACTGGGACAAGATCGCGGCCTTCCGCGCCAAGTCCATGAACCCCGAGCATCCCCAGATCCGCGGCACGGCCCAGAACCCGGACATCTACTTCCAGGGACGCGAGGCCTCCAACCCCTACTTCGTGGCCGTTCCCGGCATCGTGAAGGAAATCATGGCCAAGGTCAGCGCCCTTACCGGTCGCCCCTACGGCCTGTTCGACTACTACGGCGCTCCCGACGCCGACCGCGTCGTGGTGGCCATGGGTTCGAGCTGCGAAGTGCTGCGCGAAGTCATCGACGCCATGGCCGAACGCGGCGAAAAGCTGGGCCTGGTCTGCGTGCGCCTGTACCGCCCCTTCGACTCGGCCTCGTTTTTGGCCGCGCTGCCCAAGACCGTCAAAACCATCACCGTGCTCGACCGCACCAAGGAAGTCGGCGCCCTCTACGAGCCCCTGTTCCTCGACGTGTCCGCCGCCGTGCGCGACGCGGGCCTGGATGTCACCCTGCTGGGCGGCCGCTACGGCCTGGGCTCCAAGGAGTTCTCGCCGGCCATGGCCAAGGCCGTGTTCGTCAACATGACCGAAGGCAAAAAGAACCACTTCACCGTCGGCATCATCGACGACGTGACCAACCACTCCCTGCCGGTGGTGCCCGTGCGCGACACCACCCCCAAGGGCACGGTGCAGTGCAAGTTCTGGGGCCTGGGCTCCGACGGCACCGTGGGCGCGAACAAGGAAGCCATCAAGATCATCGGCGACAACTCCGACCTGTTCGCCCAGGGCTACTTCGCCTACGACTCCAAGAAGTCGGGCGGCATCACGGTTTCGCACCTGCGCTTCGGCCCCAAGCAGATCCGGTCCTGCTACCTGGTCAACGCCGCCGACTACGTGGCCTGCCACAAGTCGAACTACGTCGAGATCTACGACGTGCTCGAAGGCGTGAAGGAAGGCGGCACCTTCGTGCTGAACTCCCACTGGTCCGCCGAGGAGATGGAGTCCAAGCTCCCCGCCAAGGTGAAGGCCGCCATCGCCAAAAACAAGCTCAAATTCTACAACATCGACGCCGTGAAGATCGCCCAGCAGGCGGGTCTCGGCGGGCGCATCAACATGATCATGCAGACGGCCTTCTTCAAGCTCTCGGGCGTGCTGCCCTTCGAGAAGGCCATCGAGCTGCTCAAGAAGTCCATCCAGAAGGCCTACGGCAAGAAGGGCGACAAGGTCGTCCAGATGAACATCACGGCCGTGGACAACACTGTGGCCGCCCTGAATGAAGTGTCCTACCCGGCCTCCTGGGCCGACGCCGTGGCCGCCCCGGCCCCGGCCGAAAACGTGCCCGAGTACATCTCCAAGGTGGCTCGTCCGGTGCTGGCCCAGCAGGGCGACAAGCTGCCCGTGAGCGTGTTCGATCCGGCCGGCCTGTTCCCGGTGGCCACCTCGCAGTACGAAAAGCGTTCGGTCGCCATCAACGTGCCCGAATGGATCAAGGAAAACTGCATCCAGTGCAACCAGTGCTCGTTCGTGTGCCCGCACTCGGCCCTGGTGCCCGTGCTGCTCGACGAGTCCGAAAAGGCCAAGGCTCCGGCCACCTTCGAGACCCTTCCCGCCCAGGGCAAGGAACTCAAGGGCCTCTCCTTCCGCCTGCAGGTGAACACCGCCGACTGCATGGGCTGCGGCAACTGCGCCGACATCTGCCCGGCCAAGAACAAGGCCCTGGTGATGAAGCCCATCGAGACCCAGTCGGAGACGCAGGTGCCCAACTTCAACTTCGCCATGAGCGCCGCCCCCAAGGACGGACTGCTCAAGCGCGACTCGGTCAAGGGCTCGCAGTTCTTCAAGCCCATGATGGAGTTCTCGGGCGCCTGCGCGGGCTGCGGCGAGACCCCGTACGTGCGCGTGCTCACCCAGCTCTTCGGCGAACGCATGATCATTGCCAACGCCACGGGCTGCTCCTCCATCTGGGGCGCCTCGGCTCCCACCACGCCCTATTGCGTGAACAAAAACGGACACGGCCCGGCCTGGGGCAACTCCCTGTTCGAAGACGCGGCCGAGTTCGGCTTCGGCATCAACATGGCCGTGAACCAGCGCCGCGAAAAGCTGGCCGACAGCGTGACCGAGGCCCTGAAGGGCTCGATCTCCGACGACCTGAAGGTCGCCCTCACCGGCTGGCTGGACGCCTGGCACGACGCGGGCAAGTCCGCCCTGTTCGCCGGACAGATCGTCAAACTGCTCGCGGCCATGCCCGACAAGACCGGCCCCCTGGCCGAAATCGCGGCCAACGCCGACATGCTGGTGAAGAAGTCCATCTGGTGCTTCGGCGGCGACGGCTGGGCCTATGACATCGGCTTCGGCGGCCTGGATCACGTCATCGCCTCGGGCGAGGACGTCAACATCCTGGTCCTGGACACCGAAGTGTACTCCAACACCGGCGGCCAGTCCTCCAAGGCCACGCCCACGGGCGCCATCGCCAAGTTCGCCGCCGCCGGCAAGCGCACCCGCAAGAAGGACCTGGCCCGCATCGCCATGACCTACGGCAACGTCTACGTGGCCGCCATCTCCATGGGCTCCAACAAGCAACAGCTGCTCAAGGCCTTCACCGAGGCCGAAGCCTATCCCGGCCCTTCCATCATCCTGGCCTACGCGCCCTGCATCAACCAGGGCCTCAAGCGCGGCATGGGCAAGACCCAGGAGCAAGCCAAGCTGGCCACCGCCGCCGGGTACTGGCCGCTGTTCCGCTTCAACCCGCTGCTGGCCGATGAGGGCAAGAACCCGCTGACCATCGACTCCAAGGCCCCCGACGGCACCCTGCAGGAGTTCCTGCTCTCCGAAAACCGCTACGCGGCCCTGGAGAAGCTCCTGCCCGCCGAGGCCGTGCGTCTGCGCCAGGTGCTGGCCCAGGACGTGTGGAACCGCTGGAAGCAGCTGTGCATGATGGCCGGCGTGGACCCCGGTACGCCCTCCGAAAGCGAAAACTGCACCCTGACCGCCACGGCCGAACACGGCGGCGGACAGTCCGAGCCCTGCGACGACGGCCGGGCCGGCAAGTAACCTCGAACGAACACTGCCTTGCGGCGGGCGCGAAGACCTCGGCCCGCCGCTCTTCGAATCCTCAAGCCAGAGGCCCCTCCGGGGGCCTCTGGCCGTTTCGGGCTCCGCACATCCTGCGCCCTCGACCGCGCAGCCGCCGGGCGCTGCGCTTCGGGCAAGGCGCGTCCCGGGTTCGCCGGAGCATCGCCGGCGCGCCGCCCTCCCGGTCCGCCCCTGCCGCCCGGGTCCAGGCGAAATCCGGGTCCCTGGCCCTCCCTGAGTCGGAATGGAAAAAATCTCACAGAAAGATGAACTGTTTGTAATGAAATCCCTTGCTAGCGCTCCGGCTGGTAGGCTAAGATGGCAAAAATTGCTCGGGTAAGGAGACAATTATGAAAAAGCTGCTGATTTCCGGGTTGGTTTTTGCTTTCGCCCTCTCCGGCGGCGTGGCCTTCGCCAAGGGAAAGGTCCACAAGAAAAAAGCTGCTCCCAAAAAGTGGGAATGCAGCATGGGCGACACCAAGGTCATGACCGCCACCGTGGACGAATGCCTGAAAAAGGGCGGCCTGGTGATGAACTACCCCGGTCCCGACCCGGTAAAGGCCACTCCGGTCAAGAAGAAGAAGGCCAAAAAGAAATAACTTTACGGCCGATGACATCGGCGTCGATGGCGCTGGCGGAAGGGGAAGGCTCTTTCCGCCAGCTTCCCTGACGCCCCGGCGAACGGTCCCGATCCGCACAGTTTCCCCTCACTCGATCGTTCGGGAAAAGAAGTGCGCGGCTTTGGGGCATGGCCCGCCGAAAGTCCTTACATCCTTGCGGTCGACGTGAGTCGATGCGCAGTGTCGCCTGTCGAACGTTTTTTTCCTTCCTTGGCGTTCGTTTCGTTTTCGTTCCCCCGCCTCTCGAACACCTCGCATCCCCTGGCATCCCGAAACGTTTCGGAGCCCCCTTCGTCTTGCTGAACAGCCCGCATGCCCTGCGGCTTCCGTGTGGAGGCCCACACGGAAGCGCAATTTCTTGATCCCGCGCGGCCGCCGTCTTTGGCCCGACGGCTTTAACAGCCTATTGGAAAATCCTTGCTGGCTGCGTTGCTGCGAAAAGCTCAAACCCTCAACGGATGCCAACTCCGCTTCGGACTTGATTTTTTCTTGCGCCTTGCCAGCACGTTTTTTGAACAGGCTGCAAGAATCGACTTTTTGGGCGGGCTGTTCAGGACCAGAGCGGCGTCATGGCACGGCGTGTCTGAGCACAGGGATACGCTTGAGGATGAAAACCAAGGCCAGGGAGAAAAGCAGAATGCCCAGGGCGCTCAACGGGATGCCCAGAATCGGATGCACGGTGTACGGAGCGAACCGGAATCCCAGCAAGCCGTTGCGCAGCATGTCGCGAAACAGGATGTGTACGAGGTACACCCCGTAGGAGGCGTTGCCGAAAATGGTCACCCATTTGGCGTACGGCTTCAACCAGTTGTAGGAGAACGAACGAAGCAGGGCGAAAGCCAGAACCGAGGAGAGAATGATGTTGAGGAACGAATAGTCGAAAAACAGAAGCGGATACGCGCTGTAGCTCCCTTTGAGGAGCCAGGACCCCACCATGGTGACGCCCACCATGAGGACCAATCCCAGTGCCAAAGCCTTGCGGTGGGGCACGATCGCTTGGGGCCGGCCGTAAAGATAATAGCCGACAACGTAATAGCCCAGATAGAGACAAAAGACCATATTGTAACTGTAGAAGGCGGCGTAAAAGACATGGAGCAAAACCATGTTGGGCGGCCCGAGCAAAAAGCACAGCAGAAAGAACCAGACAACATAGCGGTTCGGCATGTTGGCGAACATGGTGTTCAGAAAGGGAGCCGAAAGATAGACGCCTATCATCATATAGAGATACCAAAAATGCTTGGATATCTTGGCTTGAAGCAGATCGCGGAAAAAATAGCCGAAGTCGGCGAGCTTGAAGGTGTTCGGATCGTGCATGCAGAGATAGTAGACCACGGACCAAATAAAAAGCGGCACGAGGATCTTGGAAAGCCGGTGTTTATAGAATTGTATCAGGGACGGATACGTCTGGCCCGGCTTGAGCAGGAGCGCTCCGCTGCACATAAGGAACAGGGGAACGCCGATGATGGACAGCGAAGCGTATGTGATGCCGACCCACCACAGCCTCGGTTCCTTGAAGGTTCCGTCCAGAAACAGGTCGCAGGAGTGCAACACCAACACGCCCACAATGGCCACGATCTTGATGACGTCCACGGCCAACTGGCGTTCGTGATTCTGACCGGACACCATATTCACAGAAAGCTGTTCCGAAGGCATTTCGTCTCCATCGAGTCCGAACCGCCGGAGTCCGGCCTTGGTTCGCGTGGTCGAGGCTTGTTGGTTTACGAGGAGAAAATCTTCCTCAATATCAGAAACGGTCCGCCCACAACAGCGTTTTTCACAGCCGGCTCAAAAAAATCGCCGGCAGGGCGCGGAAGAAAACCACACCCCAAGCGGATTGCGCTGAGGGGGTGATTCTCTTGAGCCAACGCTGCCAGCGCGAATTGCTCGACAGGCCGCCAAAGACCTGCGCGGAAGCCGCCGAAGGCGGCCGCGCGTAGCCCCGCATCGCGCGACCGCCTTTTTCTGCATCGAAAAGCAAGCGGCACGCGAGTTCACATGTATCTTTTCGCAAAGAAAGACCACAAAGTTCCTACAGAGGAACGTCAAGCGGAAGGCTGTGCGCACACGCGCCGCGCCAAAGCTTCGCGTCCGTACGCGCCCGTTGAAGAAGTCGGTTTTCTCCGCCGGTTCGAAAAATCCGCCGGCGCGGCGCGCACGCCCGTCAACCCCAGGCCCCCGGCCGAACACGGAACACTGCGTCCCTCCCGAAGCGGACGTGGCCGGATGCCATGGTCAACAGACTGTTTCTACCACTTCCGGGTTTCGGCCCGGAACTGGGCGTTTCGAATGCGAGCTTCCGATTCGGCCTTGGCCAAAGCTTTCGCCGTGGCCAAAGCTTCGGGCGAGGCCGGAACGTCCTGATCTTTTTTCTTGGTCGTTCTGGGCTTGCGAGTGGTCGATTTGGCGGGTTTGGCCATCTTGGCCTGCTCCAGCACGTCCGGAGTGACCTCGGAAGACAACCAAAGCTCGAAGGTGGCGCACTTCGGCGCCTGGACCACGGTGAGATCCCCGGCGAGAATGGCCCGCTGGGTGAGCACGTTGAGTCCGGTTACGGTGGGATGTTCCTTCTTGAAACGATAGATGACGTCCAACATTTCCGCCTTGTAGACCGGATCGTCGGATGCGGCTTGCAGACGCTGGGTAATGGCGTCGTTGATGATGGTCCTCACGAAAAACTCCTTTCCCCGTCAAGACGGACTGGCCCACCGCGGCCGCGGGCGGACGTTCCGGTTCAGGGATGACTGATGGATAGTCACACGCAGGAAAACCAGATTCAGGTTGCCGTCGGGCGCTCTTTCCGTCGGTTGGCGACGCGCCGCCTTTCGGTTCAACCTGAAAACAACGCTTCAAAGCAGCAAAGCCCCAGCCTGGGCCAGGGCGAATCGCGCGCCGCATCGCTCGGCTGTCACGCACGGTCCGCCTTTCCCCCGGCTCCTGCGCAAGCAGGGGGACGGTTACACGCCTGGCGAAGACTGGTTGTCGGGCGTATGCCCCCGGGTTTGCCTCTGCAACGAAACTTCGGTTGTGGCCGGTCGCCGAGCACACGAACTTGACGAACGACGCGCACGAAACAAGAGTTTAATCCGAGCGCAGTTCGAGTTCAAGGAGCAAATCAAGCATGTCGCCTTGCGCCCTCGGCTTGACCGCCCCTGCGAAAGCGCTTTGGCGGGGGGGCTCCAGGCGCAATATGCACTCAATAAATATCACAAAATTGAAATATACCCTCCCCGTCTGAATGCCCTCCCACCGCGCTCGTCCTCCGAAAAAAAGACGTCCCGCCGACCCGGAAAACCGAATCGGCGGCCGCCTGGCAGGAGTCGATTCCCGCCGCCGAACGTCCTTCGGCGGCGGGTCGAAGGTTCACTTGGAGATGGTGGTGTCCTTCTGAATGGTCTGGGATTGCCCGCCGGGACCGGTGACGGTCTTGTCCTTGGACCAGGTTTTGGTGGAGGCGTCCCAGCTTCCGGTGGTGTTGGTGTTCACCGTCCTGTTGCGCGGTCCGGTGGAGGTCGCGCTACGGTTATAGCCGGTGGCGGTGCGCGAGGCGCTCACGTCCTGCGAGGCGCTTCTGCCTCCGGGGCCGGTGACCCGCGTACTGCGCTTGTAGGCCAGGGCGTCGCCTTCGAAGGCCAAGCCCAACATCAAAACGGAAAACGCCAGACACAGGGTGCGAATCGCGACGGTTTTCATGCGCATGGTCATGTGTGACTCCCTCTCGGTCGTATTGCCCGAGCAAGCCGGGTTCCCGGATCATGCCAAGTTCATGCCACCGTTCGAAAAGCCTGGAAATTCGCCGACACGCCCCTGAGAACGCGAAGATCTCCGGGGACGGCTCTCCGACAATGCGGCATTTTGCCGTATTGTCGTCAGATTCGAACCCCGGGGGAAAGCGGGCCGTCAGGCCTTGGAAAGTCCCAACTTGCGCAAGCGCGAATCGAACGTGGAGCGGTTGACCCCGGCCAGCTTGGCCGCCTTGGAGATGTTCCACTTCACCGATTCGAGCAGGTCGGTGATATAGGCCTTTTCCAGGGCCTCCCAGGTGTGATCGCGCAAGACCACCGCATGCCCTTCCCGTTCGCCTTCCGGGAGCTCAGGCGAGACGATCGCGCCCCGCGGCCCGTCGAGGGCCGGCCCGGCGGACGCGGACGCGGCCGGTTCCAGGTCGGCCGCCTCCCCGGCCACATGGGCCGGCAGGTGCGTCACGTCCACCACATCGTCTGGCACCACCGTGAGCAGGTACTTCACCAGATTTTCCATCTCCCGGATGTTGCCCTTCCAGGACGCGGCCGTCAGCCTGGCCAGTGCGGCAGGGGAAAAACGCTTGGCCGGAGCGCCCAGACGCTTGCAATCGCGCCTGACGAAGTAGTCCAACAGTTCGGGGATGTCGTCCCGACGGGCGCGCAGGGGCGGCAAGGCCAGGGGCAGGACGTTCAGGCGGTAGAAGAGATCCTCGCGAAATTCTCCGCGCTCCATGGCCAGGGCGAGGTCCTTGTTGGTGGCGGAGACAAGGCGGACGTCCACGCTACGCGCGGTTTGCGCGCCCAGAGGTTTGACCTCTCCGCTCTGGATGAGGCGCAGGATCTTGGCCTGCAACGGAGGAGGCATGTCCCCGATTTCGTCAAGAAACACCGTTCCGCCGTCGGCGGCCTGAAAAAGCCCCAGGCGGTCCCGATCGGCCCCGGTGAAAGCCCCCTTTCGGCAGCCGAAAAGCTCGCTTTCCAACAAGGCCTCGGGAATGGCCGAACAATTCTGCACGAGAAAGGGCTTGTCCCGCCTGCGGCTGGCCTGGTGGATGGCATGGGCGAAAAGCTCCTTGCCCGTGCCGGACTCCCCGGTAATGAGCACGGGAAAGTCCGTGCGCCCGTAGGCCGTAGCCAGGGCCTCGGCCTCGGCCACGCCCCGGGACCGCCCCACGATGGGATGGCCGCTGTGGCGCAGGTCCTCCAGGGCGCGGCGCAGGTCGTGGCATTCGCGGGTCTGGCGGTCGAAATCCAACGCGCGGCCCAGGGCCGCCGAGCCGATGGCCACCAGGGCGCCCAACAACTCCAGGTAGCCGGGATCGAGATTCAAGCGGTCTCCACCGGAACTCACGTCGATGAGCTCCACCGCGCCGTAGACCGAACCGTCCAGAAGCACCAGGGGAAAGCAGAGAATGAGCGTGCTCTTGACCTCCAGGTCGGCTTCCACGTCCTTGCAGTGCCGGGGGTCCTTTTCGGGCTCGGCGATGGTCATGCGGGAGTTTTCCATGACCCACCCCACCACGCTGGGCCTGTCGGCCGGCAGCCGGACCCCGAGCACCTGGTCGCTCTGCTCCCCCGCGGCCTCGATGCACTCCAGTTCCCCCTCGCGGCGCACCCACAAGGACCCCCGGCTCACGTTCTGCACGCGCAGAAGCGCTTCCAGAAAGGAGCGCTGGAAACGTCCCGGATCGGCGGGTTCGAACAGAAAGCGAACGAAGTCGAGGACCTTGTCGTATATCATGGGCGTTTTGGTCATCCGGTCGGAGAGTCGCGGACGGGACCGCCACCGAGACAGCCGGGACGAACGCATCGTCCCGGCCCGAATCGACATGCCGGGGACTATCCCCTGGCGAACTTGCGGTACTTGATCCTGTGGGGCTGATCCGCGTCCTTGCCCAGGCGGGCCTTGCGGTCGGCCTCGTATTCCGAATAATTGCCGTCGAACCACACGGCCTTGCTGTCGCCTTCGAAAGCCAGAATGTGGGTGGCCACCCGGTCGAGAAACCAGCGGTCGTGGCTGATGACCAGGGCGCAACCGGCAAAGTTCAAGAGGGCGTCCTCCAGGGCGCGCATGGTGTTGACGTCCAAATCGTTGGTGGGTTCGTCGAGCAGGAGCACGTTGGCTCCGCTCTTGAGCATGCGGGCCAGGTGCACGCGGTTGCGTTCGCCGCCGGAAAGCAGGCCCACCTTTTTCTGCTGATCCTGCCCGGTCAGGCCGAAACGGGCCACGTAGGCCCGGGCGTTCACCTCGCGCCGGCCCAAGGGAATGGTGTCCTTGCCCTCGGTCACGGCCTCGAACACGGTCTGCTCGGTTCCCAGGGCGTCGCGGCTCTGGTCCACATAGGCCAGGGCTACGGTGTCGCCCAGGCGCAGCGCCCCCGCATCGGGATTGTCCTGCCCGGTGATCATGCGGAACAGTGTGGTCTTGCCCGCGCCGTTGGGCCCGATGATGCCCACGATGGCGCCGGGCGGAACCAGCAGGTCCAATCCTTCCAGCAGCAGGTTGTCGCCAAAGCCTTTGCCCACCCCCTGCGCCTCGATGACCATATTGCCCAGACGGGGTCCGGGCGGGATGTAGATCTCCAGGTCCTTGGCCACCTTTTCCGATTCCTGGGCGGCCAAGGTCTCATAGGCGCTGATGCGGGCCTTGCTCTTGGCGTGGCGACCGCGCGGACTCATGCGTATCCATTCCAGCTCGCGCTCCAGGGTCTTGCGCCGGTCCGCTTCGGCCTTTTCCTCTCCCGCCAGGCGGGCCTGCTTCTGCTCCAGCCACGAAGAGTAGTTGCCCTGCCAGGGAATGCCCTTGCCCCGGTCGAGCTCGAGAATCCAGCCGGCCACGTTGTCCAGAAAGTAGCGGTCGTGGGTCACGGCGATAATGGTGCCGGGATAGGAGTGCAGATGGTGTTCCAGCCAGGCCACGGTCTCGGCGTCCAGGTGGTTGGTGGGTTCGTCAAGCAGCAGGATGTCCGGCTTTTGCAAAAGCAGACGGCAAAGGGCCACCCGGCGCTTTTCGCCGCCCGAAATCACCTTGACCGGCGTGTCGGGCGGAGGGCACCGCAGGGCGTCCATGGCCATTTCCAGACGGGAATCCAGGTCCCAGGCGTCCACGGCGTCGAGCTTTTCCTGCACCGCGCCTTGGCGTTCGATGAGCGCGTTCATGGCGTCGTCATCCATGGGCTCGGCGAACTGGGCGTTGATCTCCTCGAATTCGCGCAGGAGGGCCAGGGTGTCGACCGCGGCCTCCTCCACCACTTGGCGCACGGTCTTGGATTCGTCCAGGGCCGGCTCCTGCTCCAGATAGCCCACGGTGAAACCCGGGGCGAGCACGGTCTGGCCCTGGAAATCCTTGTCCACGCCGGCCAGGATGCGCAAAAGCGAACTCTTGCCCGAGCCGTTCATGCCGATGACGCCGATCTTGGCCCCATAGAAGTATGAGAGCGAAATGTTATTGAGGATGGGCTTCTTTTCGTAAAATTTGGAAACCCTGATCATTGAATAAATAATCTTGTTCGGTTCGTTCACGCGGGTCCGTCCTTCGGGGGGATGAAATATGACGGGTGGACGGCGTTGCGCCGGCCACCGATGGTCTTCGGCTAGCAGACTTGAAACGATTGATCAAAGGCTTTGCGCAGTCCGCCCACGAGCACCCGGTCAAAAACCCGCTGATAGAGCAATCCGATCAGGAGGAGCACGGCGTAGAGCCCGGCGCAGAAGGCCAACAGATGGTCGCTGAAGGGGGGAAAGGCCAGGGAGGCGAGATGGTCCAGAAAGCGACGTCCCCCGGGACTGGAGTTGGCCAGCCGCACGAGCAGGTAGTGGTAGAGATAGACGCTGAAGGTTGCCCGGCCCAGTGCGCGCAGGGCCCGGACCAGGCCGGGCCGGTCGCCGGGCAAGACGAATCCCAGGGCCACGGCCAGAAGGGCCAGGACCATTCCCGTGGCGTGGGTGTCGTTCTGGTAGAGGCCGCTGGCCGCCACCTGGACGTACACCAGGCCGTAGAACCGCCAGCCCAGCCCCAGGGCGCAGACCAGGCCCAAAAGGACCAGAACGCGCCCGCCCAGTCTGTCGAAGACCGGCCCCAGCCGCAGAAGGAGTTCGGCCAGGGCCGCGCCGGTGAGAAACAGGGGCAGACAGGAAAACAGGGCTCCATAGTCCGCCAGGACATGGCGCGCCTCCAGCCAGTACCAGGCCGCGCCCCACAGCGCGGCCAGCCCGGGCCAGCCCAGTCGGTTGTAGGCCAGGGCCACCAGGGGAAAAACCAGGTAGAGTCCAAGCAGCACGGCCATGAACCAGAGGGTGTCGTTGTAGAAGACCGTCTCCCTGGCCCGGGCCACGCCGAGCAGCAGATAATTGAAGTCGTGCTCTCCGGGCGTATGGCCCAGAACGGTCACGCCGAAAACGAACGCCGCGACGGCCGCGACGGCGTATCCCAAATAGACCCCGTAGAAACGCGAGGTCATGTACTGGCGCAGGTCGAAATATCCCCGCAGCCGGGTGGAAAACCACAGGCTCATCCCGCTGAGGAGGAAAAAGGCGTAATTGTAGGACCAGTACCAGTACATGCAGCCAAGAAACACGCGGTCGCCGGCCCAGGTCTGGCCGGCCAGTCCGGCCTTCCACAGGGGGAAGTCGCCCGGCGCGCTCGGGTAGCCCAGGCCATGGGAAAAGTGACCGTAGAGCCCCCGGATCTGCAACATGTGGCCGGAGACGATAAAGAACAAGGCCGCAAGGCGCGCCAGATCCATCCCCATGCCCAGCCTGGGCCGCCAGTCGGAGGGGGAGGACGGCGCGCGGTCCGTCCGGGTCGCCACGGTTTTCACGCCATGCCCAGGGCCAGTCGGGCGGCGGCCAGGTCCAGGCTGGCGTGGCCCACGCTCTTGTAGAGCACCGGCCCGCCGTCAGGTCGATCTCCCGAAAGAACGTCCTCAAGCGGAGTGACCGTCTCCCAGTCGATACCGGCCAGCAACAGGTCGCCGGCCTCCTCCCGGGCGCTTTCCAGGTCGTCCACGAACACCCTGGCCTCGCGCACCACCTCCGCCGGGACCTCGGCCCGCTTGGGGGAAAACGAGCCCACGGCCGCCACGAACACCCCGTCCGGAACGGTCTCGGGCAGCACCGGAATCTTGCTCGTGGTGGCGGTGACCACCAGATTCACCTTGCGAATCACCTCCACGGGATTTCGCACGGTCACGGCCCCCACGCCTTCGTCGCCCAGACGCTGAACAAAGGCCTCGGCGCCGACACGGGTGCGTCCGCACACGAAAACCTCCTCCACGGCCAACTCTTCGGTGAAGGCCCGCACATGGGCCAGGGCCTGCACCCCGCACCCCACCACCAGCATGGACCCCCAGGGCTTGGGCGCGAGCAGGCGGGCCGCCAGGAGCGAAGCCGCCGCCGTGCGCCGCGAGGTCACGGCCGGACCGTCCAACACGGCCAGGCGCTCTCCGGTCTCGGCCCGCATGGCCGTCACCTCGCCCACGATGAGGGGAAGCCCCCGCTTGGCGTTGTCCGGGCACACGCTGATGGACTTCACCACGGCCAGTTCACCGTCCGAGGCCGGCATGAGCAGCAAGAGCCCTTCCCCGGGCAGGGGCAGGGCCAGCCTGGACGGAGCGGAAACGCCCCCCCCCGCCTTCTGGGCCAGGGTGTGGGCAATGGAGTCGGCCAGGGAGCCGAACGGCAACAGCCTGCGGGTGGCTTCGGCGTCGAGAGTGCGCATGATGTCCTCAGCCGGCCGCCTGTTCGCGGTTGCGGCGCTTCCGGATCCAGGTCTGGACCTCGTCGAGATAGGTGTACACCACAGGGGTGAGATACAGGGTCACCACCTGGGAGATGATGAGTCCGCCGGCCACGACCAGCCCCAGGGGCTGCCGGGCTTCGCCGCCCGCGCCGTAGGCCATGGCGATGGGCATGATACCGGCGCAGGCGGCCACGGTGGTCATCATGATGGGTCGAAAACGGGTGATGCAGCCTTCAAAGGCCGCTTGCTGGGGCGTCTTGCCCGTTTTTTCCGCCTCTATGGCGAAGTCGATGACCATGATGGCGTTCTTCTTCACGATGCCGATGAGCATGATGATGCCCACGAATCCGTAAAGGTCCAGGGTCCTTCCGAAGATGAGCAGACACAAAACCCCGCCCAGGGCCGCCGAGGGCAGGCCGGAAAGAATGGTCAGGGGATGGATGAAGCTCTCGTAGAGAATGCCCAGGATGATGTAGATGACCACGATGGCGATGAGCAGCAGAAAGGGCACGCTGGCCGCCGACTGCTTGAAGGCCGTGGCCTGGCCCTCGAAGCGGTGGCTCACGTCGCCGGGAAGCTCCTTTTCGGCCAGCTTCTCGATGGCTTCCACCGCGTGCGACAGGGAATATCCCTGGGCCAGGTTGAAGGAAATGGTCACGGAGGAAAGCTGGCCCGTGTGGTTGACGGTGATGGGCCCCACGCCCTCGCGCATGGAGACCAGACTGGCCAGGGGGGTGAGCTTGTCCTTGTTCTTGTCCTTGTTGTTGTCCAGGTCCGGCTGCACATAGAGTTTGGAGAGCAGGTTCGGGTCGAGCTGGAAGCGGGGCTCCACCTCCACCACCACCCGGTAGGTGTCGGTGGCGGCGTAGATGTTCGATATCTGGCGCGCGCCGTAAGCGCTCCACAGGGCGGTCTCGATGGCCTTGGCCGAAATGCCCAGCATGGCGGCCTTGTCCCGGTCGATGCTCAGGGTGAGTTGCGGCCCGTCCACCTGCATGTCGGAGCTCACGTCGCGAATTTCGGGCAGCGTGCGCATGGCCGTCTCGAAGTGTCTGGCCGCTTCGTAGAGCTTGGCCGGCTCGGGCGTGAGCAGGGTGAACTGGTACATGGCCCTCGCGCTTCTGGCCCCGATCTGAATCGAGGGCGGGGTGAACATGAACAACCGCAGGTCGGAAATGCCGGCCAGCTTGGCGCGCATGCCGTTCACCACGGATTCGATGCCCTGCTTGTTCCGGCGCTGCGAGGGGGGCTTGAGCATGGTGAAGAAGGCGGCGTTGTTCATGGAGGGGTTGGGCCCGCCCACACCCACGATGCCGATGACCTTGAACACGTCCGGGTCGTCGGACACGATCTTGGAAACGCGCAGCAGACGCGCTTTCATGGCCTCGAACGAGGCGCTCTGTTCGGCCTGGGCGAAGCCGTAGACGAAGCTCATGTCCGTGGTGGGAATAAACCCCAGGGGCACCTTGGTGAACAGATACACCGTGAGCGCGAGCACCACGAACGAGGCCGCCAGGGTGATCGCCCGGTATTTGAGCACCCAATGCAGCGTGGACTCGTACTTGGCCTCCATCCATTTGAAGATGCGGCCCGAGCGGCCCACGTCTCCGCCCCCGTGCAGGAACTGGCTGCACAGCATGGGCGTGAGGCTCAGCGTCACGAACCCGGAAACGAGAATGGCGATGGTGATGGTGACGGCCAACTCGTTGAGAATGCGCCCCAGAATGCCGGCCATGAACATGATCGGCACGAACACGATGGCCAGGGAAAGCGTCATGGAAACGATGGTGAACCCGATCTGGCGCGCGCCGTCCAGCGAAGCGGCCAGGGGAGGCTTGCCCATTTCCATGTGGCGCACCACGTTTTCGAGCATGACGATGGCGTCGTCCACAATGAACCCCACCGCCAGGGTCAGCGCCATGAGGGACATGTTGTCCAGCGAAAATCCGGCGATGCTCATCATGGCGAACGTGCCGATAAGCGCGGTGGGGATGGCCATGCTGGCGATGATCGTGGCCCGCAGGTTCTTGAGGAACAAAAAGACCACCGCCACCACCAGGAGCACGGAAAGGCTCAAGGTGAACTTTACGTCGTTCACGGACTCCTCAATAGAGGCGGAACGGTCGTACATGACCTGAAAATCGATGGCCGAGGGCAGCGTGGCCTGAATAGAGGGCAAGAGCGCCCGGATGTCCTGCACGACCTTGATGGTGTTGGTGCCGGGCTGGCGACGCACCGCGACGGTCATGGAGGGCGTCTGGTTGTGGTAGGAGGCGTTTTTGTCGTTGATGGAGGAATCCACCGCCGTGCCCACATCGGACAGACGGATGGGACTGCCGCTGCGCCAGGCCACGATCTGGCGGATGTACTGGGCGGCGTCCATGAGCATGCCCTTGGTCTTTATGGTGTAGAGCTTGACCTTTCCGTAGAGCGAACCCGTGGGCAGGTTGACGTTTTCGGCCATGAAGGCGTCGGCCACCTGATTGACGCCCAGATTGTAGGCGGCCAACTTGTCCGGATCGAGCCGGATGCGCGGGGCGTAGGTCTGGTCGCCGAAGATGGCCACCTGGGCCACGCCCGACACCATGGAAATGCGCTGGGAAACGAAGGTCTTGGCGTATTCCGTCAGCTCGTACAGGGGCAAGGTGTCGGAGCGCATGCCGATGTACAGGATGGGCGCGTCGGCCGGGTTGACCTTCTGGTAGGTGGGCGGGTTGGGCAGGTTGGAAGGCAGGTATCCCGAGGCGGCGGAAATGGCGGTCTGCACATCCGAGCCGGCCCCGTCCATGTTTCGCCCCAGATCGAACTGCAAGACAATGGTGGTCTGCCCCAGAGTGTTGACCGAACTCATGGAGTTCAGGCCCGCTATGGAGGAAAACTGCTTCTCCAACGGGGTGGCCACCGACGACGCCATGGTTTCGGGATCGGCTCCGGGCAGTTGGGCCATGACCTGTATGGTCGGGAAGTCGATGGCCGGCATTTCGCTCACGGGCAGGGACCGGTAGGCGGTGAGCCCCAGAAAGATGATCCCGAAGGTGATGAGCGTGGTGGCGACCGGACGCTTGATGAATCCGTCGGTCACTGTGGGCCTCCGCCCGTCGAGTCGTTGACAACGTTCACCGGGGCTCCGGGCACCAGACGAACCAGGCCGTCGGTGACGACCCGATCGCCCTGCTTCAGACCCTGTTCGACGATCACCTGGCTCTCGCCCACGGTTCTGCCGTCCTGCACCTTGCGCAGTTCGGCCTTGCCGTCTTCACCGGCCACGAACACGAAGGCCCCGTCCTGGCGACGAATGAGGGCTTCGGAGGGCATGAGCAACTGGTCCTTCTGCACTTCCAGGGTGAGCTTCACCTGCACGTATTGGCCGGGCCAGAGTTCCAGATCGGGATTTTGAAACTCGGCCTGCAGGGAAATCATGCCCGTCTGGATGTCCACGGCGTTGTCCAAGGCGGTGAGCCGGCCCTTTTCACGCACCTCGCGCTCTTCCTTGGGAGATCTGACCGCCACGGGCAAGGGCTTGCCCGCCAGGTAGCGTTCGCGCACCAGGCCGAGTTCCGATTCGCTGACGGAAAAGCGCACCAGGATAGGACGCACCTGGTTGAGGGTAACCAGGGTCGAGGTATAGGCGCTCACCGGGTTGCCCGGCTTGATGAGCTGGTAGCCGGCCACGCCCGTGACCGGAGAGACTATGGCGCAGTAGTCCAGGTTGATGCGGGCGGTCTCCAGGGCGGCCTGGTCGGCCTGAACCTGTTTCCAGTCGGAGCGCTGCTGGGTCAGGCGTTGTTCGTAGTCGTCCTGGCTGACAACGCCCTGGCGCACCAAATCCTTGTAGCGCAGGTAGTCGCGGGTGGACTGCGCGGCTTTGGCCCAGTCGCGTCCCAGCGCCCCCCTGGCCTCCTCCACCTTGGCCGCGAAGGGGGCCCGGTCCAGGTCGAAGAGTTTCTGCCCCTCGCGCACGAACGCGCCGTCGGCGAAGTGGGCCGCGGCCAACAGCCCTGTGACCTGCGGCGCGACAGAAACCGTCCGATAAGCCACCACATGGCCCACCGCCTTGACCACCAGGGGAGCATCCGACAGGGAGACCACGGCCACGCGCACGTTGACCGGTTTTCTGGCCGGGGCCTGAACTTTCTTGTCGCAGCCCGCCACGGGCAAAAGAAGGAGGGCGAGAGCCAGGAGCGCAAGCTTCATCATGGGAGGGCCTCGAGATTCCGGTTTCCGTAGGGAAGTATCTTTTTCCCAGGACTTGGGCAAGCGGGACCGGTTTGTCCCACGGGACACGAACGCCTTTTCCGCCTTGGCCCCGCAACGGCTGGCCGCCCGTCCGCTTCCTCCTGCGAAGCCCGGTCCGCCATCACCATGACGGCGTTTTCCCGGCGCGCGGCGGGTTTTCCTTGTCGTTCGGACCGCATCGGGCTACACACATTCAATCACGACGTGCGATATTCTGCGTCGTTCCACCCTCAACCCCCACACAACACACACGATCATGGGAAAGATTCTTTCGCTTTTGTTTCTGCTGGTTTTGATCGGCCTGGGTTTCGGGGGCTATTTCATGCTCACGGACAACAAGGCCCCGGAAATCACCCTCTCGCCCGACACGACGGCAACAGGCAGCAAGCGCGAATTCACCGTCACGGCGCGCGACCTGCGCTCCGGCATCAAGGCGATCCGCGTCAGCGTGCTCCAGGCCCAGAAGGATACGCCGATCCTTCAGAAAACCTACGACAACGCCCCCCAGGAGGTCAGCGCGACCTTCACCCTGGAGAACTCCGGGCTGCGGGAGGGCAACTTCGAAATCAACGTCGCCGCCACGGACAAGTCGATCTTCAACTTCGGGGCCGGCAACACCGCCCGCCTCACCCGACCCATGGCCCTGGACAACCGGGCTCCGGTGATCTCGGTGCTGTCCATGGCCCACTTCATCAAGCAGGGCGGCGCCTGCGCCGTGGTGTACCAGATCAACAAGGACGTGGAGCGCTCCGGCGTGACCGTGGGCGACTACTACTTTCCCGGCTACAAAATGCCCTCCGGCAACTACTGCGCCCTGTTCGCCCTTCCCTGGGACATGGACACCAGCCGTTTCGTGCCCCGGATCCACGCCCAGGACCAGTCCGGCAACGAACGCTCCATCACCTTCCGCTACCAGGCCAAGCCCGCCAAGTTCAAACATGACAACCTGAACATCTCCGACGAGTTCCTTCAGGCCAAGATGCCCCAGTTCGAGGAAGTCTATCCCGACATAAAGGACCCGGTGCAACTCTACGTAAAGGTCAACCACGACCTGCGTCGGGAAAACGTGCGCAAGCTCGCGGAGTACGCCAAGAAGACCTCTCCCGAGATGCTCTGGGACGGCGGCCCCTTCCTGCGCCTGCCCAATGCCGCGCCCAAGGCCGGATTCGGCGACGGCCGGACCTACCTCTACAAGGGCCAGCGCATAGACGAGGAAACCCACCTGGGCGTGGACCTGGCCTCGCTGGAAAACGCGGAAGTTCCCGCGGCCAACAGCGGCCGGGTGGTGTTCACGGGATTTCTGGGCATCTACGGCAACGCCGTGATCCTGGATCACGGCTGGGGCCTACAGACCATTTATTCCCACTTGAGCCAGATCAGCGTCAAGGAAGGCGACGAGGTGAAAAAGGGTGACAAGATCGGCAACACCGGCGCCACCGGCCTGGCCGGCGGCGATCACCTGCACTTCGGCGTCATTCTGAACGGCATCCAGATCCAGCCCATCGAATGGTGGGACCCGCACTGGATCAAGGACAACATCACGAGCAAGCTCCAATAGCCTCTCGACCCACGAACGAAAAGCGGGGCGGGCCGGAAAGCATCCGGCCCGCCCCGCTTGTTTTTTTCCTTGCTTCACACAGCGAAAGCTACCGCAAGGCCTCCATGTTCACCACCAGCTGGGCCGTGTCTCCCACGAGCCCCATGCGGGTGAAGCGGCCGTCGCTGACCTTGTAGTCGGCCAGCACCACGGGAAAGGCGAAACGAAAGCCAGCCACCTTGACGCCCTGCTGCATGGGGTTGTCCTTGACGCCCCGGAACGTGAAGGGAATCTCCACCTCCCGGCTTTCGTTCTTGATGGTGAGCTTGCCCTTGGCAACGTACGCGTCGCCCTCCTTATGGAGGATTTCCGTGCTCACGAAGCGCATGTCCGGGTAGCGTTTCACCTCGAAAAAGTCGGCCCCGCGCAGATGTTCGTCACGCTTGGCCACGGCGGTGTTCACACTCGCGGTTTTCACGGTGATATCGAAGGCGCTGTCGTCTAAATTTTCCGGATCGAAGCTCAGTTTACCGGAAAACTTGTCGAAACGGCCAGGCACGTCGCCCAGGATGTGGCGAATGGTGAAGGTGAAGGACGTATGGTCGGGATCGATCTTCCAGACCGGGGCCTTCTGCCTGGCCTGGGCCGACGCGGCCGCCAGGACAAGCAGGACCAGGGTCAGGACCAGGGTTTTCAACTTGGCGTTCATGGAGAACCTCCTTCAGGGATGAGAACGTCGCCGAAACGCCGGAGTGGCGCTTCGGCGACGCCTGATGATGAGAAAGGGAAGGCATACGGGGAAAAAAGTCAACCCATGCGCACGGTGTCTCGCGCTTGGCCCGCTTTGGTCGTCAGGCGTGTGTCGCCTCCCCGGTTCATTGAAACAACGTGCGGTAGCGTCCGTAGCCTTCCTTTTCCAGGTCCTCCACGGGAATAAAACGCAACGCCGCGGAGTTCATGCAGTAGCGAAGCCCCGAGGGGGCGGGGCCATCCGGGAACACATGGCCCAGGTGGGAATCCGCCAGGCGACTGCGCACCTCGGTACGCGCGGGATAGAGCCTGCGATCCTGGCGCTCCACAAGGTGGCCCGGCTCCAAGGCCTTGGTGAAGCTCGGCCAGCCCGTGCCGGAGTCGAACTTGTCCAGGGAGCTGAAAAGCGGTTCGCCCGAAACCACGTCCACATAGATGCCCGCCCGCTTGTCCGCGTAAAAGGCGTTGTCAAACGGCGGCTCCGTGCCTTCGCGTTGGGTGACCTCGAATTGCAGGGGCGTGAGCCTGTTGCGCAGCTCCTCCGGGCCGGGCTTGACGAAGGGCGACGCCGAATCGGCTTGGTCCGCGCCCGCCTCCGGCGCGTCCTTCCAGGTCTGGGCCAGAAAGTCGTCACGCCCGGTGCCGGCCCGGTAGGACTTGTAGCGCAAGGGGTTCTTGCCGGGAAAGCCCTGGTGGTACTCCTCGGCCGCGTAAAAGACCTCGAAGGGCCGAATCTTCGTGGCCACGGTCTTTCCCGCGAAGCGACCGGAGTCGATCAAGGCCTGCTTCGAGGTCTGGGCCTCCCGATGTTGGGCCTCGTCGTGATAGAAGATGGCCGTCTGGTACTGGCTGCCCCGGTCCACGAACTGCCCCCCCGCGTCTGTCGGGTCTATGTGTCGCCAGTAGTAGTCGAGTATCTCGGAATAGCTGAGTTTTTGCGGATCGTAGAAGACCTGCACGGCCTCCAGGTGCCCGGTGGAGCCGGTGCTGACCTGTTCGTAGCTGGGGTTTTTCACCGTGCCCCCCGTATAGCCGGAGATCACGCGGGTCACGCCGGGCAGTTCCCCGAAATCGGCTCCCGTACACCAGAAACACCCTCCGGCCAACGTGGCCACGGCCTCGCCCGGACGCGGCGCCAAGTCCTCTGGGCTGACCGCCCTGGCCGGTGCGGCGAACGGCAACACAAATCCGGCCCAGGCCAGGGTGACCAACCAGGAAGGAAAGATACGCGGCAGAGTCATTGTTCACCTCGCATTCGATGGGATGAGGCTTTTCTCGCCGGGAAGGCCCTTCCCTGTGCGACGCCTCTTGCGCCTAATGGTGGGAACGAACGACAAAATGTCAAGTCTATCTTAGGTAAGTACCAGTCAAGATTTGATGCCCACACAGATCCTTCGGACGGCAGTTTGTTCTCCCCGTCGGGACGATGCCGGAGAGCCTGTGGGGAACAAAAAAACGGGCGGCCCGCAAGGAGCCGCCCGCCGTTGTCGATGGGATGAAAGGAACGCGTTCTACCAAGTCTTCTGGCGCTGCCGTTCCAGGGCCTGGGCCTGTTCTTCCCAGTCCTTGAAGCCGGCGTGATGCAGCGCCTTTTCCACCGTGTCTTCCCAGTCCCAGGCGGCGTAGATCACCGGCTTGTGGAAGGTGGACCGGTACTTTTCCAGCTCCTGGCGGTAGAAGGCTTCCTTGGGGGTTTCCAGGTTGTCGCGCAGCTCGGTGGCCATGCGCTCCAACTCCCCTTCGTACCAGTCGGCCAGATCCGAGGCGGACTGGTACTTCTTGAGGATATGCTCGTACTTGTTGTTCGTCAGCAGCTTGTGCAAACGATTCAGGTGCTGTTCGCCGAGCCAGGCGCCCAGCTTGCTCACCGGAATGTTGTGGGCCTCGAGCTCGGCCACGTCGATCTTGGTCTGATAGTAGGTGTCGGGCACAACCGAAGCCGACACGATGCCGGCAATGGATACCAAGCCCCGGATGATCAGGCTGTTGGACACGCCCTGGCCGCAGAAGCCCACCTTCTTGCCCATGATCTGGCCGGTGAAGATGGTGACCAGGATGGCCCAGACAACGGCCGGGTCCTCTTCGTCGTAGATGTGCGCGAGGCTCGAATTGTCGCGGTCCGTGGCCAACACCATCTGGGTCATGTCGTTGGAGCCGATGGAGAAGCCGTCGAACTCCTCCAGGAACTGCCGGGCCAGGATGGCGTTGGACGGAATTTCGGACATCTGGAGAATCTTGAGTCCGTCTTCGCCCGAACGCAGGCGGTGAACCTTGGACAGGTAACGCACCATGGACCGGGCTTCCTCGATGGTGCGCACAAAGGGCAGCATGATCTGCAGGTTCTTGCCGCCGAACATGCCCCGGGCCAGCTTGAAGGACTCAAGCTCCCAGTCGTGGATGTTGCGCGACACGCCCCGGTATCCCAGCATGGGGTTGTCCTCGTGGGCTTCGAACAGCGCGCCGCCCACCAGGTTTCTGTACTCGTTGGACTTGAAGTCCGTGGTCCGGTAGATGATGGGCTTGCCGTAGAAGGCCATGGCGAACAGTCCCAGGGACTGGGACAGAGTCTGCACGTAGAGTTCCTTGCCGCTGCGGTAGCCGCGCGAACGCAGTTGCTTGCCGATACGGTCGGGCAGGGTGCGCAGTTCTTCCATGTCGCGCTGGATGCGCACCTGACGGGCGATCTCGTTGCGCAGCGCCTGGATCTTGGCCAGGAAGTCCTTGATAACGGGCTCGTCGGCCACGGCCTGGGCCCGCTCCGCCACATGGCTCTTGAGCTCCATGCGATGGCGCACCGCGTCGGTGTTGGTCGAGGTCTCCTGCAGTTCGTCCCAGTAGCCCAGAATCACGGCCACATGGTCGCTTAAGTTCACCGAGGTCTTGATGATGTCCAGACGACGGGTGGCGTTGCTCACGTATTCGTCGAGCTTCTTGTCCAGCTCGCGCAACCGGCGATGGATGGCCAACACCTCGTCGGTGCCCTGGGCGCCTTCCTGCTCGGTCAGGGTTTCGAGCTCCTTGGACAGGCCGGTCACCAGGCCCACGTAGGGGCGCAGCTTCACGTCAAGGGAGATGTAGCCGGCGGCCATCTGTTCCTTGATGAGCTGGGTGAGCCGGGCTTCGTATTCCTGAAGCTTCTTGTCCACCAACTGGTTGAGGGTGCCGTTGTCATAGGCTTCCAGGGCCTGGGGATGCACGCCGATGTTGCCCAGCATGAACTCGGCCCGCAAGAGGCCGACTTCGAAGTCGGGCATGGTGCGCAACCGGGAGAGGAAGAGCGCCTGGCCCACGTCCGCGAGGATCAGGCCCACGCTGGTCTTGGTGGGAGCCAGCTTGGAAAGGTCCATCTCGCCGCCCACGCTCACCAGGGGAAGCAGGCCGCGATAGACCTTGCCGCGCGAGCCGTCCACGGTCACTTCCTGGCAGTCCAGGGCGCGCAGCAGTTCGGGGCGCTGGATGCCGATGACCGCCGGAATGCCCAGCTCGCGCGAGGTGATGGCCGCGTGCGAGGTGTCGCCGCCCACGTCGGCCAAAATGGCCGAGGCCACGCGCATGCCCGGCACCATGTCCGGGTCGGTGCGTTCGGCGGCCAGGATGTCGCCCTTGTTGATCTTGTTGAGTTCGAGCGCCGAGCGCAGGAACTTCACCGTGCCCTGGCCCGCGCCGCGCGAAGCTCCGTTGCCTTCGAGAATCACTTCGGCCCGGGGCAGCACTTTTTCGTCCACTTCCATGCGGCGCATGAAAATGGTGTGGGGATGTTGTTCGAAATCCTCGTTCCAGCGGGTCTCGGGGCGGGCCTGCACGAACCACAGCCGGTCGGACTGGTCGATGCAGAACTCCGTATCCATGATGATGCCGCCGTACGCCTTGGAAATGCCGCGCACGCCGCGCGCCACTTCCTCGGCCTGGGCCAGGGAGAGCGCCCAGCGATAGGCTTCAAGGTCGTCCACCATGACGAGCTTGGTGCCGCCGCGCTCGTCATAGATGATCTTTTTGTCCTTGTAGCCCATGTTGCGGATGACCACCTCGTGGCCGTCGTCGCGCTGGAACACATACAACTTGTCGGGCGTGACCATACCGCCCACAACCGCCTCGCCCAGACCGTAGCTGGCGTCGATGGACACCAGGTCCTTGCGGTCGGTGCCGCGGCAGCCGGTGGAGGTCTCGGCCGAAAACGCCGTGCCCGAGATGACCGGATTAATCATGCGCATGATGCAGACCGAAAGCGAGGTGTTCTCGATGGCCCACTCTTTCTTGGCCCGATCGGCGATGGAGTCGTCGCCCGTGCGCTCGGCCAGTTGCACCGCGTCGAGAATGGCTTCGCGGCGATAGGTCATGGAGCGCAGGTTGTAGGCCGAGGCGCAGTCCCACTGGTAGGCTTCGGCCACCCGGTCCTCGCCGGTGATGTTCAGGTAGGTGTCCTGAAGGCCGGCGAAGGCCTTCTTGCGCGAGTCCTCGCCGGCGGCGGAGGAGCGCACGGCCACGGGCACGTCGTCGAGCGCGGCGTCGTGGCAGATGTCCACGTAGGCGCTGCGCACCGCGTCGGAGGCCTCTTTGGGCATGTCCACCGCGAGAATGGCCACCTGCACCAGCACCGAGCGCTTGCGCAGTTGGTCGATCCCTTCGGGCGAGGTGGCGAACCCTTCGACAACGTTGTTGATGAAGGTGCGCAACTTGATATGGGTGGCCTTTTCCGGCGCGGTCTCGCGCACGTGCAACGCCAGTTTGCGCACAAAGTTGCGAATGAATTCAGGGTCTTGATTGACCTCGTCGCTGTGCCAATCGGTACGATTGTATTCGTGGTCCACGGCGGCCCGAATCTGGGCCGCGTTGACCTTGGTCTCGTCCAGGAGCTTGTGGAAAACGATGGAGGAGACGGCGCGAAACTGCGGAGCACGGATGCCCGGAACCTGGCTGATGATGGCCGTGTTGTAGTTCTTGCCGCCAACCAGGAGCTCAGCCTCCTCGCCGATCTCCACAATATCGGCTCCGGTGAGAATGAGCTTTTTCATAAGGTCCCGTTTTTCAGTGCCGGGAGCCTTGGGTGCGCCTTTTACCATGCGTATCCTCCTTAGCGGGCCGAGCCCGGGATTCGTGAGAGAGGCCTGCCTGGGCAGGTCGTGGTCATGGATCCTTCCCTTGGCGATCGAACGCGCCGATCACCCTACTCCATGCCATGCCCGCAGTACGGGCAGAAGTGGAAGTCTTCGTCGGCCAGAGGCTGCTTGCACTCGGGGCAGGACTTCTGGACGCTCATAAGCTCCACCAGCAGTTCGCCTTCCTTGACCGGGACCATTTTCTTGTCCTCGAAGTAGTCGGCGTTCTTGAGGACCCTCTTGACCAGGCCCTCCACCTGCGCATGAACCGATTTTTCCTGCTTCATCACCGAAATGTTGAAGATTTCCTCCCCAGGTTTCACGAAATCGCCTGGACTGACGTGCATAACCCACAAGTCGCCGTTGCACGGCGCGGCCACATGATACGGATTGGAAGGATCGGCCATCTCCACGGCATGGCCGGTTCCGGCCCCGACCGTGGCTTCGGCCACCTTCACTTGATAAGACAATATTTCGGAATCCAGCACATACCGCACCACGCACAACCCTTGAGCGTCCGGGTTAGAGATGCTCAAAAGCGTGTAGGTGTGGGGTTTGCCGTGCGAGTCTTCGAAAGTCAACTCCTCTCCGGGCTCCAGACCCTCAAACCACACGTCAAGGGGCAATTTATTGCAGTCGCCGTACTTGGTGCGGAACTCGATGGTCTTCAAGGCGTCGCCCGGATGGTTGAGGTACAGCACCACTTCTTCCGGCGTGGGCTCGCGTCCGATGCGCGAGGCCAAGCTTGCCCGCTCGGCCGGAATGTCGACGTCTTTCAGGGAAGCCAAGGGCGACTCTTCGGTACGCTGCTTGATGGCGTCGCGCCATTCCGGTCCGAAAGCCGACTCATACACCCAATCCGGAGGCCAGCCCAGAGGCAACTTGCCGTATTTGCCCAAAAGAAGTTGACGGAAGGCGTCGTTGGAGTCCGCATAGAGCGTGAGCCGGTCCGCTATACAGGCCTTGGTCAGGCCGGAATCCGGCGTTTCGGCCGTGGTTTCCAGCACTTCCAGCATGTCGCGCACCGCGCGTTCGCCCCCGCGCTTGTAGGCCTGGGTCACGGCCAGGAACGCCGTGTTCCAGGTGATTTGCGAGCCCGGGGTCACGTCGTGGTAGCGCACGATCTTGCGCGTGCCGGCCAAAAACTTGAGCATGTAGGGCAGCAGATGGATGTACCCCTGCTTCATGGCCCCTTCCTGCGAGGACGAAGTGGCCCCGCCGGGCATGCCGTGGTCCACCACGTCGTAGTCGATGCCCCGGAAGTACGGAGCGGTGTAGCGGTCGTAATAGGGCATGATCTGCTTGAGCACGAAGCCCGTGGTGCGGATCATCTCCTTGTTCAGGCTGGTCTTGAGTCCCAGTTCGCCTTCCATATAGGCTGCGGTGGAGAGCACCTCGCCCTGGCCGTACCAGCGCACGGACGCGCCGATGGCCGTTTCGATGACGTGGGCTCCGGCCTGGGCCGCCGCTCCCACGGCGGGCACGAACAGCCCGTCGGTGTAGTGGCGGTGGTAGGCGATGACCAGGTCGGGATATTTCTTGCGGATCGCGGTCACCAGGGCGCTGATGAACCGGGGCGGACACACGCCGGCCATGTCCTTGAGACCCAGCATGATGACCTTGCACACCTTCCTCTTCGACATGCCCGAGGTCTTGGAGCAGTTGTCCAGGATGGCTTCCAGGACGCCCATGTAGTGCGCAACATCAAACCCCTTGGCCCAGGAGACCGAAATGGCCGGCTGGTAGACGACGCCGGGGTTGGCCAGGGCCACCTCGGTGAACGGGGTCATATTGTCGATGTCGTTCAGGAAGTCGAAGTTGCGGATGATGTCGAAGTGTTCGCAGATCATCTCGCCGGTCAGGCGCATGAGGTTCTTGGGCTGGGGCTTGTAGCCCAGCACGTTGGTGGAGCGGATGAGGATCTGCTTGCAGGTCTTGGGCGCGAAGCGGTTCCACTCCTGGGCTTCGGTGAAGGGGTAGGTCATGTTGGCCATCATGGCCACGTGGAAGTGCGCCCCGCCGCCGGTTTCCAGGGAGAAGAAGCCGCAGTTGTCCAAATAGGGCCCCACGAGCTGGTCTTCCGCCAGGCGGAAGCGGTTGCCCGAGTTGGACTGGGTGATGTCGCGGGTGGTGGTGTCGGCGAAATGCACGATGCCGGAGTCGCGCACCTGGTCGAGCAGGGCCAGCCTGTCGCCCCGGGGATAGGGCGGGGTCCAGGCCTTCTGGTCGAGCACGGGCATGACCACCTTGAAGCGGCCCAGGCGTTTGTCGGCCCGGCTGCGGTATTCACCGAGCTGGACGTAGTTGTTGTAGCCCTTGGCCGCGATCTCGCCCACCAAGCGGCCCAGACGGAAGCTCTCGGGCTCCACGTCCTGGTAGCGCAGAAGCTCGGGCGAGTTGGCGATGAAGTTGGTGTCGTAGGTGCCGGCCCTGAACAGCGGGTGGCGGACCACCTGCAAGTGGAAGGGGATGGTGGTCTTGACGCCGGACACCACGTATTCGCGGAGCGCCCGGTCCATGACGCCCATGGTCTTGTCCCAACTGCGGCCGTAGCTCATGAGCAGGGCGCCGGCGGAGTCGTACTGCGACGGGAAGTCGTAGCCGGCCGACAGGCAGGAGTCCAGGCGCACGCCCTGGCCGCCGGGAGAAATGTAGCGGGTGATGACCCCGGCGTTGGGCGAAAAGCCCATCTGCGGGTCTTCGCAGTTGATGCGCACCTGCATGGCCCAGTACGAGGGCTTGCAGTTGGTCTTGTTGAAACGCAGCTTGGACCCGAAAGCGATGGCGATTTGCTCTTCCACCAGGTCGATTCCGTAGCGACATTCCGTGATCCCGTGTTCGACCTGCAGGCGGGTGTTGACCTCGATGAGATAGGGAGTGCCGTTGGGCTCCACCAGGAATTCCACGGTGGCCAACGAGTGGTAGCCCACGTGCTTGACCAGCTTTTCGGACCAGGCTTTGAGCTTGTCGCGCAACTGGTCGTTCATGCCCGGCCAGGGAGACGGCGTGATCTCGACGAGCTTCTGGTGGTTGCGCTGCACGGTGCAGTCGCGTTCGTCAAGGGCCAACACGTTGCCGTGCTTGTCGGCCACCACCTGCACCTCGATATGGCGCACGCTGCCCAGATATTTCTCCACGAACAGGCGCGGGTTGCCGAACGAGGCCAAAGCCAGGGCCGAAGCCTTGGAGAACGCCTCTTCGAGCTGCCTGGACTCATGCACCACGTAGATGCCGCGCCCGCCGCCGCCGCCTTCGGCCTTGAGCATGATGGGAAAACCGATCTCCCGGGCGACCTCGCGCGCTTCGGGAATGCTCACCGACCCGCCGGAGCCGGGCACCACGGGCACGTCGAGTTGCCTGGCCAGCTTGCGCACCTCGACCTTGTTGCCGAGCAGACGCATGGCTTCCGCCGTGGGTCCTATGAAGAGAAGCCCGGCCTTGGCGCATTTCTCGGGAAACGTATGGTCTTCGGAGGCGAAACCCCAACCGGGATGAATGGCCGCGACCTTGGCGGCTTTGGCTTCCCGGATGATGAGATCAAGATCGAGGTAGGCCCTGGGGTCCTCGCCCAGAAGAATCAACTCGTGGGCGCCGCCCACCGCGGGGGAGCTCATGTCCACCTTGGTGGCGGTGAGCACCGGCACGGCCTGCAGACGCTCCCGGATGGAACGCAGGACGCGCCGGGCGGAAACACCCCGGTTTGCCACGAGAATCTTCTTGCCGTTGATTTCTTCGAGAACGTCCTGAAAGGTCTTGACGCCCATGAGGGCTCCTTTATGTGGTGGAAGTGAAAAAAATCATTCCGGCCCAAGCGGCCATATGCTCCCGGACACGAGTCGTATTGCCGTGCCGTAGCCGTCCTCTGGCACCAGACGCAACGCGCCGTCCGGATCGATTCCCGACAGCCGGCCCCGTCGCGGGGGATCGCCCCCGTCGAGGACCTCGACAAGCTCTCCCCGCCAGGCGAGAGATTGTTCTATTGTATAGGCCAAGCTTTCGGCCGTGTCGATCTGGAGGCATTTTTGGTAACAGTTTCTCACGAAATTCACAAGCTCCAGCCAGAGCCCCAGAGGGGTCGGTTCGGAGATTGTCGTGGAAAGCACTCCGGCCGGTATGGCGAAGCCTTCGCGAAGACGCGCGGCGGGGGGGGCGCTGACCAGATTTATTCCAATGCCGGCAAGCAGATGGCCCCTTCTCTCCTCCACCAGCACGCCAGCCACCTTGGCGTTGTTTTGCAGGATGTCGTTGGGCCACTTGAGCGCCACGCCGCTCCCCCGGGAACGGAAGTATTCGGCCAGACAATGCCCCACAAGCAGGGGAACAAGCGTGTCGAAACGTTCCGGCGGCTTGGGAAGCACCATGGCGGCGTAAAGATTGCCGGCGGGAGACTCCCATCGGCGACGCAGTTGCCCCCGGCCGGCCCACTGTTTGACGCCGAGCACCGAGTCCCAGGCGAAGCAGGCCCCGCACTCGGCCAGGGGCCGAATCACGTCGAGAACCGAGGAGCACGGACCGCACACCACCACGCTCGAACGCACGAGCCGGGCGCTGGTCGGGGAGATCCACCACGATTCGGCCGAACACCCTTCGGGCCACGGGCGCAAAATTTCTTGCCAAGGGGCCAAGGCGTGAGCATCCTTGGCCCAGGCGAGATGAAAAGCCGCCAAGGATTCGGGGTCCACCGGTTCGGCCAGACCTTCGCGGCCGCCGGCCCACAAAATGACCCCAGGGCCGGGAACCAACTGGTTGCCCAGCACATGAGAGGAACACGCAAACGACATGCACATCTACCTGGTTGGAGGGGCGCTTCGGGATATGCTGCTCGGCAGGCCGCAGGGCGATCGGGATTATCTGGTCGTCGACGCTACCGCTGAACAGTTTTTGGCGCGCTACCCCGGCGCTCGTCAAGTGGGAAAGTCCTTTCCCGTATTTATTTTGGACGGCTGCGAATACGCTTGGCCCCGGGGCGGCACCCTGGACGCGGACCTGGCCCTGCGCGACCTGACCGTGAACGCCCTGGCCATGGGCGGCGACAACGGTGCGCAAGCCGGGCTCATCCACGCCCATCCCCGGGCTTTCGCGGATTTGCAGGCCCGGATACTGCGTCCGGCTTCGCCAACGGCCATGGCCGACGATCCGGTTCGGGTGTTTCGGGCGGCGCGCTTCGCGGCCCAGTTGCCGGACTTTTCCGCAAGCCCCGAACTTCTCGCCCAGATGCGGGCCGTGGCCGCTTCCGGGGCGCTGGCCGAACCCGCGGCGGAACGCATGGGCGCGGAGGTGCGCAAGGCCCTGGCGGCTCCCAAGCCCTCGCGCTTTCTCGAACTGCTCCACCGGGCCGGATGCCTTTCCCCCTGGCTTGGCGAACTGGCCGGAGCCGGCGAAATTCCCGGCGGTCCGCCCCAATACCACGACAAAAGCGTGCTCGGGCACACCTGCGAGGTCATGGACAAGCTGGCCGGCGATCCCCTGGCCGTGTGGATGGCCCTGGTCCACGACCTGGGCAAGACCCTGACCCCGCGCGAAGTTTGGCCCAAGCACCACGGACACGACACCGCCGGCGAACCCCTGGCCCTGGAGATGGGCTGGCGTCTGCGCCTGCCGCGCACCTTCATAGACGCGGGAGAGCTGGGCTGCCGCTACCACATGCGCACCAAGGAATATCCCACCCTGCGCCCCCATACCGTGGTGGACATGCTCATGGCCCTGGAAGCCAAGCGCCTGACCTCGAAGCTCTTCAAGCTGGGCCTGGCCGACTCCCGCTGGGACCGCTGGCCCCAGGCCCGGCACGAACTCAAGGTCATCAAGGCCGTGCGCCTGCCCGAGGAAAAAATGAACCAGGGCGAAGACTCCGGCCGCCTGCTGCGCCAACTGCGCTGCGACGCCCTGGCCGCCGACCGACAGGCTCGCGCCGAAATCAACGCCGAACTGGACCGGAAGGCGGATCGGCAAGGAGAAGGACGCCCCATAGCGGCGGGCAAAGAGGAAGAATGAAGAGGAAGACGGGGGCGCCGCTCCCCGCCCCCCGCCCGAGGGGGTGACCCCCTCGGGCCGCCCCGGGTGCCTGCGCGGGCGAGGACGACCGCGTGCGAGCCCGGTCAGGCGCGGGCGAAGGGAACAAAAATATCGGGGCCTGTCTCCGGCCTTGCCGGAGACAGGCCCCGCTTATTCCTCCAATTCTCCCAGGCTTGTACATTACTTCGCGCCGTCGCATCGCGTCCGCCCGCATGTGCGGGGGTCGGGGGGCGGGCTCCGCCCCCAGCGGGGTCCAGGGGCGGCGCCCCTGGGGCCTTTCCGACGCCCCCTGTCCACTGTGCTTGTCTCCGGTCGCGCCTCGGGCTATGCCCAGCGCATGGAATACAAACGCGTCAAGGACGAGCGGTCCACCTACGCCCAGAAGATGTGCGTCGGGCGGGCGGGCAAGCTCATGCGCACCCTGGGCATGCTCCACGCCGGAGCCCGCGTGGGGGTGGCGGTTTCCGGCGGGGCGGACAGTTTCGTTTTGCTCAACGTGCTCAGGCTTCGCCAGCGCATCAATCCCTTCGCCTTCGATATCATGGCCCTGCACATCAACGCGGGTTTTGCTCCGCTGGGACACGCTCCATTGATCCAGTGGTGCGCGGACCACGGCGTGGCCCTGCACGCCGAAACCACCGACCACGGACCGCGCGCCCATTCCGACGAGAACCGCAAACGTTCGGCATGCTTCTTTTGCGCCATGCTCCGGCGCAACCGCCTTTTTGACTTGTGCCGGTTCTACGGGCTGACCCATCTGGCCATGGGCCACAACGCCGACGACCTGAACGTCACTTTTTTCATGAACATTTTCCAAACCGGCAAGGTGAGCGGACTCTCCCCGGACGAACCCTTCTTCGAAGGCAAACTGCGCATGATCCGTCCGCTCCTCGGGTTGGAAAAGACCCACATCAACCGGGCGGCCAAGCAGTGGGGCCTGCCGGTGTGGAAAAACCCCTGCCCTTCCGCCGGCCATACCCGCCGGGCCGACTTCGAGGACTGGCTGGGCGAACTCTACGCCCGGGACAAACGGTTCCGAGCCAACACCCTGGGGGCCATCGGACGCTGGCAACTTGACCCGAACGCGCGCCGGCCGTAGGAAGCCCCCTCCATGCCCCACTCCTCGGGTTTCGAAATCTTCCGCGACGAAGCGAACCGCTTTCACCGCGCCACGGTCAAACGCTGGCCGGTGGCCGTTTTTCTGGCCGCCCTCGTGTTCGTGGGCGCGGCCAACATCTGGTGGTACGCGTCCGTCTCCTCCCTGCCGGCCATGGAAGAGGAAGTGGCCGGATCGGACAAGTCCAAGGCGCGCCTGGCCCAGAACGTGGAACGCCTGGACGAAATGAGCCAAGAAATCGCCACCGGCGTGAAGCGCCTGCACGACGCGGACGCCAAGCTGCGCGAAATGATCAGCCTGGACAAGGAAGCCAAAACCGCCGCCCAAAGCGACGACGCCGTGTCGGAGGTCAAACGCGAAAGCGACCTGCAACTCACCCGACTGGAAGTCCAGGAAGCCTACAGCCGCCTGCTCTCCGAATCGACCCGAGCCGAAAGGCTCGACGCCGCGCAGGCCCGTCTCCTGGGCGCCGACCCCGGACTTCTTCTGGGAGAAGCCCCGGACGCCTGGCCCGTGGAAGGCGTGATCTCCTCGGGATTCGGGGTCAGGCTCTCCCCCTTCGCCAACCGGGAGGAATTCCACAAGGGCGTGGACATCATGGCCCCGTCGGGCTCCCCCGTACGCTCTCCCGCCCCGGGACGCGTGATTTTCGCCGGACAGGACGCCGAAGGCGAACTCGCCGTCATGCTGGATCACGGCGGAGGATACGTCACGAGTTTTTCCCATATCCAAGATCTGGCCGTGCGGTACGGAGACAAAATCGAACGCGGACGCACGCTGGGCCTCGTCGGACAAGACGGCCGCTCCACCGGCCCCCACCTGCACTACGAAGTCCGACTGCGCGGCGCGCCCGTGGACCCGCGCGTCTACCTGCCGTAAAAGGCGAGGGAGAAGAAGAGGAGAGAAGAGCCTCCGGCGTCTGGGGGCGGAGCCCGCCCCCAGCCCCCCGCGCGTGCGGACGGACGCGATGCGACGGCGCGAAGCAATGTACAAGCCTGGGAGAGTTGGAGAAATAAGCGGGGCCTGTCTCCGGCAAGGCCGGAGACAGGCCCCGGTATTTTTCGCCCCTCCCGCGCCTGACCGGGCTCGCGCGCGGTCGTCCTCGCCCGCGCAGGCACCCGGGGAGCCCCGAGGGGGTCACCCCCTCGGGCCGCCGGAGGCGATTTGTCTTCCCTCCCCCTCCCCCGTCATGGGCGCTGGCCCGCGTTTTGCTAGGAACGAGGCATGGAGCTTTTCAATATCAGCGCCCCGGTCTTCTTCAGCTTTTTTCTGACGCTCGTGCGCATAAGCCTGGTGGTGTTCATGCTGCCTTTTTTCGGGGCCGGAGCCATTCCCAACTCGATCAAGGGAGCCTTGTGCATGGTCATGAGTTTGGCGCTCTTTCCCAAGCTCAGCTTTCCGCCTTCCATGCTGCCGCTCAACACCATGGGACTGACGCTCATGCTTCTGGGCGAGGTGCTCCTGGGCCTGGTGCTCAACATCCTGGTCAACTTTCTGTTCGCGGCCATCCAAACGGGCGGGTACATCATCGGCTTTTCCATGGGATTTTCCATGATGAACGTACTCGACCCCATGACCGGCACGTCCGAGTCCATGACCGCCCAATTCTTCTACCAATGTACCGTGCTCATCTTTCTGGGGCTTAACGGCCATCTCTTCATTTTGCAGGGCCTGTGCGAAAGCTTCTCCCTGGTGCCGCCCGGCGGGCTGCTCATCACGCCGGCTCTGGGCGAATCGATACTCAGGTTCGCGGCCAACATCTTCGTCATCGCCATCCGGGTCAGCGCGCCCATCATGGTTTCGCTGTTTTTGGTGGACCTTTCCTTGGCGCTCATCTCCCGGGGAGCGCCCCAGCTCAACGTGTTGACGTTCGGATTTCCCATCAAGATTCTGGTGGGGTTTCTCTTCATGACCCTGGTGTTCGCGTCCCTTTCTCAATTCGTGAACCGATACCTGGTGGACCTGGGCTCCATGTTCACTCTGGTCCTCAAGCACTGAGGGGGAAGCCATGGCGGAGCGCGATCCGAGCAGAACAGAAACTGCGACCAAACGCAGGCGAGACCAGGCCAGAAAGAAGGGCTCGGTTCCCAAGAGTCAGGAACTCACCAAGGTGGCGGTGCTGCTGGCCGGCATGCTGGCGCTCAAGTACACCATTTTCATTTTCGACGAACAGCTCACCATGCTGTTCCGCTGGTTTCTCAGCCACGGCGTGCAGACGCAGGTCACCCAGACCCGCGTGCTCTCCCTGTTAACCGACGTTTCGGTCAGCCTGGCCAAGATGCTCCTGCCGGCCCTTGTCGCCTTGTGCTGCATGAGCTGGCTCATTTTGCGCCTGCAAGTGGGCAAGCTCTGGGCCCCCAAGTTCGAGCTGAATCTGGGGCGGATGCTCAACATCATGGCCGGTCTCAAGGCCGTGCTTTTCGACGTGAAGGTGTTTGTACGGCTGGGACGCCAGATGTTGCAGGCCATCGCCATCGGCTTTGCCCCCTACATCCTGTTGCGCCAGGAATTTTCCAACATGCTGCCGCTGTTTTACGCCGACGCCCACACCCTGGCCGCCTATATCCTGAACACCAGCATGACCATGCTCTGGTACGCCATGCTGCCCATGCTCCTCATCGCCGCCGCGGACACCTGGTACAATCGGTGGGACTACGAGGAAAACCTCAAGATGACCAAGGCCGAAGTCAAGGACGAGCAGCGAAACGTCGAAGGCGACCCCGAGGTCAAGATCAAGCAGCGCCAGAAGATGTTCGCCATCATGGGCAAGCGCATGCTCAAGAACGTGCCCCAGGCCGATGTGGTCATCACCAACCCGACCCACTTCGCCGTGGCTCTGCAATACAATCCCCTGGTGGCCCCGGCCCCCATCGTGGTGGCCAAGGGCGCGGACCACATGGCCCAGCGCATCAAGGAAATCGCTCGCGAGCACGATGTTCCCATCAAGGAGAACAAGGTACTGGCACGAGCCTTGTATAAGGATGTCGAGGTCGGGGAAGTAATTCCCGAATCCTTGTTCCAGGCGGTGGCCGCGGTGCTCGCGCAGCTCAGCAAGTTCCGCTCCCGGATGCAGCGTTAAACGAAGGTGTCAATATTATGGCGACAGCGTCCAAAACGATGGAGTTCGATTACGCCAGGTTCAGCAAGCAGGGCGACATCATGCTGGCCGCCGGCGTGGTGCTCATTCTGTTCGTCATGCTGGTGCCCATGCCCACCATCATCATCGACCTCATGCTTTCGCTGTCGATCTCGGTGAGCATGGTGGTGCTGGTCACCTCGATGTTCATGAGCTCGCCCCTGGAATTTTCCATCTACCCCTCGTTGCTTCTGGTCACCACCCTCATGCGCCTGGCCTTGAACGTGGCCTCCACCCGTTTGATTCTGCTGCACGGCGACGAAGGCACCGGCGCGGCCGGTCAGGTGATACGCGCCTTCGGCGAGTTCGTGGTGGGCGGCAACTACATCATCGGCGTGGTGGTCTTTCTCATTCTCTTCTCCCTCAACAAGACCGTCATCGTCTCGGGCACCACGCGCATCGCCGAAGTGGCCGCCCGTTTCACCCTGGACGCCATGCCCGGCAAGCAGATGGCCATCGAGGCGGACTTGAACGCCGGCCTCATAGACGAACAGGAAGCCACCCTGCGCCGCAACAACATCCGCAAGGAAGCCGACTTCTACGGAGCCATGGACGGCGCGGGCAAGTTTGTTTCCGGTGACGTGAAGGCCACCATCATGATCACCGGCATCAACATCGTGGGCGGTTTTCTCATCGGCGTTCTGCAAAAGGGCATGAACTGGAAGGACGCCGCCGCCACCTACACCATCCTGACCATCGGTGACGGACTGGTTTCCATCATTCCCTCCATCATCATCTCGACCTCGGCCGGTCTCATCGTGTCGCGCGCCGCGGCCGAAGCCAAGATGGGCGAGGAATTCATCGCCCAGCTCACCAACCATCCCAAGGCCCTCAAGCTGGTCAGCGCCATCCTGCTGCTCTTCGGACTGGTGCCGGGCCTTCCCCTGGTGCCCTTCACGGTGCTGTCGGTTCTGCTCTACGCCCTGTCGCGCGTCAGCCAGAAGCAGCAGGACATCCTGGCCGAAGGCCAGAAGCCCGAAGCCGCCAAGCCGCAGGAGCTGGAAACCCCGGAAGAGGTGCAGCAGCTTCTGCCCCTGGACTCCCTGGAGCTCGAAGTGGGCTACGGCCTGATCCCCCTGGTGGACGAGGACCAGAACGGCAACCTGCTGGCGCGCATCCGCTCCATTCGCCGCCAGTTCGCTCTGGACATGGGCGTCATCATTCCGTCGCTGCACCTGCGCGACAACCTGCAACTCAAGCCCGGACAGTATACCGTGCTCATCAAGGGCAACGAGGTGGCCTCGGCCGAAATCCTCATCGACCACTTCCTGGCCATGGACCCTGGCGACGTGAAGCACCGCATCCAGGGCGTGGACACCCGCGAACCGGCCTTCAACCTGCCCGCGCTGTGGATTCCCGAAGCCAGCAAGGAAGAAGCCATGCTCGCCGGCTACACCGTGGTCGATCCCGCCACCGTGATCTCCACGCACCTTACCGAGGTGTTCAAGCGCAACCTGCACGAATTTCTGGGTCGCCAGGAAGTGCAGACACTCCTCGACAACCTGGCCAAGCGCGCCCCCAAGGTGGTGGAAGAACTGGTGCCCGGCATCCTGAGCCTGGGCGCGGTGCAGAAGGTGCTCCAGAACCTGGTGAAGGAAGGCGTGTCCATCCGCGACATGCTCACCATCGTGGAAACCATGGCCGACTTCGGCGTCAACATTAAGGACCCCGACCAGCTCACCGAATACGTGCGGTCGCGCATGGGCCGCACCATCGTGAAGCCCTTCCTGGCGGCGGACTCCACCCTGCCCATCATGAACCTGGCGCCCCAGGTGGAAAACGCCGTACAGGAATCCATCCGCCACACCGAGCACGGCTCGTACATGGCCATGGACCCCGGCGCGGCTCAGCGCCTGATCCAGAACATCAACCAGAACCTCGAACGCGCCCAACTGGCCGACGGCCAGCCGGTCCTTCTGGTGTCGCCGGTCAGCCGGCCCCACTTGGCCCAACTCTTGAATAGGTTTCTTCCGACGCTGCCGGTGATCTCCCAGGCGGAAATCCCGGCGGAAATCCGGTTGCAATCTTTGGCCACAATAGGACTGAACAATGCGGGTTAAAACATTTCGAGGCGCGAACGCCACGGCTGTGCTGGCCCAGATCAAGAAGGAACTCGGTCCCGAGGCCGTGATCCTGTCCAACCAGACCAAGCGCGAAAACGGACGCAGCGTGTGCGAAATCATGGCCGCCGTGGAGCAGGACACCCCGGTTTCCACGCCGGACCGCGCCCCGCGCGAGACCGCACCCGCCCAGTCCCAGGGACCGGAATCGGCCCATTGGCTCCGGGAATGGTCCGAGATGAAGGAGCACTTGGGAGCGCTGCTTCGTCCGCACATGAACTACGACAGTCTGACGCCGCGTCAGAAGCTCGCCATGCAGCACCTGGAACGCGAAGGCGTGGACCAGAGCATCCTGCTCGGCCTGTACCGCGAGCTGACCCGGGGACCCAACGTGTCCCTGCTGGCGGAGCTGGGTCGCATCGCCCGGATCAAGCCCTTCGACGCCGCCTGGTCGGAAAAGCTCCACCTGGTGGTCGGTCCCAGCGGATCGGGCAAGACCACGGTGCTGGTGCGCATGGCCCTGTCCTGCAAGCGGCTCGGCAAGGATCGTCGCATCCTGCTGGTCAACTGCGACGGCCACGCCAGCAAGGGACGGGTCATGCTCAAGCGGTACGCCGACCTGGCTGGATTTTCCTACATGGAAGCCGAAGGTCCCGAAGAGTTCACGCACGTGTTGTTGCAATGCCGGAATTTTGACAATATCTACGTGGACCTTCCGAGCCTGCCCGTGGGTCAAAACCTTGACCGCTGGCTCGAGGAACGCAGCATCGCGACGCGCGACGACGTGGCCGCGCACTTGGTGTTGTCCCCCCTGTACGGGAACCGACAGTTCGAGGCCTACTGGGAGCGCTTCCGAAGCCCCCAGGTGAAGAGCCTCGTCTGGACGAAACTGGATGAAGCCTGTAGCTTCGGCGCCATGCTCAACGTGGCGGCCATGACGGGCCTGCCCGCCTCGGCCCTGGGTTTCGGCCCGGCAGTGACCGGCGGCATGGTTCGGGCGCAAGCCCAGGCCCTGTGGAAGCTGGTGTTCACCCGTCAACTTCCCGCCGCACGTTCGGCGCAAACCGTGGAAATGGCCGCGTAAACGGAACCGACCCCTATGCAAGACAAGCTTCCCCTGGTGTTTTCCGTCACTTCCGGCAAGGGTGGCGTGGGCAAAACCAACATCGCGGTCAACCTGGCCGTGTGTCTCACGGCCATGGGCAAGCGCGTGGTGCTGCTCGACGCCGACCTGGGCCTGGCCAACGTGGACGTGCTCCTGGGCATGACGCCGGAACTCAATATTTTTCATCTGTTCAACCAGGGCATGAACCTGCGGAAAGTGCTCTTCAAGACGCCCTACGGCTTTCACATTCTGCCGGCTTCCTCCGGGGTGGAGGAAATGCTGTCGCTTTCCACCGGACAAAAGCTCGACCTGCTCGAAGCCATGGACTACCTGGAAGGCAAGATAGACTACCTCATCACGGACACGGGCGCGGGCATCGGCGACAACGTGCTCTATTTCAACCTTGCCGCACGCGAAAGGCTTTTGGTTTTGACAACCGAGCCCACTTCGCTTACCGACGCCTATGCGTTGGTGAAGGTCATGCATGTCAACCACGCCGTGAACCGTTTTCGGGTGGTGGTGAACATGGCTCCGAGCGAAAAAGCGGCCAAACAGGTCTTCAGCAAGCTCTACGCCGCCTGCGACCATTTCCTCGATGGAATTTCGCTGGATTTCGTCGACTTTATCCCGCATGATACAACGGTCAGGCAGGCGGTAATCAAACAGATTCCCTTCTGCCACATGGCTCCGAATGCGCCGGCAAGCAAGAAGCTCGTGGAGATAGCGCGAAAAATCACCACCTGGGACATAGACGCGCACCTCGATGGCAATATTAAATTCTTTTGGAAAAGACTCCTCTTCCAAGAACAGCCCGTGGCTTAGCTTCGAATCGGGAGCGACCGCGTGGCAGGAGTTCAACGAATCCGACCGCAAGGAGATCGTCAGGCATTATTCGCCAAAGATCAAATTGCTGGCGCTTCGACTGAAAGCCAAGCTCCCGCCCAGTGTGGAGCTCGGGGAACTGCTCAGCGCCGGAGCGCTCGGCCTCATGGAGGCCCTGGGACGCTTTCGGCCGGAACTGGGCATCAAGTTCGAGACCTTCGCCGAGACGCGCATCAAGGGCGCCATGCTCGACGAGTTGCGCAAGCTCGACTGGTTCTCGCGCGGACAGCGCCACCGGGTGCGCGTGGTGGATGATGCGGTGCGCCGGCTGGAATCCACTCACGGACACACCCCCAGCGTGGACGCCCTGTCCGACGCCACGGGGTTTTCGCCCAAGGAAGTGTCCCAGGCCCTGGAAGCCATGCAGAGCCAACTCTGTCTGTCGCTCGACGCCATCACCGAAAATATCACTTCGTTCAAGAAGCAGCAGCTCGACAACGAACCCTACAAGTCCACGGCCCTCAAGGAAATCGTGGACAAGCTGGCGCTTCTGATCGACGAACTGACGCCCAGGGAAAAGCTGGTCCTTTCCCTGTACTACGTCGAAGAACTTAACATGCGTGAAACCAGTGAGGTCATGGGCATTACCGAAGGACGCGTCTCGCAGTTGCACTCCCAGGCGCTGTCCAAACTGCGGACCAAGTTTCACGCCCAGTACGGCATTGTGGACGCATAGTCCAAAATCGTGTAGCTCGTTTGCGAGCACTAGGCTGAAAAAGGAGACCCCCATGCCCTACAACAAAGACATGCGTGTCCTCGTGGTTGACGACTTCTCCACCATGCGCCGCATCATCAAAAACATTCTGCGCCAGCTGGGCTTCACCAATATCATCGAGGCAGACGACGGCAGCACCGCGTGGGAGACCTTGAACAAAGAACACATCGACTTCATCATCTCCGACTGGAACATGCCCCAGATGCCCGGCATCGAACTCCTGCGCAAGGTCCGCGGCAGCGAGGCCTTCGCCAGCCTGCCGTTTCTCATGGTTACCGCCGAAGCGCAGCAGGAGAACATCATCGAAGCCGTGCAGGCCAAGGTGTCCAACTACATCGTGAAGCCCTTCACCGCCGAGACGCTGGGACAGAAGATCGACAAGATATTCGACAAATAGCCGATAACCCCAAGGCAGGCAGCCAGGAATGACCCCCCCGCCCGGCCCGGACGATCCCTCCGGCCTGCCCGGCGCGCCGGGCACGCTCGATCTGGACGGCCAAGACAACGCAAAGGCCAAACTCGACGACGCCGAGCTTTCCCCGGCTTCGTCGCGGGCCATGCAGAAGGTCGAACTCGACCTGGATGACGCCCCGTTTCTTGAAGAAGAAACGGTAACCGAATCCCCGCCCGTCGAAGAAGTTCCGGCGGCCGCGCCTCCGGGCGAGCTTCTCGAACAGCCCAAGCCCCCGCTCTGGAAGCGTAAAAAATTTCTGCTGCTTCTGGGGGGGCTTGTTCTGCTTTTGGGAGCCGGGGCGGCGTGGTTTCTCCTGCGCAAACCCGCGCCCCCGCCTCCGCCGCCCGAGCCGGAACCGGCTCCCGAGCCGGCGCCGCCCCCTGAACCGGCGCCGCCCCCCGAACCGCCCAAGCCGCCGGAACTCACCACCCTGCTCGCGCCCTTTCTGGTGGAAAAGACCGATCCCTCGGGGGTCACGCGGCTGCTCACGGTGCGTATCAAGCTCGTCTACACAGACCCTTCGGTCGGCGCGGAGATCAAATTCAAGCTGTTCTCCATTCGAGACGGCCTGTATTACAACCTGAAAAATAAACCTTTCGGTCTTTTTGCCGATACGGACAATACCGATGCCCTGCGCGAAGAGTTGCGCAGCGTGGTCAACAACTACCTGACCCGGGGGCAGGTGGACAAAGTGCTTTTCGACGAAATCCTGGTCAAATGACCCCGGAACATGGTGGACGGGATGAGCGACATCAATATCACCGCCCTGATCGCCCAGATGCCCTACGTGCAAACCATGGCCAACACCCATGTGCTCATGCCCGAGGCGCAACAGTACTTCGCTTCGCACATGGCCCAGCAGGTGTTCAAGCAGCAACAGGAACAGGTGCAGAAGGCCGAAAAGCAGGACGCGTCCCAGGCCGTGCGCAACGAAAGGGAAAGCCGCCAGAACTCCGGCTCCAGGCAGCAAGCGCAAGGACGCCGCCCCGCCCCCAAGGAAATCGAGGAGGAAACCCCGTCCGATGACGCGGCCTCCCCCTGGATAGGACATCTCGTGAACAAGAAGGTTTGAGTCGATGCCCCTTCATGAATGGCTGTTGTTCGTGCTGACCGCGAGCGAGCTCGTGTTGCTCCTGCTCGTGGTGGTGTTTTTCGCCAGGCTGCGCAAATCCGAAGATCTGCTCACCAACCTGCGCGCCAACCAGGCCGGACTCATCACCAAACTCGAACAGAACGCCAGGCTCGAACGCGAACTCGTGGAGTCGTTCGAAGAACGACAAGCCGAACTGCTCGCCCTGGACGACAAACTGCAAAAACGCCGCGAGGAGCTGACCCAACTGCTCAGCCAGGCCGAAGAATATACCCGTTCGCCCGAATTCTTGCGTCATGTGATCCTCACCGGACACAAAAAAGGACAGCCCGTCAAAGCCCTGGCCCGCGCCACCGGCCTCTCCGTGGACGAAGTGGAACTCATTCTCGACCAGGAAGGAAGCTAGGCGATGCGCATAAAAGGCCAGGGAGCGTCCTCCGGAGGATTTGGGCAAAGCTCCCGCGACAACTCGCGACGACGCGAAAATTTCCGACGCTCCCACCGCGCCGGACAACGCGTGCGCGGACGCATTCTCGAATGGCGCGGACAGGACCTGGCCTGGGTCGAAATCGACGGGCACGGCCTGCTCGCCCAGGTGGCCCGCAACTCCACTCTGGGCCTGGAACGCCGCTTCCTTATCGTCAGCCTCGAACCCGAAATCGTACTGCGCGAACTCACCATGCAGGAGGGGCGGTTCGATATTCATGTGTAGAAAACATGAACATGACCAGTCGATGAACGCCATGAGCGGTTAAAAAAAGTCCTTGCCACCTACACGACGAAGATCACTGCCAGCCCGGCGGACGCCCGAAACGCCTTGATTCGCGAGGGTATCTACAACGAGGCTGGAAAACTGAACACGAACTACACCCAAAATGCGGCCGAAAAACGTTGAGCAGACTGCACACTTCTTTCGTTCTCGACTACCACGGATGCTTGAAAACGACCGGCGAAAAAATTCTCGCCGGTCGTTCTTTTTTTGAACCCAGTGAAAATGACTACGATTGGCTTGGACCAGGGGGCTACTTCTGGGAATCGGCCCCTTCGACACCGTGCGCGGGCTGTTCACCGAAGGCGGCCCACTCTTCCCTGGCAGCGGGTTTCAGGCCAAGACCCACATCCAAACCGCGGTGCGGACGCTGCCCAGCATCAAAGGGGTGTTCCGAAATTCCGGCCCACCCTTTGATGGCGCGGCCTAGAACGGCACGTCGTCCATGCCCGAGGCTTCGGAGGGAAAGGCCTCCGGGCCGGGGTCCTGGCTGGGGCGCTGTTGGCGCTGCGCGGGCGCGCCGCGTTGACCACCGCCCTGGGGACCGGAACGCGGGCCGCCATAACCGCCCTGCTCGTATTCCGAAGGCGCGGCCGAGGCCCCGCCCCGGGAATCGAGCCCCTGGATGGTGTGGCCCGGAGCGGACACCACCACCTCGGTGATGTAGCGTTTCTGGCCCTGCTGATCCTCCCAACTGCGCGTGCGCAACTGGCCTTCCACATAGACCAGGCGTCCCTTGGAAAGATAGTTGCCGCAAAACTCCGCCGAGCGCCCGAACACCTTGACCCGGTGCCACTCGGTCTGCTCCACCTTCTGCCCCTCGCGGTTCTTGTACGATTCGTCCGTAGCCAGGCTGAACTCGGCCACCGGGGCGCCCGACGGCAGATAGGTGAGCTTCGGGTCCTGCCCCAACCTCCCCACAAGTATCACCTTGTTGATGCTGCCCGCCATGTCTGCCCTCCCCCTTGGTATGGTATGCTTCAGGCTCGCGCCCGCTTGGTTCAAGACAAGAAAAAGATGAAGCCGCGCTGGGGCTCCGCCCCCGCACCCCCGCCCGAGGGGGTGACCCCCTCGGGGCTCCCCGAGGGCCTTTTGCTCGGCGGGCCAAGGGAAACCTTGGCCCGCCGAGCAAAAGGCGTCGAGAAACCTCAACAAGACACTCTCCCCTCGTCCTCTCCTCTCCCGCTAAACTCTCTTGGCCGATTCCGGCCAGGGCCGGAATCGGCCACTTGCGGGGGGCCGGGGGCGAGCTTCGCCCCCGGTGGGGTCCAGGGGCAAAGCCCCTGGCCGCCGGAGGCCTCTTGCTCCCCTTCCCCCCTCTTCTTCCCTACAATGCCCGAATGCGGCCTTCAAGCGCGTCGAGGGCGTCTTCCAGGGTATCGGAGAGACGATTGGCGGTGGAAGCGTCCCACCGGGAGAGCGCTTCTTCAAGCTGTTCCTTGAGGGTCAGGATCTTTTGGGCATCCGGCAGATAGGCCTTGCGCGCGGCTGGGGACACGTCCTGGCCGTAGCGCAGTCGTTCCTCCAGGGCGTCGACCAGTTCCAGCACGCCGCGCGGGGCCTTGGCGTAGTCGTGGGCGTGGGGCCAAGCCAGCTCCACGAGTTGCGGCCAGGCCCGTTCCGCGCCGACCAAGTCCACGGTGACGGCCGACACGCGAATTTGGAGGTAGCGTCCCATCAGGCGTGCTCTTCCCAGTCGCTCTGCACGCGGTTGACCACGTCGCGTATGACATCCATCTGGTCCTCGGGGCAGACGCTGATGAGCGGTTGTCCGGCGTCCACGTTCTGGTTGTGGGTGAAGTAGACGGCGTAGATGATGCCTTCGGGCCCGGTATAGGCCAGGGACTTTTCACGCTTCATGCGCGAAAGGATGAAGAGATCCATGCCGTCCTTGACCTTCATGCTCTGGGGCCCCGTGACCTTGATCTTCTTGTCCGCCTCGGGGCTGAAGTAGTACTTGGCCCGCTCCGGGGCATCGAAGAGATAGAGCACCCGTTTGAGAATGGCGGCGATGACTTCGTCCTTGGTAAAGAAGTGGCGCAGCACGAGCAGCGGGGTTCCGGCTTCCACGAAGGCGCCTTCCAGACTGGTATGCACGGCCTTGATCTCGCCATTGCGTTCGCAGTGGATGGGCTTGGGATTGCGTTCACGTTCGAGCACGGCCAGAAGGGTGCCGGGTTTTTCCTTGTACGTGCCCGAAGGGGCGAACACCTTGGAGCCCGGCTCGCCGCACTTGAAGCGCACCACCCCGGTGTGGGGGGCCAGCACTTCGACTTCCTCGTAGGGCGAGGCCTTGATCTCTTCAAGGATGGTTTTGACGTCCTGCACGGCGATGGTCCTTAGCGGTAATAGAGGTTGCGCCCGCCGATGGTCTGGAAGGCCTGCACCAGGTTCTTGCGTATCTCGCGCCGATCCCAGATGCCCTGGATGTGTCCACGGGCCAAGGCGTAGTAGGCCAGGTGGTACTTGGGCGGCACATCGGAGCCGGTGGTTTCGGCGATGACGCCGGGTCCGGCGAAGCCGATGTTGGCCGAGCGCACCGAGAACTGGTAGGGCGAACAGCCCAGAAAGCTGGCCACCGGTCCGGCGAAGGAGTTGGTGTCGTAGAGCACCAGGTAAAGCCCGCCGGCCTCGATGTAGCGACGCACGGCCATGGTGATGCGCGGCATCTGGATGACGCCGTTGGTGCCTTCCTGGATCCGGATGCCGGCGGTGCCGTGAACGTACGCCAGGAAGGGGTAATGCTTCTTGCGGGCCCTGGCCAGGGCTCGAATGAACTTTTCGCCCTCGGCCGCGCCCACGGTGCCGCCCCGGAAGGGAGCCACCAGCATGCCCACCACCATCTTGAGGTTCTCGATGGAGGCTTCGTAGGTCACGCAGGAACTCTTGAGCCCGGTCTTACGCTTGGCCTCGGCGATCTTTTCGTCGAATCCCGGATAGTCCAGGGGATTGCCGGCTTCCACGTTCTCGTTGAACTCGATCATGGAGTCCTTGTCCAGCACGTTGTTGAGGAACCACTGGTATTCCATGGGGAAGTGGTGTCCGCAGTACTGGCAGACTCCGGCGAAGTCGCCGTAGAGGTCGGGGGCCCAGAGATCGAGACAGCCGTGGGTGGCCGCGTTGGGGCAGGTGACGGCCTTGTCCTCGCGGGCCTTGGGGCTCACGTAGCCCTCTTCCCAGGTGCAGTCGAGGCAGGCGCCTTCCTCGGGCCGGGAAAGCTCGGTGAGCATTTGAATGGTCTCGGTGTCGACCTTCTTGACCCCGCGCCCGGAAAGGCTCTTGAGCGGGGTGAGCGCCCGCCCGGCGGCCACGCGCAGTTCGCCTTCGGCTTCCTCCATGAGGCTTTTCACCTTCTTGCCGAAGCCGCGCAGGAAGTCGTAGCGAAAATAGGCGTAGGTGGACCACGACGCCTGCTTCACCGATTCGCTCATCTTGTGGGAGAGCGAGGTCTGTTCGAGCATGGCCTGGCGCGAGATGCGCCGGAATTTCAGGTAACGCCGCCAGACCAGGCGTTCCCGGTCGCCGTCGTCCAGGGTCCAGCGCACGAGTATGGATTCCACGTCCGCCGGGCCGGCGGCCTTGTGCTTGCGCACGGCCATGGACCGGAAGAACTTGATGCCCTTTACGGCCAGCACGGCTTCGTCCGTGGCCAGGATCATCTCCTGGCGCAGGCGCTTGAAGAAATCGTAGTGGAAAGGCCTGGCGCCCATGGGCGGTTCCTGGATGACGCGATCGATGTTGCCCATGCGCAGGTTGTCGTCGGCCGTGATCTTCAGGTTCTTGGCGCAGGCCTCGGCCAGGTCGGCCGGGGCGCGCTGGCCCTGACGGATGCCCGATTCAATGGCCGCCGCGCCCTCGGGCGAGATGACCGAATAGTAGCCGTGGGAGAGCATGAGCCGGGTATCGGCCAGGGAGATGGCCTCGGCTCCGCCGGAACCGCCTTCGGAAAAACAGGCGATGACCGGCACGGTGAGTCCGGCCATTTCATAGAGGTTGCGGGCGATCTGCTGGGCCGCGCCGGGCCAGTCCTCAATGGGAAAGGCACCGGGCGTGAACACGTAGGTGTGTATGGGAATGCCTTCGGTCTGCGCGACCTTCATGTACTGCGCGGCCTTGGCGTTGCCGAACGGCTTGACCGATCCGCCGTTGCGGAACTCCTGCCCATGGCCTTTTTCCTGCCCGATGACCATGACCGGCAGGTTGTAGACCTTGTCCCCGCGCCTGCGGGTGATGTAGGCCCGGGCGATGACCATGCTGGGGTCCAGAGAGTATTCGTCCTGGCTGCCGATCTCGGTGTAGTTGTCGTAGCAGAATTCCAGGATGTCCTTGAGGGTTATGCGCTGAGGATGGCGGACGATGCGCACCTTGTCCATGGGCGTGAGCTCGGCGTCGAGCTTTTTTTCCACGAACACGAACAGGTCGATGAGCTGGGCCAGCATACGGGCCTTGATCGCCGACGGAGCGCCGGCCTCGCGCTCGCGCAGTTCCGCCAGCTTGCTTTCGAGAAGGCTTATTTCTTCCTTCTCCTTGCCGGCGAAGATGTCGCGGATGTACTGGAGCCGGTCGCCTAGCTCCTGAAGGTCTTTTTCTATATCCATCTCGGTGGGACTCGCGGGGGTGTCGGCTCGCCTGGTTTTCAGAAGACCAGGATGCCGGGGGTTTTCTCTTTCAGAAACGCGATGTTCGACTTCATGGGAGCGCCTTCCTGGTTTTGGCCGTCCAGGACCAGCCTGTCCAGAAAATCCAGGCCGCGCTGTTTGGCCTGGTCGAGGCTCTGGCCCCAGACAATGGCCAGGGCCAGGTTGGGGTCGAACTCCGTGGGAATGGTGTAGGGCTCGTGGCGCGGAACCTGCGAGTGCACGGCCAGCCAGGGCTCTTGGGGCGGGACGAACCGGTCGATGCGCCCCACCCAGGGGGTGAAGCGGTTGGCCGGATCTTCGGCGATCAGGCGGTATTCGATGCCAACGCCCTCGAACGTGATGTCGGACTGCGCGTAGCCCATGGGCTCGCCCAGGCCCAGGCGGATCTGCTCGGCCACGATGTCCACGCCGCCCTGGCCCTTGATGCGCGAGATGGCCGCGGACACGCCGTTTTCCACCTGGATGCGGGTATTGACTTCCATAAGAAAAGGCTGCCCCGCCGGGGTGACGATCCACTCCCAGGTGCCCACGTTGTCGTAGACCACCTCCTTGGCGATGGCCAGGGAATGCCGCGTGATGTCTTCGAGCACCTTGGCCGCGTCGAACTTGTAGCGGATGTCGCCCGGGGCGAAACCCGGCGCCACTTCCAGGCGCTTCTGGCGCCCCGTGGACTGGATGGAGCAGTTGCGCGTGCCGAAGTGGACGATCTGGCCGTGACGGTCGGCCACGATCTGCACTTCCAGGTGGTTGAAGGTGTTGATGCGCTGCTCGATGAGCACGCCCTCGTCCTGGAACTGGCGTTTGGAGTAGTTGCGGATGCGCCGATACACGGTCTTGAACTGGTCGATGTTCATGACCTCTTCGATGCCCATGCCCCCGCCGCCGGCCGAGGCCTTGACCAGGACCTTGGCGCTGTCGATGCCCTGTTCGGCCTGGAAGCGAAAGAGCGAATCCGCGATTTCCTCGGCTTCGATCTCTTCGTACACCGGCCGGTCGGAGCCTGGTACCGTGGGCACCTGCAGGCTTCTGGCCAACCGCTTGGTGTTGATTTTGTCGCCCAGGGTGCGAATGATGCTCCAACTGGGGCCGATGAACACCATGGGCCTGGTGCGTTCGCTCACCCGCCTGGCGAAACGGAAGTCTTCGGCGAAGAATCCGTAGCCGGGGTGTACGGCTGTGGCCCCGGTGTGGTCGGCCACGGCCATGAGTTCATTGGCGTCATGGTAGGAGCTTATGCGCACGGCTTCGCCGCCAAGCTCGCGGGCCAGGGCCAGATGTCCGGACTGACGGTCCTCCCGGGTGTGCACGCAAACAAAATCCAGGCCCAGCTTGTGACAGGCCTGGATGATGCGCATGGCGATTTCGCCCCGGTTGGCGACCAGTACTTTATGTATCTTCTTCACTGTCTGTCTTGGTTCCATATGGGAGTTTTCGATACCGGGAAGCTCCTCCGGCCCCATTGCGCGGAGCCGGGGAACATCGTTCTAAAGCAGCAATTTTTCTCTCTGTCAACCGCCCGGACCGCCCCGAAAAAGCGCCGTCTTGCCGGGAGCGCCCGGCGCGGATAGAACGGCGGTCGCCTTTCTTCCCGTTTCTCGCGGCCGGCCCGCGCCTGTCGCCCAACCGAAGGAGCAACGCATGGACGTGGTCCGCACCGTCGAAACGGCCGTCGCCTGGCTGCGCGAACGTCTGCCCGCCGATTTCTCCCCGGCCTGCGCCGTCACCCTGGGCACGGGGCTGGGGGGGCTGGGTCAGGCCGTGGAGTTGGTGACGAGCATACCCTACTCCGATATTCCAGGATGCAAAACCCCCACCGTGGACAGCCACGGCGGAACCCTTCTGGCGGGAACCCTGCACGGACGGCGCGTGCTCTTCTGGCAGGGACGCTTTCATCTCTACGAAGGGTTCAGTCCGGCGGAAATCGCCTTCGGCGTGCGGGTGTCGGCCCTGCTGGGGGCCAAGGTCTTCATCGCCACCAACGTGAGCGGAGCCATCAATCCACAGTTTTCCACCGGCTCCATCATGGCCATCACGGACCACGTGAACCTGATGGGGCAAAGCCCGCTCACCGGCGACAACCACGAGGCCTGGGGCCCGCGTTTTCCCGACATGAGCCGCGTCTACAGCCCGCGCCTGATCGACCTGGCCCTGCGCAAGGGGTTGGAGGCCGGACTGCGCCTGGAGCGCGGCGTGTACGTGGGCGTGCTCGGGCCGCAACTCGAAACCCCGGCCGAAACCCGGTTCTTTCGCGGACTGGGCGACGCCATCGGCATGTCCACCCTCATGGAGGTCATCGCGGCCAAGCACATGGGGTTAGAAATCCTCGGACTGTCCTGCCTGGTGAACAAGAATCTGCCGGACTGCATGGGCGAGGTTTCGCTGGAAGACATTCTGGCCGAGGCCGTACGCAGCGAGAAGGCCCTGTCCACAGTGGTGGAGGCGGTGATCCGCGACCTGTGAACGCCGCCGGGGTCGTCGGCCCCCGGCGCGGCGCCCCGAACTACTGGGAGAGCCGATCGATGGTCTGTTCGAGTTGTCTGCCGATCGGGGTCTGCAGGGAGAGGTGACGTTCCACGGTGGTGATGCCCTTGACCACGGTGGAGTGGCGGCGGTTGAAACGCTCGCCGATGGCTTGCAGGGAAAGCTCGGTATGCTTGCGGGCCAGGAAAAAGGCGGTATTCCTGGCCAACACGAGTTGACGCTTGCGGCTTTTGGACACCAACTGCTCGTTGTTGAGGTCGTAGGTGGAGCAGACGTACTCCACGATCTGGTCCAGACAAATGCCGGGGCTGTCGAGATTGTAGTTCTTGAGCACGTCCCAGGCCATGTCCAGGGAAATGCCCCGGCCGAGGATGCGGGCCTTGAGAACCAGATTGTTCAGGCAGCTTTCCAACTGTCGAATGTCGGTGCGAATGCGCCCGGCCAGCAGTTCGGCCACCTCTCCGGGCAGCATCACCTGGTGCACCCGGGCCTTGGATTCCAGAATGTTGCGCCGGGTCTGGAGGTCCGGCGCCTCGATGGTGGCCAGAAACCCGGCGCAAAGCCGGGACACCAGTTGGTTGTCCACCCCGGAGAGTTCCTTGGGCAAAAACGAGCTGGTCATCACCACGCGGCAACCCCGGGTTTGCAGGGCGCTTATGGTGTTGAGCAATTCGTCTTGCAGCTTGGGCTTGCCCTGGAAAAAATGGACGTCCTCCAGGATGAGAATGTCGACGTTGTCGCGAAACCGGGTCTTGAAGCGCTCCATCTCGCGCATTTTGAGGGCCAGAATCAGGCGCGAGGAAAATTCCTCGGCCGTGACGTAGACCACGCGGGAGCGTTTGCCCTTCTCGGGAGCGGAAAGCTTCTGCCCCATGGCCTGGGTCAGATGGGTCTTGCCCAGGCCCGGACCGGCGCTGATGAAGAGTTGGTCGCCCTGAAGGCTCTCGCGGCACAGTCCCAGGGAGGCCTCATAGGCCAAAGCGTTGGACGGACCCACCACGAACTGGTCGAAGGAAAAGCGAAACACCTGCTCGGCGGCGCGCGCTTCGGTTTCCGCCGGGCGGGGCCGAATCATGCGCGCGGGCGCTGTAGCGGGCGCGGGAACGGAGAGGATCTCCCCCGCGGCGCAAACGGCTCCGGACGATGACGCGACCACCACCCGCAGGGACGGAGATTCGCCCATGACTTGGGCCGCCGCCTCCACCACCTGGGAGGCCAGACGCTCGCGCACCCAGGAGGCCACGAACTCATTGGGAGCCGTCAGCGTCAGGTTGCGTCCGTCCACAGCCGCCTGCAAGGGTTTGATCCATACCTGGAAAATACCGGGATTGAGGCTGCGTTCGAGAATATGCTGGGTTTGGGTCCAGAGTGCGTTCATGGAAAATGGGATGCGCTTTGGGTCGGAAAATCTCAACCCGGAATACCGCCGGCCCTTCCGAGGCGAACGCCGGATTATCCAAAAGCTAACACCTTGAAATAAAAGGAATGCATGGAAAGCGACGGGCGGATGCAGCTTCTTTGGCTTTGCCTGGGAAAGCGCCGCTCACCAAGGGTTTTCTCCGGGGGCCGGTCAAGTTATCAACACCATGTGGATTTTTTTTCAACAGGGTAATCTTTGAATAGCGACGTTTTTCAGCGAGAGAGTCGGTTTTTAATGTTCCGTTCGGAATACTTCCACTCAACTTTTATTCTATACTCCACTAACTGGGCCTCACGCCAGGAAAAACCCCTTTTTCTGGCTGTCGCTTCTTTTAGCGTAAAGGCAATAAATTCAGAAAGTTAATTTTTCTCCCCCCCCCTGCCCGATCTCGAACCGAAGAACGGACCTTCGAAGTCATGCGTGAATATCGGGAGATTCTGCCATAATTGACGATTATCGGTGACCTGTCATCGATTGTTCCGGCTCAGGCCGCCAGCACAAACCCTCGACCGGGCAAGAATCCCTGCCCCCGCAACAGGGCGTCTATGCGCCTCCAGGCATCGGGATTGGACACATAGGAAACCACGAAACACGCCTCGGGGCCCGGGCATTGGTCATGACGCAAAACGGGACGCCCCCCCCGCAGGGTTCCCACCTTGCGGGGATCGACGTCCAGATACGCCTTCACGCGCACGCCATGGGCGCACAGGTATTCGGCCCTGCGCCGGCTCACCCGCCCCGCTCCCACCACGTAAACGTCCGGGTGAAAAGGATTGTTCGCGGCCAGCCACCGGGCCAGGCTCCCGGCCTTGAGCCGGTGGAACGCCTCGGCGTCGTAGCGGGAATCGCTGCGCGAGAGCCGTCCGGGCGGGTCGTTCCAGGTCAAAAGCTCCAGGGGCAGCTTGGCCAACCTGGCCCCGCCCTCCAGCCAGCGCAGCCACAGGTCGTAATCTTCGGGAAACGGCCCCTGCCGGTAGGCGCCGAATCGTTCGAACGCCTGGCGACGCACCATGACCGAGGGGTGCGCCAAGGGGGCGTCGCGAAACACTCCCAGGGCCATCTCCTCGTGCGTGCGCAGCCCGTTGAGCCAATCCACGTGCCCGGCATAGCCCGGACAGCGCGCGCGGTCGCCACCGAACCGCACCAGGCAGCCCACCACGTCCACGTCCGGGTTGCGTTCCAGAAACCCGGCCTGGAGCCGAAGCCTATCGGGATGGCACATGTCGTCGGCGTCCATGCGGGCCACGAACCGGGCCCGGGACAGGTCCAGCCCCCGATTGAGCGCCTGGACGATTCCGGCGTGTTCCAAACGCACCAGGCGCAATCTGGAATCCCTGCCGGCAAAGGCTTCGAGGGTGTGCAGCGTGCGCCCGTCGTCCGAACCGTCGTCCACGGCCACGACCTCGAAATCCTCGAAGGTCTGGGCGAACAGGCTTTCCAAGGCCGGGCCGATGGTGTCGGCGGCGTTTCGCACGGGCAACAAGACGGAAATGGATGGATTCTTCATGAGGGTCGTTTCGGTTGCGACATTCCTGAAATTTGGCCAAATCATACACATGTTGATATCGATTTGGTTTTGCTATAGCTTGCCTTCGCTCCTGGAGGAACCATGAACATTCGTCATATATTACTTGGAGTTCTGGCTGCGGCTTGCGCCCTTTCCCTCTATATCCTGGTCTGGTCCGTCGGCCAGGCCGACGGTCCGGCCATCGCGGCGGGCGGACTGTTCTTTCTTCTGGCCGCGGCCACGCTGATCCAATCCGCGTTCGTCTCTTCCCCCCTGGGGAAGCTCCTGGCCCTGACCCGGGAGGCTTCGTCCAACCAGTGCCTGGTGCACGAAGCCAAGTACTCCGCCCCCGGAGAACTCAACGCGATCTTTACCTGCCTGTACGACCTGACCGACTGCAAGGCCCGTGACGAGGTCGCCGCCCGGGAACGCGAGGCGCTCCTCGTTTCGCTCAAGACCAGTTGCGACGACTCGATCCGCCAGGCCCAGGCGGCCTCGCGCCTGGCCGAACGTTCCCGCTCGGACAATCTCGTGTCGGCCTCCTCGAAGCTGGAGGACATGGCCAAACGGGTCCTGGCTTCGGCGGAAGCCCTGTCCACCCAGATGGAACGCATCTCCGAAGGCGCGGACATGCAGCGCCAGCGCATGGAGGAGACCGGCAATTCCATGGGCGAAATGAACAGCGCCATCCTGGACATTTCCAGCAGTTCCTCGGATGCCTCGGTCAGCGTCGAGCACTCCAAGGAGTACGCCGGACAAAGCGCGGGCATCGCCGAAGAGGCCGTCGGGGCCATCGCCAAGGTCAACGCGGCCACCACCGCGCTCATGCAAAACATGGGGCAACTCGGCGACCAGGCGAAATCGGTCGACCGGGTGATCAACGTCATCAACGAAATCGCCGATCAGACCAATCTGCTGGCCTTGAACGCGGCCATAGAAGCGGCCCGGGCCGGAGAGGCCGGGCGCGGATTCGCCGTGGTGGCCGACGAGGTGCGCAAGCTGGCCGAAAAGACCATGCTCGCCACCAAGGAAGTGGGAGAGTCCATCGTGGCCATTCAGAAGGCCATCCACGACAACGTGAGCAGCATGGAGCATGCCGTGGCCCGGGCCGACGAGGCCGCCGAACTGGCCGGAAAGGCCGGCCAAGCCGCCGGCGAAGTGCTGCGCTACGCCGAGGACAACACGGGCAAGATCCACGCCATCGCCGCCGCCTCCGAGGAGCAGTCCGCCACCTCGAACCATATCAGCCAGGCCATCGCCGAGGTGCGGGAGGTGACCAGCGAAATCGCCGACGGCATCCACGACTCCACCCGGGCGGTGCTCGAACTCTCGGACCTGTCGCGCGAGCTGTCCGTGCTCATCGCCGACCTCAAGGCCGGCGTGGACTCCGACGTGCTCATTCCCTGGACCAGCGACCTGGCCACGGGCGTCAAGATCGTGGACACGCAGCACAAGGTGTTGCTCGATCTGGTGAACAAACTCTACGTGGCCATGCGCTCGGGACAAGGCAACGCCGTTATGGCCAAGCTGCTCGACGAGCTGGCCAACTACACCGTGATGCACTTCGGCACCGAAGAAAAGTACTTCGACCAGTTCGGCTACCCGGAAACCGCCTCCCACAAGAAGATCCACAAGGACCTGACCGACCAGGTGGTGGCCTACATCAACCAGTTCAAGTCCGGCCAGGCGGCCATGTCCATGGACATGATGAACTTCCTGCGCGACTGGCTGGTGAACCACATCGCCAAGACGGACAAGCGCTACTCAACGTTCTTTCTGGAACACGGCTTGGAAAAAGCCTGAAAAACTGGGGCCGCAAGGCCCCGTTTTGTTTCGGCCCCTACTCCAGGGTGTATTCGCGCCAGAGAAAACCGAAAAACGGCCGGTCGCTTATGGTGTCCACCAGCTCCTGGGGGCCGTGGAAGACCGGCTGTCCGGCCGCGTCCGGCGCGAGCAGCACCAGCGGCACCTCGGGAAAAAACGGCTCCAGCGCGTCGAGTTTGGCCTGACGCTTGGCCGGATCGTTCATGATCTCCTCGGTGACGACGAACACCGCAAAGGGGCCGTCTTCATGCTCTTCGATGATGGTTCCCTGAATCCTCACAGCGCGCTCCCCGCGCCGGCATCCTCCCTCGGGAAGACCCGACGTCTGGTTGTCGTTTCGTAACGTTTTTTCCGAAGTCGCGACATTGAAAAACAATCCCGCGTTTTTCAAGAGGGAACATGGTCCTTGCCGATCGCAGGCGGGTGACTCCCCGACACGGGAAAAACGCTTTGTCCCCCCGGCCCGGCCGGGCGGGGCGCGCGCGTGCGCGTGCGCGTGCGCAACGCACGCCGAGCCCGCATTCGGCCCGGCCATTTGCCTCCCGGCAAAAAGGGATTATAGGGAGAACCATGCACGCCGCAAAACGCGCCCCAAAGACCGTCGTGCGCCTGTTGGCCACGATCCTCGCCGTCCTGATGCTTTTTCCCGCGCCCCTGGTCACGACTTCCGCCAAGGCCAGTGTGTTCAACTTCGGCATCAAGGACGAAAAGGAACTGGGCGACAAGTTCAACGTGCTCGTGCGCTCCAAGCTGCCCATGATCGAGGACAGCGAAATCGTGGACTACGTGCGCGGCATCGTCGACCGCCTGGTCCGGCAGATGCCGCCCCAGCCCTTCGTCTTCAAGACCGCCGTGGTGCAAGACAACGCCATCAACGCCTTTGCCGCTCCGGCGGGCTACGTGTTCGTGTTCACGGGACTTCTGCTCAACATGGACCACGAATCCGAAGTGGCCGGCGTGCTGGCCCACGAATGCGCCCACGTCACGCAACGCCACGTGGCCAAACGCATCGAGCAGTCGGCGGCCATCAGCATCGCGTCCCTGGCCGGCGTGCTGGCCGGGTTCGTGCTGGGCCAGGCCACGGGCCAGCGGGACGCCGGCGCGGCGCTCATGATCGGCTCCCAGGCCGGCGCCACCCAGGCCATGCTCAACTACTCCCGCACGGACGAACGCGAAGCCGACGAAGTGGGCATGAACTACCTGGTGGCGGCCGGATACCCGCCGCGCGGCCTGCCCATGGCCTTCGACGTGCTCAACCGTATGCGCATCTTCACCGGCTCGGGCTCTCTTCCGACCTATCTTTCCACCCACCCGGGTCTGGCCGAACGCGTGGGGTATTTGAACGAACGCATCGCGCGCATGCCCAAGAACGTGGCCAACCGCAAGGACAACGACGAACGCTTCCTGCGCGTGCAGACCATCCTGCGCTCGCGTTACGGCAAACCCGAAACGGCCATCGCCTACTATCGCAAGAAGGGCGCGGCCATGACCAAAATGGACCGTCTGGGATTGGCCGTCGCCCTGGGCCGCACCAACGACACGGCCGAAGCCAAGCGGGCCTTCGAACAGGCCCTGGCCGAAAACGGCTCGGACAGCTTGTGGGCCCGGGAGGCCGGGCGCTTCTACATGAAGCTGCGCGACTTCAACCGGGGAGGCGCGTTGCTCAAACAGGCCGTGAACGCCAATCCCAAGGACATGGTGGCCTCCTACGAATACGCGGACTACCTGTCGCAGGAAAACCAGTACGCCCAGGCCATGGCCCTTATGGCGAAAGTGGCGCAAAGCGCCCCCGAAGCCCCGGAAGTGTACTCCCAGTACGGACGCATCTGCGGCGCGGCGGGCGACTACTTTCACGCCTACCTGAACATGGCCTACGCGGCGGTGTACGCCAACGATCCTCGGCAAAGCCGCATGCGCATGGAAAAGGTGCGCGCCATGACCCGGACCGAACCCCAGCGGCGCGAATACGACAGGCTGGAACGCGTCTACAAGGAACGCAGCGAGTACTGGCCCAGGCACGGCATGATGTGATGTGATCAGGCGGGCCCGGAAAGCCCCCCGGCCCCCGGCAGGGTAAAGGTGAAACACGACCCCCGGCCCACCTCGCTCTCCACGCCGATTTCTCCGCCATGGGCCTTGAGCACGGCCCGCACCAGGGAAAGCCCCAGACCCAGCCCCCGATGGGTGCGGCTCTTGTCGCCGCGAAACAGACGGTCGAAAATGCGCGGGATGTCCTCCGGCGGGATGCCTTCGCCCTCGTCGCGCACGCTCACCCGCACGTCCCCCCCTTCCAGCCGTCCCCGAAGCTCCACCTTGCCCCCCGGACAGGAATACTTGAGCGCGTTGTCAAGCAGATTGGCCAGGACCTGGCGGATGCGCGTGGGATCGGCCATGGCGAAAAGCCCGGCCGGCGAATCGGTCACCAGGGTGACTCCGCGTTCCTGGGCCAAGTCCTCGTAGAGCTCGGCGCTTTCCTCGATCAGGTCGGCCACGTCGAGGCGCTCCTTGTACAGGCGCATGGTCCCGGTCTCGGCCTCGGAGATGTCCATGAGGGCGGTGAGCATGGTCATGATGCGCTCGGTTTCCTCGGCGCAATCCATCAGGGCCTCGCGCAGGGCCTCCTTGTCGTCTCCCGACTGCGCCAGGGCGGTTTCGATGACGGCCCGGGCGCGGGTGGCCGGCGTGCGCAGATCGTGGGCCACGTTGTCCAGGGCGTCGCGCATGCCCCGTATCAGGGTCGAAATGCGGTCGAGCATGGAGTTGAAGAGCCGGGCCAGCTCCACGAGTTCGCTTTCGCCCTGGCGCATGGGCACGCGGGCGTCCATGCTGCCCAGCTCGATGGACTGCACCGTGGCGATGAGGTCGCGGATCGGGGACAGGGCCCGGTTGGCCAGCAGCGCGCCCACCACCAGGCCGATGAACACCACGGTGACCGTGATGCCGGCGAAAATCTTCTGGAACTGACTGAGCAGGTCTTCGCGCTCCTTGGCGTCGCCGCCCACGAACAAGACCACCCCGTCGGGCAGGCGCTTGACCGCGAACTCGTAGAAGTCGCTGGCGTCCTTGGGACGCCACTGCACCCACTGGAACCGTTCGCTGGAGCGCTTGTCGAACAGGTCGGAGGGCAAGGGCTTCCAGCCTTGAGGAATCAGGACAAAAAGCTCGGCTCCCGAGGGGCTTTCCACCCGCACGAAGAAATCGGAATCCTCGTCGTCCTCGGCGTCCCGGCGGACGAAATCCACCAGGGCCGAAGCGCCGCGATTTCTTTCTATATAGCTGTATTCGTTTATTTTTTCAAGAAGCAAGCGTCTATCCTGCTCCCTGACCACCCAGGAAAGCAGGACATACGCGATGATGAAAAGCAGAAGGGAACTGAGGCTGTAAAGAAACGTGTAGCGAGCGGTGAGGCGAAAGGCGGTCTTGCGTTTAAGGCGCTTTAGAGGCTTTGAGAACATAGCCGACTCCGCGCAGGGTGGTGAGCATCTTGGGCTCGAACTCGCGGTCGATCTTGTTGCGCAGGCGGCAGACCAGCACATCCACCAGGTTGGTCTGGGGATCGAAGTTGTAGCTCCAGACGTGCTCCATGATCATGGTCTTGGAAAGCACCTTGCCCGGATTGCGCAGCAGAAATTCCAACAGGGTGAACTCACGCGGCTGCAAGGTGATGCTTTGGCCGTTGCGCACCACTTCGCGGGTGAGCAGGTTGAGAGACAGATCTCCGACGGAAAGGGTGGTGGCCTCGGTGGTGCTGGTGGAGCGGCGAATCAGGGCCTGAAGCCTGGCCAGAAGCTCGGCAAAGGAAAAGGGCTTGGCCAGGTAGTCGTCGCCGCCGGTCTGCAACCCCTTGATGCGGTCGTCCACCGAGCGTTTGGCCGAAAGGATCATCACCGGGGTGTTCACCCGGCCCTTGCGCATCTCTTCGATGAGCTTGAGCCCGTCCAGGCCGGGCAACATGATGTCGATGATGCAGGCGGAAAAGTTTTCGGTCAGGGCCAGATGCAACCCGTCCTGTCCATCGCTCACGTGGTCGACGCTGAAACCGTTCTGCTTGAGCCCCGAAGCGATGAAGGCCGAAATTTTGGGGTCGTCTTCCACCAGGAGAATGCGCATACCGTGCGGCTCCTTGCCATGAATTTGGGACGCTAGTCCCGGCCGGCGTCCATGTCAATCATGATACATATGTGATTTCAAGTTGTTGAAAAGTTACGCCCCCTCCGGCGCCTTTCAAACGTGTAATGTTAGGGTAAGAGTTCAGTAATTGAGGCTTCGGTAAAGGTTTGGGCGTCGAAGCGAGGGATCGCCGATGCCACGCAGGGATGATTTTTCGCCTCGACCCAGACGTGAAACCCGACGTTTCGACGCTGGATGCTCAATGGATGCAAGGCAATCGCATTTACACAGAATAACCCGTGAGGAGATTCATCATGAAAAAGATCATCATGCTGGCTCTGGCTTCCTGCTTCCTGTTCAGCTCCATGGCTTTCGCTTTCGAAGGCAAGTCCACCGACACCTCCAAGAAGTCTTCGTATGTCGAGATGATGAAGAAGAAAAAGGCCAAAAAGAAGACCAAGACCGCCGCCCCCGTGGCCGCTCCCGCCAACTAGGCTTGGTTCCTGTCTGTTTCAAGGAGGCCTTCGGGCCTCCTTTTTTTTGCCCACAGCCCTGTACTCGAAAGACACCCCCGCCTGGGACGCGTTTCGGGTGATCCGAACAAACACCGACGCGCTTTTCCTCGTTTTTTCTTGCCCCGCGCCCTTTCGTCCCTTTCACATGACAACCGCGTCCTTGCGCAAGCGGTTGCCCCCGACAGCGCCCGCTTTCCGCAAGCCAAGCCGGCGCGTCTTCGAATTCCGCTTCGCGCCTTGACACTCTTTCGCGGCTTGCCAGCGTTTTTTGAACAGGCCGCAAGAATCGACTCGCCCAAGGCCCAGTGACGCGACGCCCTGCGCCCTCGCCTCCCCCCGGATTGGACTTGCCGCGCGCCTCGGGCTATGTGGGTTCCATTCCCGCGTTTTCTCCCACGGGGTTCACGCGCTGATTCGACCCTCGCCAACCGGAGTTTTTGCTTATGATCGACAAAAAGCGGTTGCTTGAGCGTTTTTTCCATCTGGTGCGCATCGCGTCGCCCACGGGCGACGAACGGGCCGTGGCCGACGTGGTGATCCAGGAACTGACCCGTCTGGGACTTTCGGTGGACGAAGACGACGTGGCCGAAACAATCGGCGGCAACACGGGAAACCTGTACGCCTTCCTGCCGGGGACGCTTCCCAACGCCCCCAGGATCATGCTCAACGCCCACCTGGACACCGTGGAGCCCGCTACCGGCATCCAACCCCGACTCCAAGACGGAATCATCACCTCGGCCGGCGACACCATCCTGGGTGCGGACTGCAAGTCCGGCCTGGCCGCCATACTCGAAGCCCTGACCGTGCTCGTCGAAAGCCGCGCTCCCCATGGCGATGTACAGGCGGTATTCACCGTGGCCGAGGAAGGCGGAGTGAACGGCTCCAAAAACCTGGACCCCGCCAGACTGCGGGCCGACCTGGGTTTCGTGTTCGACACGGACGGACCGCCGGGCCGGGCGGTGGTTTCGGCTCCGGGCAAGGACCGCCTGGACGTGACCATCCACGGCAAAAAGGCCCACGCGGGCATCTGCCCGGAAGAGGGCGTCAACGCCATCATGGCCGCGGCCACGGCCCTGGCCGGGCTGCCCATGGGACGCATCGACTCCCAAACCACCGCCAACGTGGGCTGCATTCGCGGAGGCCAGAGCGTCAACGTGGTGCCGGACGCGGTATCCTTCCGCCTGGAAACCCGAAGCCGCGACACGGACGCCCTCACCGCCTTGACCGACTCCATACGGCAAAGCATCGAACGGGCCGCCGCCGGTTGCGGGGCCCAGGCCGTCATCTGGGTTACGCGCGAGTACGCGCCCTATCGGTTGCCCGAAGGGGCTCCCCAACTCGTCCTGGTGTCCCGGGCCATGGCCGACGTGGGACTCGAACCCGTGTTCGCGGCCACGGGCGGAGGCAGCGACGCCAATTTTTTCAATGCCTTCGGACTGCCCACCGTGGTCTTGTCCAACGGTATGACCAAAGCGCACACCCTGGAAGAGTCCCTGAGCGAGCGCGACCTGTACAAGACCGCGGAACTCGCCCTGGCCCTGCTCCTGACCGCCGCCAAGACGGATCGCGACTCGCTTTCCTGACCTGCTCGACCCCTGGGGCGACCTGAACGCGCCAGCGAGAAACTCCGCCCGCGGCCGGGCCTGAACCCCGCGGGATTCACGCCCGCTTGGCCCCGTCAGCCCGATGCCCACGGCGTCCCCGCCGCCGTTGCGAGAGGGGGAGACGAAACCCTTCATGAACAAAAGTTCACCCCGGCTTCATCTTCCCTCGCCCACGGCTCTCTTTTAACCCCTCAAGTTTCAATATTTTTTCAACAAGCGCCCCAAGTCCAGCCCGCCTTGACCCACGCCGTTCTCTTGCGTACTGATTTTGATAGAGCACGACTCCCATAATTATAAATTGCGCATTTTTCTCTCATCAACCAACAACGACCGTGTATATGAAGATGCATTCCATCGATTCTTGTCGCATTGCCAAAATCCGGCGCACCCCGCTGCGTTGGACGCCGCCCCGCTCGGCGTTCACTAAAGAAGCTCCCCTGGCAACTACCAGACGTCGGGCAACGAGGCGCGTCCCGTCACGGTCATGCGGCGTCACGTTCCAATTCGAAATCCGTCATGCGCGGGCCGTAGCCTTCCGGCGAAGACGCTTCGTTTTCGCCGGCCTCGTCCGAACACTTCGCGCCGGCCTGTTCCGGTCCGGCTTCAGTCAGGCGTCCCCCTCCCGCCCGTGTCTTTTTCCCCCTCACCGCTTGTGCGACATCCAATATCCGACGGTACATCATGTGGTATAAACAGACGATACTGTACGAATTGCACGTCCGGTCCTTTTCCGACGGCGACGGCGACGGTGTGGGCGATTTCAAGGGCCTCATCGGGAAACTCGACTACCTGGAACGCCTGGGCGTGGGCGGCGTATGGCTTTTGCCATTCTACCCCTCCCCCCTGCGCGACGACGGCTACGACATCGCCGACTACACGTCGGTGCATCCGGACTACGGCACCTTGAGCGACTTCAAGCGCTTTCTGCGTCACGCCCACGAACGGGGCATCAAGGTCATCACCGAGTTGGTGCTCAACCACACTTCGGATCAGCATCCGTGGTTCCAGCGCGCCCGGCTAGCCAAACCCGGTTCCGTTCACCGGGATTTCTACGTCTGGAGCGAAACCCCGAACAAGTACCGGGAAGCTCGCATTATCTTCAAGGATTTCGAGCAGTCCAACTGGGCCTGGGACCCCGTGGCCAAGGCCTACTACTGGCACCGTTTCTACGCCCACCAGCCGGACCTCAACTACGACAATCCCGCCGTGCGCAAGGCCATGCTCAAGGTGGTGGACCATTGGCTGGGCATGGGGGTGGACGGCCTGCGCCTGGACGCCGTGCCCTACCTTTTTGAACGTCGGGGCACCAACTGCGAGAACCTTCCGGAAACGCACGCTTTTCTCAAGGAATTGCGCGCCCATGTGGACGCCCGCTATCCCGGACGCATGCTCCTGGCCGAGGCCAACCAGTGGCCCGAAGACGCGGTGCGCTATTTCGGCGACGGGGACGAATGCCACATGGCCTTTCACTTTCCGGTCATGCCGCGCATCTTCATGGCCCTGTGGACCGAAGACCGCCATCCCGTCGTGGACATTCTGGAACAGACCCCGGAAATCCCCGCCACATGCCAGTGGGCCACCTTCCTGCGCAACCACGACGAACTGACCCTGGAAATGGTCAGCGACGAGGAACGCGATTACATGTACCGGGCCTACGCCTCGGACAAGCGGGCGCGCATCAACCTGGGCATCCGCAGACGCCTGGCCCCGCTCATGCAGAACCATCGACGCAGGATGGAGGTCATCAACTTTCTGCTGTTCTCCTTTCCCGGAACGCCCATCATCTACTACGGCGACGAACTGGGCATGGGAGACAACTACCACCTGGGCGACCGCAACGGTGTGCGCACCCCCATGCAGTGGAGCCCGGACCGCAACGCGGGGTTTTCCACGGCCAATCCCCAGTCGCTCTATCTGCCCGTGGTCATCGATCCCGAGTACCACTACGAGGTGGTCAACGTGGAGACCCAGGAGCAGAACCAGACCTCCTGGCTGTGGTGGATGCGCCGGGTGATCGCCATGTACAAGTCCCTGCCCGCCCTGGGCCTGGGACGACTGGAATTCGTGCGCTGCGACAATCCTAAAATCCTGAGCTTTTTGCGCATCCACGAGGAAAACAGACTCCTCGTGCTGGTCAATCTGTCGCGCTACGCCCAGGTGGCCGAACTCGAATTGGGGGAGCTTGCGGGCTCCATTCCGCACGAGGTGTTCGGCGGATCGCGGTTTCCCACCATCGGCCAGACTCCGTACGTGGTCACCCTGGGGCCGCACGACCACTTTTGGCTGCACCTCGAACAGCTTTCGGCCACGCCGTCGTGCCCCGTGAAACCCGTGGACCCGGGACGGCTCTTCGCCATCAACGCCGGAGCGCTTTCGAGCCGGACGCTCAGCGAGGAGGTGGCCCGCATTCTGGCCGCGTCCCTGGCCGCGACCGGCGAAGAGGCCCACTCGCCGGTTCGTCCGGCCGAGATTCGCAGCATCGACGCCGTGCGCCTCGGCCCCCGGGCGGACTCGCCCATCCTGGCCCTGGCCGACGGACGCATCGGCGAGGACCAGCCCGCCACGCGCTTTGTCATGCTCGCGCCCCTCTTGGGCGACGACCTGAGCAGGCAAGAGAGCGAATTCCCCGAGGCCCTGCTGGCCAGGGGACTGTTGCGCGGACAAAACGCCGGCCTGGCCGACGGGTTCGAGGCGCCCACCGCCGTGGCCGCCCTGGCCGAATTTCTGGCTTCGGGAAGATCCCGGCGCGGGGAAGAAGGCGAATTCGTGGTCATCACCTCGAGACGCAAGGCCGCCAGGGCGGTTCGTGAAGCCGGACTGGCGCCCTGCCGCCTGCTCAACAACACCCCCCACGCGGCGTGCTGGTCCCTGGGCGATCACGCCCTGCTCAAGATTTTCCGCCAACCCGAACAGGGAACCCATCCCGAACCCCAGATGCTCAACGCCCTGACCAAGGTCGGCTTCAGCGCCTCCCCGGAACTGCTGGCCGCCCTGGTCTACGAACGCCCGCGCGTCCAGGACACGGTCCTGGCCGTGGTCCAGCAATTCCTGCCCGACTCCGAAAACGGACAGGCCTTTGTCGAACAGAACCTGCAAACCTTCATCGACCGCGCCCTGGCCGCCGGGTTTCCTTCGACCGCGTCCCAGGAAGCCTCGATCTTCAGCGCCTACGGTCCCACGTCGGACGAAGAGGACGTGCTTGGCCGCTATCCGCTCGACTTCTTCCGCCGGTTGGGCCAGCTCACGGCCGACCTGCACATCGCGCTCTCCCGGGTCGCGGGGCAGGCCTTCGCGCCCGAACCCTTCACCGGACTCTACCGGCGCGCGAGTTACCAGAACCTGCGCAACACCGCCCACCACGCCGCCATGTCCCTGGCCCGGGTCTCCCAAGGCCGAAATGGCCCGCCGCTCACCCTGCCCCTCACGGCGACGCTCTACCGGCTTCAGGCCATGCAGCGCCCCATTCCCGCGGGCAGACGCATACGCATCCACGGCGACTACCAGCTTGAAAACATCCTGCACAAGGGCCGGGACCTCTTCGTGGTGGACTTCGACGGCGACGTGCGCCTTCCCCTGGGCGAGCGCTTCATCAAGCGCTCACCGCTTCGCGACGTGGCGGACATGCTGGTTTCCATCGCGGTCAGCGCCCGCCGCCCCCGCACCCAACCCGGACTCGCTCCGGCCGACGTCTCACGCCTGGAAGACTGGACCACGGTCTGGTTGCGCTCCTGTTCCAGCGCGTTTCTCTCGGCCTATTTCGAAACCATCGACCCCGAAGGGCTCGTCCCTCCCGCCGCCGAGGACAGAAGGACTTTTCTCGACGTCTTTTGCTTCGAACGCATCCTGCGCCGCATGATGCACGACGCCGGCGAAGGAGGACAAGAATGCCCCCACCTGCTCAACCTGCTTGAAACTCTCTTGAAGGCTCAGCCATGAACACATCGCCCATGACACTCAGCCATCTGCTCGACAACCCCCTGGCCCAGGAGGTCTTCGCCCGCAGACGGCCCTGGATACTGGCTCTTGACTACGACGGAACCCTGGCCCCCTTCCGGGAGCGGCGCGACCTGGCCTACCCGTACGCGGGCATGCGCGTGGTGCTCGACCGCCTGCCCACCGAAGGCCCCAGCCGTTTCGTGGTCATAAGCGGCAGGGAAGCGGCCAACGTGGCCCGGCTGCTCGACGTGCATCCCGCCCCGGAAATCTGGGGCTGCCACGGAGCCGAGCGCCTCTCCCGAAAGCGGACCCCCTCGGAACCGCAAATGTCCCCGACCCAACGCCAGGCGTTGGAGCGAGCGCGCCGAATTGTCGACGATCCCGAACGCCTGGAAACCAAAAACTACGCCGTGGCGGTCCACTGGCGCGGCCTGACGCCCGATGCCCGCACCGAACTGGAGGCCGACATCAAACCCAAGCTCTCGGAAATAGCCCGGGAAGGCGACCTCAACCTGTGCGCCTTCGACGGCGGCCTGGAGCTCAGGCTGCCCGGACACAACAAGGGGGAGGCCATGAAAACCCTGCTCGCGGAAAACCCGGACGCCGTCATTTTCTACCTGGGCGACGACGCCACGGACGAAGACGCCTTCGCCGCCCTGCAAGGGCGCGGGGTGGGCATTCTGGTGTCCCAACGGCCCAGACCCACCAAGGCCTCGTTCTGGATCAAGCCTCCCCAGGAGGTATTGACCCTGCTTGGCCGTTTCGTCGTGCTCAACCCGCAAAAAAGGAGCATCATACGTGAATCCTGATACCGACAGGGAAAGCAGGCTTCTGGTGGTGTCCAACCGTCTGCCCGTGACCGTCACACGCGAGGGCGACACGCTTCGTCTCAAACAGGGCGCGGGGGGGCTGGTCACGGCGATGGCCCCGGTGCTGCGCGACCGGGGAGGCGTGTGGATCGGATGGCCGGGTTCCTCCGAAAGCGGCCTGGGCGCGGTGTGCCGGGAATTCTCCCGCCAGGCCGGCTACCTGCTGCAACCGGTGGAGCTCGACGACGACGACGTGGCCGGATTCTATCAGGGATTTTCCAACGAAATCATCTGGCCGCTGTTTCACGAGTTCCTGCTGCCCTGCCGGTTCGTCCCCAGCTACTGGGAAGCCTATGCCCGGGCCAACGCCAAGTTCACCCAGGCGGTGGCCGGCGTCGTAAAGCCCGGAGACTTTCTCTGGGTGCACGACTACCATCTCATGCTCATGGCCAGCCAAATCCGGGATCTGGGCATCAAAAATCGCATGGGCTTCTTTCTGCACATCCCCTTTCCCCCGGCGGACATCTTCCTCAAGCTGCCCTGGCGCAGACAGGTGCTCGACTCGCTCATGAGCTTCGACCTGCTGGGCTTCCAAACCCCGCGCGACCGTCTGAACTTCGCCGAGTCGGTGAAACGGCTCCACAAGGACGCCAAGCAGCGCGGACGGGGCCAGGTGGTCTCCCTTACCGCCGGAGGACGCCAGACCCGCGTCGGCGCATTCCCCATCAGCATCGATTTCAAGGCCTTCAGCGAGGTGGCCCTGCGCCCGGCGGCCGTGGAAAAATCCCGCAAACTGCGCGAAGCCTTCGCCACCGAACACATCATCTTCGGCGCGGAACGCCTGGACTACACCAAAGGACTGGCCGAACGCCTGGACGCCTTCGCCCTGCTGCTGGAAACCAACCCCGAACTGCACAGACGGGTGAGCCTGGTGCAGATCATGGCCCCAAGCCGCGAAGACGTGCCCATGTACAGGGAACTCAAAGCCACCCTGGAACGCATGGTGGGCGAGATCAACGGCCGCTTCGCCTCCCCGGGTTGGACCCCCGTGCACTACATTTCGCGCGGCGTGCCCATGGAGGAACTCATCCTCTACTACCTGGCCGCCGACATCTGCCTGGTGACCTCGCTTCGCGACGGCATGAACCTGGTCGCCAAGGAGTACGTGGCCTGCAACGTCCGCCGCTCGGGCACGCTCTGCCTGAGCGAATTCGCCGGCGCGGCCATGGAGTTCCATCGCCACGCCACCATGATCAACCCCTTCGACATCCAGGGCATGGCCACGGCCATCAAGGAAGCGCTCACCACCCCGGACAAGGAAAAACGCCGACACATGCGGGCCATGCGCGACCACGTTCGACGCTTCGACATCTTCCACTGGGTGGACGCCTTCCTGCTGGCCAGCTTCTCCAGACGGCTGGGAGACTTTCCCACCCAGGGCACGGAACTGGCCCAGGGGTGCGGCCAACTCATGGGGCCGCCCTGGAACCTGGGCGAAACCAGCATTCCCGAACAATAGCCGCATCCCGGGCTTTGGCGAAAAGAAAAGAAAAGAACTGGGGAGGGGAGCCCCTTTTTTTCAAAAAAGGGACTCCCCTCCCCTCACCCAAAAACTTTCCCCTTGTCTACGGCTCAATGCCGACGCGTAACGCGCCAGGTCGTTTGAAACACACAATCGAAAGGCCAGCGCGCCAATGCCTCACCCCAATAAAAGTTTTTTGGAGGATGGGGGTTTGGGGGAAGGGACCTTTTGTTCACAAAAGGTCCCTTCCCCCAACTCTTCCCTTCTTCACTCATCACTCTTCCCTTCTTCACTCATCACTCTTCCCTTCTTCACTCATCACTCATCACTTATCACCCTACTTTCCTCTCGCCGCTTTCGCCTGGTCCAGCCAGCCTTGCGCCATGGCGCGTTCCTGTTCGGTTATCCCGAGGTGGCTGAGGGCCTGCTCCAGCCAGTAGGTGGCCCAGAAGGTATTTTTCGGCACCCCCAGGCCGTTCAGGTACAGATAGCCGGTCAGGGCCTGGGCTCCTTGGGAGCCGGCTTTGGCGGCGCGCAGCAGGTGCCTGGCGGCCAGGGTGAAGTTGCGGTCCGGCGAAGGCGAGAACGCCCGGTAGCCCAGGGCGAAGTCCTGTTCGGGGGCCGAGAGCGCTTGCGCCCAGAGCGGTCCGGGCCAGAGCGCGCACGCGAGCGCGCACGCCGACACGGCCAGAAGCCTTGGCAGCACGCGAAATTTTCCGGTCATCGGGGCGTCCTCGCGGGGAAAAAAAACATCCGCGCCCGGGGTGGTCCCTGCTCCAGGGGAACAAAGGGGGCCCGTCCGGGCGCGACGGGCAACTCCCAGGAACCTTCCAGCTCGAATTCCAGAGTGAAAGGCTCCAAGGGACTGACGCGCAGGATCGACTCCTCGCTGGTCATCTCCAGACGCACGTAGACCAATCGACTGGGCTTATCCAGGGTCGTCCGCGCGATCATGCGCCCTCCGCCGTCCCAGTCGAGCAGACGCGGACCGGAAAAGACGGCGATCCGCCGGTAGGCGTTGCCATCCGTGCTCAAGGAAAAGGCCAACTCGTTGGGTTTGGGACTCAGACTGGAAAGAAAGGGGTGATAGACGATCTCCACCCGCTTGGCCGGCCAAGGAAGGGTGAAGGCGTAGGTGGCGAAACAGCCATCCCCGGTCCGACACCGCAGACACGGCGAAAAGCCGTCGTAGTCGGCGTTCAGGTTCTCGGCCAGGTAGGCCTGGTCCAGAGCCTGGTCCGGGCCGGTCATTTGCAGGCGCACCCGAACGGGTTGCCCGGCCTGGGCTCGCAACCGGGCCTTTGCGGGCAAATCCGTGTCCAGCGTCGACGCCTCCCGCCCCAAATGCACCCTGGCGGACGCGGTCAAGCCTTCCAGCTTCACGACAGCCGCCGCGTCGCCCAGGTACAGGACGCGCTTTCCCGGAGGCAACCAGGCATGATCCAGGGCCGGATCGTACAGGGCCACGGCCGGCGCGCCCCGGCTGTCGGTCCACACGGCCACGGGGGCGAGACCGGGCCAGACGTTTTCGAATTCCCGCCGGGCGTTGGCGTTTTGCAGTCCCAGCGCCAGACAGCCGGCGGCGCGGTCGTCGTCCAGGGAAAAGGCGTACACCGAACGCTCGGCCAGCCGCATGGCGTCAGGAGTCCACGTGCGCAGCGCCCCTGCGGCGGCCAGGTTGGCGAAGCGCTTTTCCAGGCCGCCCGACAGGACGACTCCCCCCGGCCACTCCAGGGAAAAATCGCACAGGCTCAACGCGCCATGACGGGTTCCGGGCTCCAGTTCAAAGCGCAGCTCCACTTCCTGGCCTTGGACAACGGGTTCGGGCAAGGGGAAACGCAGGGCGAGATTCTGGTCGCCGGAGTCCGCCGGGGGAAAATCGGCCTGGGTCACCACGCGGTCCAGCACGGGTGGCTGGCCGGCGACGCCCAGAACGATGCGCACCGAGGCGTCCGGGGGGGCCACCCGGGCCGTGCGTTCCAGGCGCAGCCGACAGGACAGGGCGATTCCTTGGGGAAATCCCTCCGCCGGGCTCTGAAACCGGTAGACCGCGAACCCCTTGCGCGACGGATCGAACGGGGCCAAGTCGCGCCGGTCCGTGTCCGGTCCCGCGTTGCGCCAATCCGCGGCATCCTCGTAAAACCGGAGAGAGGAAAAATCCTCGCGATAGGGGCGATCCAGCACCACGGGAGCCTGGCGCAATAGGCCCTGGCGATGCACGGTCAGGTCGTTGAAACGGACAATTTCCGGCGTCCGGGCCGCCGCGTCCTTCTCGCTCACCAGATAGCAACGCAGGTAGGGAGCGGCCGGGGAGTCTCCAAGACGTTGGTACAGGTCGTCGGGGACCAGCCATGCCGTGGTCACCTTCTGGTGGTGATTGCGGTGAAAGATCAGGGCGTCCACGTTGTCGCGGTTGTCGCGCAGCCAGGAGCAAAGGGCTTCGATCTCGGTGAAGGACGGTCGACAGAAGGCAGGATAGACCAGAAGACCGGGCAGACCGACCAGCAGCGCCAGGGCCAGGGCCGCGCCCGCACGCGCGGACGCCGGGACGAAGCGGGGCAAAAGCCCGGCCAGGGCGTCCGCCAAAACGCCCCCGGCCACGGCCACAAGCACCACGGCGCACACGAGGTAGCGGGCCGGAATCTGGCCCACGAACCGGGCCACAACGGTCACGGCCAGGCTCATCCCCACCCACAAGACGAACAGCAGGGCGCCGCGCCAGTTGCGGTACGCCGCCATGGCCAGTCCGGCGAGCAGGGCCAGAGCCACGAACGCCAGGGGAAGATCGGCCTGAAGCCCTTGGGCCACGTACTCCTTGAGCAGGGAAGCCGGGTCGAGGCCCGGCGCGCCCATGCCTGTGGACAGGCCCTGGATCATGCGCAAATGGTACATATGGCCGGGCAGCCAGGGCAGGTACAGCGCCAGGGCGGCCAGACAGCTCGCGCAAAATCCGAACAGGTAGGCCCGTCCGGCCCCGGGAGCCGCGCGGCGCGAGGCCAGCCAGTCCACGAGCACGAACAGTCCCTGCCCGGCCAGGGTGGCCGCGGCCAGATACGAGGAGTAGAACATGGCCGCCACGCACAGCGCGTACAGAGCCCAATGCCGGGGCCGCCCCGAAGCCCTTGCCTTGAGCAGGAGCCATAGCGACCAGAGCGCGCAGAACAGAAAGAGCGAATACGGCCTGAGCTCGCGACTATAGTGGATGTGAAACAGGTTGAGGGTCAGGACCAAGGCCGAGGCCAGTCCGGCGGTGCGACCAAAGAGCGTCGCGCCGAGAAGTCCCACGGCCAGCACCGCCCCGGCCCCGAACACGGCGCTCGGGACCTTTATCCAGGAATCGTGCACTCCGAAAGCGAGCAGCCCGTGGGTGAAAAAATGCAGAAGAGGAGGGTTGGAGTCCAGCCAGCCGTCGTTGGGGGCCTGGTTGGCCAGGCTGTTCCAAAGGCTCGCCGGGGGCAGCGCGGCCCGGGACAGCGTGACGAACTCGTCCCACCAGAGATGGGCCTCTCCCAGGGCGTGGAGACGAAGGGCCAGGGCCGCCAAGCTCACAAGGATCAGGGCGACGAAAACCGGGCGTTCGATCACGGGCAACGGCAAGCCCGGCACGGGAAACGGAGGGCGCTTTCCTCCTTGCGACGGATGGAACCATGAAAAAAAAGACATGCGGGATGTTTCCTCGAAGCGAGTCCTTGACGCCCGGGTCATGCGCGGCGCAGGCGTCAAGCATGGTGCGTTGAAGCCCTTCTGGGGAAAGGGGGGACCACTCGACGGACGACAGCGTACGTGTTCGGAGCCTGCGCTGTCGTCTAAACCAGATGCCCCGGGCCCGCAAGCACACCACGGCGTCGACTCCGGGCCGAGTTTGCCGTAGAAACGCGGTGCGTTCCGGTTCGGACTTGGTGGCGCGCCCACTCCCGGCCCGGTGCGACTTCGCGCAAAGGCATGCCATGTCCAGACCGTCACGCCCGCTTCGCCTGAAGGACGAACTCGGTGTTCCCAAGACCCTGGTCCAAGGCCACGATCTGGCCAGACCCGCCCCCGGCTCCCGGTGGCTGGTGCTGGGTTTGGGCCCCAACCCGGCGTCCCTGGCCGCGAGCCTGCCCCCGGACGCCACAGTCGACTACCTGGAATGTCCGGCCTTTTTCGACCAGGCAGGACCGGCCTGGCGCGAGGCCATACCCCAGCGATGGAACCGGCTCGAACGCCTGAACGACGCTTCGAAAGCCAACATCCTGATCTACAAATGGGCGGTGCGGCTTTTTCCCAGTTTCTGGGGGCCGGTCTGGGCCGAGCTCACGCTGCCCCACCCGGCCGACCCCGATGTTCGGGCCAAGCCCTCGGTCCTTGTCCCGGCGGAGTCTTCGCGCCTTGTGGTCCCGGAAGTCATTCAGGCTCTGGGCGAGGAAGGATTCGCCGTTCGCCGGACCCACCCGCGGGAGCTGGCCGGAATTTTGTCCAGCGAACGCCCGCGCCTGTATTTCTCGATCAATCTTTCCGAAATGGACTCCAACGGACTGGCCCTGGCCCTGCTCGCCCGGGCCGAAGTCCCGGTGGCGGTCTGGTTCGTGGACAATCCCTTTCACTGCCTGTCGGGCATTCGGTCCGACCTCTGGAAAGCGGCCCACCTCTTCGTCACCGATCCCTGGTTCGTCGAGCCGCTGCGTTCGCTCGGAGCCACGAGCGTCCACCATCTGCCCCTGGCGGCCAGTCCGACCTTTTTTTCGGCCAAACCCGAACATCCCGAACTGGCCGAGGCCATCCTGTTCGTGGGACGCAGCGCCTTTCCCGGCAAGGACATGTTCTTTTCCGGCCTGACCCTGCCCGAAGACCTCCTCGACCAGGCGCGCGCGATGCTGCAACGCGGGGAGCGGCCCCATTTCGGCTGGTGGGCCGAGCGCCTGGGCGTGAAACGGTTCTGGCCGGGACGCCAAGCCCGGCGGGCCGGATACGGGGCCGAACAGTCGGGCCAGGCCCTGCGCGCCCTGACGCTTGCCCAGGCGGCCCGGACCGGCCCCCTGGTCGTACACGGCGACCCGGACTGGAAAGACCTCGTGGACGCGCCCTTCACCTTGCTCCCCGAGGTGGACTACTACGGCCCCCTGGCCGGACTCTACGCCTCGGCCCGCTACGTGCTGGGGACGGTGAGTCCGCTTTTGCCCCACGGCCTGACCCAGCGCCATTTCGACGTCTGGGCCGCCGGCGGCTGTCTGCTGACCGACTCCACACCCGGCCTGGACCTCTTTCCGGCCGAACTGACCCGCCCCGTCACCTACCGCGCGCCGTCCGACATCGCCGGCCTGGTCCGCGACATGGCTTTCGTCCGTCAGGACCTGATCCGGGCCTGGCGGGAACTGCTCGTCTCCAGACACACCTACCGCCACCGCGTGCGCACCCTGCTGGACCGCGCCGGAGTCTGAGCGAAACGCCGCCCCGCCCCGCCCCCCTTGCGAGACCCATGCCGCGCTTTCGTCATCCAGCGCGGAACCGGCCCATGCGGCGACAGGGACGATTGCTTTTTTTCCAATCCGAGATAGGATGCTGGAATGGAAAAAGCCCCCGCCACGCTCACCACATATGGTCAGCCCCTGCGCACGAGAGTCTTCATCCTCGTGTCGGGATCGCTCCTGTCCCTGATCCTGGTGGCGGGTTGCATCGTGGCCCTACGGGTCCTGTATGAAGAAAAGCTCACCGAAACCCAGGCCCAGTTGCAGCGGCTCTCCCTGGCCCTGGCCGAACAGACGGCCCTGGCCATCTCGGAAACCGATTCGATCATCCGTCAAACCCGCCAGAACTACCCCTTCGGCCCCGGGGGAACCCAACCTTCAGCCCGGGTTTTGCATCGTCGACTCCATCAGCTTTTCCAGGACCTTCCCCAGGGGCAGGCCCTGTTGATCTTCGACGCCGACGGCGCGATGATCGCCCACTCCCGGGAATATCCCACGCCCAAGATCACGGTCAGGGACCGCACATATTTTCAGGTCCACACCGCGGACGAAAACGACTTCCTCTATCTTTCCGCCCCGCTGCGCAACCGGGTCAACCACAACTGGATGATAAGCCTTTCCAGGCGGCTAAACGCCCCGGACGGCGCCTTTGCCGGAGTGGTCATGGCCGCCGTGGACATGAATTATTTCCGTCAAGTGTACCACGCCCTCGACCTGTCTCCCGAATCGCGCATCACCCTGACCCGGGACGACGGCACCATTTTGGTCAACTATCCCTTCGACGAATCTCAACTGGGAAAGACCTTTTTCGGCTGCATGAAGACCCCCGATCAGGTCAGCGCCCAGAGTCCCATCCCTGGATTCGCGCTCACGGTTTGTCTTTCCCAGCCGCACGCGACGGTGTTCAAGAACTGGCGCAGAATGGCCGGCGCAGTCGGAGCCGGCACCCTCACCGCCGTGGCCGGCATAGCGGCCCTCACCGCCTGGCTCCTCGTGCTGGTGGCGCGCGACCAGAAGCGGGCCAGACAGTACCAGTCCGACCTGGAAAAGCTGGTGGCCACGCGCACGGCCCAGCTCGAAGCCGCAAAGGACCAGGCCGAACTGGCCACCAAGGCCAAAAGCGCGTTCCTGGCCAACATGAGCCACGAGATACGAACTCCGCTCAATGGGGTTCTGGGCATGCTGCAACTGCTCGAAACAGAACTGCTGTACGCGCCCCAGCGCGAATACGTCACCATGGCCGCCCAGGCGGGCAACAGCCTGCTGGTCATTCTCAACGACATTCTCGATCTTTCCAAGATCGAGGCCGGCAAGATGGAAATCATCGACGCTCCCTTTTCCCCCAGGGAGCTGCAACAGTCGGTGTGCGCCATCTTCCAGCCCCAGGCCAAGCGCAAGGGACTGCAGATGTTCTGCGGCGTGAGCGACGCCTTGCCGCCCATGGTGCTCGGCGACGCGGCCCGTCTGCGCCAGGTGCTCTTCAACCTGCTGGGCAACGCGCTCAAGTTCACCGAGACGGGTCGGATCGATCTGTCCATCTCCCCGGAGGAGTCCGGGCGGCGGATTCGCTTTCAGGTGAAGGACACGGGCGTGGGCATTCCCGAAAGCAAGCTCTCCATGATCTTCGATCCCTTCACGCAGGCCGACAACTCGCACTCGCGCAAGCAGCACGGGATCGGACTGGGACTGAGCATCGTCAAGCGTCTGGTGCGCCTCATGGGGGGTGACGTGACGCTGCAAAGCGCTCCCGGCCAGGGGACCACCATCCTTTTCGACATCCCCTTGCGGCCGGTGGAGGTCAGTCCCCCGGTCGAGCAGCATCCCGACGCCGTGGCCTGCCTGTACAGAATCCGCCTGCTCCTGGCGGAAGACGACCCGGTCAACCAGATCGCTGTCCGGCGCATGCTGGAAAAGCGCGGCCACACGATCCTGTGCGCCGGAAACGGCCGCGAAGCCGTGGATCGTCTGGCCCGCGAGGACGTGGACGCCGTGCTCATGGACGTGCAGATGCCGGTCATGGACGGCCTGGAGGCCATCCGCCGCATCCGTTCGGGAGAGTCGGGGGAAGACAAGCGGCACATCCCCATCGTGGCCCTGACCGCCATGGCCATGAAGGGCGACCAGGAGGCTGTTCTGGAAGCCGGATGCGACGCCTATCTTTCCAAGCCCTTCGAATTCCATGTCCTGGTGAAAGCCCTGACCGGCTTGTTCCTGTCCTCGCCGTTGCCGCGCCAAGCCGACGCTTCCCCTGGCCCTGGCGGCCAATAGCCCAAGGCGCTTCGATACCGGCCTGGCCTCCCCGCGCTTGACCGCGCGAACAGCTCCGCGCACACTTACGCGGACGCACTGCCCCGGACGAACGCCCCACGGGCGAAACCGATCCGGGACACCGGGCCGTGCGGCGGCGGCCCTCTGAAAAACCGTGACGAGTTGACACCATGAGCGCTCCCCACCCGAAAACATCTCCCGAATATTGGACGCACGACCCCCTGCTTTCCGCCATGGCGCGAGCCGAGCCCGTCTGTTGGCCCAATCCCCTGCGCGCCAACGTCGAAGACGCCCTGAAAGACAACCCGTTCACCCGCGACGACGTTGCGCAAGCCGCCGCCCGGCTCGAACGGTTCGCGCCCGTGCTGGCCCGGGTGTTTCCCGAAACCGCCCGGACCGCAGGCCTGATCGAGTCGCCCCTGGCGGCCATACCGTCCATGCGCAAACGGCTGTCCCGAATTTGGGGCCGCCCCGTGCCGGAACGGCTGCTCCTCAAGCTGGACAGCCATCTTCCCGTGGCCGGGTCCATCAAGGCGCGAGGCGGTTTTTACGAAGTGCTGGTCCTGGCCGAACGGCTGGCCCGAGAACGCGGCCTGATCCGGACCGGCGAAAGTCTCGCGTCCCTGGCCGGCCCCGAAGCCGGGGAGATTTTTCAAGAGCACTCCCTGGCCGTCGGGTCCACGGGCAACCTGGGGCTGTCCGTGGGGCTCATGGGACGGGCCCTGGGATTTCGGGTCACGGTCCACATGTCGGCCGACGCCAGGCAGTGGAAAAAGGATCTGCTGCGCGCCCATGGAGCGCGCGTGGTGGAACACGCCGCCAACTACGCCCAGGCCGTGGCCTCCGGCCGGGCCGAGGCCGAGGCCGATCCGCGCTGTCATTTCGTGGACGACGAGAATTCGCGCCAGCTCTTTCTGGGTTACGCCACGGCCGGCGCGCGCCTGAAGGCCCAACTCGACGCCATGGGCGTGGTCGTGGACCGGAACACTCCCCTGGCGGTTCATTTGCCCTGCGGCGTGGGCGGCGGCCCCGGCGGAGTGTGTTTCGGGCTCAAGCTGGCCTTCGGGGAGGCCGTGTCCTGCTTTTTCGCCGAGCCGGTCCATGCGCCGGCCGTGACCTTGGGCCTGGCCACCGGGCTTAACGACGCGGTGTGCGCCGCCGACCTGGGGCTAAGCGGGCGCACCGCCGCGGACGGACTGGCCGTTTCCCGGCCGTCCGGTCTGGTCTGCCGGGCCGTACGCCGCATGGTGGACGGCACGTTCACCGTGGTTGACGACGAGCTTTTCGCCCTGCTCCACCTGCTGGCCGAAACCGAGGGGATACGCCTGGAACCCTCGGCCCTGGCCGGCTTTCCCGGCGTGCGGCGTGCGCTGGAAGGGGTCCTGGGACATCCGCGTCGCCTGGAACAGGCCACGCACGTGGTCTGGGCCACGGGTGGGAGCCTTGTCCCCGTCGAAGAATGGGCCGAGTATGACGCGCGCGGGGCCAAACGGGCCAACAGAAAACGCCGCGTCCGCGAAGCCTCCGCTGAAACGCCCGAAACAGCGCCCCGCCGCGACGTTTTGCGTTAGCGACCCGGCCGCGCCGTCGCCGGACTGTGGCGGCAAAAGCCCGCCCGGCCCAGCAGCCTCTTAATGAAAAATCCTTGCTGGCTGCGTTGCTGCGAAAAACGCAAACCCTCAACGGATGCCAACTCCGCCTCAGGCTTGACTTTTTCTCGCGTCTTGCCAGCACGTTTTTTGAACAGGCTGCAAGAATCGACTTTTTGGGCGGGCTGCTAGCCCGTGGCGAAACCGCCGGCATGGCCCGGCACGCGCGAACGGTCAGAACCCAAGCACCTCGCCGACCAGCACCACATGCATATCCGTCAGCATGGGCCGGCGGTGCAGGATGGTGGTCACGTTGCAGATGCGACTCTCGGTCTTGCAGTCCACGCATTCTCCCAGGGCCACGCAGGGATTTTTCGTGGCGAGCCGTTTGTTGTTCATGGGCGCGGCATGGGTCCTGATGCGCCGGTCGGCCTCGTGGACATCCCGCACGATCTTGTTGACCCCAGCCACCACGAGCACCTTTCCCGGACCGAAGATCATGGCCGCCACCCGGTTGCCGATCCCGTCGCGGTTGACCAGTTCCCCGGTCAGGGTGACGGCGTTGGCTCCGGTCAAAAACACGTCGCACGTGAGTTGCCCGCGCCGGAGAACGTCCTTTTCCTCCAGGGTGAGCCCGGGGGCGTTGTGGTCGAGCACCGTGTTCCCGCGCGCCGCCAGGGCGGAAGACAGGCCCAGGTCGGCCAGGGTTCTGGAACCGCCCACGCCCACCGTGGCCCCGGGAGCAATCCGGTCCAGGACATAGGCCAGGGCTTCGGCCCGGCCGGAACAGTAAACCGCGGTGAATCCGTTGCCGTTCAGGGCTTTCGCGGCGCGGTGTCCGATCACGTCCCCGCGCCAGGTTTCCAACTCGTTCATGACAGGCTCCCGTGAGGATCGTTTCTCGCCCGGCGCGCCGGAACGCCCGGTCGGGCGGTTTCGCCGTCCGCAAGGAGGATCGACCCCCCCACTTTGCGGCGTGGTTTTTTCGCCAAAAGCGCGAACGCGCCGTGCGGTCCCCTGGTCGCCCACGCGCAAAGCAGGCGTCAAGCGAATTCCCCCAACCGCCCGGCTCGGGGAGGGCTTTTGCTTTTGCGAACAAAGGTCTAGTGTGCCGCCTGCCCGCCAAGGCTTCATTTCTTCCCTGTGAGCGTCCCCATGGCAAAAGCCAAGAAAGTCTCCCGTCTGGCCGTGCTCTTCACCGTGTGCTCGGCCCAGTTCATGGTTCCCCTCATGCTGACCGCCGTGGGCGTGGCCTTGCCGGTCATGGGACGCGAATTGCACGGCACCGCCCTGCACCTGGGACTGGTGGAGCAACTCTATACCCTGTCCCTGGCCATGACCATGCTCGCCTTCGGACGGTTGGGCGACCTGGTGGGACGACGCAAGGTCTTTCTGACCGGGTCGGTTTGGTTCACGGTCGTGACCTGTTCCCTGGGCTTCGCCAAAAGCATCGAGGCGGTCATCGTGCTGCGCCTGTTGCAAGGCATCGGGGCCTCCCTGCTGCTTTCGGGCAGCATGGCGTTGGTGGCTTCGGTGTTTCCCTTCGAGATGCGCGGGCGCGCCTTCGGCATCGTGGGCGTGTTCACCTACTCGGGCCTCACCCTGGGGCCGGTGCTGGGCGGACTCATCACCACCCATTTCGGCTGGCGCTGGGTCTTTCTCATGGCCGCCCCCCTGGGCGCCCTGGGATGCCTGCTCTGCCTGACCCGCATGCGCGGCGAATGGCGCTCGGACCAGCCCGGCGGCATGGACTGGCTGGGCGCGGCCGTATACGCCGCATCCCTGGCCTGCATCATGCTCGGGGCCTCGCACCTGAGCGACGTCCGCGTGGGCGCAACCATGATCGCGGTGGGACTCGCCCTGCTGATCGGCTTCGGCGTGCTGGAAACCCGGCTGAAAGACCCCCTGCTCGACGTCGCGACCTTTCTGGCCAACCGGCTTTTCAGCCTGAGTTGCCTGGCGGCCATGGGCAATTACGCCTCCACCTTCGGCGTGACCTTCTTCATGAGCCTGTACCTGCAATTCGTCCTGGGTCTGCCGCCGCACCAGGCCGGACTCACACTGCTTTTGCAGCCGCTGGGCCAGGTGCTGGTCTCGCCCTTCGCCGGAATCCTGGCCGACCGCCTGCGCCCCACCCTTCTGGCCAACATCGGACTGACCCTGAGCGGCTGCGGGCTGCTGCTGGCCGCGCTGTACGTCGGCCCGGGCACCTCCCTGTGGCTGATCGCCGCACTGCTGGGGCTCATAGGCCTTGGCGTCGGCATCTTCATCACGCCCAACACCGTGCTCATCATGGGCAGTGTGGAGCCGGGACAGTACGGCGTGGCCTCGGGCATGGTGGGAGCCATGCGCACCCTGGGCATGGCCACCAGCATGACCGTGGCCACCCTGGTCTTCTCCCTGTTCATGGGCGGACAAGCCGTTACGCCCGAGTCCGTGCCGGGATTTCTCTTCAGCATGCGGCTTTGCCTGGTGGTCTTCGCCGCCTTCTGCGGCTGCGGCATGCTGGCCTCCCTGGTGAGGGGCCGCCAGTACCACGCTCCCGGCATGCCGAAATCCCCTTCCTGAAGTCGACGGAAACGCGTAAACGATACGCAGGAGACGACAAGGCGAAAAAAAGCCGCAGCCGGTCGACTTTTCCTCCCCCCGCCGTCTTGCCCTCGACCCGAACCAGGCTTACATTGACTTCACCGAGTTTTTCCCGGCCACGGACACCCAGTCATGGTTACTCGCCTTCCCTTCGCCATTCAGCCCCAACCCGACGACACCACCTGCGGCCCCACCTGTCTGCAGGCCATCTACAACTATTACGACGACCACATAGACCTGAACCGCGTGATCGACGAGGTGCCCAAGCTCGACGGAGGGGGAACCCTCGAAGTGCTGCTTGGCGTCCACGCCCTGAAGCGGGGCTATCAGGCCACCCTGTACACGTACAACCTGCACGTGTTCGATCCCACCTGGTTCTCGCCCAAAGGCGTGGCCCTGCCCGGCCTGACCGAAAACCTGGCCCGGCAGAACCGGGTCAAGTCGTCCGGCAAGCTGCGCTTGGCGGCCAAAAGCACCATCGAATTCCTGCGCTTGGGCGGCCAGGTGCGCTTTCAGGACCTGACGCTCAACCTCATACGGGGTTTTCTCAAGCGTTCCATTCCCGTGCTTTGCGGCCTGTGCGCCACCTACCTCTACCGCACGGCCCGCGAATGGGGACCGAACCAGGACTACGACCCCATACGGGGCGAGCCTTCGGGCCATTTCGTGGTCATCTGCGGCTACGACCAGGAAGAACGCAAGGCCCTGGTGGCCGACCCCCTGCTGCCCAATCCCATGGGCGGAGGCGCGTTCTACAGCGTGGACTTGAGCCGCCTCAACTGTTCCATAATGCTTGGCATCGTCACCTTTGACGCCAGCCTTCTCATCATAAGCAAACCATCCGCAACGGAGTGAACCTGTGCCTGTCTATGTCGTTACCGACAATCCCGAAGACCTGGACCCCCTGCCACGAGTGACCATCCTCTCGGCCAGGGCCTATCTTGCCGACCCCCGCCTGGCCCACCTGCGAAACGCGCGGGTGCTCAACCTGTGCCGCTCCCATCGGTACCAAAGCATCGGCTACTACGTGTCGCTTCTGGCCGAGGCGCGCGGGCACAAGCCCCTGCCCTGCATCACCACCATGCAGGACATGAAGTCCCAGAGCATCATCCGCCTGGCCTCGGACGAGTGCAAGGCCAGCCTGGACCGCTGCCTGGAGCCGGAAAAAGACGACAAGCTTTCCTTCAACATCTATCTCGGCCATACCCCGGAACCGGGACGCGAACGCTTGGCCGCCAGCGTGTTCAAGCTCTTCTACTCGCCCTTTCTCCGGGCCTCGTTCACCAAAAGCGACGGCTGGCACCTGCAAAACGTTTCCCCGCTGGGACTGGCGGACATTCCGCCCAACGAAATGGCCTTCGCCCGCGACGCGTTGGCCGAATACGCCGAGGGACACCGATTTTCGCCCCAGCGGCGCACTCCGCCCCACTACCACCTGGCCATCCTGCACAACCCGGACGAGGCCCTGCCGCCCTCCTGCCCCAAGAGTCTCAAGCGCTTCATCCGGGCGGCCGAAGACCTGGACGTGGCGGCCGAACTCATCACCCGCGAGGATTCGCGCCGCCTGTCGGAATTCGACGGGTTGTTCATCCGCGAGACCACGGACGTGAACCACCACACCTACCGCCTGTCCAGCCGGGCCGTGGCCGAAGGGCTGGTGGTCATAGACGATCCCGAGTCGATCTTGCGCTGCTCGAACAAGGTCTACCTGGCCGAAAACCTGACCCGTCACGGCATACGCACCCCCAAGACCCTGGTGCTGCATCACGCCAACCTGGAGGAAGCGCCCAAGGCCTTTTCGTTTCCCTTCGTGCTCAAGCAGCCCGACAGTTCGTTCTCGCAGGGCGTGGTCAAGGTGGCGGACCAGGCCCACTACGAAACCGAGGCCAAACGCCTGCTCAAACGGTCGGAAATGATCATCGCCCAGGAATTTCTGCCCACGGCCTACGACTGGCGGATCGGGGTGCTGGACCGCAAGCCCTTGTTCGCCTGCAAGTACTTTATGGCCCGCAAGCACTGGCAGATCATCAACAACCAGAAAAGCGGCCGCAACGCCAACGGGCGGGTGGAGGCCGTGCCCTTGGAAAGGGCCCCCAAAAACGTGGTCAAGACCGCGCTCAAGGCCGCCGACCTGATCGGCGACGGCCTCTACGGGGTGGACCTCAAGGTGGTGGGACGCAAGGTGCATGTCATCGAAGTCAACGACAACCCCAACATCGACGCGGGCATGGAGGATTGCGTGCTAAAGGGCGAACTCTACTCCCGGGTGATGGAGGTGTTCGTGAAGCGCATGGAAGCCCACAAGCTGGGCTGCGGAGCGCCAAAATGACCCCGCGCCCCCTTGGACTGTTCGAAGCCGTGGGTGTGGAGATCGAGTACATGATCGTCTCCGCCGACACCATGGCCGTTTTGCCCGCCGCCGACCGGGTGCTGCAGGCCGCCGCCGGGGAGATCGTCTCCGAGGTGGAGATGGGCGCGCTTTCCTGGTCCAACGAGCTGTGCCTGCACGTGCTCGAACTCAAGACCAACGGGCCGGCTCCGGGGCTTGACGGACTGGCCCAGGCGTTCGCGGCGGACGCGGCCCGGGCCAACGCGATTCTTGCCCCCCTGGGCGGACGGCTCATGCCGGGCGGGGCCCATCCCTTTATGGACCCGGCCCGCGAGACCCGGCTCTGGCCCCACGAATACAGCCCGGTCTACGAGGCCTTCAACCGCATTTTCCACTGCCAGGGACACGGCTGGTCCAACCTGCAAAGCGTCCACCTGAACCTGCCCTTTGCCGACGACGAGGAGTTCGGTCGACTGCACGCGGCCATTCGCCTGGTGCTGCCGTTTCTTCCGGCCCTGGCCGCCTCCACCCCCATTCTGGACGGACGGCCCACCGGCTTTCTGGACAGCCGCATGGAGGTCTACCGCAACAACTCGCGGCGCGTGCCCCAGGTGACCGGACGTGTGGCGCCCGAGCCGGCCTTCAGCCGCGCCGACTACGAACGCATGATCCTGGCCCCCCTGTACGAGGCCATCCGCCCCCTGGACCCGGAGGGCGTTCTGGCCCACGAGTGGCTGAACGCGCGGGGAGCCATCGCCCGGTTCGAGCGCGACGCCATCGAAATCCGGGTGCTCGACGCCCAGGAATGCCCGAGCGCGGACATGGCCGTGGCGCATCTGACCATCGAGACCCTCAAGGCCCTTTGTTCCGAACGCTTCACGGACGTGGCCTCGCAACAGGCCTGGGCCGTGGCTCCGCTGGCCGAGCAGCTCGAACGCTGCGTGAAGGACGCCGACCAGGCCCCGGTAACGGACCGCGACTTGGCCCTGGCGCTAGGCTACCGCGGTCCCCTGCCCTGCACCGCCGGCGACGTGTGGCGCAACCTGGCCCAACTTCTGCCTCCCCCCCCGGATGGCGCGGCCAGGGCCCTGGATGCGATTCTCGGCCAGGGATGCCTGGCCAGGCGTCTCATGCGCTCCCTGGGCCCGGCCCCGGACCGCCAGACCCTCCTGAAGGCCTGCCGAACCCTGTGTCGCTGCCTGGAGACCGACCGTCCCTTCACGGGGCTGGAATCCTGACGCCCGATCGCGGCAACCTGTCCGGCACGGCGGAGTGAACGCATGGCTGACACCGGCGAAAACGACAACCCGACAGGGCAAGCCCCTGTGCGCGACCCGGGGGCCGGTCCGTTCGTCTGGAACGGCCGCCCCCTGGCCGTGCTGATCACCTGCGAACACGCCGGCAACCGCGTGCCGGAAGAGCTTTCCCCACTCTTCGCCGGCCAGGACGATCTGCTCGCCAGCCACCGGGGCTACGACGCCGGAGCCATGGAGCTCGCCCGCGCCCTGGGCCGGGAGTTCTCCGCGCCGATCCTGGCCACCTTCGTCACCCGCCTGGTGGCGGACTGCAACCGCTCGCCAGGACGCCAGGGGCTCTTTTCCACCTTCACCAAATCCCTGCCCGTATCCGAAAAGCGTCGCATTCTGGACATCCACCACTCCCCCCACCGCCGCAGCGTGGCCGAGGCCGTGGCCGCCAACCGGGAACGGGGACTCACCACCCTGCACGTGGGGGCCCACACCTTCACCCCGGTGCTTGGCGACCAGGTGCGTCGAGCGGACGTGGGCCTGCTCTACGACCCGGCCAGGCTGGCCGAACGCGAACTCTGCGCCGCCTGGCGGCTGGCCCTGCTGGCGCGCGCGCCTGGCCTTGCCGTGCTGCGCAATTCCCCCTACCGGGGCGCAAGCGACGGGTTGACCACCTGGCTGCGACGCGCGCACCCTGAAAGCGCCTATCTGGGCGTGGAACTCGAACTCAATCAAAAGTATCTGGCCGACTCGGCCGGCTGGACCGGTCTGGTGCGCCACGTGACCCTGGCCCTGCGCGCCGTCCTGCACGGCTGAAGGCGCGCCCGGCCGGTCCCGAAACCGCGATCCGGGCGCCCGGAAGGGCGCGACGCCCGCGTCCCCCCCCTCTCTCGCGCGCCGTTTCAAGTGTCCAGCAGGGCGAACACCCCTTCGAGAAAGCGTCTGGCCTGGGCGTAGATGCCCGGTTGCAGGCTCTCGCGCGAACCGGCCACGTTGAGCCGGAGCACACCCGCCAGGCGAATCCAGCGGAGCACGGCCGCGGGGCCGGTCTGGCCCAAGCGGGCCACGAACAACGGCCGTCCCATCCGCCTGGCGCACAGCGCGGTGCGTCTGGTGCCGCCGCCGAGCGCTCCCCTGGTCAGGATAAGGGTGGCGCAGGCATCGCGAACGTTTTGCCCGGTGCGCTGCGTGTAGCCGGAGGAATCGGTCTCGGTGAGGGCGTAGCGGCCCGGCACCGCGCCGTCTTCGGCCAGGCGACCGCGCGGACACCACCCGGCCACGGGCATGTCCAGGGCGAGCGCCGCATCCAGGGCGGCCCGGTCCACCCCGGTTTGTCCGCCCGAAATCACCAGCAACCGGTGCGGCGGCCGGGGAGCCGGCCAGTGGGCAGGAATGTCCGTGGATTGAACCAGGGGCAGGGGGAACACTGTCGAACGTGAGACGGCTTTCCCCTCCCCGAGGGCCACGCCACCGGCTTTGCGGACGGAAGCCGGCCCCTCTTCCGGCACGGGAGCGCGTGGGAGGGAAGATCCACCGGGAACGGGTGCGGCGGGGTGCGAAGAATTTCGCTTTGGCCCCTGCTTTTCCCGATCGAGAACAGACGGTGTGCTCATGCATACGTCTATTCCACATTTCTTTCGAAAAAACAACATGAAATATAGTATGATTCAATATCCGAGATGGCAAATCGACAACAAACCACAAGTGCCGAACACCACAACACACCATTTCCCGCATGATCCACAAAAACGCTAGCTACATCCTCTATAAAAAATGCGTCTTTACGCTTCCTTTTTCCACCGCATCGGCACGGAAAGGACGTTTGACAAAGCCCGCCAATTTTACAAATTTGGAAATCAGTCCGGCGCGCAAAGTCCCGCCGACCCCATGCGCCGCGAGCCGGAACATCCCGAACCCTTGCCAGACGAAAGGCCTTGCCCCATGACCCAGACCACCCGCCTTGTCACCACCTGCACCCGCGACTGCCCCAACACCTGCGGCCTGGTGGCCACCGTTACGGACGGACTGCTGACCGACCTGACCGGCGACCCGAACCACCCGTTCACCAAGGGGGCGGCCTGCCGCAAGGCGCGCAAATACGTCGAACGCGTTTACCACCCGGAGCGGGTGATCCATCCGCTCATCCGCCGCAACGGGCGCTTTGAACGCGCCTCCTGGGACGAGGCCCTGGACCTGATCGCCGCCCGCATGCGAACCATCAAGGCCGAATCCGGTCCCGAGGCCGTCCTGTATTACCAGGGCTACGGCGAGCGCACGGCGCTCAAGCTGCTCAACCGCTACTTCTTCAACCTTTTCGGCGCGGTGACCACCCTGCGCGGGTCGCTTTGCGGAGGGACCGGCCAGGCGTCCCAGAACCTGGACCTGGGCGAACGGATATCCCACGATCCGCTGGACCACGAAAACAGCGCTTCCGTCATTTTGTGGGCCCGAAACCCGGTTTCCACCAATGTCAGCCTGGTGCCCATCCTCTCGCGCATCAAAAAACGCGGCGGGCGCGTGATCCTGGTGGACCCCGCCCCCAGCCGCACGGCCGTCCTGGCCACCCACCACATCGCCCCCCGCCCCGGGCGCGACGCCTGCCTGGCCCTGGCCGCGGCCAAGCTCATCGTCGAAGCCGGAGCCCACGACCGCGACTTTCTGGAACACCACACCGAAGGAGCGCAAAGGTATCTGCGCCTGCTTGCGTCGTTTTCCCTGGACCGGCTCTGCTCCCTGGCCGGGGTCGGACCGGACCAGGCCCGCCTGCTGGCCGACACCCTCATGACCCAAAAACCCACGGCGCAGCTTCTGGGCTGGGGATTGCATCGCCACGCGTCCGCCCATCTGGGGATTCGGGCCATCGACGCCCTGGGCGCCATAAGCGGCAACATCGGCGTCCCGGGCGGCGGCGTGAGCCAGGGGTTCGAGGAATACGGCCCCTACGATCAGCGTTTCTGGGGCGACGAACGCAATCCCGGCCGGCGCACCCTCCTGATGCCGACCATAGGGCAAGAAATCCTGGACGCCAAAGATCCGGCCATCCGCATGATCTTTGTCACGGCCGCCAATCCGGCCTGCATGGCCCCCAATTCGGCCAAGGTGGTCCAGGCCTTTCGCCGGACCGAATTCGTGGTCTACTCCGGCCACTTTTTAGACGACACGGCCGAGCTGGCCCACGTTTTTCTACCGGCCACCACCTTTCTCGAAGAGCGCGACGCCATGGCCAGCTACGGTCACAACTACCTGGGGCCGGTGAACCGGGCCATAGCCCCCGTGGGCGAATGCAAGTCGGAATTCCAGATGTTTTCCGAATTGTCCGAGCGGTTTCCCTTTGCCCGGTTCTTCCGACGCGACGAGGATGCCTGGCTCTTCGACCTGCTGGCCCCGGCCCGGGCCCAAGGACTCGACATGGCCGACTTGCGCTCCCGCGCCTTCAGGCTGAACGCCCCCATGGCGCCCTACGCGGACCGCATTTTTCCAACCCCATCGGGAAAGTTTCGTCTGCTCACCGAGCTGAACCCGGCCGACCTGCCCACGACCGACCCCCGGTATCCCTACAAACTCCTGACCATCGCCCCCCACGACCACATCTGCTCGGAACGGACCATGGCCGAACACTCCCCCCTGCCCGAGGTGCGCCTGGGCGTGGCGGAGGCGGCCCGAGCCGGACTGACCGACGGCCAAACCGTCAGGCTGGAAAGCCCCGTGGGATCGGCCAGGGCCAAGCTGCGCACCCTGGCGGGCCAGCGCCCGGACATCCTGGTGGCCGAGCGCGGAGGCTGGTTCAAGGCCGGGCACGGCCTCAACCGCCTGACCCGGGACATGGCCAGCGCGGTGGGCGACGGCACCCCCTATTACGAAACCGCCGTGGCCGTGCGCGCCTGCCGCGAAACCGGCCTGGAGGGCGCGCGCGTGCTCATGGCGCTTCTGGACGGCGACGCGTCGGGAGGAACTTTTCAAAAGGCGCTCGAACGGCTGGGGGCCGAGATGACCGTGGTCCGCCCGGACGCGGGAGCGGCCCTGCCGGCCTCACCCGAAGGATACGCCGCCCTGGCCGTTTTCGGCGGGCCGTGCGGGACCTTCGATCGAACGCATCCCGCCTTTTCCGCCCTCGCGGACTTGATCCTGGCCTTCGACCGTCAGGGAAAACCCGTGGCCGCCATGGGCCCGGGCGCGCTCGCCCTGGCCGAGGCCCACGGCGCGACCACGCGCCCCCGGCGCGGGCCGGTCTTCGGGTTCACCCGGACCGCCCCGTCTGAGGCCATGGCCCACGATCCGGTCTTGAGCGGCCTGGAAATTCCCGCGCTCATGGCTGTCGAGCCGGCCGGGCTGGACCCGTCGGACCGCATCACCCCCCTGCTCGTGGACCATGACGGCGCAGTGCTGGGATTTCGGGCGGGCCGGGCCGGCTACGGCTTTCCCCTGCATCTGGAGGCCGACGCCACCCTGGCGTCCACGTGGGCAAAGCGTTTTCGCTCCACCCTCCCGGACGGGCGCTCCAAAGCGGCAGACGGGTTCGACGACGCCTTCTTCAGCCAACTCCGGGCCGATCTCCCCCTGTTGGCGGCGGCAAGCGACGCCTTCTGCCGCCGGGTGGCTGACCGTTGGCTGGGCCTGACGATCGAAACGAACACGTCCCGGAAGTAACACTCCCTGGAACGGACAAGTACAGGGCGTCTCCCACGGGCGACGCCTTGCACTCGCACCCCCGCGTGTCGCGTCTTTGAAAACATGCATGGGTTTTCAAGGTCAAATAGAATACTTTCAATCTATGAGACACGAAATACATAGACACGTATTTCGTGGACGCAACACTAGCGGCAACACACCTGCCCGTCCGAACGCGGGTCGGCAGCGCCTTCCAGCAGTCCATCCGCCCGGCGCACCACGGCCCCGGCATGTCCCATGACCGAATCGAAATCGCCGACAAGCTCCACGTCGTGCCCGGCTCGGCGTAGAGCCTCCACCACCTGGGGATCGAAGCGATTTTCCATCTTGAGCCGGGCATCCGCGCTTCCCCAGGTGCGTCCCTGCACCCAGCGCGGCGCCGTGATCGCGGCCTGAAGCCCCTGTCCGTGGCGGGCGTACCGCGTGAACACGGCGGCCTGGGTCTGGGGCTGGCCCTCGCCCCCCATGGTTCCGTAGGCCATGACCCGTCCGTCCGCAAAGCGGGCCAAGGCAGGATTCAGGGTGTGGTACGGCTTGCGCCCCGGGGCCAACAGGCGCGGGCCCCGGCCGTGCAGATCGAAAGCCACGCCCCGATTTTGCCAGGTCAGCCCGGTCCGGGGCAAAACGATTCCCGAACCGAACTCGAAAAACACGCTTTGGATGCAGCTCACCACCGTGCCCCGGCTGTCGGCCGCGCCCAGCCACACGGTGTCGCCCCTTTCCGGCCCCTGGCCGGGCCAGGGGGCCGCCCTGGACCAATCGATGCTCCGGGCCAAGGCGTCCAGGGCGTCGGGGCGCAATAAATCCCGAGGACTTTCAGTCATCTGATCCGGGTCGCCTATCACCCGGTCCCGTATCGCGAAGGCCGCCTTGGTCGCCTCCATGAGGGTATGCACATGGTCGAACCCTTCGGCTTGAGCGGCTTTTTGTCGTTCATACACGCCCAGGATGAGCAGCGAGGCCACCCCCTGGGTGGGCGCGGGCAGGTTGAAAACCTCCACACCGGGCAGGGACAGACACAGTGGCTCCACGGCGCGCGCCCGGTGGGCGGCCAGGTCGGCCGCGCGCAGGGGGGAACCCAGGGCGACCAGATCCGCCGCCAGATCCCGGGCCAGATCCCCCCGATAGAAGTCGTCCAACCCGGCCTCGGCCAGGCGCTCGAAGGTGATGGCCAGGTCGGGCCGCTTTTGCAGCGTCGCCTCGGGCAGGGGACGCCCCCGGGGCAAAAAAGTTTGGGCGAAACCGGGCAGGTCGCTCAACTCCGACAGCGCGGACCGGGTCAAGGCCGCCTGGTGGGCGGTGACGGCCGAGCCGTTGCGGGCGTAGTGTACGGCCTCCTCCAAAAGCCTGGTCAACGGCAAGGAGCGCCGGCCGTCCCGGCGGGCGCACAGGGACGCGTCGGCCAAGGCCAACTCCCAGCCCGAAACCGCGCCGGCCACGGTAAGCGCCGCCAGGGGGCCGCGCCAGGGTATGGCCGAAAAGCCCTCCTTGCGGTAAGAATCCGGCGTGGCCAGTGCGGCGGCCGCCCCGCAGGCGTCTATGGCCAACACCGGACGTTCCGGCCTGTGAATGAGCCAGAAGCCATCCCCGCCGAGTCCGGTCATGTGAGGATAGACCACGCACAACACGGCCGAGGCGGCCACCATGGCCTCCACGGCATCACCGCCCTCGGCGAGGACGTTCAGGGCGGCCTGGGAGGCCAGATGGTGGGGGGACACGGCCATGGCGCGCAAGGCCCGAGGGGTGTTTCGCATTGCTTCCTGCCTTGGATCGGTATATCGCGCCCCCACTTAGCGACATTTCGCGAATTTTCGCAACCGCATCCCGAACACCGCGCCACGACGACGCGAAGACGAACGCCATATGGATGACAAGCACGCTACGCTGTTGTCGAAGGAACTCGCCCTCAAGCCCGCCCAGGTGGAGGCCGTGGTCAAACTCCTGGAAGAAGGGTGTTCGATTCCCTTCATCGCCCGCTATCGCAAGGAGGCCACGGGCAGCCTGGACGAAGTGGCCGTGGCCGCCGTCCAGGACCGTCTGGAACAGTTGGTCGAACTGGACAAGCGTCGCCAGGCGGTGCTCTCCTCCCTGGAGGAGCGCGGCCTGCTCTCCGAAGCGTTGCGGCGCGCCGTGCTGGACGCCGCGGACAAGGCCACCCTGGAAGACATCTACCTGCCGCATCGGCCCAAGCGACGCACCAGGGCCATGATGGCCAGGGAAAAGGGCCTGGAGCCCCTGGCCGCCGCTCTTCTGGCCCAACGCGGAGACAATCCGGACAAGCTGGCCGCGCGGTTCGTCGATCCCGCCAAGGGCGTCGAGGACGTGGAGCAGGCCCTGGCCGGGGCGCGCGACATTCTGGCCGAGCGCATGGGCGAGTCGCCCAAGGTGCGCCAGGCCATGCGCGGACTGTTCGCCAGGCGGGCGGTGGTAAACTCCAGAGTGGCCAAGGGCAAGGAGGAGTCGGGAGCGACCTACCGCGACTGGTTCGACTGGCGGGAGCCCCTTTCCCGCATCGCCGGACACCGGGCGCTGGCCCTGTTTCGGGGCGAGCGCGAAAGCGCGCTGGTTCTTTCGATCCGCCCTCCCGAGGACGAGGCCCTGACCCTTCTCACCCGCCTGGTGGTCAAGGGGCGTGGACCGGACTCGGCCCAGGTGACGCGGGCCCTGGAGGACGGCTACAAGCGTCTGCTCGGCCCCTCCCTGGAAACCGAGGCCAGGGCCGGGCTCAAGGCCAAGGCCGACGCCCAGGCCATCGGGGTGTTCGCGGCCAACCTGCGCGAGCTGCTGTTGGCCGCTCCGCTTGGCCAAAAGCGGGTGTTGGCCCTGGACCCGGGCTTTCGCACCGGCGCCAAACTGGCTGTTCTGGACGCCCAGGGCGCGCTCGTGCGTCACACGACCATTCATCCCACGGGGTCCGAACGGCAGCGCGCCGAGGCCGCCGAGGTCCTGCGGCGACTGTGCGCCGAGGAAAAACCCGAAGTGGCGGCCGTGGGCAACGGCACGGCCGGACGCGAGACGCTGGCTTTCGTCCGTTTACTGGACCTCGGGATCGAAGCCGTGGCGGTGAGCGAGGCCGGAGCTTCGGTCTATTCCGCCAGCGAGACGGCCAGACGGGAATTCCCCGACCTGGACCTCACGGTGCGCGGCGCGGTGAGCATCGGCAGACGCTTGCAGGACCCCCTGGCCGAGCTGGTGAAGATCGACCCCAAGGCCATCGGGGTGGGCCAGTACCAGCACGATGTGGACCAGCCGGCCCTGCGCCGCGCCCTGGACGAGGTGGTGACCTCGTGCGTCAACGCCGTGGGTGTGGACGTCAACACGGCCAGCCCCGAGCTTCTGGCCTACGTGTCCGGGCTGGGTCCGGCCCTGGCCAAGGCCGTGGTGGCGCACCGCGGCGAGCGCGGGCCGTTTTCCAGTCGCAAGGAGCTGCTGGGGGTGCCGCGCCTCGGGCCCAAGGCTTTCGAACAGGCGGCCGGATTTTTACGCGTGCGCGGCGACAACGTGCTCGACCGCACGGGCGTGCACCCCGAACGCTACGCCCTGGTGGCCCGCATGGCCCGGGACCTGGGGGTGAAAGTGGACGCCCTGGTGAACGAGGAAAGCGCGCGCGACCGTTTGCGCCTGGACAGCTACGTGGACGACACCGTGGGCCTGCCGACCCTGACCGACATCCTGGCCGAACTGGCCCGGCCCGGACGTGACCCCCGCGCCGCCTTCCATGTGGTGCGTTTCGACGAGAACGTGTCCGACATTTCCCATCTCAAGCCCGGCATGCGCCTGACCGGCGTGGTGACCAACGTCACCCGCTTCGGGGCCTTTGTGGATGTGGGGGTGCACCGCGACGGTCTGGTGCACATCAGCCAGCTCTCGGACAGCTATGTCGCGGACCCGGCCCAGGTGGTGAAGGTGGGAGACGAGGTGTCGGTGACGGTCACCGAAGTGGACCTGGCCAGGGGCCGCATCGGACTGAGCATGCGCCGGGACGAGCGGTGCGAAAAGCGACCCGCGCCCCCCCGCTGACGCTGCCCGCCTCTGCGCCGCGCTGCTCGCCCCTGCGCCACGCTGCTCGCGCCCGCGACCGGTCCGGCTGTCCGCCTGCAAGGCGCGAAACCGGGCCGCGCCGAAAGCTTCGCGCGACAAAGGCGGCCGGCGTTCTTCCCGGCTGACGCTCAGGGCGTTTCGGAAACAAAGGCGTAGGCGTTGCGCCCCCGTTGCTTGGCCCGGTACATGGCCTTGTCGGCCTGCTTGATGAGTCCCGCCGGGTCGAAAGCGTCCGTCGGGTAGAGAGCCACGCCGATGCTTGGCGTGGAGCGCACCTGATGGCCTTCCAGGATAAAGGGGTGCTCGAAGGCCACGAGAATCTTGCGCGCCACCAGAGCGGCATGGTCGGCGCGTTCCACATCGGACAAAAAGACCACGAATTCGTCCCCGGCCAAGCGGGCCACAGTGTCCGTGGCTCGCACTTGCGAACGCAGCAGATCAGCCGTGGCCTTGAGCAGCAGGTCGCCGATGTGGTGCCCCAAGGTGTCGTTGACGGTCTTGAAGTGATCGAGATCGATAAAAAGCAGGGCGCAAACCATTCCCTGCCGTTTGGCCGCAGCCAGGCCCATTTCCAACCGGTCGGACAAGAGAGCCCGATTGGGCAGGCCGGTCAACGGATCGAAGTGCGCCATGCGACTGAGCTTTTCCTGCGCCTTCTTGATCTCGGTCAGGTCCGTCATGACCGAGACGAATCCGGTTATGCGGTCCAGATCGTCCCGGACCGGGGCCACGTTCAGCATAAGCGGCACCATGAGCCCGTTTTTGGCCTTGCGTCTGACCTCTCCGCGAAAGCCGCCGAAGCGTCTGGCCACGGTGGAAGTCTGCATGGGGTCCGCTCCGTTCTCGGGCGAATCTTCTCCGGTCAAAACCATGGCCGGTTGGCCGTAGAGCTCGTCCTCCCCATAGCCGAACAGGCGACAAAAGGCCGGATTGACATAGGTGAAGCGCCGCTGGTCATCGAAAAGGGCAATGGCCTCTTCGCTTTGCCTGAGGGCTTCGCCCAGATGGCGAATGCGCTCTTGGGTCTTTTTGGCTTCGCTTATGTCCTGGCAAAAGGCCAGGGCCATGGGTCCCTCGGCCATGTTCAGCACCGTGGACGAAACGTACAGGTTGAAGGTTGAGCCATCCTTTTTCCGCCCCGCCGATTCGAAACTCGTATCGGACGAGGACCCCTCGGCCAACCGCTCGGGAATGCGCCTGTCCAGGAGATTCGTGATGGCGAGGCGCAACATGGTCTCCGCGTCGCCGTACCCGAAGGCCAGGGCGGCCTTGGTGTTGGCATAGCGCACCTTGCCTTCCCGCAGCATGAGTATGGGCATGGGGGCGTGTTCCACCAGGAAGCGAAAACGCTCCTCGCTCTCGCGTAGCCCCGCCTCGACGCGCTTGCGTTCGCTGATGTCGCTGAAGGTGATGACCGCACCCACGATGTTGCCCTCGCGCTCCTGGGGCGAGCACCAATATTCCACCGGCACGGCCGTTCCGTCGACGCGCCAGAACACCTCTTCGTCGGAATGAAACGCCCGACCGATACACAATTCCCTGAGCAACCGGCATTCGTCGCACGCGGGAGATCCCTTGTCGGCAGACGTGTGGAGGATAGCCTCGAGAACGTTCTTGCCAAGAATCTGCGACTGGTCCTGATAGCCCAGCATGCGCAATCCGGCGGGGTTGAAAAACGTGCAGGTCCCTTGAAGGTCCATGCCGAAGATCCCTTCTCCGGCGGATTCAAGCAGCAAGGCCAAGCGTTCCTCGCTGCGAGACTGTTCTTTCAAAGCGTGCAAAAGGATCCCCCCCCCCCAGCTGGTGAAGCCTAAAAAAAGCAAAATGGTCAAAGCGGTGTTGCGTGCATCGGTGTACCAGGAAGCCAAATAGTCCTGTTCGGCCAGGCCGATGATGATGAAAAGCGGATAATCCCCTATCTGACGGTAGGAGAGCACGCGGTCCACCCCGTCGGAGGCCGTATTGGCGAAGTATGCGCCTTCCATGGGGTTTTCCGTGACGAGATTCTTGAAGCGGGCCGAGACCAGGCGCTGCCCCATGGCCCCGCCTCCGGCCGAATTCGGGGTGCGAATGATGACCGCGAAATCCCTGTCGCGAAGCGAGATGACGCCGTGGGGTCCCACATTGATCTCGTTGAACAGCTTGCGAAAATAATCCAACGTGATGGGCCCGTACACCACGCCCGCGAACGATCCGTCCGGGCGGTGCAGGCTTCTGGCCAGAACCAGCACCAGCTTGCCGCTGATGTGACCGATCAAGGGCTCCGAAATCACCATGCCGGCCCGGGGATCCTCCCGCAATCGCTTGAAGTAGCTTCGCCCCGCGATGCTGACGCGCTTGTCCCCCACGCCCACCCCGGACATGATCATGCCGCTTTCGTCCGCAAAGCGCAGGCTGTCCAATGCCGGAAGACGGGAGTGTTGCCGGGCGATAAACGCGTTCAAGGCAGCCACGTCGTAGTGGCCCGCCTGGGTGTACTGACGTAATGCTTCGTCGGCGACGCTTTGCAGGGTGAGGTTGACTTGACTGAGCGTATTGGCCAAGTTCTTTTCCATCACCTGAGACAAATTGGTTGCGGCAACAACGCTCATGTCTTGCGAATGCTGCCTGCTGCGCAACAGTTCAAAGCCTCCGGCGGCCATACCGATGATATTGAGCAAGACCACCGCCGCGATAATGGCGGTCGAGGCATGTTTTCCCTTCAGCGGCTTCGAGGCGAAATACGACAATATGGACACTCCACAACGACCTGTGAATCATGTGATTGGTATGCTACAAGAGCCCGAACGAACAACAAGCGGCAACAAGAGGAACACAAACTCCCTATGCATTTGCCGCCACAACCCTTGACGCAAAAATGAAAACGCCGTCCACCTGATCCGCTGAAGATCCCCAAACCACTCCGCACCGGCCCAGCCCGTTCCGGAAACAGTCTGGGGGCGCGCAAGGGCTGAACCCAAAGCACCTCGTCCCTTCCACGGGAGAATACGGTTGGCACAGGTCTTTCAACTCGCTAAAAAACAAACCACTTTTGAAGCGGCCTTGCTTTTCGTTCACTGCCTGTCCGTATCCCGGGACAAAATTAATACGAAATTTTCCGAAATATTTATTTATTCGTGAAAGAATTTACTGAAAAAGTCAAGCGCACTAAGCTGTTGCATGGGGTTGTTGTCCTGTAAACAAACGCAGATAATTGAAAAACTTTAGCAATCCGACGAAAATGTCGATATCTCCGGCGCGTGCGAAAGACCTGCGGGCAGGGACCAGGGACGACCACACCCGAAGCGGCGCTCCCCTCGTTCAGGATGTGCTTTTTGGAAGCAAGACGGCCAGCGAGGATTTTTCAGCGGGCTGTTAGCAGCCCGCCCAAAAATTCGATTCTTGCAGCCTGTTCAAACAACCTACTGGCAAGGCGCGAGAAAAAGTCAAGCCCGAAGCGTAGTTGGCATATGAGACTGCTAGGCAAGCAGGACCTGGCGGGCGGTGTCCATGGCGCGCAGATAGCAGGCGGCCGTTGTTTCCGTGGAAATTTCCAGCGCGCGCAACCCCTGCTCGAGTCGGGGCCAGTCGCCCTGCTCGTAGCTCCGGCACAGATCAAGCCAGACCGTGAGCGGACTGTCTTCTCCGCACAGGGTGCGGGCCACGTTCGCCTCCAATGGCAGAACCGCCAGCAAAACGGGCATCGGCGCCGACAGGAGCACGTCCAGCAGGGAAAAAAGCCCCAGAGTGTAAAGAGTTTCCGTTTGGTCGGGCGAAAGCTGGCGCGCTTCGCCCAGGGCTTTCAAAAAACCGGCCCGCTGAAAGGACAGAAAGGCCAACTCGCTGGCCTTGCCCGTGGGAGTTTCGTCCGTCAGGGCGACCACGCGCAGCCAGTTGCGCAACTGCTTCCAGCCCAGGACCGGAATGGCCCGGTCGATGGAAAGAAACCCCGGACGCTGACCGTGCAACGGCGAACTCAAATACGCCAGCAGCCGGTAACTCAGGGAAACGTCCGAGCGGATCACCTGGCGCAAGGCCTCGGCGTCCGGCTCCTCCGATTGGGTGAGTCGCAAAAGCTTGAGCCGGGCCAGCTCCCCCGAGGCCAGTTTCCTTCCGGTCACCATGGCAGGCCGCTTGAAGAAATATCCCTGAAAAAGCTCGAACGCCTGGGAATGCGCCAACTGGAACGAGGCTTCGGTCTCCACGCGCTTGGCCATGGGCCGCACACCGGCTCTGACCATGGTCTTTTGCAACGCGGCGAGCCGTTCCGCGCTCTTGCCACGCATGTCCACAATGCCCAGATCGGCCAAGGCCAGCAGGGAGGCGGCCCCGGGTCTGCCTTCGACCCCGTCCGCCGCGACCAGGAACCCGTCGCGCTTGAGGCCGGACAAGGCGTCCAAAAGTTCGCAATCCAGCCGCTCGCCCTCGTTGACCTGCACGACGGTGCGCCGGGGAGGCAAGGCATAGGGGGCTTTGTCGAGAATTGTCCGCCGACTGAAGTTCACCAACACCTTTTGCGTGCTCGAAAGATCGCCCTCTTGAAGCAGGAAAGCCCCGGAAATCACCGTGAGGGTGGCGGCGTCGCTGTCGGCGAAATCGGCCCGGCTGGAAAACAGGGCGCGCCGGTAGAGCAGTTCGTATCCGTAGACGGCCAGTTTCGCGTCGAACACGGGTTGCCTGGCGAACAAGGGGAGATCGGGTTGCGCAAGGGCTCGTTCGTACTGGGCCATGGTGTCCTGTTCGTTAGGGATTTTCGGCAAGGCAACCTAGCGCGCCGTTCGGCCCGATGCAACCGGCAAACCCGCATTCGTTTTGCCCATCTTGAAAAAGGCGCGCAAGTCGTTCAAAATGATGGTATGCTATTTTCGTGCACGCCTTCCTGGGAAACGACCGGGAATTGGTCCCGCGTGCCGTCATGTACCGGCGTCCAGCCTTTGCGGTCCCGCCAAAAGCCCCAGCCGGCCTTGTGATTTCGCAACTTTCGCGACGCGTGACAAACATGACCAATCGGATAAAAAAAAGACGCATCAACGCCCTTTCGGCCATACGCATGTCCCTCGCGCTCGGAGTCGTGGCGTCCCTGAGCGTCCTGGGCGTGGACACGGTCCTGACCCGCGGGTTTCTTCACCCCGAAAACACGGGCCAACGCACCATATATCACGCCGTGGCGGCCGGCATCACCATGTTCGGGGCGGGACTCGTCGCCTGGCGATACCTGCTTGGCCAAACGTCCGAGCTTTTCGAAGACGAAACAACCAACCGCTCCGCCTCCGAATCCGACCCCGCGCCTTCGAACGGCAACGGCCCGCGACTCGATCACCTTTCCCCGATAGACGACCAGACCGCCCAGGTTCTCACCGGCCAGGACGCCAAAACCCTGTTCCCCGGCGTGATCGGCGAAAGCCGCATCATGCGGGCGGTGCTGGCCTATGTGCTCAAGGTGGCTCCGTCCGAGGCCACGGTGCTTTTGACCGGCGAGTCCGGCACGGGCAAGGACCTGTTCGCCAACACCATTCACGAGCACTCCAAACGAAAGGACAAGCCCTTTCTGGCGGTCAACTGCGCGGCCATTCCGCCGGGCCTTATGGAAAGCGAACTGTTCGGCCACGAAAAAGGCGCCTTCACCGGCGCGATCAACACCAAGAAGGGCAAGTTCGAACAGGCCAGCGGCGGCACCCTGTTCCTGGACGAAATTGGCGATATGCCTCTGGAAACGCAGGCTAAAATTCTAAGGGCCCTGGAAAATGGCGAAGCCGAGCGGGTGGGAGGGGCGACGCCGGTGCGTTTCAATGTACGCCTGGTGGCGGCCACCAACAAAAATCTGTCGGAGATGATCGAAGCCGGCACCTTTCGCGAAGACCTGTTCCACCGGCTGAACGTCTTTCCCCTGACCCTGCCGCCGCTTCGCGTGCGCCCGGAGGACATCCCCGCCCTGGCCAGGCACTTTCTGGATCGCTTCGGCCAGGGGTTGACCCTTTCCGCCGAGGCCATGGGGATGCTCATGGCCCACACCTGGCCGGGCAACGTGCGCGAGTTGCGCAACACCCTGGAGCGGGCCACGGTCCTGGCCGGAAACGCCGGAGAAGTCCGGCCCGAGCATCTGCCCGCCCAGTTGCGCTTGTCCGCCCCCGGCCAAGCGGCCGGTATGCAAACCGCCCGGGAGCGCGACCGCCTGGCGCGCGAGGGAGGGCAGCCCGTTATCCCGGGGGCCCTTTCCCTGGCCGATCCGCGCATGTCCGAGGACCATCCCATGCAACTCGACGAGCATCTGGCGGAAACCGAAAAAAAATGCATCATCGCGGCCCTGGTCCGTACCCGGGGAATCCAGGTGCGCGCCGCCCGACTTCTCGGCATCAAGGAACGCAGCCTCTGGCATCGGGTCAAAAAGTTCGGCTTGAATCCGGAGGAATACAAGCAGTCGTAAGGTCGTCTCGCTCCATCCTCAGGCGCCACGACGTTCCCCAGAGTCTCCTTTTCACCAAGTGCCTGTCGAGACCTTCCCGAACGTTCTCCTCCCGACCAAAACAGACCTCCATAATTTGGAGGACACCCTGGCTGAGCCTGATTCGGCGTGTGTACGCCCAACCATCCGGTTCGAATCTCAGAAAACGCGCCCTCCCCCGACCTGTTCCGCCCCTTGGCCCAAAATCATCCTCCAATCCATGGAGAATTCTCTCCAAAAATTGATGCAACCCGCTTCACCTCGTTCGAAGGATTTTTTCGAAAAAAGAAAAACCAGCTTCTTCTTGAGGTATTAGCGAGACCCGCAATCCGTTGGCACGCCTTGTGCTTAATACTGCCCAGGACAACGGCTTCAAGCACACTCCAAAGGCTTTGCATTCGTAAGAAGCGGTATTTGTCAACCTCAGCGACAGTGGCCCCAAGTCCCGTATTCTTGAACAGTCGGCGGGAAGACCTTCCCGCCGACGCCTCCAGCGCCAAGAGTCACAGACGTGAACGTCGTGGTCGCCAAAACGCCTTGCCGCGAAGGCCATGACCAGGACTGTCACAGAGCCAAAGAGGTGGCATTCAGGGGGAAGGCCACCCCATTGGACAAGCCGGGCGGACTGAAAAGTCCGCCCGGCTCATTTCCTTCACCGTCCGCCTTGACTCGCAGCGGACGAGTTCCGAACAAAATCCCATTGAAAAGACAGACTTATCCGTCCTTTCCAGAATCTTCCGCCTGGTCCACGGCGGCCAGGCCGATCACGCCCCGGCGGCCCAATTCACGCAGGAAGGCGGCCACCGCCAGCTCGGCCTCACGCCGGGGCAGCCCGTAACGACCGGACAGGGCGGCGGCTACGTCGCGCACGTTGGCGTTCCCGTCCAGCATGCGCCAGCAAAAGGTGCCCAATTCGTCGAGTTCGAGCTTGCGTGTGAGGGGAGCGCCGTCCCAGAGGCCCATCCGCAAGGCCAAGCCCGCGAACCAGGGCTTGACCGTGGTGGGATAGATCAGGCGCACCAGTCCGTTGTCCAGCGCCTCCTCCACCACCTGGGCGTTGCGCGCCGGGCGCATGGCCAGACTGGTCTCCCGGCTGGCCGGCACGGGCTTTTCAGACGGACGGCGACGAAACCACATAGTCGCGGCACATAGCGCCGAACGCTTCAGGGCTCAAGTCCCCCACGGCTCGCACGGCCAGAATGCGCGAGGCATCCCCCAGCCAGGCCAGGCCCCGGGCGGGCCGTGTTTTCCGGCAAAGCCCGGCCCGCAGCCGGGCGAAAAAAGACCGGCCGACAAGCTCCGGCCCAGGGTGGAGTTCAGCCGCCTCGCGCCCGGCGTACAAGGTCTCCCTCCAGGACTGGCCTCGTCCGGCCCAAGATGCCAAAGCCCGCGCGGTCCAGTCCGCGAGCTCCGTTCCGGCCAGAATGGCCCGGGCCGGGGCGAAACGGGCGTACTCCACGCCGTGGGCTTTGTCCTGGTAGAGCAGCCGAAATCGCCCCAACTCGAAGGAAAACTCCGTCAGTTCCATGCCCTCGGGCGCGCGCAGGGCGATGTCGTAGAGGCGCACGAGCCCCGGCAGGGAGTCGTCCAGCGTGGAGACCGCTCGCGCCAGGGCCAGGTCGGCATTTCCCATGCCGTCCGCCGCCGGGCCGCTCCCGCCCCGGTGGTTGGGGAAAAAACCCGCGACCACGGCCAAGCGGCCGGAGGGGAGAAGGAGCAACAGGGAACGCCTTTGCGGATCTTTTTCGGGAGCGCAGGCCACGGCCCGCCCAGAAGCGGGCAGGAGGGAGAAAACTTCACTGACGAGGGGACCCGGCTCCTCCAGGCGGACCAGACGAGCCCGCGCCAAAGCCCGCTCCAGGGAGAAGCGCTTTCCGGCGGGTTGCCAGCGCAATTCCAGACGCGGGCCGGACTCGTCTTCGAGCAACATGTAGCCGCGGCCCAGGCGGACGGGCTCCAGGTCGGGCGGCGTCAACAGACGCAATCCGTCCCAGGCCAGTTCGGGCCAGGCCGCGCCCCGGTCCGCGCGCGTCATGCGATGGTGAGGCTCACCACCTCTGGCGGACAGAGCAGGCGCACGGGCAGGCCGGCGAAACCAATGCCGGCAGTTATCAGAACGTTTTTTCCGTCCAGGGCGTTCACGCCGGGTTCGAGACGGCGATCCGCCTGGTTGACGAGCGACCCCACGCCCGGCAGCCGGATTTGCCCTCCATGCGTATGGCCGCAGAGACTGAGCCACGGCGTCCGCCAGGAGTCGAGCGCCAGGGGCGTAGCCGGATTGTGCGCCAAGAACAGGGTGGAGGCCAGGCTTTCCCGGGAGCCCAGGGCCTTGTCCGGCCGTTCGCGCTCCATGTAATCCCTGGCCCCGCAGAGCGCGAACCTCCCGAACGATCCGGCAAGGTTCACGCCTTGTCCGCGCAGCACCGTAACCCCGCAATCGGCCTGAAAGGCGGCCACTTCGCCCGCATTGCGATAGCAGTCGTGGTTGCCCAGCACCGAATAGACCGGAGCCACCCCGGACAGGGCGCGCAAGAAACTCCGGGTCTGCGTGAGGCCTGAAAGCTCCATGTCGATGAGGTCGCCGCCGAAAAGCACCACGTCCGGCCCGAAGGTCTCGACATGGCGCAAGGCCTGGGCCATGTAGTCCTGGGGCAGAAAGAAGCCGGCGTGCAGGTCCGAAAGAAAGCTCACCTTCAGGGGACGGCCCGGCGCCGCGCCTGGTGCGCGCGCCAGGCGAATGTGACGCTTCGCCACCCGGGCGCCGACGTTCACCCGTTCGCTGGCGGCCATGGCCCCGAAGGGGACGGCCAGAAGCAGGGCCGAGCCGGCCAGCACGGCCCGACGCGTGGGGTCGACCGCCGCGGGCCGGGCGCGGGTTCGGCGCACCGCCCAGATGGCGACCTCCAGGGCCAGGGCGAGCCCACCCACGGCCACCAGAATCCCGGCATAGGACATGAGCGCCAGATTGTAGTTGCGTCTGACCGATGGCAGACCCAAACAGCAAGTCAACACCAGCAGGGCCAACATCCCCAGGTAGCTCCATGACAGCCAGCCCGGAAGGCTCCCGCGCAGGCGAAAGACACGGTACGGCCCGATGAGCGCCAAAAACAGGGCCATCGGAAAAACGAGCAGTGCCAGGGGATGAACGCCGTGAAAACCGAGAATGGTCATAGGGATCCGATACGCACGACGAATGGTTTTTCACAATTTGCCAGAGCGCGCGCCAATTGTCCACGCCCCGGGCCGGGCGGCTTCGTACACGGAAAAGCTTTACCGCAAGGCCCGTGCGGGGTTAGAAGGGGTCGCATCAAAACACTCCTCAGCATACCCGGCGGCGACACCACATGAAGACTGCTGACCTCAAACGCCTTCGCCTGACAATGATCCTCACGACCATCGCCTTTTCGCTTCTACCGCTATTGGTCCTGGGGATAGCCATAACTCACGAATTTTCCAAGGCATACAAGGTTAACATCGAAAAAAATCTGCTTACCCTGACCGAAATCAAACGCGACTCCATCGACCAGTTCCTGGCGGAACGGGTGGCCCAGCTGAGCCTGCTGGCCAACACCGAAAAGCTGGAGGACATGTCCCAGCCCGCCTACCTGGAACAAATTTTTTCGGTCATCCAGGCCCAATCGCGTTCCTACATCGACCTGGGCGTCATCGGAGAGGATGGCTCCCACTTGGCCTATGCCGGCCCCTACCAGTTGAGTGAGTTCAACTATAAGAACGAAGAGTGGTTCGCCAAGGTCACGGCCCAGGGAATTTACATTTCCGACGTCTTTCTGGGTTTTCGCAAGCATCCCCACATCATCATCGCGGTGCTGCGCCGCGAGGCCGGACACAATTGGATTCTGCGGGCCACCATCGACTCCGAGGTCTTCGACGCCCTGGTGCGCCGCATCGACCTGGGCCGCAACGGCGACGCCTTTCTGGTCAACTCCAAAGGGCAGTTGCAGACCACGCCCCGCACGGGCGGACAGGTCATGGGGGAAATCGCCCTGCCCATGGCCTTGAACACCCGGTTCGACGGCGTGCGCGTGCAGGATTTCGGCACGGACAGACAACGCGCCCTGTACGCCTGGTCCTGGATGCAGAAAACCGACTGGCTGCTTGTGCTGCGAAAAGACCCCACGGAAGAGCTGCGGACGCTCTTCTACACCGAGCACGTGGTGTGGATTCTCCTGGCGGTCGGCGTGGGAGTCATCTGCCTGGGCACCGTGCTGGTGACCAACCACATGATTCGTCGACTGGAAAAGGCCGAACGGGAAAAGGCCGCCCTGGACGCCACCCTCACCCAATCCGGCAAGATGGCCGCCCTGGGCAAAATGGCCGCCGGCGTGGCCCACGAGATCAACAATCCCCTGGCCATCATCCGCGAACAGGCCGGCTGGATCAAGGACCTGCTCGAAGAGGAGGACGTCCGCCAAAGCGCCAACTTCCAGGAAATATCCGAGGCGGCCGACCGCATCGAACACCACGTGCAACGGGCCAAGAACGTGACCCAGCGCATGCTGGGCTTCGCCCGTCGCATGGAGCCGTCCACGGAAGTCGTCGACATCAACAACGTGCTCACCGAAACCGTGAAATTTCTCGAAACCGAGGCGCGCCACCGCAACATCGACATCGTCAAGCACCTGTGCCAGCAACTGCCTTCGGTGAAAACCGATCCCGTCCAGGTGCAACAGGTGTTTTTGAACCTGATCGACAACGCCATCGACGCCATCGGCAAGGACGGCCAACTCACGCTGGAAACGGTCCACCTGGCCGACTCCCACCAGGTGGAAATCAACGTGACGGACACCGGTTGCGGCATAGAACCCGACAAGCTGGACAAAATCTTCGATCCCTTTTTCACCACGAAAAAACCGGGCGAAGGCACCGGCCTGGGGCTGGCCATCACCTTCGGGATCATCGAAAAGCTTGGCGGACGCATCACCGTGCACAGCCAGGTGGGCAAGGGCAGCACCTTCACCGTACGCCTGCCCTGCTGATCGCTTTGGACCGCGTCCCCGGAAACCTGACCCGGTTTCAAGGCCAACGCCTCTTTCACAGCATCAATCCCGCGGGAAACGCGGGAGGTGTTTCGTAGACGCCACACCAGGCGGCAAAGGCCGTCTTCACGGCCTCTTGAGTCGCTTTGCCGCCTCGCCGACCCACTCGGGCAACCACGGCCCGCGACCATCCCACCGGCCGCGGCCGGCAAAGCAAGGCAGGGAAACGCCATGGAGCGCGCGAACGTTTTGCTGGTGGACGACGAAAAAGACTTCAACGACGCCTTGTCCAAACGCCTGATCCACAGGGGATTTTCCGTGCGCAGCGTCTTGAGCGGACGCGAAGCCCTGGTCGCCCTGGAGGCCGGCGACATGGACGTGGTGATCCTGGACATGAACCTGCCCGACATGGACGGCCTGGAAGCCCTGCGCGAAATCAAATCCCGCCACCGCCACGAAGTGGAAGTGCTGCTCGTCACGGGGCACGCCACGCTGGAGTCGGGCGTGTCGGGCATGTCCCTGGGGGCCTACGACTACCTGGTCAAACCCCTGGAGTTCGAAGAGCTGATCGGGGCCATTTTCCTGGCCCATGAACGCAAACGCCTGAATTCGTGAACCGCCGAGAGCATCCACCCTTGCGAACGTGCGGCCGTTGCGCGGCGAAGACCTCCCCCGCCGCGCGATAAACTCGTCAGTCTATTTCGTTTCACAATACCCCGAGGCCGAACGAGGGCTTGCCGGGGAACGTTTCCCATGGGCTAGCTCATGGAAATTGCATTTCTTCTTTGGCGCCGCGAAGCGCATCCGGGATGCCGGAGCATTCGCATACGCGATACCGAGATTGTTGTTTTGGCGCGCGGTGCAAAACCCCGGCGAATCGACCGGGCGCAAGAAGCCGGCGCGACGAGAGGACGCAACTCCACGGGCAAGAATACGATCCATTCCCTTCGAGACTGGTCTTGAACTCACCTTGCTGAAACATTCCGCAGGACTGCGATGCCATAACGTCCGCGATACGTCTGTATGCGGGGCATGCCGCCGCCATTACGGTTGATGAGCGGCACGAGATGAGCTATCATTTATGACGCGTTCGAGCCGTGCAAATCCTTCTTCTGATGACAACCACGGCCGCGCACACTGTATGCCTCATGCTCCTCATGCTTGAAGGAGGACCCACGAAAGCCCTTGCGCTTTGCATGTCCGGATACACACGGATTGGCAATTTCAAGGGCTTTCGGTGACCGTGACCTCGTGAACGCTTTGTTCTTCAGGCGAATGAGGGCTGAACACGCCCTGGCGTCGTGACCGTCACGCGCCGAAAGAGCGCCGTCATGCACTTTCTCGTCTTCGTTGTCGGCCCCATGCGCCTGGCGCTTGACCTGGACGCTGTCCAGCGGGTGTATCAAGCCGCCCAGGTGTCGGCCGTGGCCGATTCCGCTCCGTTGCTCAAGGGGCTGATCAACATCCGGGGAGATGTCTTGCCGGTGGTGTCCATGCGCGCCCGCCTGGGGCTCGAGGACAGGGAAGTCCTGCCCGAAGACCGCTTTCTCGTGGTCAAAAGCCCGCTTCGAACCCTGGTCCTGCTGGTGGACAACGTGCTGGGCGTGTTCGATTCCCGGGATACGCCGGTGACCCGCCCGGACGAGGTTCTGCCGGAAGTCATGGACCTGCTCGCGGGAGTCGCCTCCACCCGGGACGGACTCGTGCTCATCCAGGACCTGGACGCCCTGTGCCGTCCCGTTCGCGACGCGTTGCGCCACGCGGAAATTTCCACATGACGCCGATATTCGTCAAAGCCCTTCCCGAGCTCTCCAAGGAGCAGCTCACGAGCCTGAGCGTCGGCATCGAAACCCAGATGGGATTGCATTTTCCGCCCGCCCGCTGGCGCGACATGCTCAAGGGCATCGTGCAGGCGGCCATTCCCATGGGATTCGACACCGTGGAAAACTGCGTGCGCACCATGCTCGCGGGCCCCCTCTCCCTGAGCCAGATACAGATCCTGGCCTCGGAACTCACCGTCGGCGAGACCTACTTTCTCCGGGAAAAAGCCACCCTCGACGTGCTGGAGCACAAGATCCTGCCCGAGCTGATCCGAAAACGGGCCCGCAAACGCCAGTACCTCAAGGTCTGGAGCGCCGGCTGCTCCACCGGGGAAGAGGCCTACACCCTGGCCTCCATTCTGGACAGGGCTCTGCCCTCCCGCCAGGGCTGGAACGTCCAGGTGCTGGCCACCGACGCCAACGTGGTGTCCCTGGAAAAGGCCCAGGCCGGGCGCTACAGGGAGTGGTCGTTCCGGGGAACCCCCCAGTGGTTTCGCGAACGCTACTTCCGCACGGTCGACTCCCACACCCTGGAGGTGATCCCCCGGGTGAAAAAACTCGTGCGTTTCGCCTACCTCAACCTGGTGGAAGACCCCTTTCCCTCCTTGCAGACCGACACCTGCGACGTGGACATCATCTTCTGTCGCAACGTGCTCATGTATTTTCGTCCACAACTCGTGATGAACGTGGTGGACAAATTCCGCCAGTGTCTGGAACACGACGGATGGCTGGCCGTATCCTTGTGCGAAACATCCACCGAGTTGTACCGCAACTTCCTGAGCGTTCCCTTTTCCGGGACCACCCTGTACCGCAAGACCAAACCGTTGCAGACGGCCCGATTTTTTTTCGAGCCCGAACTCCCCACCTTCCTGGGAATCCCCGGAGGGGAAGAGCATCCCGGCCTTGCGGCTTCTCCAGCGGATCAGGCGATCGTCCCGGTCTCCCCTCCCGCCCCGCCCCCGGCCCAACGCGAAGCGCGCGCTCCCCTGGACAGCCCCGCCAGGCCCGTTTCCAGACGAAAGGCGACCGCCGCCCCTTCCGGCTTGGCCCTGGCCCTGGAAGCGGCCCAAAAGAGCTACGACCGGGCCGCCTACGACCGGGCCGCCGGGGAGTTGGACGTGGCGCTGCAAGCCGCCGACCACAAGGCCGAGGACAAGACCCTGCTGGCCCAGGCCAAGGGCCTGGCCGCCCGGAGCCTGGCCAACCTGGGACGCCTGGAAACGGCCCGAAAACACTGCGAAGAGGCGGTGTCCCTGGACCCGGTCAACGCCTCCCTGCGCTATCTGCTGGCCACCATATTCCTGGGGATGGGCAACGCCGACGAGGCCAAAAAGGCCCTGAACGGGGTGCTGTTTCTCGACGGGGACCACATTCTGGCCAACTATTCCCTGGGGACCATCGCCCGGTCCCGGGGACAGACCGAACAGGCCCGACGACATTTCCACAACACCCTGGCCCTGGTCGCCCCCCTGGCCGACGATCACGTGCTCGAAGACAGCGGCGACATGACCGCGGGACAACTCGCAAACATCCTCCGCTCCACCGAAGAAGAGGCTGACGCATGACCCCCCTTCGCCCGCAAGGCGTCCGAGATTGGGCCCGCCCGGGTTCGGCCCCCGGCGAGACCGCCCGGGACGAAGCCGCCCGCCGCCGGGAAATTCTGGAAAAACGGGCCGAAACCCTGGCCCAGGTCCCGCTCGAAGAGGTCGAGGACCCCGGACAACTGCCGGCCCTGACCTTTCTGGTGGCCGGCGAACGCTACGCCATCGAAACTTCGGCCGTGCGCCAGGTGGCTCCCGCGCCGGAGATTCTGCCCCTGCCCGGCACGCCGCCCTGTATCGCCGGGGTGATCAAGATGCTTGGCGAAGTGGTGAGCGTGACGGACTTGCGCGCGCTTTTCGGACTTCCTCCCAAGGAAGCCGATGTCAAACATTTCGCCATCCTGCTTTCCGACCGGGAAATGGCCATGGCCATACTGGCCGAAGAAATCACCGGCGTGCGCACCCTTTCCCGCCAGGACATCGCTTCGCCCCTGCCGACGCTGACCGGCGTCAAGGCCGATCTGCTCCTGGGGGTCACGTCCAACAAGATCGCCCTGCTGGACGCCCACGCCCTGGTCACGGACAAACGCCTGCGCGCCGGAGATTGCGGCGACCAACCGAGCCTGGCCTAACCATACGCCAACAAACGCCAAGAGGTGCCCTGCCCATGCCGAGGTTCTTTTCGAAAAGCATCGCCAACCGACTCGTTTCCCTGTTTCTGCTCGTGTCGCTTTTACCCACCGTGGTCATCGGCATGGTGAGTTTTCTTTCCAGCAAGGCCTCCCTGGAGGAAAGCGCCTTCCGGGAACTGGCCGGCTCGCACCGCGACAAGCTGCAAAGCCTGGTCGACCGCCTGGGCATGACCCTCGACGCCCTGAACCTGTTGGCCCAGACGCCTTCGACCCTGACGGCCATCCAGCGCGTGGAAAAACTCAAGGCCGCCCAGAACCTGCCTCCCCAGGGCGCCATGAACGTCCAGAGCAAGGAATACCAAGCGCTCCACGCCGAACTCGATCCCTTTTTCCGCAAGGTGTCCGGCCAGATGGACGGCAAGCAGCTCTACCTGATCAGCGCCGACGGCTACGTGCTCTACAGCACCGGGAAAGGCGCCGACCTGGGAGCCTGCCTGGCGGCCTCCCCGGCCAAGGACCTGGGCCTGGGCAAGCTCTGGGCCGCCGTCATGCGGGGCAAGCGGGCCACCCTGAGCGACTTCACCCCCTACCCGCCCTTGGGCGGTCCGGCCGCGTTCGCCGGATCCCCCGTGCTGAACGCCTCCGGCGAACTGGCGGGAGTGGTGGCCACGGCCATTCGTCCGACTTTCGTCTCCGACATTCTCAAGGACAACTCCGGCACCTCCAGCACCAAGGAATTCGACCTGGTGGGTGAAGACAAGCTCATGCGTAGCGAACTGCGTTTCGGCGACGGCTCCTCGGCCATCATCAGGGAGAAGGCCGACACCCTGGCCGTGAACGCCGGCCTGCGCGGCGGCGAAGGCGTGAGCGTCGAATCCGACTACCGGGGCGAACCCTGTCTCAAGCACTACTCCCTGGTGGACCTGAAAAAGCTCTTCGGAACGGACTTCAACTGGGCCCTGGTCTCCAAGATCGACGAGGCCGAAGCCCTGGCGCCCATCAAGGCCCTGGCCATCAAGCTGCTGCTCCTGGGCGCGGCCGTGGCGGCCGGCGTCTCCCTGCTGGGCTACACGCTGGCCCAGGGACTGGCCGGTCCCATACGCCGCATCACGGAACTGGTCGTCCAGGCCGGGGAAGGCAACCTGACCGGCGACACGGACCAGTCCGCCCTGGACCGACAGGACGAACTGGGCCTTTTGGCCCAGGCCTACGCCAAGACCAAGGACAGCCTGCGCGCCCAGATCGAGGAGATCAAACGCGGAGCCAACATCCTGGCCTCGTCCTCCACGCAGATTTCGGCCTCCATCGCCGAAGTCACGGCCGGAGCGGCGGAGACCGCGGCTTCGGTCACCGAAACCACGGCCACGGTGGAGGAACTGCGCCAGACCGTGGAGCTTGGCAGCCAGAAGGCCAAGTCCGTGTCCGAAAACGCCCGACAGACCATGGAGATATCCCACGCCGGACAAAAGGCCACCGAACAGATCAGCGACGAAATGGCCCGAATCAGCCAACAGATGGAAGCCATCGCCGACAGCATCATGAGCCTTTCCGAGCAGAGCCAATCCATCGGGGAAATCATCGCCACCGTGGACAGCATCGCCGAACAGTCGAACATCCTCTCGGTGAACGCCTCCATCGAGGCGGCCAAGGCCGGGGAGCACGGCAAGGGCTTTTCCGTGGTCGCCCAGGAAATCAAGAACCTGGCCGCCCAGTCCAAGGACGCCACCCGCAGCGTGCGCCACATTCTTTCCGACATTCAGAAAGCCACCAGCGCCGCCGTGCTGGCCACCGAACAGGGCAACAAGGCCGTGGAGTCCGGGGCCGCCCAGGTGGGACGCGCCCGCGAAGCCGTGCTCTCCCTCGACGACAGCATCCAGAGCGCCGCCCAGGTAGCGAGCCTGATCACCGTTTCCAGCGAACAACAGCTCACGGGCGTGGAGCAGTTGGCCCTTTCCATGGTCAACATCAAGGACGCCACCCACCAGAACGTCGACAGCATGCGCCAACTCGAGGACGCCACGCGCTCGCTCAAGGAACTCGGCCAACGCCTGATCGGCCTGGTCCAGCAGTACAAGGTGTAGGATGGAACTGAGCGAGGAGCAATTCCTGGAGGAATTGCGCAAGGCCTTTCTTATAGAAGCCCAGGAGCATATCGAGGCCATCACCTCGGGACTCCTGGACATGGAAGGCGCGCAGGATCCGCAGGAGGCGGTCAAGACCCTGGAGACCGTCTACCGCTGCGCCCACAGCATGAAAGGGGCCTCCCGAGCGGTGAACCTCTCCGGTCTGGAGTCGGTTTCGCACTCCCTGGAGAGCCTGCTGCTCGCCTACAAACGCGGGGCCGTCGGGTTCACCGCGCGCCACTACGACGTGATGCTGCGGGCGGCCGACGTCATGAGCCGCTCCCTGGACCCGGACTCGAACGTGAGCGAGGCCGACCTGCTGGCCCTGGCCGACGAACTGGAAATCCTGGCCAAGGGCGACGAGGCCGGCGCCCCCCCCGCGCCCGCCCCGGCTGCCGCGACGCCCTCCGCTCCGACCACGGGGTTCGCCCCCCCGCCCGCCCCAACCGCACCGGCCCCGCCCGCCCCGCAAGCTCCTGCCGCCGAGGCGAGGACTCCCGAGCCCGCGCTTGGGTCCGAGGCCGGCGCCCATGCGCCCGCGCCTGGCACTCATGCGCCCGCGCCCGCCGCCATGGTCCAGCCCGCGCCCGCCGCGCTGAAAACGCCCGGGGAAAACGTCGACTCCTGCCAGGCCGCAGCGCCCCCCTCCGAGTCCCAGGAGCGGCCCGCAAACGACGCGGGGCAGCAAGAGACGGTCCGCGTCCGGGTGGAACGCCTGGGGAGCCTGTTGGTCCGGGGCGAGGAGCTGCTTTCGGTCAAGCAGGCCCTGTGGCAACGCATCGCCGACATGGAGGAAATCGACGCCAAACTTTCCCGCTGGGAAAAGGATTCCCAACGCGCGGTCGCGCGCTCGCGCGCCCTGCGCGCCTCGCGCCAGCGCCAGGACGCCGATCCCGAACGCGATTGGGAAAAAGCCCAGCGCCTGTTCGAGCACCTGGACCTGGGGCTTTCCCGGGTGAAAACCTTGCGCCAGAGCCTGGAAGGCCTGGGTCAGGCCCTGCGCGGCGATTTCAAGAGCGCGTCCCAATTGACCGAGGAGTTGCTCGACCAGACCAAGGAAACCCTGATGTTTCCTTTCGGCTCCATCACGGCCATTTTTCCCAAGATGGTGCGCGACATCGCCCGGGAACTGGGCAAGGACGTCCGGTTCACCCTGTCGGGCGAAAACGTGGAGATGGACCGGCGCATTCTGGAAGAGCTCAAGGCTCCGCTCATCCACCTGCTGCGCAACGCCCTGGACCACGGCCTGGAGCCGCCGGCCGACCGCAAGCGCCTGGGCAAGCCCGCCCAAGGCCTGGTGAGCCTTTCCGTGCACGAATCCGGCGCCGGCAAGGTGGAGGTCGTGGTGGCCGACGACGGCCGGGGAGTCAACATCGCCAAACTGGCCTCCGTCGGGGTGCGTTCCGGTCTCATCAGCCCGGAGGAAGCCCAGAATCCCGGGCCCGACACCCTGCTGAGGCTGATTTTTTCCTCCGGGCTTTCCACCAGCCCCATCATCACCGACCTGTCCGGGCGCGGCGTGGGCATGGCCATCGTGGAAGAAAACGTGCGCAAACTGGGCGGCTCGGTCGGCCTGGAGACCGAAGAGGGACAGGGAACCGCCTTCAGCCTGCGCATTCCGGTGAAGCTGGCCACCTTTCGCGGCGTCCTGGTGCGCGCCGAAACCCGGCGTTTCGTCCTGCCCACGGTCAACGTGGAGCGGGTGCTGTTGGCCAACCCGGCCGACGTCGGGACCGTGGGCAACGCCAGCGCCATCACCGTGGGGACCAAGTCCCTCTCCCTGGTCTGGCTGGGAGACGCGCTGGGCCTGCCCAGGACGCGAAAAGCCGCTCCCGGGGCCTGGCTGCACGTGGTGCTGGCGGCCTCGGGCGAGACCCGCATGGCCTTCGCCGTGGACGAAGTGGACGGCGAGCAGGAAGTGCTCTTCAAGCGCCTGGGCGGTCAACTGGCCGGACTGGCCAACATCGCCGGGGCCACCATCCTGGGCTCGGGAGAAATCGTGCCCATCCTGAACGTGGCCGACCTCATGAAGTCCGCCCTGGCCTCGGGATCCGGGCGTTTGGCCGGCCCTTCCCCGGAACTCGCCGGCGAGGCCGGACCCCGGAACAAATCCATTTTGGTGGTGGAGGATTCCATCACTTCGCGCATGCTGCTCAAGGGCATTCTCGAAGCCGCGGGCTACCAGGTGCTCACCGCCGTGGACGGACTGGACGGCCTGACCACCCTCAAGACGGAAGACGTGGACATGGTCATCACCGACGTGGAAATGCCCCGCATGGACGGCTTCGCCCTGACCCGTAGCGTGCGCGAAACGCCCAAGCTGGCCGAGTTGCCCGTGGTCCTGGTCACGGCCCGGGGATCGCGCGAGGACCGGGAGCGCGGCGTGGAGGTCGGGGCCAACGCCTACATCGTCAAGAGCGGATTCGACCAGAGCAACCTGCTCCAGGTCATTCAAAAAATGTTGTAACCGGAATACGCACCCCGACAGGACGAGGAATGATCAAGGTTTTGGTGGTGGACGACACGCCGGTGATGCGCTTGCTGTTGTCGCGAATTCTGGGCAAGGATCACGAGATCGAAATCGTGGGCTTGGCCCATAACGGCCAGGAAGCCGTGGATCTGGTCAAGGCCCTGAGACCCGATGTGGTCACCATGGACCTTTTCATGCCCGTACTGGACGGCTATCAGGCCACCAGCCGCATCATGGAACAGTGTCCCACCCCCGTGGTCATCGTCAGCGCCGCCTATCACCCGGAAGAAGTGGAGATGACTTTCAGAGCCCTCAAGGCCGGAGCCGTGGCCATACTGGAAAAGCCCTTCAGTTCGTTCGACGAACGCCACGAAGTTTCGGCCAGGGAACTCATCTCCACGGTCAAGCTCATGAGTCAGGTCAAGTTGGTCACCAGACGCCCGGAACGAGCCCATCCGCCCAAGCATCGGCCCGCCCCCCCCGCCGGCCGATGCCACACGGAGCCGGCACCGGAACCCCGTCCCGCCAAGCCCCGGGAAGGCCTGGGCGACATACGGGCCGTGGCCCTCGCCGCCTCCACCGGGGGGCCGCCGGTGCTTCAGTCCATCCTGTCCGCCCTGCCCGGCAATTTTCCCCTGCCCGTGTTTCTCGTCCAGCACATCACCACGAATTTCGTGCAGGGCCTGGCGGACTGGCTGAACGTCACTTCGGCGCTGCCCGTGCGCCTGGCCGAACACAACGAAATCGTCGAACCCGGCGTGTGCTACCTGGCTCCGGGCGGCTTCCACCTGCAAGTGCGACCGGGCCAACGCATTGCACTTTCCCCCTGCTCGGCCGAAAGAGGGGCCATTTGCCCCTCGGCTTCCCTTCTCTTGGAGAGTATGCTGCGCTCCTACGGCCACAATTCGCTCAACGTCCTGCTCACGGGGATGGGGCGCGACGGCGTGGAGGAGCTTTTGCGCCTGCGTCGGGCCGGGGCCCTTACCGTGGCCCAGGACAAGGCCAGTTGCGTGGTGTTCGGCATGCCCGGGGAAGCCGTCAAGACAGGAGCCGCCGAGTTGGTGCTGACCCCTACCGAAATCGTCGAACTCTTGCGCAAGGTAGCCAGCGAGGTGGGCCGCGCAGGCGCTCGCCAACAGAATAATCCGCAATCCGTCAGGAGTGAGTGAGATGAGCGACATCCTCGTCGTCGAAGACAGCCTTACCCAAGCCATGCGGCTCAAATATCTGCTGGAAAAAAACGGTCGGAAAGTCCGCGTGGCTCGGGACGGCCTGCAGGCCCTGGATGAACTGGCCGCCGCCAAGCCCGACGTGGTCATCACCGACGTCATGATGCCCAAGATGAACGGCTACGAATTGTGCCGCACCATCAAGCAGGACGAAGCCCTCAAGGAAATCCCCGTGGTCATCGTGACCACGTTGTCCAACCCGGCCGACGTGATCAAGGGACTGCAATGCGGAGCGAACAACTTCATCATCAAGCCCTACGAGGAACACTACCTGCTCTCGCGTCTGCGCCATCTCGAGGTCAACATCGAACTGCGCAAGAATCGAGGCGCGGAAATGGCCATGGAGGTGTTTTTCGCCGGGGAGAAGCATCTGGTCAATTCCGAGCGCATGCAGATCATCGACCTCCTGCTTTCCACCTTCGAAATGGCCGTCCATCAGAGCCAAAGCCTGGAGGTCTCCAACCGCGAGCTGCGCAATTCGCTCGAAACCATCAAGGCCCTGGAGCTCAACTACCGCACCCTGCTGGAAAAAAGCCCTGACGCCATCGTGGTGTGCGACCAGAACAACGTGGTGCGTTTCGCCAACCCCGCGGCCGAGGGACTGTTCGGACAGTCCGTGGATGTCATCGCGGGCAACCGGTTCGACCTGAACATTTCCCCGGGCGACAACAAGGAAGTCACCATCACGCGCGCCGACGGTCAGAGCCTGGTGGCCCAGGTGTGGGCCGTGCGCACCAACTGGGACGGCGAGGAAGTCTGCCTGGCCTCGTTTCGCGACATCACCGAACGCGTGCGCCTGCACGAGGAGCTCGAACGTCTGGCCCGCACCGACCCCCTGACCGGAATCAACAACCGCCGGGGCTTCTTTTCCGCAGCCGAAAGCCTGATGCGCCTGGCTCAGCGCCTCGGCAGGCGTCTGGCCTTTCTGTTCATCGACATCGACGGATTCAAGCACATAAACGACCGGTTCGGCCACGACCTGGGCGACGCCATGCTGCAGGCCTTCGGGGCCATCCTGCGCGAGGCCTTTCGCGAAAGCGACGTTTGCGGACGCATCGGCGGCGACGAGTTCGCGGTGCTGTGTATGGAAAACGAGGAAATGAACCTCGCCGGCATCTCGTCCCGTCTGACCACCCTGGTGGAACGGTACAACCGCGACACCCCCAACCTGCCCGCCCCCCTGGCCGTGAGCGTGGGCAGCCAAGTGATCGAGAGCACCGAACGCCTGACCCTGGAAGACCTGCTGCGTCGTTCGGACGCGCTCATGTACGAACACAAGCGCACGAAATGCCACGAGGAACAAAACTGCGGATGACCGGGACACCGAAAGCTCTCTTCAGGTCCGTTGACCGCCCGGATTGCGACGCATGATCCCCACCGACGTCACCATCCTGGTCGTGGAGGACAGCCTGACCCAGCGCATGCGCATGGAGCATCTGCTGCAAAAGGCCGGTTACGTCACCCTGGGCGCGGCCGACGCCGAACACGCCCTGGCCCTGCTGGCCGAACGCCCGGTCACCCTGGCGGTCAGCGACATCGTCATGCCGGGCATGAACGGCTACGAACTCTGTCGGGCCATCCGCAAGCTTCCCGGCAGGCGGGATTTGCCCGTGATCCTGCTCACCACGCTTTCCGACCCGCTCGACATCATCCGGGGCGTTTCCTGCGGAGCCAACGCCTTCGTCACCAAGCCGTATCGGGAGGACTTCCTGCTCGAACGGGTGGCCTATGCCCTGGACAACCTGCACAAGCCCTGCGCGACCCAGGACGGAGAACCGCCCTGCATCGTGTTCAAGGGCCAGACCTATCCCCTGGACAGCCCGACCCCGGCGGCCCTGGACCTGCTCATCTCGGTCTACGAGGACTCCGTGCTGCGCAACGCCCAATTGGCCGAGGTCAACATCGCGCTCACCCGCAGCACCGAAGAACTGGAGCAACTGGCCCGCGACCTGAAGGCCGAGGTGGCCCAGCGTCGCGAGGTGGAGTCCGCCCTGCGCCAAAGCGAGGAGCGTTACCGGGAACTGGCCGTGACCGATCCCCTCACGGGGCTGAGCAACAGGCGGAATTTCTTTCAGAAAGCCGAGGCCGAAGTGCGTCGCTCCGCACGCCACGGACACGATTTGTGCCTGGTGATGGCCGACATCGACCATTTCAAGAACATCAACGACACCTTCGGCCACGGAGCCGGCGACACCGTGCTTCAGGCGGTGGCGAGAGTCCTTAAGGACAGACTGCGTTGTTCGGACCTTGTGGCCCGTTACGGCGGCGAGGAATTCATCATGCTGCTGCCGGAAACCAGCGCCCAGGGAGGCGAAGTGCTGGCCGAAACCCTGCGTTCGGCCCTGCAAGACCTGCTCGTGGACACCGATTCCGGCCTGGTGCGCCTGACCGCGAGTTTGGGCGTGGGCACGCTCCTTCCGGCCCGGGCGCGCGCCATGGGAGCCCAAGCCTCCCTCCACGAGGTCATCACCCAGGCGGACCAAGCCCTCTACCAATCCAAACGGACGGGGCGCAACCGGGTTTGTCTGCTGCCGCGCGTTTAAACGTCCGCCGCCAAGCGCACGCGACGCTTTTTCCCGCCCCCGGCCCGCTACGAAGGGAAATTACTCGGGATAGGCCATGCGACAATAGCGCTGGCAATCCACGTTGGCCGAGCCCGGTATGATGAGCCAGCACGGGTCCAGGGCGTTCCTGGAACTCTGCTGGTTGTAGATGCTCTGACAGGCCTCGCTACAGGCCTTGCGGGACGCGAAGGTCTGGTCGAAGACCGTCTGGTATTCGTCACAGATGGAGATGTTGTCGCAGGAGATTCTGCGCCCGCCGGACTGGTAGCAGTCTCCGGCGAACTCCGACCAGGTCATGACTCTGCCCGAAGTTTGCGTGCATCCCGGAAGAACGCACAAAAGCCCGACCAGAAGCAGGGCCGCCAACACGAAACGGACCGCGCCCATGACAATTCTCCTCCAAGCCTCTCGTCGCGTGGGGGTTACGGCCAGACAGCGGGCCTTGCGTGAACGCGCACGACGCTTGTGCCTTCAATCTATCCTTGCATGGGGGCTTTCGGCAAGAAAAACAGCCGCCTCGCCCTGTCGGATCACGCAAGCGGCCCCGGCATGGCCAGACGGCGCGGTCGCGGAGCGCTCAAGCGGGCGACCCCGCCCCCGCAACGCGCGGCCAGGCTACGCGACATCCTCCGCCTTTCCGGAACGTTCCTCGCGCGTCCGTTCTCAGCCCTGATTCGAAAGGGCCTCCAGAAAGATCTTTTCGACATCTTTCGCGCTAAGAGCGCGGGGATTGGTGGTCATGCACGGGTCCAGGACGGCCAGCGCGGACAAGCGCGCCACATCGGCCTGCTTCACCCCCACCTGAGCCAGAGTCTGCGTGACTCCACACGCCTTGCGGAAGTTCTGAAACGTCGCGACCACCTCGTCCAGGGAGCCGCCAGGCGCGCCCGGGGGGTACTTTTCTCCAAGTATTTCCGCCAGGCGCGCGAAGCGCTCGGGCGCCGCGCCATAGTTGCACTTGATAACGTATTCGAGCAACAAGGCGTTGCACAGGCCGTGGGGCAGGTCCAGATACCCGCCCAGGCTGTGCGCCATGGCGTGCACCGCGCCCAGGATGGCGTTGGAAAAGGACAATCCGGCCAACAGACAGGCGTGCAGCATCCTGGATCGAAGCTCTATGTCGTCGGGCCGGGTCACGACCTTGGGCAGGTTGTCCCGAATCAGGGCCACGGCTTCCAGGGCCAGGATATCGGTCAGGGGGGAGCTGGCGTTGGAGACGTAGGCCTCCACGGCGTGGGCCAGGGCGTCGAGTCCGGTATGCGCGGTGAGTTCCGGGGGCATGGAGACGGTCAGCTCCGGGTCGAGCAGGGAGGCGTCCGGCACCATGAGCTTGCTCACGATGGCGATCTTCACCTTGCGCCCGGTATCGGTGATGATGGCGAACTGCGAAACGTCCGCGGCCGATCCCGCCGTGGTGGGAATGCAGATGAGCGGCGGGCCGGGCAAGGGCACGTTGTCCGCCCCTTCGAAATCCAGGATGTTTCCGCCGTTGGCGATCACGATGCCGATGCCCTTGGCGCAATCCATGGCGCTGCCTCCGCCCACGGCCACCAGCATATCGCACTTCTTGGCGGCGTAGACGGAAGCTCCGGCCATGACCTGGACATCGCGGGGATTGGCGCTGACGTCGCAGAAATCGACCACGGACACCCCTTGCGCGCGCAGGCTCGCGCGCACCGGTTCCACCAAGCCGTGGCCGCGCACCCCGGGATCGCTCACCAGCAGCGCGGCGTTGCCGCCCAGGTTGCGCGCGTAACGTCCCGCCAGGGTTGCGCAACCTTGGCCAAAGACAAATTTCGGAGCTAAAAACTTGCGCGGGGAGCTAAACGAAGGGTCGGGCACCGCTTCTTCCTTCCTTTGGAATACGAATATCCGAGAGTTCATAGCGCCATCCGGCGAAAGGTGACAAGAAGAATCGCCCGGGAAGACTTGATCCCGCTTGGCGCCCCGGCTACTGGAGAATCAAGAAAGAACGCGTCGCCAGAACCGGTCGCCCCGCCAGGGCGCCCGGACCGCGCGGCGCGAATCGACATGCAACCTCAAGAAAGGAAACGGAAAATGCGCACCCTTGTCCCCGCCTGCCTGTTCGTCCTGCTCCTGGCCGCCTGCACCCCCACCCCCCGCCCGTCCACGCCGCCCGCCACGCGCGTGACCTTTGAGCAGGTGGACGTGAACAAGGACGGCAAAGTCAGCCTGGAAGAAATCCTCACCGTGACGAAAAATCCCGACCGCTCGGCGGTGGAGCGCCACTTCAAGGCCCGCAACTGGAAGGGTGACGGCTATCTGGATCGCGACCAGTTCGACGCCTGGCGCGAAGTGGAATTCGACGGCGACATGTAAGAGCCCTCCGCCCCCCCATGGACGGCGTCCCGTGGGGGGACCCGGAACAACAACGCCCGCCCGACGCCAAACCCCGCGCGGGGATTCCCGGGCGGTCGAAGGCGTTTTTTCACGCGTCAAAACTCCGGCGAGCGCTCAACTTTCGACGGCGTACAGCCTGGAGCCGGCCGGGGTGTCCTCCACCCGCAGGCCCAGCGACTCGATCTCCGCGCGCAGTTGGTCGGCCTGTTCGAAACTTTTGGCGGCGCGGGCGTTCTCCCGCAGCCCCACCAGGACATCCGCCCCCTCGGGCCAATCGGCCCTGGCCAGGGGCAAGCGGCCCCTGTCGAGCACGCCGAGCACCGCGTCCACGGACCGCAACCCTTCCAGATAGGCCTGGGCTTCGCCCGGCGCGCAGGCGTTGGCCTGCCGGCAGTAGGCGAAAAGCCGAGGCCAGAAACGGTGCAGGGAGAGGTCATCTTCCACGGCCTGGTCCAGGCAGGACGTGAGTTCGTCCGCCCGGGTCTTGGCCTCTTGCGAGGGATGCGCGCCGGGGGCGCAGGTGTGCAGCGCGTTGGCGGCGGCCTCCTGCACCTTGCGCCAGTTTCTGGTCCACATGGCCAAGGTCTTTTCCGAAGCGTCCAGGGGCTTGCGGTAATGCACGCCCAAAAGCCACATGCGCACCGCTCCGAACGATCCCATGGACCGGGCCAGGTCGCGCACGTCGAGCCCCTGGCCGGACTGTCCGCGCATGGCGCCGCACACCATCCAGACCTGGGGAGCGGTCGCGTAGCCGTAGCGCCAGATGGCGCGCAGGTTTTCCAGGTGGGGGAAGGCCTGGCCCTCGCCGGCCAGCACGACGGAAAGCCGGTCCAGCCCCTTCATGGCGCAAACGGCCATCTGAAGGAACCAGCTCGGCCGGACGTTTCCCCATTCGGTGCGCACCATCTGATCGAGCTTGAGATCCTGCAGGCTGACGCGCTTGAACAGGGTGAAGTCCTGCGGATGGTCCTTGAGGTAGGCGTCCAGGTCCACGGTCTTGCCCAGGGCCAACTTGCTCAGGTCCGCGTGGGAGAGCGAACCGTAATCCTTGTCGCGCGCCACGTCGAAATAGACCGAGCGCAACTTCTCGTAGCATAGTCCCTTGCCCATGAGCTTGCGCACCAGGGAGGGCATGTCGTCCACAGCGTCGCCGGCGGCCGTGAAGGCCGCTCCCGAGCCCATGGAAAGGGCCAAATCCGCAAGCTCCACGCGCACCTGACGCAAAAAATCCTCACGGCTGAGTCCCTGGGCTCTGGCCGCCGCCAGGGTCCTGTCCTCCAGATCGGCCAGGCCCACCCCCAGGCGGCAGGACACCTCGCGCTGGCCCTGGTGGCGGGCCAAAACGTCGAGCAGGGCGATCCGGCGCCAGCACTGGGCGTCGCCGGGTTCGTCCAGGCTGGGTCCCGGGGTGTAGAGGCCAAGCCCCGCGCCCGTGGCCGGATGCACCAGCCGGTCGCCTTCCACGCTGGAAAGCGCCAGGCCCTTTTCCGCCGGATCGGAAAAAAGATCCGTGGAGAGGTAGCGTTCCCCGCTGTCGGGCAGGATGACCACCACCAGCCCGGATTCCAGCTCGGAGCAGACCCTGACCGCCCCGGCCACGGCCGCGCCGCCGCTCATGCCGGCCAGCACGCCCTCTTCCCGGGCCATGCGCCGGGCCATGGAAAAGGCTTCTTCGTCCTCCACGCGCAGCACCATGTCCATGACGCGTTTGTCGTAGATGCCGGGCGGATAGGACTCCTGCATGTTCTTGAGGCCCTGGATGCGATGCCCGGGGCCGGGCTCCACCGCCACGATTTTGACGGCGGGATTCAATTCCTTGAGTCTCTTGGCGATGCCCATGGCCGTGCCCGTGGTGCCCAGCGTGGCCACCACGTGGGTAACGCGTCCGTCGGTCTGGTCCCAGATTTCCTGGCCGGTTCCCCTGTAGTGGGCTTCGATGCTGGCCTGGTTGTTGTACTGGTCCATGAGCACATATTTTTCCGGGTGCTCGCGGGCCAGGCGGTAGGCTTCCTCGATGGCCCCGTCGGTCCCCATGTGCCCGGGCGTGAGGCGAATCTGCGCCCCGTAGGCCCGCAGGATGCGCTTTCTTTCCTCGGAAGCCGAGGCGGACATGATGAGCGTGATGGGATACCCCCGCACCGCGCAGACCATGGCCAGCCCGATCCCCGTGTTGCCCGAGGTGGCCTCGATCACGGTCTTGCCCGGAGTGAGTTCGCCCGAGGCTTCGGCGGCCTCGATCATGGCCAGGGCCACCCTGTCCTTGATGGACCCGCCGGGATTTTTCGATTCGAGCTTGGCCACGAGTTCGACCGGACCGCCGGGTCCGACGCGCCGCAGACGAAGCAACGGGGTATGGCCGACAAGGCCGAGTATGTCGAAAGCTTCCATGCCCAAGGGTTTAGGGCAAAGCCTTCCCCCTGGCAAGGAACTTGCTTAAGGTGCATCATGACTACCCTGCACATGTACCTCACCGGCAATCTGGAGACCCTGGCCGCCAAGGGCGAACCCGTCGCCACCTGGCTGGCCCAGTCCGGCACGAACGTCGAACAGGCCCTGGAGCGCGTGTTCCTGAACCGCTTCAATCTGCTGGATTGGCGCATGGACAGCGGTACCGGGCTGGTGGAAAACGCTCCCCCCCTGCCCGTGCTCTACAGGGAGTGGAGACCCGCCGACGAGCCGGAAAAGGACGCCACGGTCATCGTTGGAGCCAATCTGGGCTACGGTCTCAACCATGTGCTTTCCGGCACGCCCAACACCCACAAGGTGCTGGTGATCGAGCCGCGCCCGGACATGCTCCTGGCCTGCCTGGGCCAGACCGATTACCGCCCCTTCATAGAAGCCGGCAAGTTGCGCTTTATCGTGCCCACTCACGACCAGGTGGAAAAGGCCATTCAACAACTTGACATCAACCTCTGTTACGGACGCATCCACCTGCGGGCCGACGTGCCCAGCCAGCAGATCGGACCGGTCTACGCCCAATGGGTCCACATCGCCCGGGGCAAGCTGGAAAACTTTTCCGTCGAACTGGCCACCCTGCGCTCCAAGCAGGAAGTCATGGTGGGCAACGAGCTCAAGAACTACATGCACGCCATGCGCAACGGCAGCCTGATCAAGATGAAGGGCTTGGCCCAGGGCATGACCGCCGTGATCCTGGGCGCGGGGCCGTCGCTGGCCGACACCGGACCGCTGCTCGCCCAGCGCCCCGGCCACGCTCTCTACGCCGCGGCGCTGCAAACCCTGCCCGCCCTGGAGCGCGTGGGGCTCAAGCCCGACATGTGTCTGGCCATCGACTTTCGCCACGAGATGATGCGCCTCTACGACAACCTGCGAGATACCAGTTGGCTGGCCGACCTGCCCCTGGTCTATTCCACCAAGCTCGATCCCGAGGTGGTGAGCCGCTATCCCGGACCCAAGATCCCTCTGTGGACCATGGGCGGACTGGGCACCTACGTGTTTCAGGACCATGAACTGGTGCTCGACGCCGGCGGCAACGTGGGCGTCACCCTGGCCCGGTTCCTCACCTGGTGCGGAGTGAGCCGCATCGTGCTGGCCGGACAGGATTTCTCCTGGAAGGGAGAGCACTCCCACGCGCCCGGCCACCACGCCCACGCCAACATCCAGAACTACGATCCCAAGCGCGACGTGCAGTTGACCAACCTCTGGGGCGAGACCATCGTCTCCAACGTGGGATATCTGTCGGCCAAGCGCGACCTGGAAAAGGACCTGCGCTCAGCCCAAATTCCGGTCTTCAACCTCTACGGGGGCGGTGTGGAAATCGAAGGCAGCCGCGTGGTGGGCTTTGAGGAGTGCCATCAGAAGGGGCTGCTCACCAGCGAACCCGGCGCCAAGGAACGCTTTCTGTCCGGTCTGGCCCGGGCCAACCAGCCACGCGTGCGCCCGGTGTACCAGTCGCGCTTGGCCCAGTGGAACAACTCGCTTCGCCACGCCACCAAGCAGTTGGAAAAGCACATGAAGAAGCCGGCCAAGCACCAGGCCGACATCAACAAGCTGCTGAGCGGCGTGCTGTTCTTCCTGCGCCAGGATCCCCTCTACCTGCCCTACCTCTACAACGAGGTCATGGACATGGCCGCCCTGGTCAAGACCAAGGCCGTCTACCGCCCCGCCGACATGGGACAGTTCAAGGCCATCGTGAAGCGCACGCTGGTCAAGATCCGGGAGATGGACGCGGTCCTGGGGGCTTCGGAAAATGGGAACGGAAACGGAGGAAAGAAGTTGGTGGCGGCGTGAGGAAACGCGCAAACGGCTAACTGTTAAAAAGGTCGATTCTTGCAGCCTGTTCAAAAAACTTGCTGCCAAGGCGCTCAAAAAGGTCAAGCCCTAAGCGGAGTTGGCATCCGTTGAGGGGGTGCGTTTTCCGCAGCAACGCGGCCAGCAAGGATTTTTCAACAGACTGCAAAAATTGACTTTTTCAACGAGCTGATAGCGCTCACTCATCCCCCCTCACGGCTCCACCGACAGTTCCCGGAACAGCCCCGCCAATTTCCTGGGGTCGGCGGGGGCGATGGTTGTTTGACCGTGGTTCCACAGGGCGAAACGTAGCGTCACCGTGTTTTCTCCGGCTTTGGCCGTGAACGCCGCTTCCCGTCGCGCGCTCGGATCGGGCGGAAAGACTCCCGCCTGAGCGCCGTTTACCAGTACCGTCACCGTCTGCCCGGGCAAGGGGGACGTAAAGCGAAACACCAGGCGCAGTGGCCCGGCCTGGCCGGTTCGAAACCGCAACGTGGTTTCGGGACCGGAAAGCCAACGCTCGCCCAGCCCGTCGACCACGTCCAGGTTGCCAAGCCCCCTGGCCACAACGCCGGGCGTCGGGTCGGCGGCCATGAAATCCAAAGGAAACGTCGCCGGAGCGGATGCGCCATTTGACCTGTCACACCCCCAGACGATACACAGGGTTGCCGCGAAAAATGCGGCCCACATGGCCTGCCAGAGACCGGGAGTTTTGTTTTTGCGACCCATCATACCCTCGAAAACATCCATGACGTCCGTACAGTCCGGTCCCGCATCGCGCAACCGGACCGAATCCCTGGCCCTGTGGGCCATTCTGGCCGTGGGCTTTACGCTTCGCGCCTATCATCTGGAAACGCCGTCCATGTGGTGGGACGAAATCCTGGTGCCGTTGACCGCCAGGTTCCCCGTCCCCTACATTCTCCAATATTCCCTGACCCAGGAGTGCCATCCGCCGTTTTTCTACCTGCTGACCAAGCAGATCATGGCCATGGGGCACTCGGATTTCGCCCTGCGCGCGTTTCCGTTTTGCCTGGGCGTCCTGGCTCCATGGCTGGCCTACCGAGTCGGAAAGCGGCTGCTGGATCCGGTCACGGGGCTTTTCGCCGCCGCCCTGGCGGCCGCCACGCCGCTTTTTGTCTTCATCTCCCGAGAGGCCAGGCCATACACCGCCTTTCTCGTGCTCTTTCTGCTTTCCCTGCCGCCGCTTCTGGACGTTCTAACCGGTCGGCGGCGGCGTCTTCCGCTTCTCGCCGCGTTGAACGCGGGCATGTTCCTGGCCCACTACATGACCGTGCTGGTGGTGGCCTGCCAAACGCTGCTGGCCGTTCTTTTCCGGCTGCGCCGCAACGGCCTGACGCGCTGGAGGGACGTCATCGCCCTTGGCGCGGCGGGCGGACTGTCCATGCTGCCGGTGCTGCCGTTTTTCATCGGCGGCGTCCTCTCCCGGCCGGACATGGCCGGGGCCTCCGTCTCCATGGCCGCCACGTTTCACGAATTTTCCCACAACATCATGCGGGGCGTCAATATCCTGGCGGCTGGTCCCATCTTCCACGGATACCAAACCCAAGACGCGACGGCGCTGCTCGGGTTGGCCGCCACGCTGGCCCTGGCCGGGTTGGGCGGCGTGACGCTGTACCGCGAGAACCGAAATCTGTTCCTGGTGTGCCTGGTCTTCACGGTGTTTCCCATCTTGCTGTTGACCGCGATCCGCCAGGAGTTCAGCCGGCCATGGTACGTTTTGTTCGTGCCGGCGGTTTTTCTCTATCCCGTGGCCGCCGGGTTGGCCCGGCTGGTCCGGTCCGAGCGCGCCGCGTCCCTCGCTCCGGCCACGGCCGTGGTCCTGTGCCTGGGATTGGCCGCTTCGGTCTGGGTGCGCCAGGGCGACAACTTCTACCGCCCGGATTCCTACCCTGACCCGTACAAGAGTGTGGCCCTGGCCCTTCCTGAAGCGAAAAAGCCCGGAGGGCAAACCGTTTTTTCCAACCAGGACGCCTACAACGCCATCAACTGGTATGTCGATCGTTTCCGCCTGGTAAACCCCCTTGCCGGCCCTCCCCTTTCGCCCTCGGACGCGGTGGCGACCGTGGAATTCCTCTCCCTGGGCGATTTCGGCGTGCTGGCCAAAAACGAAGCCGGCTTCCTGGACCGGTTCGGATCGCCGACGGCCGTGTACCCGGTTTCCCGGGCCAAGGTCTACCGCTTCGACGTGGCCCGCGCCCCGGTGACCATGGCGGACCGGCTGCCCCAGACCTTTCGCTTCGACGCCTCGCCCCTGGGGTTCTACCGCACGGTCCACGCCTGTTCCGGCGTGACACTCTATCCACAGTACGAGACCAGCGTCATCGCGGCCCGAAACGACGCCCCCGGTTTCGTGGAGTACGCCTTCGCCCCGGTCGAGGGCCTGAACCCCGGCCGGATCGTTCTTTTCGCCCGCACGATCAACTTCGGCGAACAAAACCGCATCGCCTGCCGCTACCGGTTCGACGACGAACCCTGGAGCGAAGGCTTCGTCAGCCTCGGACCGGACTCCACGGTGCTGCGCCGCATGATTCTGATGCCTCCGCCGGGGTTTCGCAGGCTGCTCGTGCGCATCGAGATCGTCTGCGCCCGAAAAACCCCCCGCTATCCCGGCGGCAACCTGGACTCCGCCCGCTTCGTGGACCTCACCGCCCGCTTCGACGCCGGAGAATAGGGACCGCACAGGGGGACCGCGCCTGGCCGAGCAAGCACGTCGCCGGGCAATGGTCGATACCTTTGCGCGTGAGGGAACGCTCTCGTGTTCGCTCAGATCGAACGACTTGCCATCTTGTCGTTGATTTTCCAGGCCAAGCGCCTGCCGATTGCCAGTCCCCCCATGGTAACAAACACCACGTAGAGTATGCGAGAAAGCGTGGCGACGACTGCCGTCGCCGCCACGCTTGCAACAAACCTCACCTGCGGCGGCTCACTTGGCGCGCGCCGCTTTTTCCGCTTCGTCATGGAGTAAACCCGGCCACATTGATCCGGAAATTCCACGCACTCCACCGAGAGCATCTGACACCGAATCTGCGCAGAAGCCGGGAGCTCGACCGCCAAGCGTCCCCACTCTGGCGGCTATCTCGTCTTCCTGGGAGGGAGTGATGGGAATTGTGGTCAAATAGACCTTGGAACCGTCGGCCTCATGATAGTTATTGGGCATGCCATCCAGGCTGGAACCGGTCCCTTCGCCTGGAAGGAAACCTGCTGTTCCGTAAAACATTCAATGCCACCTAATGCGGCTTCGTCGCTTTTATGAAGGCATTATATGTATCTAAAAAAGTATTTTCACCCCTACGGCGCTATATTGGAGAAAATCAATATTTATTTACGCCACGATTATGGGAGGTTGTGACATCGGCGAGCATGTATGCCCAGGCGTCGCGGAATGTTCGCGAGCCGCGCGGGGAGGAGGCCCCTCAAGAGGCCTAATCAGATCTTTCCCGCCCGCGAAAGCGCCGCGTGAATCGTCTGGAATGAAAGAAGAAGCGGCAAGGGCGCATCGGGAAGAGCGACGGCCCCGTATCCGGCGTATCAGTGGGCGACGCGCTCGTTTTTGGCGTCGATAAGAAGCGCCACGCCTCTCTGCCCACTGAGTGAAAAATTCAGTTCCTCGCTACTCGTCCCCCCACAGACTCTCCCACCGAATCTTGCCTTCCGTCTTCTTGCGCTGGCGCAGAAGCGCATACAACGCCCCCGCGCCGCCGTGCCTCGGCTGGGCCGTGCAGAAGGCAAGAACCACGCGTTTGAGGGGGTCGCGGGTGAGCCAGGTCTTGAGCTCCTCTTTCAAAACCGCCTGGCCGCCCGGTGAGTTGAGGCCCCGGCCCGGCACCAGCAGCACGCACCGCTTGCCGAGATAGTACTGCTCGCGAAAAAACTGGAGCACGGCCATTTGCGCCTGTTCGGCGTTCAGGCCGTGCAGGTCCAGGTGCGCCTCGGGCGAAAGCTGGCCGGCCTTGAGCTGGCGGAAGATCTTGGAGTCGAGCCCGCGCACGAAGCCCTGCACGTACTCTTCGGTAAACTCCAACTCGAATTCCACCTTTCCCGACACCAGGTCGTAGAGTCGACTTTTGGCCTCGGCCTCTGGGTCCACCGGGGACGGGGACGGAACCCGTTTGGCCTCGCCGGCCACCTGGCGCCCGCTCGCCACGCCGTCCAGACGGGCCACGCCGGCCATGGCGCGGCCGAACAGGTCGGCGTCGTCCTCGGGGAAATCCAGCTTGTCCCGGGAGGTCGGAGGCGGCGCGGGCGCATCCTTTTTCTTCTTTTTCAGTTTGACGCCCTTGAGTTTGGCGAAGGGATTGTTGGAGAAAGTGTCTTTGGTCATGGGTGGGTGCTAGCCGCAATCGGCCCGGTTTGCAACGCCGCGCGTTCGCGCGCCGCAAAGTCCGAAGCGGCAGCCCGAGGTTTGCCACGACGGACAAGTGGTGTATCGTACCAAGGAGGCGGACTTTTCTCTGCGCCAAACGCTTGACGGAACAGACGACCGGCTTATTATGTAAACTTGAGCCCGGCAACGCTACGACAAAAGGGCAAACACCGTGGAATACAAAGACTATTACCAACTACTCGGGGTGAGCAAGACCGCTTCCAAGGAGGACATTTCCAAGGCCTTCAAGAAACTGGCCCGGAAATGCCACCCGGACCTGAACCCCAACGACAAGGACGCCGAAAAAAAATTCAAGGACATCAACGAAGCCTACGAAGTGCTTCGCGATCCTGAAAAGCGCAAGCTCTACGACTCGTTCGGCAGCGACTGGCAGCACGGCCAGAATTTCCAGCCGCCTCCGGGCTACGAGAACGTGCGCTTCCACTTCGGCGGAGCCGGAGGAGCCGGGGGAGCCGGCGGACAGAACTTCGACGCCAGGGGATTCAGCGACTTTTTCGAGAACATCTTCGGCGGCGGAGGAGGTTTCGGCGGAGCGGCCGGCGGATTCAACCGGGGCGGCTTCGGCGGTCAACGCCGGTCCACGCGCGGCCAGGACGTGGAAGCCTCGCTCGAACTGACCCTCGAAGAGGCCTACGCCGGGGGCACGCGCACCATCACCCTGCACGAGCAGGCCATGGGGCCGGACGGTCGTCCCACCGTCAAGCCCAAGACCCTGGCCGTGAACATTCCGGCCGGAGTGCGCGACGGCGCCAAGATCCGCCTGGCGGGACAAGGCTCGCCCGGATTCGGGGGCGGCCCGGCCGGCGACCTGTACCTGAACGTCATGATCCGGCCGCATTCGCGCTTCAAGCTCGAAGACGTCAACGTGCTGGTGGACCTGCCCCTGGCCCCGTGGGAAGCCGCGCTCGGCGCCACCGTGCGCGTGCCCACCCTGGACGGCGAGGTGGACCTGAACATCCCGCCCGGCATCAGTAGCGGACGCAAGATGCGCATCCGGGGCAAGGGACTCAACGGCAAGGCCGGAAAGGGCGACCAGTTGGTGCGGGTGATGATCCAAACGCCCAAGAACCTCACCGAGGCCCAGAGCGAACTGTGGACCAAGCTGGCCAAGGAATCGAACTTCAACCCCAGGGAACACTAAACGGAGGCCCGCCTGATGGACATCACCATCCTTTACGGTTCGGACCTGCCGGCGAAGTCCGACTACTTGGCCTGGTCGCAATTTCTGGAGTTCACCGGCATGCACCCCTCGCTGGTCGGCGAACTTATCGAACTGGGTTGGCTCTCCCCCAGGCGCACCACAGGCGAAAACTACCTGTTCTCGCCCCGCGACGTGTACCGGGCGCGCAAGTTGGCCCGGCTCAGCGCCGATCTCGAAATCTCGGCCGCCGGGGCCAGCATCATCGTCGACCTGCTCGAACGCATCACGCAGCTCGAAAAGCGCATCCGGCACCTGGAACGATTGGTGTGAGAAGAGAAGAATGAAGAAAAAGAAGAAGACGGGGACTGCCGCCCCCGAGCCCCCCCCGGCCCCCCCCGGTTTGGGTGCGGTCGGTCGCGCGCAAGGCAGCCCCTGACGTCGCGAAGCTGAAAGGGATTCCAAAGGGGCGAGCCCCTTTGGCCGACGGAGGCTTCCGAAACGACGAAGGTTGCAAATCCCGGACGTGTTTTTCATGAAAACGACACGGGAGCGCCGCGCCCCCCCACCGAGGGAGGCACGCTTCGCCCCGGCTGGGCTTGAGGCGCAATCCCCAAAGTATATTTTCATACACAAGGAGCCCTTATGGACTTGAATAAATTCACGCAAAAGTCCCAGGAAGCCATCGGCCAGGCCCAGACCATCGCCGTGCGCATGGGGCACCAGCAAATAGACGCGGGCCATCTGCAACTGGCCCTGACCCAGCAGGAGCAGGGGCTTGTTCCCCGGCTGCTCGAACGCGCCGGCTACGACGTGCGCGCCTACCAGCGCGCCCTGGAAGAAGAGTTGGCCAAGCAGCCCAGGGTCTCGGGTCCCGGCGCGCAGCCCGGCCAGATCATGGTCACCCAGCGGGTCAACGAGGTGCTGGTGGCGGCGCTCGAACTGGCGAATTCCATGAAGGACGAATACGTCAGCGTGGAGCACCTGTTCCTTTCCCTCCTGGACGAGCCGTCTTCCAGCCCGCTCGGCCGGGTGAACAAGCAGTTCGGCCTGACCAAGGAAAAAATCCTGGCCGTGCTCACCGACGTGCGCGGTTCGCAGCGCGTCACCTCGGCCAATCCCGAGGAGACCTACGAGGCCCTGAAGAAATACGGACGCGACCTGGTGGACGAGGCCCAAAAGGGCAAGCTCGACCCCGTGATCGGACGCGACGACGAAATCCGGCGCTGCATCCGCATTCTTTCGCGCCGCACCAAGAACAACCCCGTGCTCATCGGCGAGGCCGGCGTGGGCAAGACCGCCATCGTCGAAGGCCTGGCCCAGCGTATCGTCAAGAAGGACGTGCCCGAAGGCCTCAAGGAAAAGACCATCTTTTCCCTGGATATGGGCGCGCTCATCGCCGGAGCCAAGTATCGAGGCGAATTCGAAGAGCGGCTCAAGGCCGTCTTGAAGGAGGTGCAGTCTTCCGAGGGCCGCATCATTCTCTTCATCGACGAAATTCACACCATTGTGGGCGCGGGCAAGGCCGAAGGGGCCATGGACGCCGGCAACCTTCTCAAGCCCATGCTGGCCCGCGGCGAATTGCACTGCATCGGCGCCACCACCATCGACGAGTACCGCAAGAACATCGAGAAGGACCCGGCCCTGGAACGGCGCTTCCAGCCCGTGCTGGTGGACGAGCCCACGCTGGAGGACACCATCTCGATCCTGCGCGGCCTGCGCGAGCGTTTCGAGGTGCACCACGGCGTGCGCATCGCCGACTCCGCCCTGGTGGAGGCGGCCGTGCTTTCGCACCGCTACATCACGGATCGCCAATTGCCGGACAAGGCCATCGACCTGATCGACGAAGCCGCGGCCATGATCCGCACCGAAATCGACTCGCTGCCCACCGAGCTTGACGACATCAACCGCAAGATCATGCAGCTCGAAATCGAACGCGCGGCCCTGGAGCGCGAGACCGACAAGGCTTCCAAGGAGCGCCTGGAGCGCCTGGTCGCCGAACTGGCCGAGCTCAAGGAGAGCCAGGCCGGGCTGTTGACCCAGTGGGACCGCGAAAAGCAGTCCATCGAAGGCGTGCGTCAGATCAAGGGCGAGATTGAAAAGACCCGTCAGGAGATCGAAAAGGCCGAACGCGACTACGACCTGAACCGGGCGGCCGAATTGCGTTACGGCCGCATCAACCAGCTCGAGGCCGAACTGGCCAAGCGCGAAGCCGAGATCGAAAAGGCCTCGGGCGGCCAGCGCATGCTGCGCGAGGAAGTCGGTCCCGACGACGTGGCTCAGGTCATCTCGCGCTGGACCGGCATCCCCATGACCAAGCTCATGGAAACCGAGCGCGAAAAGCTCTTGCGCCTGCCCGACCAGTTGCACGAACGGGTCGTCGGCCAGGACGAGGCGGTCACGGCCGTGGCCGACGCAGTGCTTCGGGCCCGGGCCGGGCTCAAGGACCCCAAGCGTCCCATCGGGTCGTTCATCTTCCTGGGCCCCACGGGCGTGGGCAAGACCGAATTGTGCAAGACCCTGGCTGCGGCGCTCTTCGACACCGAAGACAACATCGTGCGCCTGGACATGAGCGAATACATGGAAAAGCACACCGTGGCCCGGCTGATCGGCGCTCCTCCGGGCTACGTGGGCTACGACGAGGGCGGCCAGCTCACCGAGGCCGTGCGGCGCAAGCCCTACTCGGTGGTGCTTTTCGACGAAATCGAGAAGGCGCACCCGGACGTGTTCAACGTGCTGCTCCAGATTCTCGACGACGGTCGGTTGACCGACAGCCACGGCAAGACCGTGGATTTCAAGAACACGATCATCATCATGACCTCGAACCTGGGCTCGCAGTACCTGCTCGAAGGCATCGAGAGCGACGGCACGTTCAAGCCCAACACCGAGGATAAGGTGATGGAAGTCCTGCGCGGCCATTTCCGCCCCGAATTTCTGAACCGGGTGGACGAGGTGGTGCTGTTCAAGCCGCTGCTCAAGGACCAGGTGGGCAGGATCATCGAGTTGATGCTGTCCGGCCTGCGCGCGCGGCTGGCCGAGCGCAAGATCACCCTGACGCTCACCGACGCGGCCAAGCTGCACGCGGCGGACGCGGCCTACGATCCTGTCTACGGCGCCAGGCCGTTGCGGCGGTATCTGCAAACCCATCTGGAAACCCCGCTGGCCAAGGCGCTCATCGCCGGGACCATTGAGGACGGCCAGGATGTCAGCGTGGACGTGCGGGACGGCGAACTGGCCTTTGTAAGCTGATCGACGCACGCGATTGCGCCGTAAAAACGAAGAAGGCGCTCCTCCGGGAGCGCTTTTTTCGTTGAGAACCTCCACGCGCGTGGTCCGAAGCAACCTGCCGCAAAAGACCCGCGGCCTCTTTTCAAAGCTCCTGGCGAAGCGTAGACTTATGGTAACGCATGGCGCATTCCGCGCAGGAGCTTTCCGTGAAAGAGATCAAGCACGTGACGACCGAAGAGGGCTACGACCTCTGGGCCGACACCTACGATAGCGACGCCAATCCCATGCTCGACGCCGACGCCGCGGCCGTCGGTCCCCTGCTCCCCCCCCTTCGGGGCAAGACCGTGGTGGATCTGGGTTGCGGCACGGGCCGCTGGCTTTCCCGTTTTTTGGATGAAGGCGCGGTGGCCACCGGGGTGGACGCCTCCCAGGCCATGCTGGACAAGGCCCGGGAAAAGTTCGGCGACAACCCCCGGCTGCGCCTGGAACTCTTGAACCTGGACACGGAACTGCCCCTGGAACCGGCCTCCTTCGACCTTGTCTTCAGCAGCCTGGTGCTCGAACACATCGAGGACTTGGCCCACTTTTTCGGACAACTCCCCCGGCTCATGCGCCCGGACGGCCTGGCCGTCGTCTCCACCATGCATCCCGCAATGTTCCTGCGCGACATCCAGGCCCACCTGATGGACCGGACCACCGGCGAGGAGGTGCGTTTCACCAGCTACCCCCACCAGGTGTCGGACTTCGTCATGGCCGCCCTGCGCGCCGGCCTGGAAATCGAAGACATGGCCGAACTGCTGCCCAGCCAGGCCCTGGCCCTGCACAATCCCCGTCTGGCCAAGTTCGTGGGCTGGCCCATGGTGCTGGTTCTCAGGCTGAGCCGCCGAGCCTAGCTGCCCGCCCAAAAAGTCGATGCTTGCAGCCTCTTCAAAAAGCTGGCTGGCAAGGCGCGCAAAAAAGTCAAGCCCGATGCGGAGTTGGCATCCGTTGAGGATTTGCGTTTTTCGCGGCAACGCAGCCGGCAAGGATTTTTCAACAGGCCGCTAGGCCTCCCCGGCCTCGGGATGGCGGCGTCCCCCCGGAGAAGTCGCGGGCGCACCAGGGGAGCGAAGAGATGCCTCCGGCGGCTCAAGGGGATGATCCCCTTGAGAATCCTCGGCTGGCGCTTCGCGCCGGGCAACGACAGGCTTTCGTTTCGACGCGCTGTCGCGTCTACCGCACCTGATTCAGCTTTTGGGCCTCGTCGGTCGGGGTGGGCACCGCGCCCTTTTTCACGTCCGCAGCCCGGGAAGGGGCGTCGGGATCGGGCGGGGAGGACTGGAGAGACTTGCCTTCCTGGACGTCCGGGACTTCCCCAGGCTTGGAGGCGGGATGGCCCGGCTCGTTCACGGCCGAAGGGGCGGCCTGCACCGCCAAGTCGGTAAGGCGACGCTGGATGTTCATGAGCCCGCCCAGAATTTCCTGCGAATAGCGAAGGTTCTGGGTGGAGCAGTCGTCGAGCTGGTTCTTCTGCTCGGCCAATCGGGCTTCCAGGTCGGCCTGCATGCGTTCGCGATCCAGGCGCAGGGAAATTTTTTCTTCTTCCTGGGCCTTGCGCACGCGTATGGACTCCTCCAGTTGCGTGGTGACCTCGTTCAGCTGTTTTTCCAGGCTCAAATAGCGCGAAGCGGCCAGCGTGAGCATGACGGCGACCGCGGACGTCACCACCACGAAGAGGACGAAAGCGAAAGTTCTCATGCTTTGGAGTATACCCGCCCTGGCTTCGGCCCTTCAAGGGAAATGTTGCCAAGACCCCGAGGAAGTCCTACAGATGCCAGGCCCATGGACATTCCTTTCTTGTATCTAAAAAAACACGAAGAGCGTCGGCTCCTGGCCGGACACCTCTGGGTGTTTTCCAACGAAGTGGACACCGCCCGGTCGCCGCTGGGAGCGTTCGCGCCCGGCGACCAGGCGCAGGTGCGCAGTTTTCGCGACAAACCTCTGGGCGTGGCCTACGTCAATCCCGGCTCGCTCATCTGCGCCAGGCTGTGCGACAGAAACCCCGCCGCCCGCCTGGACCGCGGTTGGCTGACGGAGCGCCTGCGCCTGGCGCTTTCCCTGCGCGACGCCCTGTTCGACAAGCCCTTCTACCGCCTGGTTCACGGCGAAGGCGACCACCTGCCCGGACTGGTGGTGGATCGCTACGACGACATCCTGTGCGTGCAACTGCTCACAGCCGGCATGGAGCGTCTGCGCCAAGAGGTGATCGACGCCCTGGTCGAACTGACCGGAGCCAAAGCCGTGGTCTTGCGCTCGGACGTGGCGGCCCGCAAGCTGGAAGGCTTGTCGCTCGAAGTGGAAACGGTTTTGGGCCAAGTTCCCGACCAGATCATGGTTCCCGAAGGGCCGGGCCTGTACGCCGCATCCCTTGTCGAGGGGCAAAAAACCGGATGGTTCTACGACCAACGGCCCAACCGCCTGGCTCTGGCCCCCCTGGCCAAGGGCAAACGGGTGCTGGACGTGTTCAGCTACCTGGGCGCTCTCGGCGTGGGCGCGGCTCTGGCCGGCGCCGAACGCGTGGTCTGCGTGGACGCCTCCCAGGCGGCCTCGGCCCTGGCGCGGCAAAACGCCGAGACCAACGGAGTGGCCCACAAGGTGGAAGTGGTCCGGGGCGAAGCCCAACGCGTGCTCGAAGACCTCGTCTCCAGCGGGGAGCGCTTCGACGTGGTGAGCCTCGATCCGCCGGCCTTCGTCAAGCGCAAGAAGGACCTGGAAGCCGGTCTGGGCGCCTACCACCAGATCAATCGCCTGGCCGCAAAACTGTTGACGCCGGATGCGGTGGCGGCCACGTCCTCGTGCTCCCAGCACCTGGGAGAAACGGAATTCGTGCGCATGGCCCACAAGAGCTACTCCGGACCGCGGCGCAGGGCCCAGATCATCCGGCGCGGAGGCCAGGGGCCCGACCATCCCGAACATCCGGCCATGCCCGAGACGCGCTACCTCAAGTCCCTGATGCTTCGCGTCGTGTCCGGCGGTTCGGCCCAAGAGGAGTCGTAGCCGAGCATGGGCCAGACCCTGGAGTTTTTCACATCCCCCCTGTCGGGAGTGGGCCGCGCAACCTTGGCCCTGGTGCGCGAACTCGGCGGCGTGTTCCTGTTTTTCCTGTACGCCTGCCAGCATCTGTTCAGTCTCCCCCTGCAGTGGGCCAAAGTGGTGCAGCAGGTGTACTTCATCGGGGTCAAGTCGGTGGCGGTCATCGCCCTCATCGGCCTGTTCACCGGCATGGTATTGGGATTGCAGGGCTATTACACCCTGGTGAAATTCGGCGCCGAAGGGCTGCTCGGCGCGGCCGTGGCCCTTTCCATCATCCGGGAACTGGGCCCGGTGCTCACGGCCATCATGATCACCGGCCGGGCCGGATCGGCCATGGCCGCGGAAATCGGCATCATGCGCATTTCCGAGCAGATCGACGCCCTGACCGCCATGGACGTCAATCCGGTGCGCTACCTGGTGAGCCCGCGCCTGGCCGCGGCGTTGGTGTGTTTCCCGCTGCTGACCGCTCTGTTCGACGTCATCGGCATCCTGGGCGGCTACCTGACCGGAGTGCTGATGCTGGGCGTCAACCCGGGAGCGTACTACTCGCGCATATACGATTCCGTGGACATGACCGACGTGTCCGGGGGATTCTACAAGGCCTTCACCTTTGCCGTACTGGTGGCCATCATCTGCTGCTATCAGGGGTACTTCACCCACACCAGGCCCGGCGGATTCGGCGCGCGGGGCGTGAGCCTGGCCACCACCTCGGCGGTGGTGGTTTCCTGCGTATGCATCCTCGTCTCGGACTATGTGTTGACCTCATTCCTGCTGTAGACACTTGAACAACGCGACGAAGCGGTTTAGTTCTGAAACGACATGAGCAAGCATTCTCTGGAAACGGCCGTCGGCCTGTTCGTTCTGGTCGGACTCCTCTGTGTGGGATACCTCACCATCAAGCTGGGCAAGCTTGAAGTTCTCGGCTCGGACAGTTATGTGGTCAAGGCGCGTTTCACCGACGTGACCGGCCTCAAGCAAGGAGCCAATGTGGAACTCGCGGGCGTGCGCATTGGACGCGTGGACGCGGTGAATCTTTCCCCGGACGGACGGGCCGTTGTGTCCCTGCGCATATCAAAAAGTGTCAAACTTACCGACGACGCCATCGTTTCGATCAAAACCAGCGGGCTCATAGGCGACAAGTTCGTCAAGATAAGTCCCGGCGGCGGCGACACCGTCACTCCCGGCGGCATGCTCACCGAAACCGAATCATCCGTCGATCTGGGCGACCTCATCGGCAAGTACGTGTTCGGCACAGTCAAGGAGGACGGCAAAAAATGAAACGCGCTCTGAGCGTTCTCGCGCTGTTTTGCATCCTGGTGGCCGCCGCGCCCCCCGCACAGGCGGGAGAAGCCACGGACACACTCAGAACCGCAGTGGATGAAGTTCTCAACGTCCTGCGCCAAACTCGCCCCGGACAACCCGGACGCACGGAAAAACTCTCCACCGCCATGCACAGGTTCTTCGACCCCGAAGAACTCGCCAAACGCACCCTGGCCAACAACTGGCGCAACTTCTCCCCCGAACAGCAGCAACGTTTCACCGCCGCCTTCGTCAGCCTCCTGGAAAACACCTACCTGCGCCGCATCGAAACCTACACCGACGAGAAGGTGGTCTTTCTCGACGAAAGCCAACTGGCCGAAAACCGGGCGGAAGTCTCCACAAAGATCATCACCTCCAGCAAGGAGGTGCCCATCGTCTACCGTCTCATCCACAAGTCCGGCTGGAAAGTGTACGACGTGGTCATCGAAGGAGTCAGTCTGGTGCAGAACTATCGCCAGCAGTTCGCCCAGATTCTTTCCAAAGAAAGCCCGGCCCAACTGATCGACCGCGTGTCGTCCATGGCCGCAAGCTGAGGCTACCGCCCCAAAAAAAGGATTTTTCATGCCAAGAGCGTTGAAGACCGCCGCCCTCGCCCTGGCGCTTGTGTTGCTCGTGCCCTGTGTCCGCGTCCAGGCGGCCGAAACCGCGACCGACACCGCCCGGGCCGCCTCCGACGACAACGCCGCGACTCCACAGACGCCCGTCCAGGCCGCGCCGGAAGCCGTCGCCTCCCAAGCGGCCGACGACGACTACGTCGCCCCCCGCCCGTCCGTGGCCGACCCCCTGGAGAAATTCAACCGTTTCTGGTTCGGCTTCAACGACGTTTTTTACACCCGGTTGGGCACTCCGATCTCCAAGGTCTACTCGTTCGCCGTCCCCGCCTACCTGCGCGACCGCATCCACTGCGCATACCAGAACTTTCTGTTTCCCGTGCGCTTCCTCAACGCCATCTTGCAACTGCGCCCGGACAAGGCCTCGCGGGAACTGGGCCGTTTCATCATCAACACCACGTTCGGCATCGGCGGCCTTTACGATCTGGCCGCCACCAAGCCCGACATGTTTGTCCAGAAACTCGATTTCGGACAGACCCTGGGCTACTGGGGCGCGGGACACGGCTTTTACATCGTGCTTCCGTTCATAGGCCCCTCCTCCCTGCGCGACGCCTTCGGCCTGGCCGGAGACACCGCCATGCAACCCCTCACCTACGTGGACGTGCCCGTGCTGCTCACCGCCACGATCAACGTGGGCGCCCGCGTGAACCGCCTGCCCGAAATGCTGGAACTCTACCAGGAGTTCAAACGCTCGGCCATCGAACCCTACACGGCCGCCCGCGACGCCTACGTGCAACTGCGCGAACAGGACGTTCGCGAAGCCCAGGTCGTCACCAAGAAGCCCAAGAAGCTCGAACGGCAGATGGACGAATAGTCGTTCAGCGCAATAAAAGACGAGAACAAAAAATCGGGGGAGGAACCGGGCGCGAACGTGCGATTCCTCCCCCGTCCCCCTCTTCCCCCAAATGTTCATTCTCCCGGCCAGGGCGCGGTGGACTTTGACGGTTTCAAGCCCCCTCCGCGTATCGCGTCCACGCCAGACGGCACCTCCGGCTTCCGGACGGCCGGTTCCAGCGTTCAGCAGCCCTCAGGAATCGATTGGAAGAGGCCCACTCGCCGTGGGCCGGCGAAACACGCCCCACATGGCGAACAGGCCCAGCCCCAGAAAGGCCACGTCGCGGACCACGGTCAAGAAATCGATAGGACTGCCCCCCGCGCCGAAGCAGCCGCAGGCGATGTCTATGCCACGCCAGACGGTCAGGCCGAGCGCGGCCAGGAAGACCACCATCAATGCGTTGAGCATGATCACCGCGCTTCTGGCCATCACGTTCAGGCAAAGCGCCAGCCCGCAGACCACCTCCACTGCCGGCAAGAGCAGGGCCACGGCGTTGACAAGGTGGCCGGGCAAAATCTGGTAGTTGAAAACCGTATGGGCGAATTGCGCGGCGTCCGCCATCTTGGGCAGTCCCGCCCCAAGGAACAGCACGCCGTACGCCAGACGGGCAAGCGGAAACACACGCGACATCATTTGTTCTCCTCCACGAGTCCGCCGGCCGCGAGCCAGCCTTCCATGCCTTCAGGCATCACGGACAGACGGGTATACCCCATGTCCGCCAGTCCCTTGGCCAGGTCCTTGCTCTTGGGGCAGGCCAGGTTGGAGCAGTAGAGCAACAGGTCCCGATCCTTGGGCAACCGGGAGGCGTCCTCCATGCCCGTAAGAACCGCCTCGGACGAAACGTTTACCGCTCCCGGCACGTGCCCCTGGGCGAACTCGTCGGGGTCGCGGGCATCCACGACCAGGAACTCGCCCCGCTTGAGGGCGTCCATGGCCTGGGCGGGCGTCAGGGTTTGCAGGCCGGACTTGCGTACCGCCTCCACGGTCTGGGCCTTGTAGTCGGCCCACCACAGCAGTGGAGAAGGACGGGCGGAATTGACAATCCAGGCCATGACGGCCGATAACACCACCAGAACCACCATGCCCGGCCACCAGGACCGGCGAATGTTTGAAAATTTCATGTTGCGGCCTCGCTTTGTCGGTCAAACCGACCAGCCCTGACTAGAAGATATCATCGGCAAAGACAACGTCTGGCCCACCTCGCGCCATCAAAGGAGTTTTCCCCATGGCCCTCAAGCCCCCCCGCATCAGGGACCTCACGCCCAGCGAAGTCGAAACGCTGCTGGCGGAGCATCAGCCGGGCGAAATCACGCTGCTCGATGTCAGGCAGGACTGGGAGTACGCCCAGAAACACATCCCCCAGGCCCTGCACATCCCCTTGCCCGACCTCCTCGAACGGCTCGGAGAGGTGCCCTTCGACAACCCCATGGTGATCTACTGCGCCTCGGGACGACGCAGCCTTTCCGCGGCCGCCCTGTTGGTCGACCAGGGGGCGCGGGACGTTTTCAACATGCGCGGCGGCATCAAGGCCTGGACCGGCCCCACCGCCTCGGGCGACCGGTCCGAAGGGTTCGCCTCGGCCCAGGCCAAACTCGCGGCCCGCGACCTCTTCGCCCAGGGGCTGGCCCTGGAGATCAACCTTGGTCTTTTTTACGCCGCCATGGCCCGCAAGGTCGAAGATCCCGAACTGGCCGCCCTGTTCATCCGTTTGGCCGGTTTCGAGGACACTCACAAAAACAAGCTCCAAGGCCTCTTCGCGGCCCTGTTCCCGGGGGAAGTCCTGAAGGCCTCCCCCGCGTCCCCCGACATCCTGGAAGGCGGACTCACGGCCGAACGCATGTTCGACGAAATGGCCGTGCTGGCCTCCATGAGCGACGTTCTCGATATGGCCATGGGGCTGGAAGCCCAGGCCCTGGACCTGTACACGCGTCTCGGCCAAACCGCGACCAATCCCCAACTGCGCCAGGCCGTGCACCTGCTGGCCAAAGAGGAACAAACCCATCTCAAAGCCCTGGGGACCCTCCTGGACCGCCTGGGCTGACCGCCTCTCGCGCCCGGTTCGCGCCAGACGCGGCGACCCGCTCCCGGGCCGAGTCCCCCGGACGCCCCGACCCGGCGGGCAGGACGGTATTCTTGACGCTGGCGCGAAACATGCTTACCCGTGTGACTGTGCGCAATCGACCCAACGCCCCCGGGCGGACACCGCCGGCCCAGGCCGGCCTTACATCGAGTGAGGTTCCATGCAACCCGTGAATTTTCTGATGAACATCTTATGGCTGCTGCTGGGCGGACTCTGGATGGGCCTGGCCTGGAGCGCCGTGGGCATTCTGTCCGCCTTGACCATCGTGGGCCTGCCCTGGGCCCGGTCGTGCTTCGTTATCGCCCGACTGTCCTTCTGGCCCTTCGGCAAGGCCATCGTGGATCGCCAATTCGTGCAGGGCTACCATGACTCCGGAACCGGGCCTCTGGGTTTCGTGGGCAACGTGATCTGGTTCGTCCTGGCCGGCTGGTGGCTGGCCGTGGGACACCTCACCTCGGCCCTGGCCTGCTTCGTGACCGTCATCGGCATTCCCTTCGGCATCCAGCACGTCAAGCTGGCGCTCATTTCCCTGGCGCCGGTGGGCAAGACCCTGGTGGACCTGGACGGCAGACCCCTCATCTAACCACCCCGTTCTCCCCGGGGGCGCGGACCACGCTCCGCCCCAAGCCCCCGGGGAACGTCCCCCCTGCCCGCCGATTCAGGCGCGGCCCAACAACAACAGATACTCCTGGTTGCCCTTGGGGCCTTTGACAGCGGCCGGCACGACGTCCAAGCGTTCGAGGCCGCAGGCGTGTCGCGCATGTTCCGCCACCAGGTCCACGGCGTCCCACTGGGCCTCGCGGTCGCGCACGACCCCCCGGACGGCGCGCTCGGGTCCCAGTTCGAATTGGGGCTTGACCAGGACCACCATGCGTCCGCCCGGTTTGAGCAGGCCAGCCATGGGCCCCAGTATCCGTGTCAACGAAATGAACGACACGTCGGCCACGGCAAAATCCACCGGCTCGGGCAGCAGGTCCGGCCCGGCCAGACGGAAATTCACCCCTTCCAGGGAGAGGACGCGGGGATCGGACCGCAACTTTTCATGCAATTGGCTCTTGCCCACATCCACGGCGTACACCTTGGCCGCGCCATGTTGCAGCAGACAATCGGTGAACCCTCCGGTGGAGGCCCCCACGTCCAACGCGATCAGGCCCCGGACGTCGAGACCGAAACGTTCGATAGCCGTGAGCAGCTTGTACCCGCCTCTGCTGACGAATCGCTCGCCATCGGCCAGAAGCAGACGTGTTGCGACGGGAATCATGTGCCCCGGCTTCTCCACCGGGACCAGCTTGCCCTTGTGCTCCATACTCACCCGACCGGCCATGATGAGGCGCATGGCCTCGTCGCGGCTGGCGGCCAACCCCTGGTCGTGCAGCAGTTGGTCGGCTCTTGTCTTGGGATTGGCCATGCGATTGCCCTGATGATGACGTTGGTGTAAACGACTCCGGTGAGTCCGAAATTTCATTTCGTGCAGGGCGCGGCCGGAGCGGCCGTGCTGATGCCGTTTCTCGGCTGGCAGGACAGCGTGGTCTTCGGACTGACGGTCTTTTTCATCGACCTCGACCACATCATTCCGTTCGTGCGCGACTGCAAGAGCCTCAACGTCCGCCGCTTTTTCCTCTACCACGCCAAGGCCCCGCATACGCCGAACTTTCTCGCCCTGGCGGTGTTCCACACCGTGGAATTCCAGCTTCTGCTGATCCTGTTGGGGTTTGTCTGGCCGGTTTTCCAGGTGATGGCGGCCGCCTGCCTGTTTCACATCTTCTTCGACGTGGTCAAGACCTTTCAACTGGGCAAACCCTTTCTGCGCGCCTACTCGCTCATCGAATACGCCTTGCGCCGCAAGCACAAGGTGACCCGACTGACCGCCTGAAGCCTTTCCCGCGTGTGCTTGCCGACCTCCAGGGCGAACCGGAGGGGGAAGGAGTGCCTCCCCCGCGCCCTTTTCCCGTGCTGGAACGGCACATGACACCTTGCGTACTCCACATACAAAATAGTCATCCTGCGCGAATGAATCGCCTTGCGCTTGACAGGCAAAACGGCACTCGCTATCAGTGTCCGACTATCCTACCACATACAGCCATAAGGAATTCAAAAATGCGAAACATGATTCCCTTCCTTTTCTGCCTGGCCCTCATCCTGGGCGCCTCCCCGACGGCTTCCGCCGTGGCCCAGTCCGTTACCCAACGCATAGGTGGCACGTATTACCACAGTGACGGCTCCACCACGCAAAAGATTGGCAACACCTATTATCATAGTGACGGCTCCACCACCCAGCAGATCGGAAATATGCGCTACAACAGCAACGGATCAACTACGCAGAAGGTCGGAAACGTCTATTACCATAGCGATGGATCCTCCACACAACAAACCGGCGGCACGTATTACCACAGCGACGGCTCCACAACGCAAAGAATAGGAAATTCCTATTACCATAACAAGTGACCCGCCTCGCGCCCTCAGCGTGAACCGACCGCACCCTGGTCAGGGGAATCGAACACACCGGATGATGACTTCCTTGCCAAGCTGCCGTATGGCAACAATACGGAAGGGGAATCGGCCTTCATTCCCCTTCCAGACCGCCGCCTGGAAAAATGCGCTCGGTGGCCGGTCCCGCCGCTTCCCTTGCGGAGACGACAAGGAAAGACGGCAAGGTTCTTGACCCTCGCGGCTCTCATTGTCCGGGGCGCGCTTCGCCCCGGCGTCTCGCCTGAACCATCGGAGGTGGATCATGAAAATTCTCGCAGCCTTGGACAGGTCGGATCATGCTTGGGACGTGTTGGAAAAAGCCCTGGAGATGGCCAAATTCCGTGAGGCGCAACTCCTTGTGCTCACGGTGGCGGAAGAAGTCGCCGATTTTGGGGAAAGCGGAATGAGCATGGCCCTGACCGAGGCCATAGAACGGGAAGTGTCCAATTTCCTGGCCGAAGTGAACAAACGCACGGCCGGCTCGGGGCTCAAGGTGAAAACCATGAAGGAAAGCAGCCACTCCGCAGCCGAAGCCATCCTGCGTGTCGCCGAAGCGGAAAAGGTGGAACTCATCGTCATGGGACACCAGGGCAAATCCGCCCTGGACCGGTTCTTCATCGGCAGTGTGGCCAGCAAGGTCGTCAGCCACGCACCGTGTTCGGTGTTCGTGGTGCGCTAGACACCATCCCTCCGGCGGGCGCCCGCCATGACGCCGCGCCCGCCGCTTCCCTCCCGTTCAAACGCCAGGGGCTGTCGGCCCCCCCGCTCACCGGACACCGTGCCGGCGACCGCGGGAGTTCTCATTTCCTCGCACATCGCGCCAGGCTTTCAACAACGCAACGCTACGCGCACGTTCCCCCGTGCTGGCGAATATGATCGCCCAAGGTTTTGTCGATCCCAGACGTGTGTTCAAGAAACCATTTCGCAATATAGGTATAGAACTCGTAGAGATCAAATCCCTCTTCCATGGAAAAACGCCTGTGGAACTCCAGGGCTTTCATGGAGCAATCGAGGTGCTGACGCACCTGCTCGAAGTAGTCCGCATACGTTTCGTGATCCATCAGGGACTCTTCCGCCTGAAAATGTGTGGTCGTGTAGTCATAGAACCGGCGAATGAGCTGAGATACCGCACGTTTTTCCGCCCCCGCCTCCAGGGCGTCCGCAATATTGTTGATAAGCTCGACAAGATCCATATGCTGCTTGTCGATAAGGTAGACCCCCACGGAAAGGCTGTCGCTCCATTGCAAACGTTTCATGGCGTTCCTTGGGTCTGCTCTCACGCTTTGTTGTTGTGGGGACATATTCGCTACGCCAACCGCGCCTCTGAACGGCTTCCCCGGCGAAGCCATTGGCTCCCGGCCGCTTATCAGCCTGTTGAGAAATCCTTGCTGGCTGCGTTGCTGCGAAAAACTCAACCCCTCAATGGATGCCAACCACGCTTCGGGCTTGATTTTTTCTTGCGCCTTGCCAGCAAGCTTTTTGAACAGGCTGCAAGAATCGACTTTTTGGGCGGGCTGTTATGGGGCAACCTTGGGGGCGATGACGAAAAACGAAGCCCCGGCCCGAGCGACCAACCGTTCCTTCTCGTCATAGACACTGGCCTGGGTGGAGAGGACCGCCCCCCCGCGATGAACAACCACGGCCACGGCCCGGATGTCGCCGGCAAAGACCGGACGCAGGTAGCGGACGTTTATTTCTATTGTGGCGGTCTTTTGGCCGTCCTTCAAATTGGCCAACACCAGATGGGCCATGGTTTCGTCGGCCAGGGTGGCGATCACGCCGCCGGCAACCACGCCCCCTCCCTGAATGAAATCCCCGCGAAACGGAAGATGCAGGATGGTTTCATCAGGTTCGATCTTCACCACGTTCACCCCAAGAAAACGAAACAGGGGGTTAACCCCCTGTCCCGCAGCCATAACGCTCGATAAATAGGCCTGGGACAAATCACCCCTCCGGGGCTTGCGCCTCCTCGGCCGGGCCGAAGGGCAGAATGAAATAAAAGTTGTTTCCAAGCGGGGTGGGTTCGAAACCGACCGTGCCGCCGTGCAGGCGCACCACCTCGCGAATGAAATACAGTCCATGGCCCGTGCCATACTCCTTTGCGGAGTTGGCCCCCCGGTAGCCTTCGGTAAACAGCCCCTTGGCGTCTTCCGGGCTCATGGGCGTTCCGGTTGAAAACACGTTGAGCTTGATGCCGTCTCGTCCCGGACCGAAACAATCCGGCAGGACTTCCCACCCGTAGGACATGAACTTGCGCCGCATGCCGTAGCCCACGTCCACGTCGCGGGCGTATTTCACCACATTGGAAAACAGATTGGAATACACTTGTGAAATCAGCCCCACATCGGCCACCACCTCGATTTCCTTGTCCGGCACGCCCCCCATGGAAGTGTCGATCTCGATGCCCCGATCCTGAAAACGGGGACGGTAGCGTTCCACCTGCGGGTCTATGACTTGGCTTTTAAAGTTGCAGGATCGCCTTTCCAACACATAGCGTCCGGCTTCGAAATGGCTGGAACGCAAAAGCGTCTCCAGAAAGAGGCTCGTGTTTCGGTAGTGACTGAATATTTCCTTGTATTGGTCATGAATGGCGTTGTGCGCATATCTGATGTCTTGGCACAGTTCCTGGAGCTTCGCCTGAAGCGGGTCATCTCTCCCCGTGCAGTCTTTGAGTATTTTTTTTATTTTTCGCTCAGCATGTTTCACCAGGTTGATGCGCGCCTCCAGGCGCTTGTAGAACAGCTTGAAGTACATATTGGGCACAATGATGTTGTGTCCGATGTCCTTAACGAGATTGCGAATAAACTCCACATGCTCAACGTTCTTCAGGCTGACGAACTTGTTATGCAACTGGTAGCCGATGCGGTTGGCGTATCGGGCCCAGAACAGTTTATCGTGGTCGTTTAGCCTCTGCGCGGGCGACAACTCCAGCATGCCGATAACGCCGCCGTCGGCCGGAGCGAAGGGAAGCTGCGAGAGATGTTCCTTGTTGGCCTTGATGGGCAGGCAATACTTCCCGTTTTCCACCGAAGCCTTGTCCTGAAATACGGGCACCTGCGCGGACGGCGCGCACACCGTGGCGCAGCAGCGCACGGGCCGCTGGTCCAAGCCCTGCACATACAGGGCGCATTCCAGATTGAAGAGGGCCTTGGGAATCATGACACACACCGCGTAGACATCGGTGATGCTCGCGAATTCCTGGGCAAGATCGAAAAATATGTTCAGAGCCAGACTTTGCAGACGGGAAAAGTTGTAGCTCTCATAATTGTCGATCTTTTCGTGGATGCGGGCCATGACGAGATCCATACGGTCCTGGCCAAGTCCGCTTTCAGGGCTGTAAGAAGACGTCGGAACGGAAGAGTCTTGTGCATCCATGTGCTTATCCTGGTTGGAAAATCGTCGCACACTTACTAAAATAATCTTAACACGTCACCCACCGGTCGACAAGAACGGGCCGGGGAAAAACCATTCGCGCGCACAAAATCGCGCACGCCGTCCAGGCCTTCCAGGCCCCCTCCGAAAGGTCGATTCGCAGCGCCGGAGGCTCTTTCACCCAACAAACGGGCCCCGTGGACAGAAGGCGTCGGATTCCAACCAGAAACATAACCGGCTCCTTCCGCCTTGCCCACAAAAAACGAGTATGCAAGAACCATCCATGGCCATGAAAAAATTCCGCCAGTTCCCGGTCCGCTTCGCGCCCGCGGAACCGTCCGAGGCGCGGCGCAGTGAACAAGCCTGTCCAAAGGCGAATGCTTTGAACACACCGGACGTCGCCGTGGTCATGGCCGGGGGGCAAAGCCGTCGCCTGGGTCGGGACAAGGCGGCGCTCCTGGTGGACGGTATGACGCTGTTGGCCCGTACGATCCGCCTCGCCGGCCGTTTCTGTCCCCTGGTGGCGGTGAGCGGCCGCGATCCGGCCTTCTCCGGCGCGCCTGCCCCCTGGTTCGCCGACGCCTACCCGGGATTGGGTCCGTTAGGCGGTGTGACGACCGCCCTGGCCCGCTTCGGATGCGCCTGCCTGGTGCTCAGTTGCGATCTGCCCCACATGAACGACCCGACCCTGGTTCGTTTGCTGCAGGCCTGGGAAGAACGCGAACCGGACACCCTGATGACCACGTTCGAACAGGCCGAAACAGGACGCATCGAGGCCCTGGTGGCGGTCTACCAACCCGAGGCCGAGCCCCTGTTGCGTCAAGCTCTTCACCAGGGTCGCCTGAAACTCTCCGCCGCCATACCGCGCGAGCGAAGGCATCATGTGGTCTATACCCGGGCGGAAAGCCGACCTTTTTTCAACGTGAACACTCCCGAAGACCTGGCCGAATGGCGAAACAAACAGCGTCGCGCCAATCCGTAACGTCCTGGCGCGCACGCGCCGCGCGCATCCAGGATGTGGCTACGCCATAGCGCACCTGCCGCAACAGCATACAATCCAGAGGGGTTGCGTTTTTTCGCAGCAACGCCTCCAGCGAGAATTTTGCACCGGGTTGCTACCTGCCCAGGGCGCGCGGTCCGGCCTCGGCCTGGTCTTGGCCGCGAAACGACTCGATGATGGTCTTGAGTTCCTCGGCTTTATCCGAAAGCGCCATCACGCTCTGCGCAGCCTCCCGCATGCCGCCGGCCGTGGCCGCGGTGATGCGGCTGACCTCCTCAACGATGCGGTTGATTTCTTCGCTCGAAGCGGACTGCTGTTCGGCGGCCGTCGCAATGCTTTGCACCTGGCCGGTGGTCTCATCCACCAGGGAGAAGATCTCTTCCAGAGCTTGGCCAGACTCGCTCGCCAGGGCCGTAGCCCGCTTGACGGCTTCGGCGGCGTTTTTCACGCGATCCACATTGGAGACCGTGCCCTCCTGAATGGTCCGTATCGCCTCGCCCACTTCCTTGGTGGCGGCCATGGTTTTCTCGGCCAGTTTGCGCACTTCATCGGCCACCACGGCAAAACCGCGTCCCGCTTCGCCGGCTCGCGCGGCCTCGATGGCCGCATTCAGGGCCAACAGGTTGGTCTGGTCCGCGATATCGGAAATGACCCCCATGATGCCGCCGATGGACCGGGCCTGATCGCCCAGAGTGACCATGTCGGATTCGAGTTCGGTGGCCAACCGGTCCACCTGGCCGATGGCTTCCACGACACGGCCAACCACCCGCTCTCCGTCCTGGGCCTTGGTCTTGGCCTGCCCGGCCTGATTCGCAGCCGCGGCCGCGCTCTTGGCCACCTCGAGCACCGTGGCGTTCATCTGTTCCATGGCGGTGGCGGCTTCGCCGGTGCGGCTCTCCTGAACGTGCATGTCCGCGTCGGTCTGTTCGATCTGACGGGCCAGCTCATGGCTCACCTCGCCAATACCGAAGGTCACGCCTTCCAGCGTCTGGGCCGCGGCCAGCATGCCTTCCTGCCGGGCGGCCTCGGCCTTGTTCAAGGCCTGATCGGCTTCGGCCCGCGCCGCCTTGGCGCGCTCGGCCTCCACACTGGCTTCCTGGGTTTTCCGCTCGGCCTCGCCCATCTTGGCCTTTATGGCCGCAACCATGGCGCGCAAGGCGTCAGCCAGCGTGCCGATTTCGTCGCTGCGATGCACCTCGAGTTTTTTGTCCAATTCGCCGCGCGCCACATGGTCGGCAAAGGACACCGCCGTCATGATGGGCTTGGTGAGCGTCCTGGACAACACGATACCCACCACCACCATGATGAGGCCCACCAGGGACGCCGACCCCACCACGCCGAAGATAATGCCCCGCTCGGCTTGAATGATGGCTTCACGGTCTTTGCCGATGAAAAACATGGACCCGGGTTTCCCGTCCGAGGTAACGATCGGCCAGTACACCGAGTCGAAAAATCTGCCGAAAACCGCATTGCGGGCCACCATTTCCCTGCCCTGCGTATAGACCGCTTCCATCACCACGGGATTTTCGATCTTGGTGCCGATGGCGCGTTTGCCACCGTCCAAGTGGGACGTGGTGAACCGCGTGTCCCCCTTGAAGATGGTGCATTCCAGCCCCATGTCTCTTTTGACCGAATCCACAAACTCGTTTGTGCCCAGGTTTTTCCCCACGGAAAGCGCGCCCACGATGGTATCGCCGTGATAGATGGGCGCTCCGGCCCGTACGGAAAGCTTGACCACCGTGCCCTCTTCCAGGCCGACGGTGGCCCTGCCGGCCAAACCGTTCTGGATGGCCATCTGTTTCAACACGCTGTCGCCGGATTTGTCCGAGTGGCCCCGAGCCACCACCACGCCCTTGAGGTCGGCGATGGTGAGAAAGTCGGCGTTGGATTTTTCGACGAAGAGCTTGGCGATGCGCTTCAGATCCGCTGTGTCGTGGTTTTCTATGTCCAGGGCGATCTGAAGGTTGGACGCCATGAGATAGGCCTCGGACAAGGACTGCGTCATCAAGGAGTCCAGCCGCGCCTGCACGGATTTTTTCTTGTCCTTAAGCTCCAGGGCGATCTGTTTGTCGAAACCTTGGGTCAAATAGTAGTATGTTGTAACAAAGATACTCAGGCTAACAACCAGAATACAGATTGCGATCAAAAACGTGAATTTAACGGAAAATGAAACTTTCATACTATTCTCCGTCCTCCATCAAGGCCGTCGGGGTTGCGCAGAGCTTTTCCCATGTATCTCTTTTTAACAATTTTCGTACCTACGCCTTACGAAAAGATGCATGACATCTATTTGAGACAAATATCTTGTACTTTTCTATTCTGTTATACAAAGAGTTCACCTAAGAAAAGCTTTTTTTTGGCCAAGTCGCATAAACTCCTATGAGGAAATTTTACCGACCGACAAACTCGATGTTCTTCGTTGTTTATCTTATCTATGAACAGATAGTTCCCCACAAGAACGGGATCGACTCGTTTCGCGCCAAGGGCTCACACGGAAAGGAAAAATACAACGCCATAAAAAAACCGCCCCCGGTAATCCCGGAGGCGGCGGTATGACCCGGTAAAAGCAAACAGGCTATTCGGGGCGAGACTGCTGGAGCAACTCCATGGCCTGAACCAGCTTGGCCGCCTGCTCCTTGTTGTCGACCTGGGTGGAAAGGAAAGAAGCCTTCTGAGCCATTTCCATGATAATCGTATTGAGCACCATCTTCTTGGATTTCGCGGGCAGGTTTTCCAACTCACCCATGCGGGTATCCAAGGTGGCGACAGTGGCGGACACGGCGTCAATATTCTGATTTGCCTTGAAGAACAAAACCCCGGCGACCAGAACGGCCAATAAGGCGATCACCAGCGCCATGCGACTGATGTCCTGAGAGGTCTTGATGTTGAGTTGCTCCAGATACGAAGGGTCCTTGTTCTCGGTTTGGCTGCGAAATCCTTTCATGGAGATGACCTTCTCATTGAGTTTCATTGGAAAATTCCTCCTCGCCGCGCCCTGTGGTCACGGGAATTGTGCACAGCATTTTATATAACGAACATCGCACGTTTTGCCACTTCTGTCCAGAACCACACAGGATCAAAAGAGCCTGGACTGGATTCAAAGAAGCATCACCATTCCTGTATCAGTCTTTGCGCTCGTTACACGACCTACAACATTGGCAAGCTCTCCGCCCGCAACAAGCAATTCGCGCGCAGAGGAAAGAAGGCCCTCCGGCACGGCTAATATCAAGCCTCCCGATGTCTGCGCATCAAATACCAAGTCGCGTCGAAGGGGATCAAGCCCTGGTGCGCACAGGGTCCTTGGGGCAAAATAGCGGGTATTTGCGTGGCTGCCCGCAGGCACCAATCCCATAGCGGCCAAATTCAAGGCGTCCGGTAAAAGGGGCAGTGCCGCAGTATCGATTTCGATGACCAGGCCAGAGGCTTTTGACATTTCCAAGAGATGCCCGCCCAGGCCAAAGCCCGTGATATCCGTGGCGGCTCGCAGTTTGAGTTCGGCTATGATTTGCCCGCCGACCCTGTTGAGGCGCGCTGCCGTCTCCCAAATGACCCGTTCATGTTCATCGGCGTCAGGCATTCGCGCTTTGACTGCCGTGGCAAGCACACCAATTCCCAGGGGTTTGGTGAGGAGCAGGAAGTCCCCCGCGACAAGACCACGATTGGTGGCAAAGTGTTCTGGATCGGCCACACCGGAAACCGAAAGGCCATATTTGAGTTCGTCGTCTTCGACCGTATGCCCACCCGCCAGAAGGGCGCCGCTTTCAGAAATTTTGGAAAGTCCGCCTTCCAAGATGGCCCGCAACACGTCGGCTGACAGACGTTTGGACGGAAAGCAGAGAATGTTCATGGCCGCCAGGGGAACGGCGCCCATGGCGTATACATCGGACAAAGCGTTTGCGGCGGCTATCTGACCGAACCGGTAGGGATCGTTGACGATGGGCGTAAAAAAATCCACCGTCTGCACCAGGGCCTTTCCGGGGGGAAAGCGCAAAATGGCTGCGTCTTCATTGTCTCCCCGGCCTGTGAGCAGGCGTTCGTCCGTGGGGCCTTCGAGCCCCTGCAAGGCAGTCTCCAGGTCCCCTGGAGCGAGCTTGGCGGCTCAGCCGGCGGCTTTAACCAAGTCAAGGAGTCTTTCGGTACTCATGGCTCTTCTCTCGGTTGCAGTTTGTTGGCGTTCAAATGATCAAGGAAATAGCGTAACACGGGAAAAACATGGCGTTTTGCGTGCCGAACGGCATAAAAGTTTCGGACGATGTCCAACCCTTCCACGTCCAGGCTGACCAGATCACCATCCCTGAGGGATTGTTCCGCAGCAAAGGAAGAAATGGAACAAAGCCCAACACCATGCGCCACACAGTGCAGAAGGGTTTCGGGAGTTTGTGCCTGAACACAGACATTGAGTCTGCGAATGTCAAAGCCCGCACCTGTCAATGCGGATTCGAATGCTTTTCGAGTTCCGGAACCGGGTTCACGCATAACCCACGGCCATTTGACAATGTGTTCAAGGGGTAACGGTCCAGAAGACGAGGCAGACTCGCGTACTTTTACAGCGAAAGCCGGTGATGCGACGATTTGCAAACGATCTTGTGCGAACTTTTGAAAAAGCAGCTCCGGTTCTTCGTTCACAGCGCCCACCACGCCCATGGCAATTTGTCCGGATAATACGGCGGTAAGAATTTCTTGTGAATCTCCACCACGCAATTGCAGTCGAACTTCCTTGTGCTTGCGGAGAAATTGACCAATAAGAGCGGGCAGCAAGTATGTTGCAGGAATGGTGCTCGCTCCAATTATTAGTTCTCCGGCGACACGCTCAAGAAGCAGGTTGATCTCACTGCGAGCTTGTTCAAGAGCAGTAAAAGCCTCTTGCGTGTGTCGGTACAAGATTTCGCCGGCCTGGGTAGCAAGAATGGATCGCCCCAGTCTATCAAAAAGCTGAACGCCAAGTTCCTGCTCCAGACTGATGACGTGAGCACTGATGGTGGGTTGAGACAGAAGGAGCTCCTGTCCGGCCTTGGAAAAACTGCCAAGTTCGTAGACTTTGGTAAAGGCTTCGAGGCGTCTGATATCCATGCCTCGTATCATTAGTATCATGGCCCCTGATAGTAAAGACACAAAAAAAAGGAGCGGTCGAAACCGCTCCCTGTGGGTATCTCGAATAAAGAAGTCCGTTTAGGCTTCAGGCGTAACAGCGACTTCCTGCCGGGTGAGCTCAATGACAGCCATGGACGCACAGTCACCAACACGGGGGATGCTCAGTTTGAACACGCGAGTGTAGCCGCCGCCGGCGCCAACAAAGCGCGGAGCGATTTCATCAAAAAGCTTTTTCACCAGTTGATGATTCTCCAAAACCTTGTAGGCAAGACGCCGTGCATGCAGATCGCCGCGAAGTCCAAGCGTTACCAGCCCGTCCGCAACTTTGCGAAGTTCTTTGGCTTTAGCCTCAGTGGTCTTAATGTGGCCGTAGGTCAAAAGAGACCGAGCCATGTTCCGGAACATGGCCTTGCGGTGAGAGCTGGTCCTTCCGAGCTTAACGCCACCCTTTTTATGCCTCATTGCTCTGCTTCCTCTTGAGCCATTCCTGGTATTTTTGTTCGAAGTTGTCGAGCTTCATGCCGAAATCGAGGCCAAGGTCTTCAAGAACCCGCCGGATTTCCTCCAACGACTTCTTGCCGAAGTTCTTGGTCTTGAGCATCTCGTTTTCCGAGCGCTGCATGAGTTCGCCCACCAGGGAGATATTGGCGCTCTTCAGGCAATTGGTGGCCCGAACGGAAAGTTCCAGTTCGTCGATGCTCTTGAAAAGATTCGGATTCAAGTCAGAATCATCACCACCGCGCGCGCCTTCCGTTTCGGATTCCTTTTCATCGAAATTGATGAATACCGAAAGCTGATCCTTCAGAATCTTGGCGCTGTAGGCAATGGCATCCTCTGGTGTGACCGAGCCGTCTGTCCAAACGTCGATGATGAGCTTGTCATAGTTTGTCATCTGACCGACACGGGCCTGATCGACGGTGTAGGCCACCTTTTTCACCGGAGAAAAGCTCGCGTCCAAGGCGATAAGGCCAATCTCTTGCCCGATGTTTTCATGCATGTCGGCCGGCACATACCCTTTCCCCATGCGAATCTCGAAGTCCATCTTCAGTTCGCGCTGGGAAGAGATGGTGCAAATGACTTGTTCGGGGTCAAGAATGGTCACATTTTGATTGGCTTGAATGTCACCAGCAGTGACAACGCCAACCTTGTCCACGGAAAGAGAAAGGCGTTGCGTATCTTCCGTCGACAAGGCCAAACGGATCTGCTTCAAATTGAGCATGATGTCCGTGACATCTTCAATGACCCCAGGAATGGTGGTGAATTCGTGGTGAACCCCTTCGATATTCACCGACACGATTGCCGCTCCCTGCAACGAAGACAGAAGAACCCGCCGAAGCGCGTTGCCAAGCGTAGTGCCAAAGCCGCGTTCAAGCAGTTCGCAGGAGAAACGGCCATAGGTCGAACTGGATTTGGGATCCCGCACCAATTTTTCAGGGCGTACCAGTTCAGACCAATTGCGTGTGTTGATAAGCCTATCGCCGTTACGGATAAGCATTGAGCCCTCTTATTTGGAGTACAGCTCGACAATGAGCTGTTCGTTGACAGCCAGTTGAATGTCTTCGCGGCTAGGCATTGCGATCATTTTGCCTTTGAAAGCCGCGCCATCCACTTCCAGCCATGTCGGACAGCCACGACGCGCGATAACTTGCTGGGCTTCCTGAACCACCGGAGACTTGCGATTCTTTTCGCGAACCTCGATCATATCGCCCACACGCACTTGCATGGACGGAATGGTCACACGGCGGCCATTAAGCGTGAACAAGCCGTGACGTACAAGCTGACGGGCCTGGTCGCGGGAATTGGCAAATCCCATACGATAAATCACGTTGTCCAAACGACGCTCAAGCAGAATCAGCAGATTTGCGCCGGTAACGCCCTGCTGCCGCTCGGCATGTTCGAAATAACCGCGGAATTGCAATTCCAGCACACCGTAAACACGACGAGCTTTTTGCTTTTCACGAAGCTGAACAGCGTAATCACTCATCTTTTTACGAATACGGCCATGTTGACCGGGAGCGTAAGGACGACGTTCATGTGCGCACTTGTCGGTAAAGCAACGGTCGCCTTTGAGAAAAAGCTTCACGCCCTCCCGGCGGCACAACCTGCATTTGGGGCCGGTATAACGAGCCACTTGATAGCCTCCTGAAACCTAGACCCGGCGCCGTTTGGGAGGACGGCAGCCATTATGGGGAATGGGGGTGACATCGCGAATGAAGCTCACCTTGAAGCCAGCGGCGTTAATGGCGCGCATGGCGGCTTCACGACCAGAACCGGGCCCTTTCACAAAAATACCGACAGTACGCATACCATTGTCCTGGGCCTTGCGGGCGGCAGTCTCGGCAGCGACCTGGGCGGCAAAGGGAGTCGACTTGCGCGAACCTTTAAAGCCGGAAGCTCCGGAGGTGGCCCAACTTACCACATTCCCTTTCAGATCCGTAAAGGTAATGATGGTGTTGTTGAAAGAAGCCTTGATATGCGCAATGCCAACCGGAATGTTCTTTTTTTCTTTCTTGCCGGTGCGGCGTGGTCTAGCCATTGTATCGTCCTTTCATCAAAGCGCGACGCGCTGTTACTTCTTTTTCTTGGCCATCACGGAACGCCGCGGTCCCTTACGGGTACGGGCATTGGTGTGGGAGCGCTGACCACGAACCGGAAGCCCCTTGCGGTGGCGAAGCCCCCGGTAGCAACCGATATCCATGAGCCGCTTGATGTTTGCGGTCACATCACGCCGCAGATCGCCTTCAACCTTGTGGTTGGCTTCGATCTCTTTGCGGATGGTGTTCGTCTCCTCGGGGGAGAGGTCATCGCTGTTCTTGGTCCACTCCACTCCGGTGGCATCCAGAATTTTCAGCGCCGTAGTCCGCCCAATTCCAAAAATATAGGTCAGGGCGATATCCATGCGCTTATTCCTGGGAAGATCGACTCCAGCAATACGGGCCACTGTACTCTCCCTCGTTTATCCCTGGCGCTGTTTGTGCCGGGGATTTTCACAGATCACACGCAGAACGCCATGACGCCGAATGATCTTACATTTTGGACACAACTTCTTGACCGAAGGCCGCACTTTCATACTGTTCTCCCAGAAGGAAATGGGTATGCCCCACGCTCTAGGAGCGCAGGCTTAAAATCTTGGGGCCGTGAGGCGTCACCACTACCGAATGTTCAAAATGAGCGGAAAGGCTGCGGTCTCGGGTGACAGCCGTCCACTTGTCAGCCAGGATATCGACCTCGGGAGCGCCCATACACACCATGGGTTCAATAGCCAAAGTCATTCCAGGCTTCAGGGTCACGGAATGGGCACCTTGAGGGACAAAATTTGGAACCTCAGGTTTTTCGTGCAACCGACGCCCGATTCCATGGCCAACGAAGCGCCTTACAACAGAGTACCCATGGCTTTCAACATATTTTTGCACCGCCAAGGAAATGTCGTAGAGGTTTCCCTCGGCCTTGGCCTGCTCAATACCTTGATAAAGAGATTCTTCGGTGACCTTCAAAAGGTTCGTAACCGCATCGGAAACTTTTCCAACGGGAACCGTGATCGCTGAATCACCAAAAAAACCATCCCAGACTACTCCCATATCGAAACTGACGATGTCGCCGTCGACAAGGACCCTTTCCCCCGGGAAACCGTGAACGACTTCTTCATTCACGGAGCAACACAAGGCAAAAGGATACCCAAGGTAGCCCTTAAAAGCGGGCTTCACTTTGTATTTGTCGCAAAGCTCGCAAGCAATTCTTTCGAACTCGATGGTCTTTACACCAGGACGAACCGCATCACGCAAAGCATCAAGAATGATGGCAACAATCCTGCCGGCTCCTTGCATAGCCTTAATTTCGGCATCGTTCTTGATGAAAACACCGCGATACTTCTTCAAATCTATTGCCTGCCCTTGATCCGGCCTTTGGCCAACAATCCTTCATACTGGCGTGAAATCATGTAGGATTCAATTTGCGACATGAAATCCATGGCCACGCCAACTACGATCAGAATGCTCGTTCCACCAAAATAGAACGGAACATTGAATTGTGAGATGAGCAACATGGGCAAGACACACACTACAGAGATGTAGAGCGAGCCCCACAGGGTTAAACGAGCAAGAACCTTGTCAAGATACTCCTTGGTCTTTTGCCCAGGGCGAATTCCGGGGACAAATCCCCCCTGTTTGCGGATGTTATCCGTAATCTGCTTGGGATCAAAAATGATCGCCGTATAAAAATAACAGAAGAAGATAATCATAGCCACAAACAGTATATTATACAGGACGGAACCAGGATTGAAGAGTTCTGAGACAGTATGAACCCACTCCGCCTGATAAAAATTGGCAATTGTTGCCGGGAAAAGCAGTATTGAAGAGGCAAAAATCGGAGGAATAACGCCGGCAGTATTAATACGAAGCGGCAAATGCGTCGTTTGCCCGCCATACATCTTCCGACCAACCATCCGTTTTGCATATTGAATTGGAATGCGCCGTTGCCCGCGTTCTATGAACACGATGCAGACCATGACCGCACCCATTCCAACAACCAACAATAATACGAGTAACGGGCTCATTTCACCAGCTCCCATGAGCTGGAAAGTATTGATAATGGCCCGAGGCAGACCAGCAACGATACCAGCAAAAATGATGAGCGAAATACCGTTGCCAATGCCTTTGTCCGTGATTTGTTCACCCAACCACATAAGGAACACTGTCCCAGCGGTCAACGTGATCACGGTCATGATTCTGAACATCCAACCAGGTTCAATGACAATCGGTGCTCCCGTGGGACTGGACATACTTTCCAATCCGACAGCAATACCGAGTCCCTGAACCACAGTAATGAGCACCGTGCCGTACCGAGTGTACTCAGTGATCTTTTTCCGCCCCTGAGCCCCTTCATCTTTTTGCAGCCGCGCCAGTTCGGGACTGACGACAGTTAAAAGCTGCAAAACAATCGATGAAGAGATGTAGGGCATGATACCCAAAGTAAAAATGGACAGTTTATTCAAACCGCCACCGGAAAACATGTCGAAAAGGCCAAAAAGAGTATTCTTGGTGTTTTCGAAGAAATCGGCCAAAGCAGCGGTGTCCACCCCAGGGACGGGGACATGGATGCCAATGCGGTAAACCGCGAGCAAAAAGAAGGTCCAAAGGATCTTCTTTTTGAGCTCGGGCAACCGGGCCAGGTTCTCGACGCCTTGCAGGGCCACGTTAACCTTCCGTCACGCTTTCCAGGGACTTGGCCTGTCCACCGGCCTTAGCGATTTTTTCGAGCGCCGACGCGCTGAACTTATGCGCTTCAATGGTCATCGCCTGCGTCAGTTCACCCTGGCCAAGGACTTTGACCAAGGCTCCGCGAGCGATAATTCCGCGATCATAAATCGCGTCCAGCGTAATATCGGTTGTATTGGGAAAAGCTTCAATAAGTCTTTCAAGATTTACTGGAGCATACACGACCTTGAAAGGGTTCTTGAATCCACGCTTGGGAAGACGACGCTGAATGGGCATCTGGCCGCCTTCGAAGCTGGGACGAACCCCTCCGCCAGCGCGTGAATTTTGCCCCTTGTTTCCCTTTCCAGCGGTGCAACCGGATCCCGATCCACGACCGCGACCGATGCGTTTGCGATTTTTACGCTCTTCAGGAAAAGGATAGAGTTCATGCAGTTGCATTATTTCACCTCTACCAGGTGCGAAACCTTGAAAATCATGCCCCTGACGGCAGGAGAATCAGGCAGAACTTTTTCCTGCCGGATGCGCTTGAGTCCAAGCGCTTCCAGGGTGGCCTTCTGCTTGGGAGTGCAGCCGATCTTGCTCTTGACGAGCTTCACGCTCACTTGAGAGGACATGGCTTATTTCCTCGGAGTTTCCAGGGCTTTGCCGCGCAGTTCGCTCACCTGCTCCGCGCTGCGAAGCGAAGCGAGACCGGCGATGGTGGCCCTGAGCACATTGTGCGGGTTATTGGTGCCGATGGCCTTGGTGAGCACGTCATGCACGCCAACAGCCTCCATGACGGCACGAACAGGACCGCCTGCAATAATGCCAGTCCCCTTGGAGGCCGGAATGAGCATCACGTTGCCGGCACCGAATTGGCCGAGAACCTGATATGGCAACGTTCCATCCAGCAAAGGAATTTTGATCATGGTTTTTTTGGCCTGGTCGGTCGCCTTGCGAATGGCTTCAGGGACCTCGTTCGCCTTCCCCAGGCCGTAGCCCACGGAGCCCTTACCATCGCCCACCACCACCAGGGCGCTGAAACTGAACCGGCGGCCACCTTTGACAACCTTGGCCACGCGGTTCAAGTACACGATCTTCTCGATTTGGGTCAGTTCAGACTGGTCCATGTTGTGAGCCCCGTTAGAATTTCAGACCGCCCTCACGGGCGCCTTCGGCCAACGCCTTGACGCAGCCATGGTAGAGGTAACCGTTGCGGTCGAAAACCACAACCTCAATGGCTTTTTCCTTGGCCTTGGCGGCCACATCGCGGCCAACCTTGGTCGCGGTGTCCTTGTTGGCGGCAACCTTTTCACCTGTCTTGGACAGACAAAGAGAGGAGGAAGACACCAAGGTATTTCCGGTCAAGTCGTCAACGATTTGCGCGTACACATGCATGTTCGAGCGATAGACGACCAATCGAGGCCGATCGGCGGTACCGTTGATTTTCTTGCGGATCCGAATCTTGCGGCGCTTACGCTGGAGAAGTTTAGTTTGTTTCATTTTCTCTTCCCCTACTTCTTGCCGCCGGATTTGCCGGCCTTGCGGCGAATCTGTTCGTTTTCGTACTTGATGCCCTTGCCCTTGAAGGGTTCAGGCGGACGCACCCGACGCAAGCGGGCAGCGACTTCGCCAAGAAGCTGCTTGTCGATACCGGACAATATCAATTTATTGCCTTCGACTTTGGCTTCTATTCCGGCAGGCAGGTTGTATTCCACAGGGTGGGAAAAACCGACCGTGAGCACCACGCTCTTGCCGGCAACCTGAACTCTGTAGCCCACACCAATGACTTCAAGGGTTTTACTGAATCCCTTGGTGACGCCATCAATGCAATTGGCCAACAGCGTACGGCGCAAACCGTGCTGCGCTCGAGCCAAGCGGGTTTCGTCAAGGCGACCGACCCGAAGAACGCTCCCTTCAATCGCATAAGAAATTTTCGGGTGCGTCGGTGTGGTCAGCAAACCTTTAGGGCCTTTGACTTCGACCATTTCGCCGTTGATCTTAACTTCGACCCCGGCGGGAATGGGTATCTCTTTCTTGCCGATGCGCGACATGAGCGTGGTCCTCTTACCAGATTTCGCAGAGCAACTCACCGCCGACGTTGGCATGCCTGGCGGTCAAACCGTCCATGACGCCCTTCGACGTAGAGAGGATGCAGATGCCCAGGCCATTTTGAACGCGAGGAATTTCTTGAGCGCCGACATAAATGCGACGACCAGGCTTGCTCACGCGTTTCAGTCCCGCAATAAGGGGACGGCCTTTGGCGTATTTGAGGGTGATCACAAGATCACGCTCGGCCACTTGAAAATCATCGATATAGCCCTGATCCTTCAAAATGCCGGCCATGGACTCCTTCATCCGGGAGTGCGGCATGGCCACGCTTTTGTGCAGCGCATGATAGGCGTTGCGGATTCGGGCCAGCATATCGGCGATGGGATCGGTCACGGACATGTGGGCCTCCTCCTACCAGCTCGATTTCCGGACGCCCGGCAGCTCGCCCGCCAGGGCCATATTGCGAAAGCAAATGCGGCAAATGCCGTACCGGCGCAGAAAAGCCCTGGGACGCCCACAGATGGGGCAGCGATTGTACGCCCGTGTGGAAAACTTCGGCTTGCGCCGGGCTTTGACCATGAGAGCAGTGCGAGCCACGGTCGTATCCTCCTACTTTCGAAACGGCATGCCAAGCAGATCAAGCAGGACTTTGCCTTCTTTGTCCGTCTGGGCAGTGGTGACGATGGTGATGTTCATACCCTTGACCAACTCGACACGATCGATGTTGATTTCAGGGAAAATAGTATGTTCCTTGATGCCCAGGGTAAAGTTCCCACGACCGTCGAAACCGCGGTCCGGAACCCCCCGGAAGTCACGCACACGCGGCAGGGCGAAATTCACGAGCTTGTCGTAAAAGTCCCACATGCGGTCATGGCGCAATGTAACCCGGCAACCAACCGGCTGATTTTCACGTAGCTTGAAAGCGGCAATGGACTTTTTTGCCCTGGTGACCACCGCTTTCTGGCCGGCGATGGCGGTAAGCTCTTTCGCGGCTTCGTCGATGAGCTTGCTGTTCTGCGAGGCTTCGCCAAGTCCGATGTTCAACGAAATGAACTTGAACTTGGGAATCTGCATGGGCGACTTGTACCCGAACTCCTTTTGCAAGGCCGGCACGGCCTTTTCGGAGTAAAGCTGTTCGAGGCGAGTCATTGTGAATTCCCTTAGCTGATTACCTGGTTGCACTTCTTGCAGAAGCGGACTTTTTTGCCGTCTTCCGTGAAGCGATACCCCACTCGGGTGGGTTTGGCGCAGGCGTCGCAAACAAGGGCCACGTTGGAAACAGCAAGCGGAGCTTCTTTTTCCACAATCCCGCCGGCTTGACCGGAATAGGGGTTGCCCTTGGTATGACGTTTGACCATGTTCACCTTTTCCACCAGAACACGGTCGCTTTTAGGAAGAATCTTCAAAATCTTGCCGATTTTGCCCTTATCCTTCCCCGCGATGACCATGACCTTGTCGTCCTTGCGGATGCGAAACTTTTTCATAATTCAAGGCCTTCTAAAGCACTTCGGGAGCGAGCGAAACAATCTTCATGAAGTTCTTCAGGCGAAGTTCGCGCGCCACAGGGCCGAAAATGCGGGTGCCCACCGGTTCGAGCTGCGCTGTGAGCAGCACGGCCGAATTGTTATCGAACTTGATATAGGTGCCATCAGCGCGCCCAACTTCCTTCTTGGTGCGCACGATCACCGCCTTCATCACCTGCCCCTTCTTGACTTTGGAATGGGGCATGGCCTCCTTCACGGACACCACGATAATGTCACCCACGCTCGCATACCGACGGCGCGAACCGCCAAGCACCTTCACGCAGGCAACCTTTTTGGCGCCCGAGTTGTCGGCCACGTCGAGAACAGTCTCAACCTGGATCATTTCGCCTTCTCCATGATCTTGACCAGATGCCAGCGCTTGCGAGCCGACAGCGGGCGATGCTCGATGATCTGCACCTTGTCGCCCATGCCACATTCATTCTGCGGATCATGAGCCATAAATTTCTTACGGCGGCGGATGTACTTTTTCACCAGGGGGTGCTTGACCAGGGTCTCGACACGCACGACGATGGTCTTGTCGCCCTTGTCGGAAACCACGATGCCGGTCAGCGTCCGGCGATTGCTCTTGTGTTCGTCCATAGTTCTACCTGCCGCCTTGCTTTTGGTTCATCACCGTCTGGATACGGGCTACGTCTTTTTTGAGCTCGTTCAAACGATGAGTTTTTTCCAACTGTCCGGTGGCGTGTTGAAAGCGAAGCTTGAAAAGTTCGTCCTGAGTCTGAGCAAGCTTTTCGCCAAGCTTGGTGCCGTCGAGTTCGCGAAGTTCCTTGGAGGTGAGCATGGCTACGACAACTCCTTGGTCACGATCTTGGTCTTGATGGGCAGCTTATGCTGAGCCCTGATCAACGCTTCGACAGCAACATCAAGATCGACGCCTTTCACTTCGTACAGGATACGACCAGGCTTTACAGGAGCGCACCACCCCACCGGGGCGCCCTTACCGGACCCCATGCGGACTTCAGCGGGCTTGGACGTGACGGGGAAGTCAGGAAAAATTCTAATCCAGACTTTCCCACCGCGCTTGATATGGCGCATGATGGCGACACGAGCGGCCTCAATTTGCTGGCTAGTCAGCTTGCCATGCTCGAGGGCCTTAAGACCGATATCGCCAAAGGCCACGGTGGCTCCTCCAGTGGCGGGTCCAGACAGGCGTCCTTTCTGACGCTTGCGGAATTTCGTTCTGTTGGGAGAGAGCATTATTGTTCAACCTCACTCGAAAGAATCTCGCCCTTGAAGATCCACACCTTCACACCGATGACGCCATAGGTGGTCTTGGCTGTGGCCAGGCCGTAATCGATATCCGCGCGCAGGGTATGCAAAGGGACGCGACCGTCGCGGTACCATTCCGAGCGAGCGATTTCGGCCCCGGCCAGACGGCCGGCGCATCCAACCTTGATGCCTTCCGCTCCGAACTTGCGGGCCAAGCCCACCGTGCGCTTCATGGCTCTACGAAAAGCCACGCGGCGTTCCAATTGCAGCGCGATATTCTCGGCAACCAACTGGGCGTCGATCTCGGGCCGGCGGATTTCGTTCACCTCAACAGCGAACTCACGCCCAAAACGTTTACGTAGATCGGTGCGAACCTTCTCGATCTCGGTACCTTTGCGACCAATGACAATGCCAGGACGCGCAGTATGAATGATGAGTTTGATCTTGCCGCCCGCGCGCTCAATCTCAATCCGCGAAATTCCCGCATGATACAAAGAGGACTTCACGAACTTGCGAATCTTGTTGTCCTCGTAGACGAAGGCTGGATATTCCTTCTTGGCAAACCAGCGAGAGTTCCAGTTCTTATTGTAGCCCAGGCGGAAGCCGTACGGGTGGACTTTCTGACCCATGGCCCCTACTCCTTCTCTTCCTCGACCACCACGGTGATGTGGCTGGTGCGCTTGAGGATTCGATTGGCCCGACCCATGGAGCGCGGCATGATGCGCTTGGCGGTGGGGCCTTGGTTGACGATGACGTCCTTGACCTTGAGCAGGTCCACGTCGGCGGACATCTGCTCGGCGTTGGACAGGGCCGAGTGCAGCACCTTCCCGATAATCCGGGCGGCCTTTTTGGGCGTGAACTTCAGGATGTTCATGGCCTCTTCAATGCCGCGCCCCTTGATGGTGTTGGCCACCAAGCGGGCCTTCTGGGGAGAAACCCGAATGAATTTCGCTATGGCTTTGGCTTCCATGGGCTTGGTCCCTTACCTCTTGGCCTTGGTCTTCTTGTCGGCGGCGTGCCCGTGGAAGGTGCGCGTGGGCGCGAATTCTCCGAGCTTATGCCCGACCATGTTTTCGGACACGAATACCGGGATGAACTTGCGGCCGTTGTGCACGGCAAACGTCAGCCCAACCATTTCGGGCAGGATGGTGGACCGGCGCGACCACGTCTTGATGACGCGTCGATCCTGCGTTTCGTTAGCCTTTTCCACCTTGGCCAGCACGTGGCCATCCACGAACGGACCTTTTTTAAGAGACCGGGGCATGTTTGAGCTCCTACTTAGCATTGCGCCGCTTGACGATCAGGCGCGACGAAGCCTTCTTGCGATTTCTGGTCTTGTAGCCCTTGGTCGGGACACCCCACGGAGACACGGGATGACGGCCGCCGGAACTCTTGCCTTCACCGCCGCCCAACGGATGGTCGACCGGGTTCATGGCAACGCCGCGAACTTTGGGACGACGGCCAAGCCAGCGATTGCGACCAGCCTTGCCGATGGACACGTTTTCGTGATCCACGTTGCCCACCTGTCCCACCGTGGCGATGCAGGCAGCAAGCACGTTGCGCACTTCGCCGGAAGGCAGACGAAGAAGAGCGTACTTGCCCTCCTTGGCGATGAGCTGGGCATACGTGCCGGCAGCGCGACAGAGCTGTCCACCCCGACCCGGGGTCATCTCAATGTTGTGCAGCAGCGTGCCCACAGGCATTTTCACCATGGGCAAGGCGTTGCCGGGCTTAATGTCGGCGGTATCGCCGGACAAAACGACGTCACCGGCTTTCACGCCAACCGGCGCCAGAATGTAACGCTTCTCGCCATCAACATAGTGTAAGAGGGCGATACGAGCGGACCTGTTGGGGTCGTACTCAATGGAAGCAACCTTGGCCGGAATGCCCACCTTGTCGCGGCGGAAATCAATCACGCGATACCGGCGCTTGTTTCCCGCGCCGCGACGACGCGATGTGATGCGGCCCTGATTGTTGCGACCGGATTTCTTGTTCAGACCTTCGGTGAGACTGCGCTCCGGAGCGGACGCGGTAATCTCGTCAAAGGCGGAAACGGTCTGAAAACGGCGACCGGCCGAAGTGGGTTTGAGCGTACGCACGGCCATGGCTTAGACTCCCTCGAATAAATCGATCTTGTCGCCTTCAGCCAGGGTGACATACGCCTTTTTGTATCCAGCGATGCGGCCCACGGCCCGGCCATGGCGACGGCGAACCATGGGCTGACGGCGAATCACGTTCACCTCGGTGACCTTCACCTTGAAGGCCTCCTCGACGGCCTGCTTGATTTCGAGCTTGTTGGCCTTGGAGGCGACATAGAAGATGACCTGATTGGCCTCTTCTTTGGCCCGGGTGGCCTTTTCCGAAATAAGCGGCTTTAACAGAATGTTCGCGTAGCTCATGGCTATTTCAACCTTTCCTGAACGGCTTGCGCCGCGCCCTGCACCATCACCAACTGCTGATGGCCGAGCACGTCGTAGACGTTGAGCATATCCTGACGGACGACCTTGATGCCAGGAATGTTACGGGCGGAAAGCTCAACAGTGTTATTGGAATCGGCCAGTACGATCAAGGCTTTTTTCAGGCCCAGGGTTCCGGCCACTCCGGCGAAAAGTTTCGTTTTGGCTTCGGGCAGTTCAAGCTTGTCCACCAAAAGCAAGTTTTCACCGGAAAGCTTTGAAGTCAAGGCCATCTTGAGAGCCAACGCCTTGATCTTCTTGTTGACCTTGAAGCTGTAGTCGCGAGGCTGGGGGCCATGCACCACCGCGCCGCCGCGCCACACCGGGGAGCGCTTGGCGCCCGAGCGAGCCCGGCCGGTGCCTTTCTGCCGCCAGGGCTTGGCGCCGCTGCCCGACACAAAGGAACGGGTCTTGACCTTGTGGGTGCCGGCACGCTTCGCGGCAAGCTGGGACCGAACCACCAAATGCAGGATCTCAGGGCGAACGGACACCTCGAAAACCTCGGGGGCCAGTTCCATGACGCCCACTTCTTTCTTGGACTGATCGAAAACCGTGACGTTTGCCATGACTTACCCCTGCTTGCGGATCATCACCAGGCCGTTTTTGTGCCCGGGAATCTGGCCTTTGACCAGAATGAGGTTCTTGTCGGGCCTCACGTCGAACACTTCAACGTTAATGGCGGTGACGGTGCGGTCGCCCATGTGGCCGGCCATTTTCTTGTTCTTCATGACCTTGCCAGGCTCGGTATTGTGACCGATGGAGCCACCGGAACGATGGGCCTTCTCGGTACCGTGGGTCTTCTTGAGACCGCCGAAGCCGTAGCGCTTCATGACGCCCTGGTAGCCCTTGCCGATGGAGGTGCCGGTCACTTTGATCTTCTCACCAGGAGTAAAAATCTCGACAGTGAGCTCCTGACCGGTTTCGTAGCCATCAACCGCTTCAAGGCGGATTTCACGCAATATGCGATAAAAGCCCTTTTCAGCCTTGGCCTGATGGCCTTTGTCAGGCTTGTTGAGCCTTTTCTCTTCCAGGTCCTCGTACCCGATCTGCAAGGCGGTGTAGCCGTCCTTCTCCTGGGTCCTGATCTGCATCACCGGGCAGGGGCCAGCGGCGATGACCGTCACCGGGACGACAGCGCCGTCGTCACCGAAAAGACGGGTCATGCCAACCTTGCGGCCGATGATGCCAAGGGTTTTGCGGGCCATGGTACTATCCCCTTTTCCCTCTAAAGCTTGATTTCCACGTCGACACCGGCGGGCAAGGAAAGCTTGCCCAGGGCGTCAACGGTCTGCTGAGTCGGCTCCAGGATGTCGAGGAGGCGCTTGTGCACGCGCATCTCGAACTGCTCGCGGGACTTCTTATCCACGTGAACCGAACGGTTGACAGTGACCTTGTGAATATTGGTCGGCAAGGGGATGGGGCCGGCAATGCCCGCGCCGGTGTTGCGCGCGGTATCGACGATTTCGGCCACGGCCTTGTCGAGTATGCGGTAATCGTACGCCTTGAGTTTGATGCGGATACGGTCGCTGTTCATTGTTTTACTCCATGATCTCGGTCACCACGCCGGCGCCGACGGTGCGGCCGCCCTCGCGGATGGCAAAGCGAAGACCGGTTTCCATGGCGATGGGCGCGATGAGTTCCACCATGAAGGTGGCGTTGTCGCCGGGCATGACCATTTCCACGCCTTCGGCAAGGGTCACCACGCCGGTCACGTCCGTGGTGCGGAAGTAGAACTGCGGGCGATAGCCCGAGAAGAACGGGGTGTGACGACCGCCCTCTTCCTTAGAGAGCACGTACACCTCGGCCTTGAACTTGCGGTGCGGCTTGATGGAGCCCGGCTTGGCCAGAACCTGGCCGCGTTCCACGTCTTCGCGCTTGATGCCGCGAAGCAGCACGCCCACGTTGTCGCCAGCCTGGCCCTGGTCCAGGATCTTGCGGAACATTTCCACGCCGGTGCAGGTGGTCTTGACCGTGTCCTTGATGCCCACGATCTCCACTTCGTCGCCGACCTTGATGATGCCGCGCTCCACACGACCCGTCACCACGGTGCCGCGGCCGGAGATCGAAAACACGTCTTCGATGGGCATCAGCACGGGCTTGTCGATGTCACGCACCGGCTCGGGGAAGTACGAGTCGCAGGCGTCGAGAAGCTCGAAAATGGGGGCGGCGTCGGGGCTGTTGGGGTCGTCGGACTCCAGGGCCTTCAGGGCGGAGCCCTTGATCACCGGGATGTCGTCGCCGGGGTAGCCGTATTTCGTGAGCAACTCGCGCACTTCCAGCTCGACCAGCTCCAGGAGCTCGGGATCGTCCACCAGGTCGACCTTGTTCATGAACACCACCAGGTGCGGCACGCCGACCTGACGAGCGAGCAGGATGTGCTCACGGGTCTGGGGCATGGGACCGTCCGTGGCGGCCACCACCAGGATCGCGCCGTCCATCTGCGCCGCGCCGGTGATCATGTTCTTGATATAGTCGGCGTGACCGGGGCAGTCCACGTGCGCGTAGTGGCGCGTCGCGGTCTGGTATTCCACGTGGGCCGTGGCGATGGTGATGCCGCGTTCCTTTTCTTCAGGCGCCTTGTCGATCTGGTCGAAAGCGACATATTCGCCAAACCCGCGCATGTGCGACAGTTTGGTGATGGCGGCCGTCAGCGTGGTCTTGCCGTGGTCGATATGACCGATGGTGCCGATGTTTACGTGCGGCTTGTTGCGCTCGAATTTGGCCTTGCCCATGGTGATCCTCTATTTTCTCTTGATGATTTCCTCGGCCAAATTGCCGGGAACGCGCTCGTAGTGGTCGAACTGCATGGTGAAGGTGGCCCGACCCTGGGTGCGCGACCGAAGGTCCGTGGCGTAGCCGAACATCTGCGACAGGGGCACATGGCACTTGATGACCTGAGAAGTCGTTCTGGCCTCCAGGTTGGTCACACGGCCGCGGCGCCCGTTTAAATCGCCCATGACATCACCCAAGTATTCCTCGGGCGTGACGACTTCCACACTCATGATGGGTTCGAGCAGAACCGGAGCGGCAGTCCGGCAGGCTTCCTTGAAGCCCTGGGAACCGCAGATGAAAAAGGCCTGCTCGGAGGAGTCCACCTCGTGGTAGGAGCCGAACACCAGGTTGACCTTGACGTCCACCAAAGGAAAGCCGGCGATGACACCGCTTTTCATGGCGTTCTGAATGCCCTTGTCCACGGCGGGGATGTATTCCTTGGGGATCACGCCGCCGACGATGGAGTTGACGAACTCGTATCCACCGTCTTCCTTGGGCTCGACTTCAAGCACAACGTGAGCGTACTGGCCGCGACCACCGGTCTGCTTGACGTAACGATTATCGTACTTGACCGCCTTGGTGATGGTCTCGCGATACGCGACCTGGGGAGCGCCCACATTGGCGTTGACCCCGAATTCGCGCATAAGGCGGTCGACGATGATTTCCAGGTGCAGCTCACCCATGCCGGCGATGAGCGTCTGGCCCGACTCTTCGTCGCTCTTGACCCGGAAAGACGGATCTTCCTTGGCCAGCTTGACAAGCGCCTGGGACAGGGTGTCGCGGTCGGCCTTGGTTTTGGGCTCGATGGCCACTTCGATGACCGGCTCGGGAATATTGAGCGACTCCAGAACCACAGGGGCCTTTTCATCGCACAACGTTTCGCCCGTGGAGGTCAGCTTCAGCCCGACGGCGGCCACGATGTCGCCGGCCAGGGCTTCCTTGATCTCCTCACGCTTGTTCGCGTGCATCTTGAGCAAACGGCCGATGCGCTCCCTCTTTCCGGTGGCTGCGTTGAGCACCGTCATGCCGGACTCGATCTTGCCCGAGTACAGGCGAAGAAAGGTCAGGTGACCGATGAACGGATCGCTCATGAGCTTGAAAGCCAGCGCGGCCAGAGGACGCTTGACGTCGCAGGGGCACTCGATGCTGTGGTTCTCGTCGGAGGGATCGGAGCCGACAATCGGCGGAATGTCCACCGGCGAGGGGAGGTAATCCACCACCGCGTCGAGCAGGGGCTGCACGCCCTTGTTCTTGAAGGCCGAACCGCACAGAACCGGCACGATGGAGAGCCCGATGGTGGCCTTGCGCACGCCGTTACGAATCTCGTCCGGCGTGAGCTCCTCGCCGCCCAGGTATTTCTCCATGAGCGTTTCGTCTTCCTCGGCGATGGCTTCAAGCATCTCCAGGCGCAGGGCGTCGAACTGATCCTTGAGCTCGGCGGGAACATCGGTGATGACGTACTCCTTGCCCTTGCTCAGGTCATCGAACACGAAGGCCTTGCCGGTGATGAGGTCGACGACGCCCTTGAACACGTCCTCGCTGCCGATGGGGATCTGCAGGGGAACAGCCTTGGCCCCCAGGCGATCCTTGACCATCTGGACGCAACGGAAAAAATCGGCCCCAACGCGGTCCATCTTGTTGACGAAACACATGCGGGGCACGCGGTAGCGCTCTGCCTGGCGCCAAACCGTCTCGGTCTGGGGCTCGACACCCGCCACCGCGTCGAACACGGCCACCGTCCCGTCGAGCACTCGAAGCGAGCGTTCGACCTCGATGGTGAAGTCCACGTGGCCCGGCGTATCAATGATGTTTATGCGATGGTCGCGCCAGAAGCAGGTGGTGGCGGCGGAAGTAATGGTGATGCCGCGCTCCTGCTCCTGCACCATCCAGTCCATGGTGGCCTGGCCATCGTGCACCTCGCCGATCTTGTGCGAGACGCCGGTGTAGAAGAGTATGCGTTCGGTTGTGGTAGTCTTGCCCGCGTCGATATGGGCCATGATGCCAATATTGCGCTGGCGCTCTACGGGTACGTGTTTGGACACAATAATTCTCCAGGCAAGCTCTTACCAGCGGTAATGAGCGAACGCCTTGTTGGCCTCGGCCATTCGATGGGTATCTTCGCGCTTTTTCACAGCGCCGCCACGGTTGTTATAGGCGTCGAGCAATTCGCCGGAAAGCTTGCTGACCATGCCCTTCTCGCCGCGATTGCGCGAGTTGTTGATGAGCCAACGAATGGCCAGGGTGGTCTGACGCTCGGGACGCACTTCCATGGGAACCTGATACGTGGCGCCGCCCACACGACGAGGCTTGACCTCCATGTGCGGCTTGACGTTACCCAGGGCGCGTTCAAACGCTTTCAAAGGCTCTTCCTGGGTCTTCTCCGCCAGCACATCGACGGCCTTGTAGAAAACGGCCTCGGCCGTGCTCTTTTTTCCGTCAAGCATGAGGCGGTTGATAAACTTCTTCACCAGCACACTGCCCAGAACGGGATCGGGCAGCACGACGCGCTTGGGAACGGGACCTTTACGAGGCATGGACGTGACTCCTCACTATTTGGGACGCTTGGCGCCGTACTTGGAACGGCTCTGACGACGATCGGAAACGCCGGAGGTGTCCAAGGTGCCGCGAACGATGTGGTAACGGACGCCGGGCAAGTCCTTCACGCGGCCGCCGCGGATCATCACCACGGAGTGCTCCTGAAGATTATGCCCCTCGCCAGGAATGTAGCTCGTAACTTCGATGCCGTTGGTGAGCCGCACACGGGCGACCTTACGCAGGGCCGAGTTGGGCTTCTTGGGGGTCGTGGTGTACACGCGCGTGCACACGCCACGGCGCTGGGGGCAGGCCTGAAGCGCCGGGGTCTTCTTGCGTTTGGTCTGCTTGCTCCGCTCTTTATTGATCAATTGATTGATCGTGGGCATGTCTGGCTCCGTTCAACGGTTGAATTGCAAAGGCGCACGAGTAGACAAAAAACCCCGGTACTGTCAAGCAGTATTGCCGGGAAGAGCCGCTTGCTCGGGACCGCGCGAGGAGACCTGCTCCCCCGTTCAGCCGCTGGCAGCGTAAACCGTGCGATTTGCTGAAAGCAGGATTTTGTAACACCGCCCCCGGAGGTTGGCAAGGGATTTCAAGGATTCTTTTTCTCTTTTCGTTCCAAACTGCTCTTTCCCTCTGTTTTTTCAAGTTTTTTTTCGAACAAACACCAAAAGGCCCCCTCCCGGGAGTCCGGAAGGGGGCCACAGTTGAAAACACGGTGTTGCGTAGAGACGTTGCCGTCGTCCGCTCACTCCCCGTACATGCCGCCGTCGTCGAGTTCCTCGGCGTAGCGGTCCGGGCGTTCGGGCTGTTCCGGCACCACGATTTCTTCTTCCATGTATCGGCGGAAGCCCGTGCCGGCCGGAATAAGCCGACCTACGATGACGTTTTCCTTGAGTCCGCGCAGGTGGTCTTCCTTGCCCATGAGCGAGGCTTCGGTGAGCACCTTGGTGGTCTCCTGGAAAGAGGCCGCCGAGATGAACGAGTCCGTGGTCAGGCTGGCCTGGGTGATGCCGAGGACCAAAGGTTCGGCCACGGCGGGCTTGAGCCCTTCGCGGATGACGCGCATGTTTTCTTCCATGAACTTGGACTTGTCCACCTGCTCGCCAATGAGGAAGTTCGTCTCGCCCGAATCGATCACCGCCACCTTCTTGAGCATCTGGCGCACGATGATCTCGATGTGCTTGTCGTTGATGTTCACGCCCTGGAACCGGTACACGTCCTGGATTTCTTCCACCAGGTACCGGGCCAGGTACTTTTCACCCTTGATTTTCAGGATGTCGTGCAGCTCGGGATAGCCCTCGGTGAGCATTTCGCCGGCCTCCACGAAGTCGCCCTCCTGGGCGGTGATGTGCTTGCCGCGCGGAATGAGGTATTCCTTGGGGTCGCCCGCTTCGGGAGTGACCAGCACCTTGCGCTTGCCCTTGGTTTCGGGACCGAAGCTCACGATGCCGTCGATTTCGCTGACCACGGCCAGTTCCTTGGGCTTGCGCACTTCGAAGAGCTCGGCCACGCGGGGAAGACCACCCACGATGTCCTTGGTCTTTGAGGATTCGCGCGGCTTGCGGGCCAGCACGTCGCCGGCGCGCACATGTTCGCCGTCGCGGATCATGATGATGGCACCCACCGGCAGCTGAAACACGGCCGGCGACACGGTGTTGGGCCGCAGCTTGGGCTGTCCGTCATCGTCGCAAACCGAGATGGTGGGACGATACGAAGTGGTGCGGTATTCGATGATGGTCTGGGTGGCGCGTTTGGTGGTCTCGTCCACCTTCTCCTGGTAGGTCTTGCCTTCGACGATGTCGGTGAACTTGAGCGTTCCCTCGACATCGGTGACGAACGGTTCGTTGAAGGGGTCCCATTCGGCGAGCATCTGGTCTTTCTTGACCTGCTGGCCGTCGGCCACGGCCAGACGCGCGCCCGAAGGCAGGCCGTACTTCTCGCGTTCGCGACCCTGCTCGTCCACGATGGAAACTTGGCCCGACTTGCCCAGAACGATGGCCACGCCTTCAGAGTTTTTCACGCTCTTCAACCGGTGCAGAACCACGGTACCGGCATGCTGGGCCAGGATGGACGACCGTTCGATTTCACGGGCCGCCGTGCCACCGATGTGGAAGGTGCGCATGGTGAGCTGGGTGCCCGGCTCGCCGATGGACTGGGCGGCGATGATGCCCACGGTCTCGCCCACGTTGACCAAGTGCCCGCGGGCCAGGTCGCGGCCGTAGCACATGGCGCACACGCCGTGTCCCGCCTGGCAGGTGAGCGTGGACCGAATGGTCAGGCTGGAGAGCCCGAGGTCTTCGATTTTCTGGGCCACCACCTCGTCGATAATGGTGTTGGAGGGGATGGCCACCTCGCCGGTGTCCATATCGAAGGTGTCGAACATGGTCACTCGGCCCAACACGCGTTCGGCCAGGCGCTGCTTGATGTCGCCGCCCTTGATGTAGTGGCTGACCTCAAGGCCGTCCACGGTGCCGCAGTCGAGTTCGGTGATGATGACGTCTTGCACCACGTCCACCAGACGCCGGGTCAGGTAACCCGAGTTGGCCGTCTTGAGGGCCGTGTCGGCGAGGCCTTTTCGAGCGCCGTGGGTGGAGTTAAAGTACTGGGCCACCGAGAGCCCTTCCCGGAAATTCGAGGTGATGGGCGTTTCGATGATTTCGCCGGAAGGCTTGGCCATGAGTCCGCGCATACCGGCCAACTGGCGCATCTGGTCAGGGTTACCGCGCGAGCCCGAGTGGGTCATCATGAAGATCGGGTTGAAGGAGGTGTTGCGCTCCTGTCGTCCCGTGGCTTCGTCCACGAGGAGGTCCGAGGAAATCTCCCGCATCATTTCCGAGGCCACGTCGTTGGTGGCTTTGGTCCAGACGTCCACGACCTTGTTGTACTTTTCCGTGCGGGTGATGATGCCCTCGGCGTACTGCTGCTCGATCTCTTCCACTTCGTTGAACGAGGTGTCGAGAATGTGCGCCTTGCGGGTCGGGATGGAGAGGTCCTTCACGCCGATGGAGACGCCGGCCCGGGTGGAGTACTCGAAGCCCAGGTCCTTGAGGTGGTCGCAGAGCAGGACCGTGGCCTTGGTGCCGGCCAGCCGGTAGACCTCGCCCACCAGGCGGGCGATGGCCTTCTTGGTCAACACGCAGTTGACCAGTTCGAAGGGCACGTCGTCGGTGAGCAGTTCACCGGCGGTGATGCGTCCGGGGGTGGTGTCCACCATCTGCCCGTCCATGCGCACCTTGACCTTGGCGTGCAGGCTGACCACGCCGGCGTTGTGCGCGGTGATGCACTCCATGGGATTGGCGAAGACCTTGCCCTCGCCCTTGCTGAAGGAGCGTTCCACGGTCAGATAGTAGAGCCCAAGCACGATGTCCTGCGAAGGCACGATGATGGGGTTGCCGTTGGCCGGAGAAAGAATGTTGTTGGTGCTCATCATGAGCACGCGGCATTCGATCTGGGCCTCGACGGAGAGCGGCACGTGCACGGCCATCTGGTCGCCGTCGAAGTCCGCGTTGTAGGCGGCGCAGACCAGGGGGTGCAGCTGGATGGCCTTGCCTTCCACGAGCTGGGGTTCAAAGGCCTGGATGCCCAGACGGTGCAGCGTGGGGGCGCGGTTGAGCAGGATCGGGTACTCGCGCACCACGTCTTCAAGAATGTCCCACACCACCAGCTCTTCGCGCTCCACCATCTTTTTCGCGGTCTTGATGGTGGTGGCCAGGCCCCTTTCTTCCAGCTTGGCGTAGATGAAGGGCTTGAAGAGCTCCAAGGCCATCTTCTTGGGCAGGCCGCACTGGTGCAGCTTGAGCTTGGGGCCCACCACGATGACCGAACGGCCCGAGTAGTCCACGCGCTTGCCCAGAAGGTTCTGACGGAACCGGCCCTGCTTGCCCTTGATCATGTCGGACAGGCTCTTGAGGGGACGACCGTTGGTGCCGGTAATGGCCCGACCACGGCGTCCGTTGTCGAACAGGGCGTCCACGGCCTCCTGCAGCATGCGCTTTTCGTTGCGAATGATGATGTCGGGCGCGCCCAGTTCCAGGAGCCGCTTGAGGCGATTGTTGCGGTTGATCACCCGGCGGTAGAGATCGTTCAGGTCCGAGGTGGCGAAGCGGCCGCCGTCCAGGGGGACCAGGGGGCGAAGCTCCGGCGGAATGACGGGAATCACTTCCATGATCATCCACTCGGGCTTGTTGCCGCTCTCCAGGAAGGCCTCGACCACCTTGAGGCGCTTGATGATCTTTTTCTTCTTGGTCTGGCTGCGGGTCGTGAGCGACTCTTCGCGCAATTCCGTGCGCAGCTTGAAGAGGTCGATCTCTTCGAGCAGCGAGCGCACGGCCTCGGCTCCCATGCCCACGGTCAAGGCGTCCTCGCCGTAGTGGTCGATGATCTGGAGGTACTGGTCCTCGCTGATCACCTGGAGCTTGGTGAGGTTGGTCTCCATGGGATCGAGCACCACATAGGAGTCGAAATAGAGAACTTTCTCCAGGTCGACCATGGTCATGTCGAGCAAGGTGCCGATCTTGGAAGGCAAGGTTTTCAGAAACCAGATATGGGCCACGGGAGCGGCCAGCTCGATGTGCCCCATGCGCTCGCGGCGCACCTTGGAGGCAATGACCTCAACCCCGCATTTTTCGCACACGATGCCGCGGTGCTTCATGCGTTTGTATTTGCCGCAATTGCACTCGTAGTCTTTGACCGGGCCAAAGATTTTGGCGCAAAACAGGCCGTCTCTTTCCGGCTTGAAGGTGCGGTAGTTGATGGTCTCAGGCTTTTTCACCTCGCCGAAGCTCCACTCACGGATCTTCTCGGGCGATGCGATAGAGATTTTAATGGCCTTGAGTGTGCGGCTCGACAAGGTGGTGGCCGCCGTGCCCCGAAGGCTGAACAGATCGTCCAAGGACATGGTTACCCTCGTGGTTGTTGGTGCGGGATGTCCCAACGCCTTTCTATCGTCACCGGCCAGCGGACGGACCGTTACGGCCCGTCCGCCGCGTCTGGGCGTTTTCTCCCAAAGGGATCGAAGCGCGCCGGACTATTGCCGGGTGGCTTTGACTTTCTTTTCCTCCTGAAGCAGGTCCACGTCCAAGCCCAGGCTCATGAGTTCCTTCACAAGCACGTTGAAGGACTCCGGCAGGCCCGCTTCCAGGAAGTTGTCGCCTTTCACGATTTTCTCGTACATCTTCACGCGCCCGCCCACATCGTCGCTCTTGACGGTGAGGAACTCCTGCAAAAGATACGAGGCGCCGTAGGCTTCCAGAGCCCAAACTTCCATTTCGCCCAGTCGCTGGCCGCCGAATTGGGCCTTGCCGCCCAGCGGCTGCTGGGTGACCAGGGAGTATGGTCCGGTGGAGCGGGCGTGTATTTTTTCGTCCACCAGGTGGTGAAGTTTGAGCATATACATGACGCCGACCGTAACCGCACGGTGGAACGCCTCGCCGGTGCGTCCGTCATAGAGCCTGACCTTGCCGTCCTCGGGAAAGCCGGCTTTGGTGAGCCAGCTCCAGATTTCCTCTTCGGCCGCGCCATCGAACACCGGCGTTTTGCAGAGAATGCCTTCGCGCAGATCCTTGACCGCGGAGATGAACTCGTCGGCGGGCAGTTCATCCACGAGCTTGTCGATCTGGGGCATGCCGAAGGTGGCTTTCACTTCCTGGCGCAACGGTACCAGATCCATTCCCTGGTCCACCATTTCGGCCAGTTGGCGCCCCAGCTCCTTGGCGGCCATACCCAGGTGGGTCTCCATGATCTGCCCGATGTTCATGCGCGAAGGCACGCCCAGGGGATTGAGCACGATGTCCACCGGAGAACCGTCGGCGAAAAAGGGCATGTCTTCGGCGGGCAGGATACACGACACGACACCCTTGTTGCCGTGTCGACCGGCCATCTTGTCGCCCACCTGGAGCTTCCGTTTCACGGCAACGTACACCTTGACCATCTTGATCACGCCGGGCGGCAGGTCGTCACCCTCGGTGGCCTTGCCGCGCTTGGACTCATAGACCGCCTTGATGAAACGCACCTGCTCCTCGTACGTGTCGAGGATCTCGCCCACCTGCTCGTTGACCTCTTTCGAGGCGAAGAGCCCGCCCAACTTCTTGACCGGAAGGGTTTCGAAGATCTCGGCCTTGATGGGATGATTGGCCTCGACCATCACCTCGCCCTTCTTCTTGCCGAGAAGCGTCTGCACGATGGACTTGCCGGACACGATATCCCAGAGCTTGTCGCGGGTGGTGGAAGTCAGGCCATCGATGTGCTGGGCTTCCTTGATGTCGAGCTTCGCCAGTTCGGCGTCCTCGATGCTCTTGGTGCGGTCGTCCTTTTCGCCGGAGCGGCGGTTGAACACGCGCACATCGATGACCGTGCCCTCGATTCCGGGCGGAACCTTGAGCGAGGTGTTTTTCACGTCCCGGGCCTTGTCGCCGAAGATGGCCCGAAGCAGTTTTTCTTCAGGAGTGAGCTGGGTCTCGCCCTTGGGCGTGATCTTCCCCACCAGGATGTCTTCGGGTTTGACCCGCGCGCCGATGCGGATGATGCCGCAATCGTCCAGGTTCTTGAGCATCTCCTCGCCGACGTTGGGGATGTCGCGAGTGATCTCTTCGGGTCCCAGCTTGGTGTCGCGGGCCACGACCTCGAACTCCTCGATGTGCATGGAGGTGAAGACGTCTTCCTTCACCACCCGCTCGCTGATGAGAATGGAGTCCTCGAAGTTGTATCCGCACCAGGGCATGAAGGCCACGACCAGGTTCTTGCCCAGGGCCAGTTCGCCCAGCCGGATACCCGGTCCGTCGGCCAACACCTGGCCCTTCTTGACATGCTGTCCGGGCACAACGCGGGGCTGTTGCCCGAAGCAGGTGTTCTGGTTGGACTTGTGGAATTTGAGCAGTTCATACGAACGCACGCCGCCGGTCTGGGGCCAGATGCCGCCCTCGTAGCGAACAATGATGCGTTCGGCGTCGGCGTAGTGCACAATGCCGTTTTCCTCGGCCAACTGGCACGACCCCGAGTCCTGGGCCACGGCGCCTTCCATGCCCGTGCCCACCAGGGGACGTTCGCAGCGCAACAGAGGCACGGCCTGGCGTTGCATGTTCGATCCCATGAGGGCGCGGTTGGCGTCGTCGTGCTCCAGGAAGGGAATAAGCGCGGCGGACACGGAAACGATCTGGCTGGGCGAGATATCCATCAAGGTGACCGTTTCCGAAGGCACGTTGGTCTGGTCGCCCCGGATACGGGCCGTGACCATGGGGGTGCTGAAGCGGTTGTCGGGTCCCAGGGGGGAGTTGGCGCCGGCCACGACCTCGTCGATCTCGCGCGAGGCGTCCATGTAGACCACTTCGTCGGTGACCAGACCGTCCTTGACCACTCGGTAAGGCGTCTCGATGAAGCCGAAGTCATTGACCCGGGAGTAAGTGGTCAGGGACACGATCAGGCCGATGTTCGGACCTTCCGGCGTCTCGATGGGGCAGATGCGACCGTAGTGCGAGGTATGCACGTCGCGCACTTCGAAACCGGCGCGCTCGCGGGTCAGGCCGCCGGGACCGAGGGCGGAAAGACGCCGTTTGTGCGTCACCTCGGAGAGCGGATTGGTCTGGTCCATGAACTGCGAGAGCTGGGAAGTTCCGAAGAACTCCTTGAGCACCGCAGCCACAGGCTTGGGATTGATCAAGTCGTGGGGCATGAGGGTGGCCACTTCCTGCAGACTCATGCGCTCTTTGATGGCCCGCTCCATGCGCACCAGGCCGATCCGGTACTGGTTTTCCACCAACTCGCCCACGGGGCGCACCCGGCGGTTGCCCAGGTGGTCGATGTCGTCGGCCGGACCGTGGGAATCCTTGAGGAAGGTCAGATGCTTGATGGCCTTCAGGATATCTTCGTTGGACAGCGTGCGGAAGTCCAGCGGCTCGCTGACGCGCAGGCGCGAATTGAGCTTGTAGCGTCCCACCGGCGAGAGATCGTAGTAGTCGGCGTTGCGGAACAGATTTTCGAAAAAGTTGGCCGCGATCTCGGGCGTGGGAGGAGAGCTCGGACGCAACCGGCGGTAGATCTCCACCTGGGCGGCGATGATGTCGGCGGTCTTGTCGAGCATGAGGGTATCGCGGATGGAACTCGACACGTCCGCGCCCCGGGTGAAGAGCGTGGGCAACACGGTCACGCCGTGTTCACGCAACTTTTCGAGCACGACGGGCGTCAGCTCTTCGCCGGCCTCGGCCCAGACCTCGCCGGATTCGGGATCGCTGAAGTCTTGCGCGAGAAAAAGCCCGAAAATGGAATCCGGCTCCACGGGAATGGACTGCACGCCCCCCTCGCACAAAAGGCGCCAGGTGCGTTTTGTGATGGGTTTGTCGGCTGCGGTGAGCACCTTGCCGTCGGCCCCCACGATGTCGGACCAGGCTTTTTCCTTGCGGTAGAACTCGGGCTTGACCTCGCGCTCCACATGGTCGCCGGACAAGGTGTAGTGTTCGATGTCATAGAAATACGAAAGAATATCACTCTTGGTCATCCCCATGGCCTTGAGCAGGATCGTGGCCGGCATTTTCCGGCGACGGTCGATGCGCACATAGAGGATGTCCTTGTGGTCGAAGTCGAAATCGAGCCACGATCCGCGCATGGGAATGATGCGGCAGGAATAGAGCACCTTGCGAGAGGTGTGGGTCTTGCCCGAATCGTGTTCGAAAATGATGCCAGGCGAGCGCTGAAGCTGGTTGACGATGACGCGCTCGGTCCCGTTTATGATGAACGTGCCCTTTTCGGTCATGAGCGGCACGGTGCCGAAATAGATCACCTGCTCCTTGATGTCGCGGATGGTGCGGTTTTCGGTTTCCTCATCCACGTCATAGACGACCAGACGCACCTTGATGCGCAGGGGAGCCTCGTAGGTCAGTCCCTTGGAGATGCATTCCGGGACATCGTACTTGGGTTCGCCGATCTCGTAGTTGACGTACTCGAGGCTCGCGGTCTTGTTGAAGTCCTCGATGGGGAAAACGGAACGGAACACGCCCTCAAGACCCGCATCGGCCCGGGAGGCCGGGGGAATGTCGCGTTGCAGGAAGAGCTCGTAGGAGTCTACCTGCAAGTTGAGCAAGTGGGGGATGAGGCTGTCGTCGATCTTTCCGAAGCTCTTGGTCAGCTGGGCCATTGTTCCCTCGAACGAAGTGATGTTGATGGCGCCGGGGGGTCCGGTCCGCCAGCGTCCGGCCTGAGGGCCTGACGCGGGGCCTTTGCGCCTCTTGCTTCAATACCTCGAAAATATTGACAAAAGGCTAGTTGAAAGAGCAAAGAACAAAAGAGCGCACGCCCCCCGTCGCCGGGGGGTGCGCTCTTTTGGCGAAGTTTTCAGTACAATGCGACAATTTACTTAAGTTCGCAAGTGGCGCCGGCTTCCTCAAGCTGCTTTTTGGCTTCCTCGGCATCGGCCTTGGACACGCCTTCCTTGATGGCGGAAGGCAACGTGTCGACCTTCTCCTTGGCTTCCTTGAGGCCAAGCCCGGTCAGAGCGCGCACCACCTTGATGACATTGATCTTGTTGGCGCCGGAACCGGTGAGGACCACGTCGAATTCGGTCTTCTCTTCGACTTCGGCGGCGGCTTCGCCGGGCATGGCCATCATGGGCATGGCGGCCATGGGAGCGGCGGCGGAAACACCGAACTTCTCTTCGAGTTCCTTGATGAACTCGGAAAGTTCAAGCACGGTCATATTGGCGATGAAATCGACAACCTGTTCTTTGGTGATAGCGGACATCTCCAGTTCTCCTTCGCTACGCTTTGGCTTAAGCGGCTTCTTTCTTTTCTTTCAGGGCCGTGAGCACGTTGAGCATGCCACGCGGGACATTGGCCAGGACGCTCACGAGGTTCGTGGGGACGGCGTTCATGGTGCCAAGCACCTGGGCCAGCAGCTGAGGCTTGCTGGGCAGGGTGGAAAGGCTTTTCACACCTTCGGTATCGATCACCTTGCCTTGCAGGCTGGCGAAACGAACCACGAACTTCTTGTTGGTCTTGGCGTAATCGACCAAAGCCTTGGCCGCGGCCACCGGGTCTTCATACCCGAAAGCGATGGCGCACTGCTCTTTGAATCGGTCCTTGATGCTGTCGTGCGGGCTGTCGGTCAGCGCGATTCGGGCCAGGGTGTTCTTGACCACCTGGTAATCCACTCCCTGTTCGCGGAGCTTCACACGCAAGGCGGTCACTTCTTCCACCGTCAGGCCCTTGAAATCGGTGACCACGGCAATGCTCGCACGCGCGACACGATCCTTGAGAGCCTCAATGATCTCTGCTTTTTGCGCGCGGGTTTGCAAGGTCTGCCTCCTCCAATGGGGTTATGCGGTGGAAGTAAGCCAAAGCGTCGTCTCGGCGGGTCGTTACGGGGCTCGCCCCACCCGCTGTCTTTGACTCACTTCCTCGAAAACGGTTTTGTTCTCAGCCTTCCATGAACTTTTTCACCGAGGTCGGGTCGATCTTGACGCCCGGCCCCATGGTGGTGGCCACAGCCAGGGAGCGCAGATAGGTGCCCTTGGCGGAGGAAGGCTTCAGACGGATCACCTGGTCAAGAAGCGCCCGCAGGTTGTCGAGAATCTTCTCGGGACCAAAGCTCTTCTTGCCCAGCGGGGCGTGCAGCACGCCGGCCTTGTCCACGCGGAACTCCACGCGACCGGCCTTGAGTTCGTTCACGGCCTTGGTCACGTCCATGGTGACCGTGCCGGTCTTGGCGTTGGGCATGAGCCCGCGGGGGCCAAGCACGCGGCCGATGCGGCCCACAAGGGCCATCATGTCGGGAGTGGCCACGGCCTTGTCGAACTCCATCCATCCGCCCTGAATTTTTTCGATCAGGTCCTCGGCTCCGGTGACATCGGCTCCGGCGGCTTTGGCTTCGGCTTCCTTGTCGCCTTTGCAAAACACCGCCACGCGAACCGTCTTGCCCAGCCCGTGCGGCAGGGTGACGGCGCCGCGCACCATCTGGTCGGAGTATTTGGGATCGACGCCCAAGCAAAGGGCCACGTCGACGGTCTCGTCGAACTTGGCCGGACCAGCCTGCATGGCCATTTTCACGGCCTCGGGCAAGTCGAACTTGGTCGTCAAATCGATGTTCTCGATCGCCGCGCGATACTTCTTTCCGTGTTTGGGCATGGCTTGTTCCTCTTTACGCAACCACGTCCAGACCCATGCTGCGCGCCGTACCCATGACGGTGCGCATGGCGGCCTCGAGGTCTTTTGCGGTCATGTCCTGCAATTTGAGCTTGGCGATTTCCTCGACCTGGGCCTTGCTCACCTTGCCGACCTTGTTCTTGTTGGGTTCGCCGGAACCTTTTTCGATCTTGGCCGCCTTCAACAAAAGCACCGCGGCGGGCGGAGTTTTGGTGATGAAGCTGAAGGAACGGTCGGCATACACGGTGATCACCACGGGGGTGATCATGCCCATCTGGTCCTGCGTCTTGGCGTTGAACGCCTTGCAGAATTCCATGATGTTCACGCCGTGCTGGCCCAGGGCCGGACCCACCGGAGGCGAAGGGTTGGCCTTGCCCGCCGGGATTTGCAGTTTGATTTTCGCGACTTCCTTCTTAGCCATGATCGGTAGTCCTTTAATGAACGGGCTTGCGCCCGACTAATTTTTCGTCACCTGCACGAAGTCGAGTTCAACAGGGGTCTGGCGGCCGAAGATGGAGACGGAGACCCGAAGCTTGCCTTTGTCGTAATTGACATCTTCCACCATGCCGTTGAAACCGCCGAAAGGTCCGTCGATGACGCGGACTTCGTCGCCCCGGTCGAAGTGGAACTTGGGGCGCGGCGATTCCTGGCGCGTTTCCATGAGGGAGAGCACGCGCTGCGCTTCGGAGTCGCGCATGGGGGTCGGACGATTCTTGCCGCCAACGAAACCCGTGACCCTGGGAATCTCCTGTACCAAATGCCAGGACTTGTCCGTCATGACCATCTTGACCATGACGTAACCGGGATAGAACTTGCGGGTGGAGGTCCGTTTTTCGCCCTTGACCAGCTCAATGACCTTTTCCGTGGGCACGACCACTTCCTCAATGGCGCCCTCGGCTTGGCCGGTTCGCATCATTTCGCGGATGGTCTGCTCGACGCGGTGCTCAAATCCCGAATAGGTATGTACGATATACCAGCGGGCTTTGACCTGCAGTTCTTCTTGAATGGCTTCGGTCATGAGAGGATCAACTGTATGAGTTTGCTGAGTCCAAGGTCGACAATGCCCAGGAAAAGGGACATCACCAGCACCAAGACAAGCACCGCCACGGAAGTGACCGTGGTCTCCTTGCGCGTCGGCCACGTGACCTTTTTGATCTCAAGCTTGGACAACTCTAGGAATTCGGTGAACTCCTTGATCTTGCCCACACCGGGAACGGCGACGGATGCTTCGCTTTTTTCGCCCTCGCCGGCGGTCTTGCCTTTCTTTGCGGCCATTTTCCCGCCTAGATGAAAAATGGCAGGGCAGGAGGGATTCGAACCCGCAACCCCCGGATTTGGAGTCCGGTGCTCTGCCGTTGGAGCTACTGCCCTGCGTTATAAGCTACTACTTGGATTCGCGATGGACAGTGTGTTTCTTGTCCCAGGGACAATACTTCTTCACTTCCAGGCGGCCAGTAGTATTCTTCTTGTTCTTTTCAGTCGTGTAGTTTTTGCGCTTGCACTCGGTGCACTGCAAAATAATGTTGAGACGCATGTGTTACTCCATGATCTCGGTCACCACGCCGGCGCCGACGGTGCGGCCGCCCTCGCGGATGGCGAAGCGAAGACCGGTTTCCATGGCGATGGGCGCGATGAGTTCCACCATGAAGGTGGCGTTGTCGCCGGGCATGACCATTTCCACGCCTTCGGCAAGGGTCACCACGCCGGTCACGTCCGTGGTGCGGAAGTAGAACTGCGGGCGATAGCCCGAGAAGAACGGGGTGTGACGACCGCCCTCTTCCTTAGAGAGCACGTACACCTCGGCCTTGAACTTGCGGTGAGGCTTGATGGAGCCCGGCTTGGCCAGAACCTGGCCGCGCTCCACGTCTTCGCGCTTGATGCCGCGAAGCAGCACGCCCACGTTGTCGCCAGCCTGGCCCTGGTCCAGGATCTTGCGGAACATTTCCACGCCGGTGCAGGTGGTCTTGACCGTGTCCTTGATGCCCACGATCTCCACTTCGTCGCCGACCTTGATGATGCCGCGCTCCACACGACCCGTCACCACGGTGCCGCGGCCGGAGATCGAAAACACGTCTTCGATGGGCATCAGCACGGGCTTGTCGATGTCACGCACCGGCTCGGGGAAGTACGAGTCGCAGGCGTCGAGAAGCTCGAAAATGGGGGCGGCGTCGGGGCTGTTGGGGTCGTCGGACTCCAGGGCCTTCAGGGCGGAGCCCTTGATCACCGGGATGTCGTCGCCGGGGTAGCCGTATTTCGTGAGCAACTCGCGCACTTCCAGCTCGACCAGCTCCAGGAGCTCGGGATCGTCCACCAGGTCGACCTTGTTCATGAACACCACCAGGTGCGGCACGCCGACCTGACGAGCGAGCAGGATGTGCTCACGGGTCTGGGGCATGGGACCGTCCGTGGCGGCCACCACCAGGATCGCGCCGTCCATCTGCGCCGCGCCGGTGATCATGTTCTTGATATAGTCGGCGTGACCGGGGCAGTCCACGTGCGCGTAGTGGCGCGTCGCGGTCTGGTATTCCACGTGGGCCGTGGCGATGGTGATGCCGCGTTCCTTTTCTTCAGGCGCCTTGTCGATCTGGTCGAAAGCGACATATTCGCCAAACCCGCGCATGTGCGACAGTTTGGTGATGGCGGCCGTCAGCGTGGTCTTGCCGTGGTCGATATGACCGATGGTGCCGATGTTTACGTGCGGCTTGTTGCGCTCGAATTTGGCCTTACCCATGGTAATCCCCCTACAATGGATGTCGTTCTGTAGTGTTGGCTGCCGCCAATTCGCGAGAAGTATGTGGAGCCCACGACCGGATTTGAACCGGTGACCTCTTCCTTACCAAGGAAGTGCTCTGCCGACTGAGCTACGTGGGCCAATCCGAGCGAGGATGCGGACGGAAGGCGTTGACGTGGAGCGGGAAACGGGACTCGAACCCGCAACCCTCAGCTTGGAAGGCTGATGCTCTAGCCAATTGAGCTATTCCCGCGTCAACTCCGTAGTCCATGCGACGGCTGCGCCGTCTCCTACGCTCTGTAAAATCATCGTGGTGGTGGGGGGTGGATTTGAACCACCGAAGGCTGACGCCGACAGATTTACAGTCTGTTCCCTTTGGCCACTCGGGAACCCCACCATGAGCCTGGAGCTGGCGAAGGGACTTGAACCCGCAACCTGCTGATTACAAGTCAGCTGCTCTACCAGTTGAGCTACGCCAGCTGCCAAGAATCAACGCGGATACACCCGCCTTCTAAAAATGGCAAGCCGTTTTTTCGAAGGGCTTGCCGCTTGCTCACCAAGCGGCGGACTAAATGGCCGAACTGCGCCCGATTGTCAAGGCCGCGAAGCAAGAAAGTTGCCGGGAGGTGAAAAAAGAATTTTGCCGCCCGCCCGGCAAGCCTCCCTTCGGTTCGAAATGTCCAGGCCGCGCGGTCCAGTCGTCCCGGTCGTCCGGGTGCCGCCACGCATCACATCCCCCCGTTTTCGGCCCAGTCTTTGAGCCACGCACGCCGACTCACGTAGACCACCCGAGGACCGAGATTCGCGGCGGAGCGGGAACCGTCCCCCCGCACGGCCGGCTCCAGGCGGAAGGCCAGAGGGCCGGCCGCCAACTTTCCGGCCCGGGATTCGGGGTCGTCCAGATCGCCGAAGACCATGGCCCGACTCGGACAGGCCCTCGCGCAGGCGGGCTCAAAAAGGTGTTCGCGATGTTCGAGGCGGACGCACAGATCGCACTTTTCGGCCACGCCCTTCCCGCGCGCGCTGGCAAAGGGCGTAAGGGCCAGGCCGGTGCGGCCGGGCCAGACGGGCTCGCTCCAGTTGAAGACCTTGGCCCCGTATGGACAGGCGGCCAGACAGGCGCGGCAACCGATGCAGCGGGCGTACACCTGGTAAACCACTCCGGTCTCGGAACTTTTTCCCGTGGCTCCCACCGGACAGACGGCCACGCAGGGCGGTTTGTCGCAGTGCTGGCACATGACCGGAACAAACGCCCTGTCCGCATCGGGAAAGGGCTTGGCGTTACGCACGGATCGAAGGACCAGCCAATCCGACGCGCGAACCGGTCGTTCGAACGGGGCACCGACCACGCCTGGCAGCGCGGGCCTCTCGGGAGGAATGTTGTTCTCCAACCGACAGGCCGCCTGACAGGCGCCACAACCCGTGCACCGGTCCAGATCGATGACAAGGCCCAGACGCTTCGGCACAGCTCGCTCCTCTAGATTTTTTCCAGGGATACCGATGATCCGGCCCAGAACAGACCGCCCTCCCCCGCGTCCGTGGGCGCGAAAAGGGCGTTGATCGCCGAAGCCCGGCCCGGCCCGCGAACAAGGACCACGTGCCCGGGAGCCACGGTGTCGTCCAGGGCGACCACGGCCAGGCACTGGCCAAACGGGCCGCGCAGACGCGCCTTGTCCCCCGGATTGACCGCCAGGGACTCTGCCGTGGTCGAGTTCAAGCGCGCCACGGGCAGGCCGGAAGAAAAATAGGCGTCCAGGGCTTGCCCCAGACAGAGGAGCGGACCGCCAGCCACGGTTCCGGCCCCCGGAGGGCTCTGCGGAACCAGCGCCAGGGGCGCTCCGGGGTCACGCACGCCGGCGACCGCCCGCCGCGAGAGAAACCCGGCTCCAAGCGACAGGGGGGCGGCATGTGGGGTCGTATCGGCCCAGGCCAGGCCGGCGATCAGCGCGTTCCACACCCCGGCGCCGGAAGCCGGACGCACCGCCCCGGCCAACACTTCGCACGGCTGTCGGTCGCGTACCACAAAGCCCGGCCGGGTCTCCAAGCGCAGGCACCGCGCATGCAAGGCCTGGCGCATGGAGGTGTAGCGCAGGGGCGCGTCCAAAAGCCCGGACAGTTCGATCACCACATCCCCGGCGTTTTTCGCGTCCGTCCACGGCGACACCAGGGGATGGACCAGCCCCTGACAGTTCCAGGCCAATCCGTAGGGGGAATCCGCCTGGCCAAAGCGTTCCAGGGGCAGAAGCTCGGGAAGCGCCAGATGGCAGGCGGCGGACGTCTTGTTGGGATGGGCCCCGAGAAAAACCGAAAATCCCGCCTTGCCCACAGCCCGCCCGAGCAGGCCGCATCCCGGCAGCTCGGCCAGGGGATCGGCCTCGTGCACCAGGAGCGCCTTGGGGGCCCGGGCCTGGCCCTGGGCCACGGCCTTGGCCCAGGCGGCGGCGTTCCCGGTCCGGGGGACATCGGAAAAAAGTTCGGGGGTCCGCACGGTTTGGTAGAGCCCGCCCGGACGGTTCACCCGGCCCAGCAGCACGTTCAGGCCAAGACCCGACACCAGCGCCGCCAGGCTGGCCCCCTGCCCTCCCGGCGCTGTGGGAATCACCACCGGGCGTTTGCTCGTGACCAGGCGTCGGGCCAGGCCCGCCAGGGCTTCCCGGGACGTTCCCGTCTCGTAGGCCACGGCCTGGGGGGAAAACCGGGCGCGCACCAGATCCCGGTAGGACGAAAAATCCGCAGCGCAGGCCCCGGCCAGAGCACGCCCCCCCGGTTGGTCGGCGGCTTCCAGCAGGTGCCAGGCCAGGCCCAGGGCGGCCCAGGCCTCGCTTCCGGCCCGCATGGGAATCCACTCGGCCCCACCGGCCGGACGCACGGGGCCAACCGCCACCAGGGGGGCTCCGTTGCGGGCCAGGGCCGACTCCAGGGCCGATGCCGCGGGCAAGCTCTCCCGCACGTCGGCTCCCAGGGCCACAATCAGGTCGGCGTTGTCGAAATCGTAGCCGGGCCGCCCCTCCCCGCCGAGCAGGGCCAAGGCCGCGCTGGCCACGCGCTCCTCGGTGGGCATGGCATAGAGCGCCTCGGAGCCGCGACCGGCCAACAAGACGCCGAAGAGTTCGCGCACGGTCGGGTCGCCGCCGCCGTCCAGCACGGCCACGTCCGGCCCGGCGTCGCGCAGGGCCTGGGCCAAAACGGCCAGGGCCTTGCTCCAGGAGACCGGAACCAGCGACCCCGAAGCGTTCCGCAAAAGTGGCCGCCGCAACCTGTCCGGCCCATAGAGCGCCTGCACTTCTGACAGAGCCAGGGGGCCGAGCCCGCCCCTGCCCAGCGGATGGGCGGGATTGGGCCGTACGGCGAAAGGCCGCCCGTCGGCGGCCAGCACCACAACGCCGGGCGCTCCCGGACACAGTCCGCTGACCGTGGCCAGAGTTTCGACCGGACCGCGCGGTACGGACGGCAGGTCGGACGGGTGACGGCGAAGCCAGGCCAAGTCGTCCCAGGCCCGCCACGGCGCGGGCGAGGCCAGGGCGCCGACGGTTAATCCGGCTGCCGCTCCAAGAAAGTGGCGACGGGAAAATTTCACGGCCTCACCTGTGACAGGCCTCGCAGGAATCGGGCGCTTTCGTTTTCCGATGGCAATCCCGGCAGCGTTGCATGGAAAAAGCCGTGAGCGGCTGGCCTGTTATGCGATTGACGAGAACGTCCAAGGAGTCGCGACCGGCCATGTCCGCGTGACAGGCGGCGCAGTCCGATTCCGGGCGCGCCCCCAGGTGGGGTCGATGGGGAAAGCGCACGTGGTCCGGCAGGGCCAGGCTGACCAGCCAGGGCACGGGTTTTCGCGTGGAAAGATAATCCCAGACGAACTTGTCGATTTCCTTGTCGTTCGCGCTCGTTCCGCCGCTTGCCGCCCTGTGACACGCGCCGCATCGGGCCAGGTCCGGCAGCCCTCGAAAGGTTCCGTCCGGGGCGAAATGGCAGGTCGCGCACACCACGCCCTGTCGGGAATGGACCTTGTGGCTGAAACGCAGCGGCTGGGTGATCCGCACGACCTCCAGCCTGGGCCAAACGAACCATCCCAGCGCGAGCCCGACCAGAACGGCCAGAACGAAGGCCGCCCGGAAACCCGTCGGGCTTTTGCTCACCATGGCCGAAAATCAGGCCTTTTTCGCGCCCGCGCCCGGTCCGGTGTTCCTGCCGTAGACGTCGTCGAAACGGACGATGTCGTCTTCTTCAAGATAGGGGCCGGTTTGGATCTCGATAATCTCCACCACCACCTTGCCCGGATTGGAGAGCCGGTGCAGCGTGGCCCTGGGGATGTCCACGGACTGGTTTTCCGTGAGCAACATTTCCTTGTCGCCCACCTGCACCAGGGCCGTCCCCGCGATGACCACCCAGTGTTCGGAGCGGTGGTGATGCATCTGCAGGGAGAGCTTGCCCCCCACCGGCACCTCGATGCGCTTGATCTTGTAGTTGTCCCCGCCTTCGAGCACGGTGTAGCTGCCCCAGGGGCGACGCACGGTGACGTGGGCATTGACCAGGGGGCTGCCTTCCTCCTTGAGGGCGGCGACCACGTCCTTGACCCGTTGCACCTGGTCGCTGGGACAAACCAGGGTGGCGTCGCGGGTCTGAACCACGGTCATGCCCTCGACCCCCACACAGGCCAATTTGCCGCCCGTGGAAATAAGCAGGTTGTCCGCGCAGTCCAGGGCCAGCACGTCCCCCTGGACCACGTTGCCGCCCGCGTCCTTGTCGCCCAGGCGATAGATGGCCTCCCAACTGCCCAGGTCGTCCCAGTCGAAGGCGGCCCGGACCACGGCTTGGCCGGCCATGTGCTCCACCACGCCGTAGTCCACGGAAATATCCGGAATCTGGCCATAGCCCTCGACCAGGGGCGTCTGGGTCCTGTCCGTCCACCAGCGCCACAACTCGGGCTGGTGGTCGCGCACCGCGTCGAGAAAGGCCGAGGCCGAAAACAGGAACATGCCGCTGTTCCAGAAATAGCCGCCGGCTTCGAGAAAGGCCGTGGCGTTTTGCAGGTCGGGCTTTTCCACAAAGCTGTCCACCGCAAAGGCGTCTGGCCCCAAGGGCTTTCCGGCCCGAATGTAGCCATACCCGGTTTCGGGTTTGGAAGGAGCCACGCCAAAGGTGACCAGTCGCCCTTGCCTGGCCAGGGGCAACCCCACGGCCAGAGACTCTTCCCACTTCTCCTGGGACATGATCATGTGATCCGAAGGGAACACAGCCACCACGGCGTCGGGGTCCGCGGCCACGATCTTGTCCAGGGCGAGCAGGATGGCGGGCAGGGTGTTGCGTCCCGCGGGCTCGGCCAGGGCGCCGGCTTCGAGGCGCGGGTCCACGGCGCGAATCTGGGAGCGCACTTCGAAGACGTGCTCCTCGTTGGTCACCACCCAGACCTTGGAAGGATCGAAGAGCCCGAGGGCGCGCCCGGCCGTTGCGGCGAGCAGGGTTTTTTCCCCGCCCAGGGCCAGAAGCTGTTTGGGCAACAGGGTGCGCGACAGAGGCCACAGTCTGGTGCCGGAACCTCCGGCCAGGATGACGGCGTGACAGGAGGCGAACAGGTCCTTGCGGTCTTGCGGGCTGGCGGATGTCATGGGAGTCCTTTGCTGCGGGCTATCAGCCCTCGTAGACAAACGGGGAGTCGAAGTCGCGGAACCGGCCGAGCTTCAAGTCTTTTTCCGAAAGAACGGGATGGGGTTCGCCCCAGTCCACCCCCAGGTCCGGGTCGCTGTAGAGCAGTCCCGAATCGTGGTCCGGGGCGTACGGGGCGTCGACCTTGTACAGGAATTCGGTGTTCTCCGTACGGGTGACATAGCCGTGGGCAAACCCCTTGGGCACGAGAAGCTGATGAAAGTTGTCCGCCGAGAGCGTGAATCCTTTCCATTTCCCATAGGTGGGCGAACCTTTGCGCAGATCCACGACCACATCGTAGACTTCGCCCCGCGTCACGCGCACGAGCTTGGTCTGGGCCATGGGCGGCAATTGAAAATGCAGCCCGCGCAACACCCCCTTGGTACGGGACAGGGCGTGATTGTCCTGAATGAAAACATACTCGAGGCCCTGTGAAGCGAACAGGGCCTGGTTGTAGCTTTCCATAAAAAAACCGCGCTCGTCGCCGTGTACTTTGGGGACGAAGAGCCAGAGTCCGGGCATGCCCGTGTCTTGAAAACCCACTTGCGCCACCTCCTGGCGGGAGTGTTTGGTGGGGGGTCTGTATCCCATTCGTCCCCGCCGGGCAATACGGCGGTCCGCCCCCCTACTCCGCTCCGGCTTGGGCCCGGTGCAACAGGTCGCCCGCCGCATGGCTGGAACGCACCAGCGGACCGCAGTACATCACCGGAATGCCGAGCGAGCGACCGAGATCGGCCACCTCGTCGAACTCCTCGGGCGGCACGTACCGCGCCACGGGCAAATTGCGGCGCGACGGACGCAGGTACTGCCCCACCGTGACCATGGAACACCCGACTTCGGCCAGATCGGACAACGTGCGAACCAGTTGTTCGCGGGTTTCGCCCAGCCCGAGCATGAGCCCACTTTTCGTGCGCACGAAAGGCGACCGCCCGGCGGCCCGACGCAGGACATCCAGGCTCCTGGCGTAGTCGGCTCCCCGGCGCGCCCTGGAATAGAGTTCGGGCACGGTCTCCAAGTTGTGGTTGAACACGTCCGGGCCGGCGGCCAACACGGTTTCAAGCGCCCGCGCGTCGCCCAGAAAATCCGGCGTGAGGACCTCCACCGTGGCCTCGGGCAGTTCGGCGCGCAGACTCCCGATCACCGCCGCGAAGTGCGCGGCTCCGCCGTCCGGCAGGTCGTCGCGGGTGACCGAGGTGACCACCACATGGCGAAGTCCCAGCCGGGCCGCCGCCTTGGCCAGGCGCGCGGGTTCGTCCGGGTCCGGCGGTTCGGGAACGCCGGGCGTGACGTTGCAAAAGGCGCACCCCCTGGTGCACACCCCGCCCAGCACGAGAAAAGTGGCCACGCCCTTGCCGAAACATTCGAAAACATTGGGGCATCTGGCGCTTTGACACACGGTGCACAGCCCCATTTCGCCAAGCAGGGCGCGGGTGCGGCCAAAGGTCGCATCCCTGGGCAATTTGACCCGCAACCAGGGCGGAAGGCGCTGGGTTTCAAGCGAAGGTGTCGGGGAAGAGGCGTCGGAAGGCTTGACCGAGGGCACGTTTGACTCCGGAAACGTCCGCCGTCAGGGCGGACTTTCGCCTGCCAAGCTCCAGCGCCAGGGAGGTCATCTCCACCCCCGCCAGGCCGCAGGCGGTTATACGGGAAAACAACGAAAGATCCGGCCCCACGTTGAGCGACAGGCCGTGGTAGCTCACCCAGCGCCGAAGCGCCAGGCCGCAACTGGCGATCTTTCGGCCTTCGACCCACACGCCGGGACGTCCGGGCCAGCGTTCGGCCTGGACTCCATACTCGGCGAGCACGTCCATGGCCGCCTGCTCCACCAGATGGAACAAGCCCCTGAGCCCGCCGGGGCGTCCCGCCACCCGAACCACCGGATAGCACACCGCCTGGCCAGGGAAGTGACAGGTCACGCTGCCCCCCCGGCTGGCCTTGACCACCTCGATTCCCTGGGCGCGAAGCGCGACCTCGGGCAGCAGGAGATGCTCTTCTCCGCCGTGGCGGCCGAAAGTGACCACGGGCGGATGTTCCACGAGAAAGAGCCGGGGTTCGCCTCCGGCCGCCACCTCGTCCACGGCGGCCAACTGAAAAGCCAGGGCCGCGTCGTAGGAAAGAAGCCCCAGATCGACGACTTTCACGATCCCTCGGTCTCCCCGCCGTCAGAACCGAACCGTTCGCGGCTCGGCCCGTCTCCCGGGCGCGCCTGTCCTCGGCCAGGCGCGGGCCGACGCCTGGGACGCGCGACCGGACGCGAAGCCCTGTCCCGGTCGCCGGGCGCAAAACGCGTCCCAGGACGCGACGTGTCCGGCCCGTCCTCGCTCCGCCGGGGAGCGCGCTCCCCGGACGACTCGCGCGCGCGGGGACCTTTCGCTTCGTCCCCGCGGCGCCTGAAATCCCGAGGTGCGGACGGCCTGCGCGGCGCGTTCGCCGCCCGACCGGGTCCGGCGTCAGGCCGGGAATCGGGACGGGAAACAGGACGGGAGTCAGGGCGGGAGTCGGGGCGGGAGTCGGGGCGGGCGTCGCGGTCCGACGTTCTCGCGCCGGATTTGGCGTCCGGCCGAACCTCGCAAGCCGGTGCGCGCCTGCCGGATTTGGCGTCCGGGCGAAGGCCGGAAGACGCCTCGCACACGTCGCCCCCTTCCGGTCCGGCGGGCCCGCGTTCCCGGCGAAACTCCCGGTCCATGGGCACGACGACGGCCCCGGTCTTGGGGTCGCGCTCGCCGCCGAGGTCGCCAGGCAAGCGCACGAGCGCTCCGGGCTCCAGGCCCGCGGGACGCCGAAGAAAGGCAAGCAGGGCCAACCCCTGGTCGAAGCATCCATAAATCCCGCCGCCCACGGGCAAGGCAAAGGACGACGACACCACCCGGGCGAGGCGTTCTTCGCGCCCGGGCGTTTCCTCGCCCATGAGAAGAAAACTCAGGCTCAAGCGGTCCTTGGGCAGCCCCGCCGCCTGGGAGAGCTTGCCCAGCCAGGTCGGCGAGCCGAAAGCCTGGGCCGTGAAGTGGCACCAGGAGCGCCTGCGCGGGTCCAGCATGGGGCATGGACCGTCGTGCACACATGGAGCCAGGGCATGCAGGTCCAACTCGAGCAGCTCCTCGCGCATCCGGCCGAGCAGTCCGCCGCCAAGGCGCGTTCCCGGCTCGGCCAGCAGAATCCGGCCGCCCGGAGCCAGGCGACGGGCCAACAATTCGGCCAGGCGGGCAAGGCCCTGACGCCCCTCCTGTCCGCGGCCTCCTCCGGCCTCGTTCAGACAGTTGGCGGCCGTCACCAGGTCGAAGGGGCCAAGCGGGGCCTTGTGCAACGGCCCCTGCACCAGCTCGAATGTCCAGGCGCGCCCGGCTTCTTTGGCCAAGGCTTCGAAAAGTGCGCGCCCAGTGCGCAGCACCGAGCCGGTCTGGTCCAGACAGACAAAGGCAAGGCGTCGTCCGCGCAACTCCGGCCGCGACATCCACAGGGCCTGGGCCAGGGTCAACGGTCCGGCCCCCAGGTCCAAAATCCTGGCCCCGGAGGGCGGATCGAGTTCGAGCCCCCTGAACAAAAGTCCCAGGCGCAGCAGATTCCAGGGCAAAAAATACGAGAGGTAGGCCGAAAGATTGGCCGGATCGGCCAGGTAGTTGGCCCTGGGCCCCTGACCGCGCTCACAGGTCAGGGACTCGGAGAGGCGTTTGACGTCCTGGGGAAGCGAGGCCCGGTGTTTGGGGCGCAAGGGATGCACGGCGCGAAGGACATCCCGGTAGGCTTCCAGGGCGCGGGTGAACTCCCTGTCCGGGGGATGAAAAAGCCCCCGCGTAACCGCCGGACCGTCGAAAGGTTCCGACTGCGATTTAACCGTTTTGTCAACCGACCGAAACCGGTTCGCCGCGCGTTCAGACATGTTCAAACCTCATGGCGTCGAGATACCGTTTTTGAAACCCCGGCGCGTCCACCAACTCCACGACCCGACAACGTCCGGGCAGGGCCGCCAGCCACTCCCGCACGTCGGCCCGGGACGCGGCCAGGCAGGCTCCATGCAGGCTGGTATTGCCCACGGAGCGGGTCACCGCCAAGGCTCCCGGCGGCAGAAATCCCAAAGTCTCCAGGTCTTCCAGCCGGATATGCTCACCCAGCGCCCCGGCCAGGCGCACGGCCGACAGATCGCTGAACCGCAAGCCCGCGCGCTCCAGAAGCAGGGATACGGCCGCGCCGAACGCCGCCTTCACCTTGAGAAGCGATTCCACGTCCGCGGCCCAAAGACGAACGCCCCCGGCATCCAGACAGGGTTGGCCGTCGTTCTGGGTCAAACCGCGCAGGACGCGCCCGGCCAGCGGGGTGGAGGCGGCCTCGGGAAAACGTCCGTCAGCCTCCAGCGCGCCGACCTGGCGCAGCATGGCCAGCAGGGAAAGATACCCCGCCGCCGCCACGCCGGACGGCTGTCCGGCCCCCGCTGCGTACAGCCGGGGAACGAGTCCCGCCGGCCCAAGGGAAAATCCCACCACCGCGCCCGGACCGGCCAACACGCCCTGACGCATCCCCACGCCCTCCAGGGCCGGGCCCATGGGCACGCTGGCCACCAGCACCCGCCCGTCGGCCAGGGTCAGGGCGAACTCGCCGTTGGTGCCCAGGTCGGCCAGGAGAAACGGAGCCCCGGGGCGAGCCCCGCCAAACTCCAGCGCGGCCAGGCCGGCGCTGATGTCCCCCCCCACGAAGGGCGCGAGAAGGGGCGGCAGGTACACCGGCGCAACAATATTGTAAAGGGAGACGAACGCCCCGCCGTTCCAGGGCAATCGGTAGGGAGCGCCGGCCAAGCCCGAGGTGTCCAGGCCCAGGGCCAGGCAGGTCATGACGGAATTGCCCGCCACGCAGAGGCGGGACGGAGCCCGGGGAAGGGCGTCCACCACGCGCGCGATCGCGTTCAACACCACGGAGCGCAGCCGCTGCGCCCCGCCGGGCAGGGCGGCCAGGGCCAAGCGGGCCATCACGTCCGATCCCGCGCCCATCTGGGGGTTTCGCCCCTGTCCCTCGGCCAGGACCGAAGCCGCGCCGTTCGCCTCGGCCCGCACCAACCGCCATTGCATGGATGTCGTTCCCAGATCCACACCGAGAACGGGCGCGTCCGAACGCAAATCCGGCGCGTGCGGCAACACGGCGAGCGATTGCGCCCCTCCAGGCGGCCCTGACGCGGCGGCAACGGAAAAGCCGCTTTCATCGTCCAGGCGCGCCTCCACTACCGCATCGGCCACGGGCGGACGCAGGCAACTCAGTCGCCAGCCCTCGTCCAGGCGTCCTGGCGGGAGACGTTTGCCCTCTTCCGGCAGGGGCGGCGGGGCGTTGGACACAAAGCGGACCTGGCACAACCCGCAACGCCCCAAGCCCGAGCACAGAGGACGGCCGGAGAAGGCTCCGGCCAAAAAAAGGCTCTGGGCCAGGGTCAGGCCGGGCCGGATGTCGACTTTTTGGCGCGCGCCGTCCGCACGGGATAGAAGAATATAGTGGGGCATGAAGATTTCCGATTTTCCTCAAAGAATAATAGCGCCGAGACGCCCCCAACGAAAGGGCTTTTTCCTCCCGGCCATCCTCGCGCCTTCGGTTGGCGATTACACGTCTTTCACATTTTTTTCATCCGCCAACACCTCTGAATCATGGCCATCACAAGCCTACTTGCGCCAAAGCTTGTCCAGTGCGCAAGAAAAACGCTTGCCTTTTGTCCCCCGAGACCGTAGTTCCCCTCCCCAGGAAGAAGCTTAGAGACTCGCCTCGTGGCAGGTTCAGCTTTTGTCTCCTGCCGTATCGTTTCCGGTTTGCGCCTCTGGGCGCGACCACATCATTATTCCGGCTTTTTCCGTTGCTTCCAGTGCAAAATACACAGAATACAAAGTATGCCGCTTTGTTGCGGCAAGGTAGGCCCCTTCACACCAACGCCTCAACGGCTCAAAATCACGGAGACGAGGAAGAGATGCGTCGCACCACACCCCTTGCCCACCGGATGCACGTACGCGCTGTATTAGTGTTCGCCATCCTGCTTCTGACTTCGGCTTGCGGTTCCAAACAGTACACCAGCAAACAACCACCCATGGACAGCCCGGCCTCCCTGGACACTCTGGCCGACTTCCAGCCCTACTCGCCCTTCCAGCGGTTGAGCGCGCCGGCCCAGTACTGTTCCCTGAACATTCAAAACGAGACCCTGGTCGCCAAGAATCCCTTCCGCGCTTCCAGCATGATGCTTTCCGGCCCGATGACCCAGCGTCTCACGTCCCTGGCCTTCAGCCAGATCGGCACGCTCTATCGTCCCGGCGGGGCCGAGCCCGCCACGGGATTCGACTGTTCGGGCTTCACCACCTGGGTCTACAGCAAATTGGGCATCAACCTCCCGCGCAGCTCCAGAGAGCAGTTCCTGGAGGGCCACGTCGTGGACAAAGCCCAGTTGCGCAAAGGGGACCTGGTCTTCTTTGGCAACAAAAAACGCATCACCCACGTCGGCATCTATCTCGAAAACAACAAATTCATCCACAGCTCCAGTTCCGGAGACACCGTCAAGATTTCCAGCCTGGACGACCCCGCATGGGTGCGCAAGTACTCCGGGGCGCGGCGCGTTTTCTAAACGTCCGGTCACTTCTCTTCGCTCCGTACTACGATTTCCCAGTCCGCCGGGTGCCCGCGCATCCGGCGGACTTTTCGTTGGGAGAGCGGTCGGCTCCCCGTCCCGGGGCGTTGCGTTTCCTTTCAGGGCCGCCCCATGTCGTCCGTCGCGCGACCACACAAATGCCCCCCAAGCGGTCGCCAGCGCACCAGCCACCGCATTTTAGCAACAACCATGCCGCTCTTTGTCTGATTTTGCCTCGGACTGCCAAGCAAACGCGAAAGAAACCCCGCTCGCGGCCGAAACCGACGGCGGAGCAAGGAGTTGCGTCCCTCGCCCGGACGAGGAAAAAGATGCGCCTTCCTCTTGTCAGGACGAGAGAAATAGGTTCAAATGCTCAAAATTCTCTGATCAAAGGGTTTGCCCATGGCAAAGCCCAAGAAAAAAAAGAAGAAATCATTTTTTTACTCTCTTTGCACCTCCCTTCTGGCAGGGCTGACCCTGCCGGTCTTTTTGGCGTACGCCTGGATGGCGTACTGCCAGCCTGAAGCCAACACGACCACATTCTATCAAACCGCCTCCATGGACGTGAAGGCCCCGAACGAGCCGGTCCTGCCCCCCGAAGAAGAGTACACCCGCATGCGCGACCTGTTCGACCACCAGGTGCGTCAGGCGGTTCTGAAGCGGTTCGAACGCTACAAACGCGACTGGTCCCGCTCTCCCAAGCTGCAAAAGATCATGGAGGAGCGTCGCCAGCGGTTGTTGCGCATCAACCAAGCCTATTACGACTTCGTCCGGCGCGACATTCAGAATCAGATGCGCAAGGCGGGCCTCGAATTCACCACCAGCCAGTACTTCGTCTACGCGGACCGCAATCCGCGCAGCCAGATCGTCCTGGTCGGCTTCTACAACGCCCAAACGGGCGAAATCGAATTTCTCGGAGGCGACCTCATCTCGTCGGGCAACCTCGACAAGGAAGGCGACTATTTCGTCACCCCGGTGGGGGTGTTCGAGAACCTCCTGGAAAACTTCAGCTACCGGGCCCTGGGCACACCCAATCAGGAAGGCTGGCGGGGGCTTGGCGCCAAGGACAGCCGCGTATGGGACTTCGGCTACCAGAAAAGCGTCAAGAAATACAAGGGCGGCAACACCATGAGCGAGATGCGCCTGCTCATGCACGCCACCGACCCGGACAAGGGGGAACCCCGTCTGGGACGCACCGATTCCAAGGGGTGCGTGCGCATATCCGGCGCGCTCAACCGCTTTCTGGACACCTATGCCATCCTTGACGAGCACTACGAGGAGTGGGCCCGCACCAAGCCCGACTCCTGGCTGCTCAAAAAGGACCGCCAGCCCGTGGGCTATCCCGGCAAATACCTGATCATCGGCGACTCGGCCCCCGAGCCCCAGACCGCTTCCAAGCCCTGACGGACCGGACCCGCCGATCCGACCATGCCCGCGCCGTCCCGACGCCCTTCCCAACCCCTTCGCATCGCCGCCTGAAGGTTCATGGTTTTTTCCCGTCTCTCCCCGCCGGGCCGCGACCGCCCGGAAGCGCCTGCGCCCTCCGGCCGGCGGACGGCCGCCCCCACCCTCATCAAGGAGCGCCTCCATGCCCAGTCTTGACGGGCTTCCCGATCGCCACGTGGTCATCGACCGCCGCGAAGGGCAGTACCTGAGTTTTCCCGACGTTCGCCTGACCAAGACCGGCCGACTGGTCTGCGTCTACCGTGAAGCCGACAAGCACGTGGCCGCGCGCAGTCGGCTGCTGGCCAAAACCAGCTCCGACCTGGGCCGCACCTGGAGCGACCCCGTGGTCGTTCGCGCCGGCTCCGGCCACTGCCCGCGCTTGACCGTGTTCGAGGACGGCCGCCTGGTAGTGGTGGACGACATGACCCAATCCCTCTACGTGAGCCGCGACGACGGCGAAAGCTTCTCCCCGCAGCCCTATCAGGGCATGGTCACCACCCTCACCGACCGGATTCTGGAGCTCACGCCGGGAAAATGGCTAACCACCGGCCACACGCATCGCGGGGCCATCGCCCAGCCAGCCATCCGCCAGGCGCCGTCCGAACAGATGGCCTACCGGTCCGAAGACGACGGCCGCACCTGGACCGCCTGGTCCGTCATCGCCTTTGACCGCAACCTGGTGCTGTGCGAGGGCTCCATCACCCGCCTGGCGGATGGCCGGCTCCTGTGCCTGATGCGCGAAAACTCCTTCGTGTACGAACCCATGTATTTCAGCCTGAGCGACGACGAGGCCCGCACGTGGAGCCTGCCGCGTCCCACGCCCCTGATCGGACACCGCCCCTGCGTGGACACCCTGGAAGACGGACGCCTGCTGGTCACCTACAGAAACGTCGCTCCGGAAGGCGGCACCGCGGCCTGGCTGGGCGCGCTGGAAGAACTCGACCGGGATTTCGCCGTCCACGCCTGGCGGCCCGACCCGGCCAACCCCATCATCACCCCCCGGGGCCTGCTCATCGAAAACGCCTCCGGTCACGAATCGGCGGTGCGCTACGCGCTGCGCCCCATGACGGACGCCACCAGGGCCCGGGCCCGCCTGGACGTGGAAGTACTGGTGGAACAGGCCGAGGAAAACGCCTGCGCCCTGCATTTCGGCCAATGGTGGCGGCTCACGCCGGGACGGCTGCACCCCGAGCATGGCCCGTCCATCGCGTTGCCGATCGGGGCGTTCGCGTCACTGAGCTTTCGCTACGAACCCGGGCTGGTTCGGGCTTTCGTGGACGGCAAGCCCGTGGCGGCGGTGCGCGTGGATCCGCGCCAGGCCGACACGCGGGCCATTCTGGCCGGGTGCTCGGCGCTCAAGAAGGACAACGGCGGCCGCCACTTCTGGCGACGCATGGAGCTTGCCATCAGCGAGCCGGCCTACGACCGCGAGTACCTCTGGCGCTGGGACCACACCCAGGGACACCCGGACGCCTGGGCCAGGGCCCACGTGCTGGAGCTGGAAAACGACCGGCTGGCCACTTCGGGCGACTTCGGGTACTCGGGCTGGACCCGGCTGCCGGACGGTGGGATGTTTTGCGCCTACCACCACGCGGGCGGCGACGCCCCCGAGTACCGCTCGGGGTTTTGCAGTCACGTGCGCGGCGTCAAATTTTACGAATCGGATTTCACCTCAACCGGCGAGAACCCATGAGCCAGAAACATAACGCCTTGCCAGCAAAGTCCCTCGGCCAGATCGAAGTCATGCGCATCGCGGCCCTGTGCGGGATCTTCTTTTTCCACCTGTGGTCGGCCCTGCCCGCCGTGGGAGAACACAATCCCTTCGGCCCGGTTTTCGGGACCATCCTCAGCCAAGGCTGGATGGGAGTGATCCTTTTCAATATCGTCAGCGGCTTCGTGCTCTCCCTGCCCTTCGCCGGCCCGGCAGGCAGGCCCATGCCCGGCTATTTCGCCTTCCTGCGCCACCGCTTCTTGCGCATTTGCCCCAACTACTACATCGCGTTGATCATCTGGACCCTCGTGGCGGTGCTTCTGGGCAAGGGCGGGCCGCACCTCATGGACAGCTTCCTCTGGCACGCGAGCTTTCTCCATTCGCTCAACCCCAATTACTTCTTCGACATCTCGCCGGCCTACTGGTGGATGGGTCTTCTGGCCCAGTTCTACCTGGCCTTTCCCCTGCTGTGGCGACTCTACGTCAAGCTCGGGCCAAGGCGGGCCGTCCTGTGGCTCGTTGCGGGCGCGTGGGGATTCTGGTTGGCGCTGGAATTCCTGGCCTGGCTGCTGCCAGGGTCGATCTTCGCCATGGCCAACTACCTCTTCTATTTCAACCTGCCCTACCGCCTGCCCGAGTTCGCCCTGGGCATCTACCTGGCCTGCCTGTGGAAGGACCCCTCGATCACCCCGGCCTCGGCGGTCGGCGCCTCCCTGGCCAAGGCCTTTCCCGGACTCAGGCGGACCCTTTGGATCGCCTTTGCCGCGCTTTTCGCCTGGGGATATTTTCTCGGCATTCCCGGTCCCCAGCTTTTCGTCACGCACCTGTACTGGTGCGCCTGCGTGTCCGTGTTCGGCCTTCTGGTCTTTCTGCACGAACCCATGGCCCGGCTCGGGCACTGGCCCCCGGCCGCGAAAATCGCGGCGGCTTCCTATTCCATCTATCTCATGCACCAACCCCTGATCGGCTATCTGGCGGACCTGCTGCGCCCCTACATGCACCCCTTCGTGGCGTTCGTCCTGCTCACGGCGGCGTGCGTGCCGGCCTCGCTCTGGATGGCCCGCAAGCTCGACACCGCCGTGGCCCGGATAAACGCCGGAATCGGTTGACCGGCCCGCTCGCAACGCAAACAAGGGCGCGAACATCCAAACGATGTCCGCGCCCTTGTGTTTTTGAAAGTCCGTCTCAGGCCGCCAGCCGCGAAAGCGACGACGCGCGCCCTTCCACAACGTCGAAAAGAAAGCGTTCCACGTCCGGTACCGACCAATTCTTGACGGGCACGCACAGCGACCGCCACACCACGTCCAGCCGTTGCGGTGAGTCCTTCCCGGCGTCCACGCCCATGGCCTCGGCCATGATGGAAAAACCGCGCAGGGCGAATCGGCGCATGGGCGTGAAGACATCGGCCCGGCGGGTCATGGCCGGATCTTCTCCCGGCAGGCAGGGACGGCCGAAGACAAATTGTTGACGGCAGGAAGCGAAACGCATGGAATGCACCGCGCAATCGCCGTCAAGGAGAAAGGGGCAGCCCGCTCCCCTGGCGTCGCCGGCCAGGCGGGCGGTGACGATCCGGCAGGCCTCCCCGCCCACGCGGCGCGAGGCGTGCCAAAGCGCTCCGGCCAACTCCAGGGCGCTGACCGGGGCGTCTCCCCGGGAGCAGCACTGGGAGCAACCCTTGCGGCAGACGGGGCCGGACCCGCGCAAGGCCGTTTCCTGACGCAGGGCCAAACGGGCTCCGCCGTCTATCACGGCATAGGCCTTGATGAGGCGGGGCAGAAACAACGGAGTCCAGGGGACGGGAACGATGTCTGACTTCATGGCGCTCTCTCCTGGCCGGAGTCCCGGCCGACCAGACGATTGCAACATCCATTCCGTACATCACAAGACGTGAAGGCTCGAACCGGGCCGGGTGGCGGCGCGCCCCCCCCCGCGTCCCCCTCGCGAACACGCCGCGCGGCGGTGCGGCGTTCCCGCAGCGGGCTGGTCCTGTCCTTTCCAGGACCCGAAACCGGACTCAGAAGGGGTTGTAGAACAGCACGGTCCGGTCGTGGGCCCACAACTGGCCCTGCCCCGTCAGGACGATTTCCAGGCGGGTCGCGGACGGGGGCAACACACATCCCCAGCGCTCGGCTATGGGGGTCCACCCCGGCGACGGCAGGGATTTCTTGGCCTGGAGCACGACCTGTTCCCCGGCGTGTATGGTCACCGAATCACGATCACCGACAAACCGCGGAAACACCATGCAGTTGAATCCGTTCACCCTCCGCTCCGCCGCGTCGTCCCGGGGCGTTCTTTCCAGCACCAAAGTGGCGGGACGGGCCGGGTCGCGCGGGGAGTAGACGGTCCACCCCGCCACGTCCGCCGGCTTTTCTTCCGTGTTTTGCCTGGAAACCACACGGGTGGCATAGCCGCTCGCCGGATTTTTGGGAAATCCCGTGCCGAGCATGGCATGTTCGGGAATAAACACCTGGGGCCAGAGCGTGGACACCACCGTATCCAGGTTCTCGCTGGCGCAGCCGGCAAAGGCGGACTTCAGGGGTTCGACGTTCTTCAGTCGCTCGAAAAGGCTCAACGCGATGTAGAAATTGGCGAACTTGGTGAAATGCACGGTATCGACATAATACCTGTAGAGGTTCGCCCCATCGCGGGTGAGTTCATCCAAAAGGGGCTGCGGATCGGCCAAGGGGACTTTCATGGTGGAGGCCAGTTCGACATTTGCCTGGGTCACGTACGCCCGCCCCGCCTGGAAGTACCGAAAATAATTGGGATCCAGAGGATACACGAGCCGGCGCGTTTCGCTGGAGAAATCGGCCGATTCCCGCACGATCCACGGATAGTTGAGCAGGGCCGTGCGTATGCCCTTTTCGCGCCGCCCCTGGATGAATTCCATCATGTTCTTTTTGTAGCCGAAGCCGGCCACGTTGGAGGCGACTTGTCCGGGAGTGTCCGACCCGCGCTCCCCCAGGTCGCGGTAGAGGCGACGCAGACGCGTGAACAAGGCGCTGTGGTCGAGAACGCCCACCAGCCGGGCCAGGGCTTCGCCGAACACCCCTCGACGCAGATTCACCTGGCTGGTGAGGACATCGAGCCGGTTCAGGGCCTTTCGGCTGACGGACATGGAGGTGACGACATCGTTCAGGCCGTCCATGACCACGTAGAGGTCGGGGTCGAGGCTGTCGAGATCCACATCCGCGCGAATGCGGCTGTGCCAACTGTTGTAGCCCATCAGCCCCGCGTTGATCACCTCCACGCGCCTGGGGCATCCGGGATGGGAACGGTTGCACAAGGCCTCGAAAAGCGCCGGGAAGGTGGTGGACGCGTCGGCCCCGGTGCCGTACGTGGTGGACCCGCCCACACAGACGATCCGCACCACGCCTTCGGGCTTTTTTCGCGGATACCGCCGACCCCAGGCGTCCTCGAAGATCGCGGGATCGGGCTGGCTCACCACCATGCGGTAGCCGAGTTGCGGGTCCTCGACAAAATGCATGGTCGCCTTGTCCCCGACGTTCATCATGATGAGATTGAGCTTGTCGACATCCACCGCTTCGTGAACGGGAAACAGCCGACACAGCCCTTCCAGCAGGGCGAAAAAGAACAGCAGCGAGCACAGGACGAGAAGGCCGTTTTTGACGAAATCGCGTTTCATGACTCCAGTCCCAAGGCGAGCGTCAAAACGCCTGCCGGGCCGCTTCCGCGGGCGAAATTCACGACGAAATCCAGGTTCCGGGCATCGCGAGGCAAGCACGCCGCGCAAGGGCCAGGCCGAAGCGCCAGGCACCCCCTTCCTGTTTCGCGCTCCGGTTATTCCCCGATGATCTTGACCAGCACCCGCTTGCGGCGTCCCCCGTCGAACTCGCCGTAGAAGATCTGTTCCCAGGGACCAAAATCGAGCCGGCCCTCGGTCACGGCGACCACGACTTCGCGGCCCATGACCTGGCGCTTCATGTGGGCGTCGGCGTTGTCTTCGCCCACGTTGTGGTGGTAACCGCTCACGGGTTCGTGCGGGGCCAGCTTTTCCAGCCAAACCTCGTAATCGTGGTGCAGGCCGGATTCGTCGTCGTTTATGAACACGCTGGCCGTGATGTGCATGGCGTTGACCAACACCAGCCCCTCCCGCACCCCGGAAGCGCGCAGGCAGGCTTCCACTTCGGGCGTGATGTTCACGAAGGCCCGCCGAGTGGGAATGTCGAACCAAAGCTCCTTGCGGTAGCTTTTCACGCGTCGCCTCCTTTGGCTCCGGTCCTTTCCAAAAGCTCCAGACGTCGTTCGAGCCGCTTGACCTGGGCCTCCAAATCCGCCGGGCAACGCCCGGCCTGACGGGACTGCGCCACGGACTCGGCGATGATGTCGTCGCGAATGAGCGTCTTTTCGAAATAGATCTTGATCAGCGTCGAAAGGTAACGCCGCCCCATCTCGGCAAGGTGCAGGTTGGAGCTGCCCCAGGTGCGTCCCTGCCAACTGATGGGCACCAGGGCGATGTTGTAGTTGCGAATGACCGCGGAAAGGGAAAGCTCGATGGTGATGTTGAAATGGCTGGCCCGAAAAGGGCCGCAATCGCGCAACACGTAGGACCGGTAGGCCTTGAAGGAGTTGGTCAGGTCGTTGAACCGGGTCCAGAAGAGCAGTTGCAGGCCCTTGTTGACGATGCGATTCACCACCAGCTTGAACCAGGGATAGTTCTTGGTGCGCGACCCCTTGATGAACCGCGAGCCGAACACACAATCGTAGCCGTTGCAGATTTCCCGGTAGTAGAGCACCACGTCGTCGGGATCGTCGGAGGCGTCGGCCATGTAGAGCACCACCACATCCCCGAGGGCGGACTCGATGCCGGCGCGCACGGCGCGGCCGAACCCCCTGGGGGGAGTCCTGTCCACCAGCCGGATGCGCGGGTTTTTCGCCGAAAGCCGCTGCGCCACCGCAGGGGTGGCGTCCGAGGAGTTGTCGTTGACCACAACGACCTCGTAGTCGATCCCCTCCCTGTCGAGCCTTTCGCACAGGGGGCGCACGCTGGCGGCCAGATTGTCCTGTTCATTGTAAGCCGGAATGACCAGAGACAAGGTCAAGGGAGTTTCCTCAATCATACGCCCCTCGTTTCGTTTTCGCGTCTTTTTGTAAGCCATAGCGCCCGGCTGTCAATCCGGAAAACCTCATGCGGAGCCGCAGCCCGGCCTTGGCCGGCCGATCCGCCCCTCCGGGCCGGATTCCCGTCCAATGCCGCGACCTCCACGATTGACCCTGGCCACGGGCGCGGGTATGGTGTTCATCTTCCAAAGTCCAACCCGAGCGAGCCCATTCATGCACTCCCCAACGAGCAACTCCAGCGCGGAAGTCAGCGCGCGCGCCGCCCACGAGGGGCGCACCGCCGTGGCCCTTGCCGGTCGCCTGGACGCCGACGGCGCGGCCGCCGTGTGGGACAAGGCCCTTGGACTGTGCCCCGCGTCCGGGGTCCTGGAGGTGGACGCCTCCGGGGTGGAATTCCTGAACGTGTCGGGAATGGCCCTCCTGCTGGAAATGCGTCGGCGCGCCGAACAAGGCGGTGCGCGTTTCGTACTGACCGGGCTCGACGAACGCTTCGCCAAGCTCTTTAGCCAGTTCACGCCCAAAGACCTGGAACCGAGCGGGCCGCCGGCCGTTCACCACACCCTGCCCGAAGAAGTGGGTCGCAAGGCCCAGGCGCTTCTGGACGACATCGTGGACCTGGTGTCCTTTGTGGGCGAATTCGCCACCGCCCTGGCCTGGGCCGTGGCGTCGCCGCACCGGGTGCGCTGGCGCGACGCCTTGCGCGTGGCAGAAACCGCCGGGGTGAACGCTTTTCCCATCATCGTGCTCATCGGGTTTCTCATGGGGCTCATCATGGCCTTTCAGTCGGCCATGCCCCTGCGCCAGTTCGGCGCCGAAATCTTCGTGGGCAACCTGCTGGGGCTGTCGCTTCTGCGCGAACTCGGCCCCCTGGTCACGGCCATCATCCTGGCCGGACGCTCGGGCTCGGCCTTTGCCGCCGAGATCGGCACCATGACCGTGAACGAGGAAATCAACGCCCTCAAGACCATGGGGCTCGATCCGGTGCGCTTCCTGGTGGTCACCCGGGTGCTGGCCACCATGGTCATGACCCCCATGCTGGTCCTGTTTTTCGACGTGGCCGGCCTTGTCGGCGGGGCACTGGTCATGCTTTCCCTGGGCTATCCCCTGGTCAGCTTCTGCAACCAGGTGCAGGGAGCGATCGGCATGGGCGACCTGCTGGGCGGCCTGTTCAAGGCCGTGGTCTTCAGCCTGCTGGTGTGCGCGATCGGCTGCCAAAGGGGACTGCGCACCCGGGGCGGGGCCAGCGCCGTGGGCGACGCCACCACCAGCGCCGTGGTGGCCGGAATCATCCTCATCGCCCTGTGCGACGGGGTGTTCGCCGTCACCTTCTACGTGATGGGCTGGTGAAACGCGTGGACGCCCCAGTTGTCATCCAGGCCAGGGACCTCAGCGTGGGCTACGCTGGCAAGGCCCTGCTCGAACACGTGAACTTGTCGGTGCGCGCCGGCGAAATTTTGGTTATCCTGGGCGGGTCGGGTTGCGGCAAAAGCACGTTGCTCAAAAACCTGATCGGGCTCTACGAACCGCTCGGCGGCCAGGTGCTTATCCACGGGCGCGACCTGACCGCGGCCCACGGAAGACAACGACGCGAAATTTTGCGCCTTTTCGGAGTGACGTACCAGTCCGGGGCGCTTTTCGGGTCCATGACGCTTCTGGAAAACGTCATGCTCCCCCTGGAGGAGTTCACCCACCTGTCCCAAGCCGCCCGCCAGGACGTGGCCCGGCTCAAGCTCAAGCTGGTGGGGCTGCATGGATCGGAGCACAAACTGCCCTCCGAACTTTCCGGGGGCATGCAGAAGCGCGCCGCCATCGCCAGGGCCATGGCGCTTGATCCGAGCATCCTGTTTCTGGACGAACCCCAGGCCGGACTCGATCCCGTGACCTCGGCCGGGTTGGACGAACTCATCCTCACCCTGGCCAAGACCCTGCGCATAAGCTTCGTCATCGTCAGCCACGAGCTGGCCAGCATCTTCGCCACGGCCGACCGGGTCGTCATGCTCGACGCGGCGGCCAAGGGCGTCATCGCCGAGGGCTCCCCCCGCGAACTGCGCGAACACAGTCCCGTGGCGGCAGTTCGACAATTCTTCAACCGAGAGGCCCACCAAACCCCATGAGCGCACGCGGCAACTCTTTCAAACTCGGCCTGTTCATTCTGGGCTCGTCCGCGTTGTTCGTGGCGGCCCTTCTCTTTCTCGGACTGGGAACCCTGAACAAGGACAAGGTTCTGCTCGAAACCTACTTCGACGAGTCGGTCCAGGGCCTGGACGTGGGCTCGGCCCTCAAGTTCAAGGGGGTGAAGGTGGGCAGCGTCGAACGCATCCGTTTCGTGTTCAACAAATACCACGACGTGAAGGCCTCGCCCTTCCGCTACGTTCTGGTGGAGATGGCCCTGAACCCCGACTCCCCCCTGTCCTTCGGCGAGGACGGCGACTTTCGCGAAGCCGTGGCCCACGAGGTGGAGCGGGGACTGCGCGTGCGCATCGCCCCCCAGGGGCTCACCGGCACCGGCTACCTGGAAATGGACTACCTGGACCCGCGCCGAAACAAGCCCTTGCCCATCGAATGGACGCCGCAGGAAGCCTACGTGCCCTCTGCGCCCAGCACCATCGCCCGCCTGGAAGAGACCTTCGAGACCTTTTCCAAAACCCTGCGCAAGGTGGAAGAAGCCGGCGTGGACCAGGCCGTGCAGAACATGAACGCCCTGTTGGTGGTCACCCGCAAGGCCGTGGAAGACGCCAAAATGGGCGATATCAGCTCCAATCTGAACGCCCTGCTTTCGGATCTGCGCCGGACCAGCGCCCATCTGGACGCCGCCATCGGCAGCAAGGAGTCCAAGGATGCCCTCAAGAACCTGGCCAAGACCCTCGCCAACATGAAGGCCGGCACCGACAACCTGCCCGCCGCCATCGAGCAGTTGCGCAAGCTCTTGCGCGAGGCCAACGTCATGCTCTCAAGCCAGCGCGACCAGGTGCAGACGCTGATCGACCAGGGCAAGCAGACGTTCGAGAACCTCAACGAACTGACCGGCGAAGCCAAGCGCAATCCGTCGAGCCTGATTTTCGGCCCGCCGCCGGCGAAATCCCACCCGGAGAAAACCCGATGACGCGCGCCGCCGTCTTCGTCTTGCTGTTGGTGCTGTCGACCGCCTGCACCCCGCCCTTTTCCCGGCAATCGGCCCTGGAGCGCCACTTTTACGCCCTGAGCGTCACCCGGCCCCAGGCGGAACACAACCAGTCCCGGACCGTGCTCAAGGTGCGTCCCTTCAAGGTCTCGCCGGACTTCCAGGGCAAGGACATGGTGTATCGCTTAAGCGACGCCCGCTTCGAATCGGACTACTACAACGCCTTTTTCGTGGCCCCGGCCCCGGCCCTGGCCAAACAGACCGAACTGTGGCTGTCGCGCTCGGGACTGTTCGGACACGTGGTGGACTCCACCAGCCAACTGAGCGACACCTACGTGCTCGAAGCCCTGGTCAACGCGGTCTACGGCGACTTCCGCGACACGGCCCATCCCAAGGCCGTGCTGGAAATTCAGTTCTTTCTGCTCAAAAACACCGGCGACACCTACCAGGTGGCCTTTTCCGGGACCTACACCCAGTCCGTGCCCTTCTCCGCCAACATGTCGGACGCTTCCCGCCTGGCCGAAGCCTACAACACCGCCCTGACCCAAACCCTGAACCGGTTCGAGGCCGACCTGCGCGCCGGGACGCTTTGAAATCCGCACAACGCGTGCGTATCGACCGCTTGGCCGGACCAAAACGCCGCCCGTCCCCCCGAATCGACGCAAGCGGTCCGTCTTGCGCCGCGCGGGGGGGCCGCTCGAACGCCCTGCATCCCGGTTTCGAGCCGGAATCGGCGCCTTCCGGGCGCTCCCGGCCAACACCGCGCAAGTGTCGCGTCCTTGAAAAACATGCCTCTGTTTTCCAAGGCTAAAAATAATAATTTCCGTTTAGTATCCACAAAATGCGTCTACGCGTATCTTGTGGATGCCACCCGAGGGCTCAACGACCCGGGAAAAAAGAAGCGAAACGGTATGCGTTTCATATTGACATTGATATTCACTCTCACTAATTCCCCCTAACGCACCCGAACCGTCTTGCGCCGCGCCCCGCGGCGTTGCACTATGGCGGTGGCGCGGTCGCCTTCGACAAGGGACGCGAACGCCTCCCCGGGCTTTGACGCCCCAAACGACCGCGAGAAGGAGACTCGAAGATGGAAATGTCCCTGCGCCTGTTGCGCGTCAACCAGAAGGCGCTCATCCGCGCGGTCACGGCCAGCGGCGAGATGGGCCGACGCATCCGCGACATGGGCTTGGTGCCCGGCGCGCAGGTCATGGTGGTGGGCCGCGCCCCTCTCGAAGATCCGGTGGCCCTGCGTTTGAAAGGATTCACCCTGTCGCTTCGCAACAACGAGGCCGACTTCATCACCGTGGAGACGCTCTAGTGCCCCAAGCCATCCGCGTGGCCATGTCCGGCCAGCCCAACTGCGGCAAAAGCACCATGTTCAACGCCATCACCGGCGGCACCGCCCGGGTGGGCAACTACCCGGGCATAACCGTGGACCGACTCGAAGGCGTGTACCGCGACGGCGACAACGTCATCCAACTGGTGGACCTGCCGGGCACGTATTCCCTGACCTCGTATTCCATGGAAGAGCTCGTGGCGCGCAACGTCATCGTCGAGGAGCACCCGGACGTGGTCATCAACATGATCGACGCCACCGCGCTGGAGCGCAGCCTCTACCTGGCGGTGCAACTCATGGAGATCGGCGCGCCCCTGGTGTTGGGTCTCAACATGATGGACGAAGTGCGCCGACAAGGCTTTTCCATCGACGTGGCCAAACTTTCCGGCTTGTTGGGAGCGGCCGTGGTGCCGTGCGTGGCCCGGGTCGGCCAAGGGCGGCGGCAACTCATGCGAGCCGTGGTGGAAACCCACGCCAAACGCCAGGGCGCATGGAAACCCATCCGGCTGTCCTACGGCCCGGACCTCGATCCCATCATCGACCGTATGGCGGCCCTCATCGAGGAAACCGGCTTTCTCGCCGGGCGTTACGACTCGCGTTGGGTGGCCGTAAAATACCTGGAAAACGACGAACAGGTCATGACCGAAGGACTGGCCGCGGGAGACACCTCGGGCAAACTCGAGGACCTCTGCCGCCAGGCCGAGGAAATCACCCGCCACAACAGCGCCGCCACCCCGGACGCAATCATCGCCGACTGGCGATACGGGTTCATCAGCGGCTTGTTGCGACAAGGCGTGATCACCGGGGGCGACGACATGCGCCGCACCAACTCCGACGCCATCGACAAGGTGGTCACCCACCGTCTGCTCGGCCCCGTGCTCATGCTGGCCGTGCTCTGGGCCATGTTCCAGGTCACCTTCAGCCTGGGCGCCTACCCGAAGGACTGGCTCACCGCCGGCTTCGACATGCTGGCCGAGCTGGCCCGCACCGTCATCCCGGCAGGTCATGTCCAATCGCTGGTGGTTTCCGGTATCATCGGCGGCGTGGGCGCGGTCATGAGCTTCACGCCGCTTATCTGCATCATGTTCGCCATGCTCGTGTTTCTCGAAGACCTGGGCTACATGGCCCGCGTGGCCTACATGATGGACCGGGTGCTGCGCATGTTCGGGCTGCACGGCATGTCGGTCATGCCGCTCATCATGTCCGGCGGCATTCCGGGCGGATGCGCCGTGCCCGGAGTCATGAGCGCGCGCACTCTGCGCAGTCCGCGCGAACGCCTGGCCACCATCCTCACCGCTCCCTTCATGGTCTGCGGGGCCAAGACCACGGCCTATCTCATGCTCGTGGCGGCCTTTTTCCCGGACGACCCCACCCGGGCCATGTTCCTGCTCGTCCTGGCCTCCTGGGCCTTCGTGCTCCTGGTGTCGCGCCTGCTGCGCTGGACCGTGATCAAAGGAGAAAGCACCCCCTTTGTCATGGAAATCCCCCCGTATCGGCTGCCCACCTTTCGCGGAGTCTTGATCCATACCCTCGAACGGGTCTGGCAGTACATCAAGAAGGCCGGAACCGTGATCCTGGCCGTGTCCGTGGTCATGTGGGCGGTCATGACCTTTCCCGAGCCGCCCGAGTCCACCATGGCCCAGTTCGACCGGCAACGGGAACAAGCCGCCGAAACCGTGCGCGCCCAACACCCCGACGCGTCGGAAAAAGATCTGGCCAAACTCACCGCCCAAGCCCAAGCCGCCGTGGACAACCTGAAAAACGAAACCGCCCTGCAACACTCCCTGGCCGGTCAGGTGGGACAGGCCTTGCGCCCCCTCACCGACCAGGCGGGCTTCCCCTGGCAAGCCAACATCGCCCTGATCGGAGCCTTCGCCGCCAAGGAAATCTTCGTCTCCACCCTGGCCACGGCCTACTCCATGGGCGAAGTCAAGGCCGACGCCGCCGACTCGCTCTCCCAACGCCTGGCCGCCGACCCGGCCTGGGGACTGCCCTCGGTGCTGGCCGTCTTCGTCTTCATGCTCCTCTACACCCCCTGCATGGTCACCGTGATCACCATCGCCCGCGAGTCCAACTGGAAATGGGCCGCCTTCTCCGTCGTGGGCAGCCTGTGCTTCGCCTTCCTCATGGCCGTCGCCACCTACCGAATCACAGGGCTCTTCGTTTGAAGCAAAGATTGAAGGGCAAGGGATAAGAAGAGGAAGAGAAAGAAGAAGCCTGGGGAGGGGAGTGTAAGGTGGTGTGCAATTCGGCACTAATTCGTGCTTGATTTGGCACGCCCCCTTGCAAACGACTGACTCGTTCACATTCGTCGTCAGGGAAGAAACAAATCTTGCGAAAGAAAGGGGGTGGACGGCGAGGCCCCCTTTCCACTTTCGTGGCAACCTCGCATGGCGCTCCGGGCTATGCCCGTGCTACGGCCAGGGGAATTGCACCGTGTCGCGTCCACCGATGCCCGTGTAAGCAAAGCGCCCGGCAGAATCAACGGGGCAAGGCGATTCTGCCGAGGGTGATGGCGGATGGCGAGGCCTCCCACCCGCTTTCTCGCGGAAACCTCGCATGGCGCTCCAGGCGGTTGCCTGTGCTACGGCAAGGAGATTATCATCTTTGCTGCATTACTTTTTGTATGGTAAACAGTACGCGTTTGAGTACGATTACTATGCACACTGTCTATATCCGTTATCTTTACTGGAAGACATTGTTCGCAAAAAGGGGGGGCAATGGATAACTATGTTAAATGGAGAAAATGTGACTTTCACATTCATTCTAATGCTTCAATTGGTGACAGCCATATGTCGATTGAAGAAATTGTCGACAAGGCGATTGAGCAAGGTTTGAATTTAATTGCCTTGACGGATCACAACAACGTATCAAACATTGACAGTTTTATGTCCTACGCGAGAAAGAAAGGGATAAGTGCACTTCCAGGCGTTGAATTGAAAACCGAAGCGGGGAGACCGCCTGTACACATAATTGTACTTTTCCCAGAAAAATGTGATCAAAAATATATATCTGAAAATTTTCTACTTCCGTTGGGATTGTCCGAAGAAAATATATGCAAAATTGGCAAAGAAGCTTTGAATTCAAAAGGCACTCGTGATAACCACTACAGTCGTGGACTTCTTGAAAAAGCTGTTAACTTTAGAGAAGCAGCAGATATTGCGCATAAATTGAGCGGGATAGTCATTGCTCATGCAGGAGACAAAGCAGGTTCCTTTGAAAAAATTCCCCACCCGTCGGGTAATGCAGACGAAAATGATGTATGGGCATCTTTAGGCGCAGAAAAATCCATCTTGATGAAAGAATGCATTGACGTTTGCGAAATTCATACATTTAAGGCAAAGAATGTTGAGTTTTATTTAAATCAATTTAACAAGCCAACGATAGTTTGTTCAGACGCACATAGTAAAGAGCTAGTCGGAAGCCGGTATACATGGATAAAAATGGATACGGTTGACTTTGACGGATTACAGCAAATCTTGTACGAACCTGACGCCAGAATAAGATACGACACACCAGCCCAAGACAATTACTACTACATAAAGCGAATATCAGTTGACAACGGATACTTCAAAGGCCTCAGCATGGAATTTAGTCCAGACCTTAATACTATAATAGGAGGAAACAGCACTGGAAAATCTGTACTTATTGATTGTATAAGGTTCTGCACTGCTAACTATCCTGACAAAAGCAACTTACAAGAGTTTTATAATAGGATTTATAGCTTGATCAGGGTCGGAAGCAAGATCACATTGACGATTGCCAAACAAGGCGATGACGAGTTTTGTATTGAGCGCACCCTGTCTATGGCTAAGACAAATTTTGGGAGTCAACCAGAAGACTCAAGTTCTTCTCCACGCTTTATTACTTCAGACGACAATGTTAAATCGTTTTGCATTGAAGCATATAGCCAAGGAGAACTTGCGCAAATTGTCCACAAGAAGGATAAGTTGATTAAAATACTTGACGGCCTTGGCGATTATGCAGACGTCTTGATGTATGTCGATGAGCTGATGGTTGAGGTCAGAGAAAACACTAGAAAAATTATTCATCATGCAAACGTGGCTGAAAGACTATCCGAATCCATTCACATTCGTAATGATCTTATAACTAAAATCAATGAAACCAGGGAAAAAGTAACTAGCCCTTTGGTTGATGAATTTCAAAAGTGGCAGTATGAAAAAACGCTTCTTGATGTTTTCGAGACTAATGTCTCTAAAGCTCGCAATGAAGCGGCAACATTTTTTAATGTTCTAGAGAAGGCTCTATCCTTTGAGGTTGATAAAACTAAAGTTATCAACTCTGACTTTGTTGACGCTTTAACTGGATTTAACACTGAAATTAGGTCACTTATTGCCGGCTTAAAACAATCTTTTGATTCAAAACTCGACACATTACCTGGAGAAATATCTAATCTTTCTAAAAAGCTGGGGTGGGGCGATGCGTTCACGAGCAAAGAGAATGACTATAAAACGTATTTAAAGGAAAATTCTATAGAAAATGTTCAGATCGATATTGCCAACATTGCAAAATGGGAAACAAAAGTGATGGATGTTGACAAAACTATTGTTCCGCAATTTAACTGTGCAACTTCTATAATTAAACGTTTAATTTCTGCTCGATCCTGTTTGTTGCAAGACTTGTCAACAACACGAGGTGAGTTAAGCAATAAAAGATTCGAAAACATAGAGGCTCAAAAAAAATTTTTGCCGCATATTGAGTTTTCCATAGGCGATATTGATTACAGCGAGTTTTATAATTTCTGCAATTCTACGCTTTCAGGGTTGGGCATTAAAAAGTTTGCTGAACAAATCGATCGTTTGGCAACAAGCAAGCTAACGCCAGAAGATTTAATTAAATACGTCAAGCAAAAAGATGTTAAGGGTTTGGCGGGCAGAACCAATATTACAGAAAATACTGCATCAATTATAATATCATACTTCACTAGAGAAATTGCGCAATTACAATTTAGTTTTTCAGAGCAGCTTTTACAGCTTGAAGGGATGGTGTTTGAGCCAACAGTCGAACTTTATATAATGAGCAGAGAAGACAAGGCAAAAAACGATTTTAATAGGTTGTCTCCAGGGAAAAGGTGTAGCTATATGTTGTCAATTTTGCTTGGCTCGAACAGTTGTCCTGTTGTAATTGACCAGCCAGAGGACAATTTAGATTCTGAATTCATGACTGAAATTATAAACTCAATTCGAGCAAACAAAGGAAACCGACAATTCATTATCGTAACACATAACCAAAACATTACGGTTCTTGGGGATAGCGAAAAAATAATTAAAGTTGCAAAAGACGAGGCACATGATTCATCTGACCGAGGTAAAATATTATCGACAGGTGGTGTCGAGAGAAGTTCAGTGCGCGCAGGGATTTTGTCACTTGAAGGAGGCCGAACGGCATTTATAAAGCGGGCAAAAAAATATGGGCTAGCTTGTGCCTAATTGCTTACATTGTTTGGACGCGACACGGTGATATTCTCTCTGCCGTAGCACGGGCACAGCCCGGAGCGTCATGTGGGGTTTCCGCGAAAGCGGCCGAGAGGCCCCACCGTCCAACAAGGGAACCCGGCGGAACATGTTTGCGCATGATGCCGCCGGGTTCTTCTTGTTTTGGCCCTCTTTCGCCGCGTTAGGGGTTCTCTTCGGGAACGATTTCCACCGAAAGGTCAGGGTCCGCCTGAAGTGCGGCAAGTCCCTTTCGTGACAGGGTGCGCGCGTCGATCTCTACGGCTTCCGAGCCGAACCGCCTGCCGGACCTGTGGTGCCCGCCCTTCAGCGAGCGTATGCGAAGGGTTGTACTGTCCATGGCGCTTCCTACGACAGCCACGGGGTGACCAGCACTTCGCACAAGCCCTTGTTGGGGTTGTCCGCGCCGTTCGCCAGGCGTTCGGACAGGGCCACTTCAAACGCCTTCACGCGCAGCACGGGCGGGACCACCAGCAGCGTGGGCCGAATGCCCAGAGGACGCCCGCCGTCAGCCTTGTACGTCGCCATGGCGCCATAGGCCGCGTTGAAGTTTTCGGAGTTCAGGGGCAGGCGCGAACAGAAAGCCATCTGCCAGAAGCCAAAGCCGGCGTTGCAGCGGTAGCGGATGCCGAATTGATATTCATCTTTCGTGAAGACGGTTTCGTCATCAAGGTTGGTTCGAGTGGTCAGCTCGGGCTTTGTCCGCTCCTGGAAAATGAACGGCTTGAGCGCCCGTGAATCGTCGAGAAGATACCACGCGGGCTCGGTTCCGGCCGCGTAGTTGGCGACCGCGACCGGCTCGCCGGTTCCGTCCACATTGGGATAGACCGGGTGGTCCACGTCGAAGAACGGTTGCCCGTCGTAGCAGGAAAGCGCGCCGCCTTGGGCCATCAGGCCGAAAACCTGTTCATCGGGAAAGACCTTGGCCGCGCGTCCCATCTCTTCGAACAGGGGCTTGTAAATGCCGACCTGGTCGTCTTCGATATCCGTGCGGCGCAGTCCAACGGTGGACTCATACGTCTTGTTGCTGATGCTGTACCCGTGCGCCTTCATGTCGCGCACAACGCGTTCCCCGACCCACTCGCGGAACTGCGGGAACTGTCCAAGCCAGCCGAAGACGGTTTCCCTGGTTGTCGACGGAATCAGCGTGGCCACCTTTTTCCAGTCCGAAGGCGTCGCGCCGAAGGCTGTTTGGTATTCGCGGCGGAACCCGGTAAAGAGCGCGCTGACCAGCGCGGAAGTGACGATTGCCATTTACAGGGCCTCCTTGCGGGCGAAGTACTCCGCCTCGGTCATTCCCAGCAGGTGAGCCGCCTGTTTCTCGGAAACCGTCAAGGCGGCCACCTGGGTGGGATTGTCCAGCATGACCAGGCGGCGCTTGTCTTCCAGAAAGCCCGCGTCGGTCTGGCCAAAAAGCCGCGCGACTTGCTGTTCGTCCGCCGTCAAGGCGACCGCGCCGCAGTCCTTCTTGGAAGCCGCCACGACAGGACGAATCTTGTCGAGAAAGGCCCGAAGCTGTTGCGGCTGTTCATTGCCCAGCGCCATGGCCCAGCCTTCCAGGGCCTTGGGTAGAACGCCCTCGGCAATGGCCGTGCGCACCAGGTCAACCGATGCGGCCTTGCCGTCGAAGCTCTGGGAAGCGGCCACGGCCATAAGACCGTCGAGGGCCGGCGTATTGGTCAGTCCGGCGTTGACAAGCCGCCTGACCGCGCCCGTCACCTGGTCGAACTCGAAAAGCGGACTGATGTAGCGGTATTCGCCGGAGTTGATGAGCCCTCGGGCGCGTTCGGTCCACTCGACCTTGGCGAAGAGGCCCTGGCCGGGAAAGTAGGCGAGCGCCTGAATCCATCCCGCAGCCGGGGCCGGCTGGCCGTTTTCCCGCGCCCTGATGCTCTGGTGGTCATAGTCCACCACGGGCCGGGCCTGGCGAATATCCACGTCCTCAATGATGGCCGGGGCTATCGTGGCGTCCATGAACCAGGTCTTTGCCTGGCATCCTTCCATGTTGCCGGGCCGGCCATCGCTTGCCGAAAACGCCCCCTCCGGGAAGAGTTGCACGTTGTAGCCCGAAGGCGACCCGCTCGGGTCCGGGGCAAGCTGAAGAGCCAGCGAGGCCATGAGTAGGCCTTGATTGTGTGTCATTTTCGACTCCTAGTTGGTTTTCGAGGGCACGGACCGGGCCGGCGCTCTTGTGGCGCTCTCGTGTTGGACGGCGCGGCGTCTCTTTCTTTCAGCGGTAACGGCCGCAGGGTCCGTGCCCTTGAGAATCGACCAGATGTTTCGATCCGAAAAACCATGACGCCGGGCGAGCGTGTTGACGGCTTTGCTCGCGCTGGACTTGAGAAGTTCCTCTTCATACTCCAGGCAAATAGCGATGTTGCGATGCAGCAGGTAGGTCTTGTGTCGTTTTGGTATGTACAGGTCGTTCCCACAAAAGACCTGAACAAATTTTTCTGTCGCTTCCCTGCCAATGACGCTTTCGATTTCATCCGGCCACGCTTTCTTCCCCTGTGGAACGGCTATCGTTACCCCGGCGAAATGCCTGACAAGCTGGAGAGCCGCCTTTTGTCCGATATGCTGGATGATCTCGGACAAAACGCCTTCTCTCGCCTCAAGACTGGTGTGAACGCCTTCATCTTGATTCATGAAAAACCGATAGCTTCACCTCGCTGCACGCGCGAGGTGAAGCCCTTCACTTTACAATCGGTGATGAAAGAGAATGCTAGCGGGCGGAAGCCGTCTTCCGCTTTTTTGACAGCGTGGCGACACGCTTCATAAGAACGGCAATGACAGATTGAAGCTGGTCGCGGGAGGCGTATTCAAGCCTCTCAAGTCCGGTTTGACGTTTCAGAATGCCCGACGCGTAGGCCCATGGCATGAAACGGCCTTCCAGGCGGCCCAAGTCGGCAAGAAGAGCCTCGATCTTGCCCATGTAGGGCTCCCGGCCCTGGCCGGTTTCGTCGTGGTCCACCGTATGGGGAGCCTGTTGGCGCTTTCTGGTGTTGGGGCCGCGTCCCGGCTTCCAACCGATGGTTTTGAAGTAGTCCACCAGGGCTTGAAGGCTGCGGGTATCCAGCTCGCCCGAAGACGCGACTTTGCACCGGGTGTCGAGAACGGCGCGGTATTCCCCTTCGGTCAGCCCGAGTTGCTTGCGGGCTATGTGAACCTTGGCCAGAAGGGCGCGGCGGGCCTCTTCGGCCTGGCGGTCCTCGCACGCCTTGCGGGACTGGCCGGAGCGCTCGTTTCGGCGCATGCGCCGGGCCTTCATTTCTCCAAGAGCCTTGGGCATTTCCAGTATGACCGCCATGTACGCCCCCTGTGTTTGTTCGGCTGCTCGTCAGGGCCTGGCCGCACGCCAGACCGACCGCCCAAAGGGCGGTTTCGCTTGAACTAGAAACGCAGGAAATAGGCCTCTTCCACGGGAACGCCCTCCCAGTCCATGCGGAGCTTGGGAATCCTGGACAGGGAGCCTTCGCCCCAATATCCCCCGTGAGGCCTGGGGGCTTCGGAGAAGGCGTAGCTTCCGTTATTGAAGCACAGGTGGCGCATCTCCCGCACGGTTTCCGCCAGGGTTCGCGCGGCTTCGTTGTAGGTGTTGGCCAACACCCCGGCCTTGATCCGAACGATTTCCCGTTCGTGCTCCTCCAAATCGGACGCAAGGGCCGCCAGGTAGGCTTCGCAGCCCTCAACCGCCTTCCGATACGCCGCCTCCTGGTCTTCCAGCAGGCTCTTTTCCTTGGCCATCTCGCGCAAGTCCCGCTCGCTCTGTTCGATCCTGGCCGTGATCTTCGCGTGGTCTTGGCCCTTGGCAAGGGCTTCCTGCCGTTCAAGGCGCAGGGCCGCCACTTCCTCTTCCTTGGCTCCCAGCGCGGCCAGCCTTTCGCGGGCGGACTCCAGGGCCGCTTGACGCCCGACCCAACCTAACCTCGCGGTCTCGATTGTCCTCTTATGCCGCTCTTTGTCGCCAAGGGCCTTCTGGAGCGCTTCAGGCGTGCAGGCTTCCAGCTTCTTGTCAGGCTTCATGAGTCCTCCATGTCGATCTTCGTGTTTGGCCGCCCTTCGCCTGCCCTGGCATGGCGTTAGCGGGCCGTTAGATTTGTTCAGGTTGAAAGAAGCGGCTTGTTCGCGGGTCAAGGGCCGTCCGGCCAGTTCCCGGCGTCTCCTACCGCCTAATTAGACACCCGCCCCTCGACACCGGTAGCGCACCCCGGCGTGACGCCAAGGTGCTCCAGGCCGCTGGGGTCCCTCTGGAGTGCCGCCGTCAGAGCTGTCGCGGCGTCTTCGAGGTCATCGCACAGATGCTCCATGATGAGGAACACGCCCACGTTGGCGCTCTCGGAGAACTCATCACTGCTCTTGCCAATGGCCTCCCCGACGAAGGACAGCACATTGCGGGCGTTGAAAATGGCGTCGAGATGATCCCTTGTGGATTTTGCCTTGGCTTTCATCCTGTCCAACATTTTCCCTCCCTACGCCTGAACGCCAGACGCCATTGTAGCGCGGGCTTCCGTTGTTCCATTAGTGCCGTGTATACTTTGAAGCGCGTCCCTGGAGTTCGAAAGCTTTTCTTTGACCCCTCGGATAACGACCTCCATTCCAATGGAAGCCTGGGGAGAATATGCCCCGGCAACAACCATCAGTTCTTCAAGGAGCTGTAGCACCGCGACCGATTCGGATATTGTGTTGACATGATCCAAAGCCGGATTGTTTCTGCACGTTTCTTCCAATGCCCCCCCCCTGTGGTTGACCGCCCCGGAGTGTCCAGACGGGGCTTGTTTCAAATCTCGTTGGCGTATGATACAGACCGCGCCGGTTCATTCAGCGCACTCCCACCACCGCGCGGACCGCGCGCACCGGACGGGGCGGGGCCTTTGGCGGCTGGACAGCCTTCGGCGAGCAGCTTCGCCAGTCATATGACAAGGCCGCTCCTTCCAGGTCCGCCACTTCCACGCGATCCAGGCCGTTGAGCGCTGCCACGCGTTCAATGGCGGCAATCACGTTGAGGGCTTCGCGCATTCGTCCCCCGGAAATGCGGTGCACTTCCGACATGAGGCCTTCCGACATGCCGATGTCGGCAAGCTCTTCGCAGGCCTGGCGCACGTCCGCCAGCGTGGCGGGCCGGAACTCCACCACTTGCGCGATGCGGCTGAAAATCTGTTGGTGTCTGGCGATTTTCTTGCGAATGCTGTCCATGCCCACCAGCACCACCATGGTTTTCGCGTGGTCGGAAAAGTCGCGGACCTTCTCCAGCACGGCGGCCTTGTAGTGCAAAGTGAACTCGGCTTCGTCGATGACCAGGGGAACCCCGCTCCCGGACAAACGGTCCAGCAGATTGGAAAACAGGGAGCAGGAAGCGCCGTCAGGGTCCATGCCCAAGGCCTTGGCCAGTTCCGTGAGGAAATAGCGTGGCGTCCAATCGACCTTGGCGCGCAAATACAGGGCGTTCGCCTCGGAAGCCCAATGCTTGACCACCTGGCTTTTCCCGGAACCGGGGAGCCCGTACACCAGCATCATCCCGGCTTCGGACGCGCCTCGACGCTCCACGGCCTGTATCGCCTGGATAAACTTTGCGTAATTCTCCGTTTTTACGAACCGCTTGCGCATCGTCTTGCCTCCTTGCCGCACATGTTCTCTAACCGCAGGCCGAAATGCCGGACCATGCGAGACCACGAGCAGCGTAATAGGGCTGAAGGTCTTTGTATTCCTCGCCTGAAATGTACTTTTGAATCCAGTCATGATCTTTTTCGATCCAACGGTCATGATTTGCTACGAGCCAGATATAGCGCTCTCTTTCGCTTTGAAAGATCGGACGTTTTAAGCTTGTGATAATTTTGCATCCATTGTTGTCATCGCATGCACTTTCAACTTCTGCGTTTTGGCAATCTATCGTTATCGGTTCTGGAATCTGTCGCGTGATGGAATCGGCAAGAAGGGTGTAGGTGGGCGGCGATTCGGGAACCTGCACGGTGGCTCCTGGGACGATGCGTTCGATCTTTTTCACCTGGCGGGCCACCATACCCTTGTCCCGGCGCTCGCGACCGGCTTCGACTTGTGACATGGGCAGATAGTCCATGGCGTTGTCGTCAAGCTTGGCCATGCAAATCTTCTCGCCCTTGATTGTCCAGCAATACACATGCGAGGCGTCCCAAATGTCGTAGCGAACTTCCACTTTCTCGCCGTGAAAGTCTTCAAGCTCTTTGGCGAAATACTGGTTATTGTGGAGTTGCACCCATCCGTTGGACACGCTCCGCAGCCTACCGGGCATGAAAAGCTCTCCCTTGTAGGCGTCCGGCACGAGAAGAGGCGCGAAACCGCGCGTGATGAAGCTGTTCCAATATTCGTCAGGGCTCAAATGGCGGCGTTTTCCGGTAGCAGCGTCCACAACTTTGGGAAGCGCCCTATGCGGCCTGGCGTTGTATCGCTCCACCTCTTGAACAATGACTTGCTTGAGTTCGTCAAAGGTGGGCAGAAATTTGGACTTCCCTTGGGCATCTACATCCTTCCTGTTGAGCTTGTAGATTTTCTTCGCTGCATCACGGTCCATATCGGCGTGCGAGCACGTCACAAACCGTTTGGCGGCGGACATGAACAAAGTCTGTACGGCGCGTTCCATGAGCCCCTTGCCCTGCGGACGATTGGGAATGGAATTGATCATCTCGATATCCAGGCGGGCCATCATGCCCAGGCCCTCGCCGGAAATCAGATCGTTTTTATACCCAGGCCCGTTGTCCGTGTAGAAATAGCAGGGGATGCCGCCGAACAGGCAGGCCATGCGCAAGGCGTCCAGCACCACGAGGGCGTTTTCGTTTTCACCCAACGAAAGACCCACGCACCGACGTGTGGCCACGTCAATGACCGCCGTCGCCTCGGGTTTGAAGGGCTGGCCGTGCAGAGGGTGCTGAAATTCCGCGTCGAAGGTGGTGCCGTCGGCCGTGTAGATGTCGCCGGGCCAAAGCTCGTCCGTCTTGCGGTGCTTGTGCAGCCGCAGCTTGAGCAGGGCGTTGCCTGTGCGCCGGCCGGCCTCGCGGCTCGGCATGGCCATCTTTTTGAGCCAGTAGCGCACAGCGTCGATAGTCGGCGCTTTTCCGGTCCACTCGGCGGCGAAATCTTCGTACGCCCTGGTCAGAGCGGGCTTCTGGGGCCGCTGATAGTGGGCCAGAAACGCCGGAGCCCATTCGGGAACGCGCATGTCAGGACACCGATGGCGAGGAGCGAGCGCCATCTCACCGCCTTCGGTGAACTTGGCGCACCAGTCGTAAAGCCTACGACGCGAAAGCCCCCGGTGCGCGCCCGAACCGAAGCGGTCGTTGGCCACGTGGACAAGTTCAGCCAGTCCAGGGGCCAGGGAACCGTCCGCCAACGCCTTGAGCAGGCTACGGATGGCCTTCTCCTTGCCCACCAGCGCGGTGGCGCGCTCAATCTCGCGCACGAAGACCAGCCGGGCCAGGGCAGTTTTGCGCTGGCGCGCGGTGAGACCGGGAAGAGAGGCGGCGGCGGGGATTGCCGGCGCGGAAGAGGTGATGGCGGGCGCATCCTGGCTCAGGAACGCGGCCGCGATAGCGTCACGGGTGGCGGCGGGCATGGAAGCCAGCAGCCACTCGTTGCCGCCGCCGCGCCCCTGGCGCTTGCGGGCCTGCCAAGATTCGCGCTTGGCTCGGGAACCTAGAGCCTGCCGGCTGATCCCCCAAAGCTCGGCAAGTTCTTTCGTCGCATATGCGTCCCGCGCGTTCATTACGCAGCCGCCCGCGCTTGCACCGCTTCACCCCAGGCAAAGTTGATGTGGGCGACCTTGGCCAATGGAATCAGTCGGCTGGTGAACTTGACATGCCCATTGACATCAGGGAGAGAGTAGTCCGCCAGGTAAAGGTCCTGCCCTTCGCACGCCAGGTAAGTAAATTCCTCATAGGGCGAGCCTAGGCACGTCGGGAAAGCGAAGCCGAAGCCATCCTGGAGCGTCACGCCCACCACAACTCTTCCGTCAACCGAACGTTGCAATGCCCCTTCAGCCCTGCGGCGAATAAATTCACCGTCAATACGCTTCGTTTCGCAACGCCTTATACAATCATAGCCTTGATAATCAAAAATGCTGTCTATTACACATTGCAAACGTTCGAAGAGGAACTTGGCATTCATTACATCACCTCCCGCTTCTTCAAGTTCTCCGGTAGATCAAGGTATTTGTCAGGGCATCCCATGTCCCGCAGCTTGGTCAGCGCCTTCTGATTGTTGCGCACCCCACGGGCGGTATCGCTCATCAACTGCCTGCTGACCCCTATTTCCTGTCCCACGTCCGACAGGCTTAACCCTCTCTCCTCAAGCCATTCACGGATGCGCCATGGCTTGCGGTTTTTCCCAGCCCGCACTCTCATTTCAATCCCTCCAAAATTTCCTCTTCCAGGCGGCGCTTGGCTTTGGCTTTCGCCTTGCTTTCTATGCAGGCTCGACCGTAGTCCCGTAGCCGCCTATCTTCAGGCGTCATTACATCCAGGCCGAGCGGACGAAGCATCGCCCGCAACGCGCCTTGGTCCCTCGTCGCCATACAGAAGGCCAACACAGCCATAATTGATGGCGGATGGTCGCGGTCAGATGGCGACAACCACTTGTCCAGGGTATCCTTGCTGATTGACTTGGTATTTCCAGAAGTCAGTCGCACGTTGGCGTTTCTCGCCACGGCATTCAGATGGTCCACCAGCAACTTGCGGCCTTCTTCACTCGCCCCTGCGGCGGTGTTCATCGCCGCGCGGACAGCCGAAACAACGCCCGCCAGGGCATTGGCGTCGTTTTCGAAGAGGGATAGTTGCCGCATGATCCACCTGTTGTTTAGTTCAGCGTCCAAACGGGAATGGTCGCTGGACGTTGACCCTGGACTTGTGGGCGGGTAGACATGGACAGAAATGCTTTGACGTCTACCGCTAACAACCCCTGTCTATAACCGTCGGTTATGACGGTCAAGTGTATTTTATGATTTCAGGTTATTTCCAGGGGCCTACTTTCATAACCAGCGGATAAGCGCCTGTAAATATGGACGAAATAAGAGATGACACTCCCCAGGACGATGCTTGCGCCAAAGGTGGAAGTTTCGAAGATGAACATGCAATTGAAGAAAGTAGGTTTGCCCGCCTCAAACTGGCTTGCGATGCTAGCACCGACACCGCCCTTGGAATTGCTTTAGGGATAAGCCAAGCGGCCGTTGCCAAGGCAAAAAAGAAGGGCCGGGTGCCGTCAGACTGGATTGTATTGATAAGCAACAAGTTTGGAGTTTCTGCGGATTGGCTGCTGTATGGAGAAGGAGCGATCTACGACCCGGAGCGCACAACCGTCGAACCGGCCCGCGCTGGCATGCTGCAAGCAGGCAAGAGGGTAGTGGAAATAAAAGTAACCAAACCCACGCCAAATGCTGAGCGCATAATTAAATGTGATACAAGCGAACTGATAATGGTGCCTATGGTTGAGGCAAGGCTTTCGGCAGGTACAGGAAGCTTTCAGACGGGTGGAGATACAGAACGTTATTATGCGTTTCGTCTTGATTTCCTTCGTCGCAAAGGATTTCCATCAAAGATGGCCTTGATGCGCGTCTCCGGCGACAGCATGGAACCGGAGATTAAAGACGGTGACGTGGTGCTTATCGACCAAGCACAACAAACGCCCACGCCCGGTAAATTGTACGCCGTTGGTGTTGAAGACATGGTTTATATCAAGGAAGTTAACGCCGAACCAGGTAAACTGATTCTCAGCAGCTACAACAAGGCGTATCCGGCGTTAGAAGTAGACGCGCGTGGAGACTTGAAAGATGGCATCCGCATAGTCGGCCGGGCCGTTTGGATTGGCCGCGAACTGAAATAGCCCCGAGCGTTCTTGCGCATTATCCTCGCATTTCAGTGCCATTTCTCATGCATAATTTGAGCATTTTCCTGTCATTTTTTGTCATTCAGTGCCAAATCTAAACGCGCCAGGAGAAAGGCCGCAAAGCCTTTGTTGGCGCGGGCTCACGGACTATTTCCATAATTCGCAACCAGTGCCAAAATGAATGCCCCCCCGGTGGGAGCCCCTTTTTTGAAAAAAAGGGGCTCCCCTCCCCAGACCCCTCCCCTCACCAAAAAACTTTAACATTCTCCAGGAATGGACGAAATTCGTGCCCGGGGTCGCCCGTGCACTGCTTCGCCATGGCCCGACAGACAAAAAGCCCGTTGATCGACATCAAATCCAAACACGCCGGGCCCCCCCGACCAACCGAACGGGCCACGACAGTACCCAAATAAAAGTTTTTTGGAGGAGGGGGTTCGGGGGAGGAACCTTTTGTTCACAAAAGGTTCCTCCCCCGATCTTCTCTCCCCCTCCCCCTTCATTCCCCCGCTTCGGCAAGCTTGGCTTCCAGTTCTTCCCAGCGGGCGTAGAGGGTATCGACTTCCCGGGAGGCGGCGTCGCGTACGGCCAGGCGTTTTTCCAGTTCTTCGGGGTGCGAGGCCACGGTCGGGTCGTCCAGATCGGCCTGGGCGGCGGCGAGGCGTTCTTCGGCCTGGGCGATGGCATTTTCCATGCCGTCGTATTCGCGCTGTTCCTTGTAGGTGAGTTTTTTTGCGCTTTTGGGGCGGGCCGGACCACGCGGGGCCTGGGGAACGGCGGGCTTGGCCGGGGCGGGTTGCTCGGCGTCTTCCATGGCCTGTCGCCACTGGGTGAAATCGCCGTAGATATTCGCCCCGCCTTGTCCGTCCAGTCCCAGGAGCATGGTGGACACGGAATCCAACAGGTAACGATCGTGGGTGACGAGCACCACGGCGCCGGGAAAGTCGGTCAGGCTTTCTTCGAGCACTTCGAGGGTGGGGATGTCCAGATCGTTGGTGGGTTCGTCGAGCAGCAGCACGTCGGCCGGGCGCAGCATGAGCCTGGCGATAAGCACCCTGGCCTGTTCTCCGCCGGAGAGCAAGCCGACGGGCAGGTCGAGCTGTTCGACGCGGAAAAGGAATCGCTTGGCCCAGGTGGCCACATGCACCATGCCGCCCCGGTAGAACACCGAGTCCCCGTGCGGTGCAAAGGCCCGGCGCAGGGGGGCGTCGGGGTCGAGCTGTTCGCGCTCCTGCCCGAAAACGGCCACTTCCAGGCCAGGGGCGCGGCGCACGGCCCCGGCGTCAGGAGGCAACTCGCCGGCAAGCACCTTGAGGAGCGTGGACTTGCCGCTGCCGTTTCGTCCGGCCAGTCCCAGGCGCACGCCGGGAGAAAGCACCAGGTCGAGGCCGGAAAAGAGCGTTCGTCCTCCCAGGGTCTTGGCCACGCCCTCGGCCACCAGCAGACGCTTGGTTTGACGCCCAGACGAGGAAAAGTCCACCCCGGCCCGGGCGGCGCGGGCGTTTCTGTCGCGGGTCTCGTCGAGTTCGCGCATGAGGCGCGAGGCTTCGTCCTTGCGGGCCTTGGCCTTGGTGGTGCGGGCCTTGCAGCCGCGCCGCAGCCACGCGATCTCGAAACGCACGCGCGAAGCCAGGGCCTTTTCCTGTCCGGCCTGGGCGACGAGGAAATCCTCGCGTTTTTCCAGAAATACGCTGTACGGGCCATCCACGCTCAAATAGCCCTCGGGATAGGCCCGGGAGAGATCGATGGTGCGGGTGGTCACGTTTTCGAGAAACGAGCGGTCATGGCTGATGACCATGTAGGACAAACGCGACCCGGCCAGGAAATCCTCCAGCCAGAGGATGGATTCCAAATCCAGATGGTTGGTGGGCTCGTCGAGCAGGAGCAAGTCAGGCTGCAGCAGAAGCGCCCTGGCCAGGGCCAGACGCTTGCGCCATCCGCCGGAAAGGTCGGCCACGGCCTGGGAGTGGTCCGTAAAGCCCACACGTCCCAGAATGACGTTGGCTCGCGCATGCAGGTCTTCAGCGGCCAACCCCAAAGGGGCCAGCGTGTGCGCGGCCACGTCCCAGACCGTGGCCAACGCGGCGAAGTCGTCCTTCTGGGGCAAATGGGCCAGCCGGACGCCTTTGCGCACGGTGCGTTCGCCCTGGTCGGGCTCTTCCTGGCCGATCATGATCTTGAGCAGGGTCGATTTGCCCGAGCCGTTGGCCCCCACCAGACCGATGCGTTCGCCCTGGTGGATGCTCATGGAAATGCCGAGGAACAAGGTGCGCGCGCCAAAGGATTTCGAAATGTCGCGCAGGGTCAAAAGCGTGCTCATGGGGCAAAGGGCTTACGGCAAAGCCGGCGACGCGTCAAAGCCGACGACGCCAAGCCTTCAGCAGCCCGTTGAAACAGTCGATTCTTGCAGCCTGTTCAAAAAACGTGCTGGCAAGGCGCGAGAAAAAGTCAAGCCCGAAGCGGAGTTGGCATCCGTTGAGGGGTTGCTTGTTTTTCGCAGCAACGCAGCCGGCAAGGAGTTTTCAACAGGCTGTCAGGCCCGGGCGGTCACCTCCGCGTGAACGAAGCCTTGACCAACAATCCGCGATACCGCTCCGCGGTGGACTTCTTGTCGAACACCAGCCCGGACCGCCCGTGGAACAGCAATCGGACAAAGACCTCCCGAGCCTTGCCGTCGCCTTGCAACTCAAGGACCTTGGCGAGTTCCTTGCCGTCCCAGAGGTTGTCGTTCCCGCTCCGGTACTCCCACCGGGTCTGGTAGTGCTCGCCGTCCCCGGAGACTTGGCAGATGACGGACGAGTCGCCGTTATGAAAGGTTCGGCGGAAGGCCAAGAGATCCAGGTTGGCATAAGGTTGCTTGAAGCGAAACGCGAGATCGATCACCCCGTTGCCGGCCTTGGTTTCAAAGAACATGTCGTCGTCGCCCAGTCCCATGCCGGTCGACGTCGCGCTAGCGCTTTCGCACAGGGAGGTCCCGGCCAGGGGCGGGGTCAGGCGAAGCGTGTCGCCCTCGGGGGCAAAGGAGAAGCTTTCCACACGATCGCACACCCTGCCGAAGCCCGACGGCTTGCATTCCAGGCGCAACACGCCGTCCTGCCGGCGTATCTCCAGTTGTTCGGCAAGCTGCTTCGCCACAAGCGCGTTTCCTTCCCTGGAGAGATGCCCGTCCGCGCGAAGGAAGAGATCCTCGATGTCCGCATTGGTCGCCCGCCTGGCAAAGTGCGTGAAGTCGACATACGAAATGTCTGCCGCTCGGCAACGCTCGGAGAAATAGCAGGACTGTCCGTTCCAGAGGTGATCCATCTCCCTGCTGTTGGGCATCGCGATGAAAAGGAAAGAGGAGGTCCCTTCCACCTCCTTGTGAAACGCATCAAGGAAATTGAAATACGTATCCCAGAATCGCTGAAGGTTGACGATACGTTCCTCCTTGAGGACAGACCAATCCTTGCTGCCCGTGAAACGCTCTTCCTCTGGGGTCGGCTTCAAAAGATGCATGTTGATAGTGTCTTTCGGTATCTTGGCGAGCGTCGACTTGGACACGCCCACGGAGATGGACTTCGTCCCACGCATCCTGCTCGCCATCAACCGGGAATTCACATAGATAGAAAAGTTATATATGGCAGTCTGTTTAATGCGTTTTACTACGGAATCCAGCCAGGAACGCTTGTACGGCTTGCCATATTCCAGTTTTCCGGCCTGACGCGTCAGGGCGTCGCGAATAAAATCCGTATCCACGTCGTTATAACAGTACTGCACTATTATCAAATCCGGACGCAGCTTTTCTCCCTTGTCCTTGTAATAGTCGTACTGGTCGAGTATGTTTGTAAACAGCATCCCGGAGTTGATGACTTCAAAGCGTATATCGGGATACTTTTTCGACAGGTCTCTCTTCAGAAGCTCCGGGTAGGTCCACTCATCATCAACTCCCCACCCCATCGTAAACGAATCCCCAAGGCATAAGATGCGGAACGTCTTCCCCTTGTCCGCATGCTTCTGTATGTCCTCAAGGCCACGCAACCCTTCCGAGTTTGTCGTAAACACATACGGATGGTTTGACGGTATTTCATTGAGCACGCTGATATTCGGCTCGTAGTCACCGGAAAGATTCGTATAATAGGTTGGAAGAACAACCGTCTTCGGCTTGTCCAAATGTCTGAGGGCAATTTCCAGACCGTAAAGAAGCACAGCCACGAAAAGTGCCTGATATGCGACAAAGAGCAGAATCTTGAAAAGCTTACGCAACAGGAACCTCGCTTGTGGGCGGACAGGCATTGCAGGGGCGGACGTTTTCCTGTCGGGGGAAGCCGATCGTGGTCAGCATTCTCGAACCCGGCCCCGACAGGACCACCGCCGGCTCGCCCCTTCGTGACCCCGCGCCCATCCTGTTCTCCTGAAATACCGGCCGGGCCAAGGGTCGCTGTTTCGGCTGGAGCATCGCTGTCCAGGAGCCCGCAGGGACCAAAAAAAGTGGGGCCAAGCGTCATCAAACGCTTGGCCCCGAAAGGGAAACAGCCGTGACGACTGCTTTTTTAGTGGCGCGAGAGACGGGACTTGAACCCGCGACCTCCGACGTGACAGGCCGGCGTTCTAACCAGCTGAACTACTCCCGCGCAAGGGATTCATGGTAGGCGGAACAGGGCTCGAACCTGTGACCCCCGGCTTGTAAGGCCGGTGCTCTCCCGACTGAGCTACCCGCCCGCCTCATGAGGAAGCCGTGTTTATCTCCGCTCCCGCCCGTCGTCAACACCTTTTTTTGTTCCCGGGTGACTTTTTTTGCGGATACTTATATAACATACTTGAATCAATCACTTTACGAGGAAAAACATTCTTTGATCCCGCCCCCGGCGAACCCCCTCGAATCATGCCCCGCCGGGCCATTCGGCCCTTCTTTTTTTGCGACGTTCGCGGTCCACGGGTGTCCGGTGAAGCCCGGAAGACCGAAAAACCGGATGTCGCCACCCGCAAGGCGAAGGCTTTGCCCGTAGCTGGCCACGCGTTTCTTAAAAAAAGAAAAAGCCCATCATGGGCTTTTTCGAAAACTTTTCCGGCGGTTTTTGATACATCCGCCCAATCACCCGCCGCTGGTCTGCACTTCGAGATAGGCTTCCATCTCCGCGGCGGGCAAGGGCTTGGAAAAATAATATCCCTGGGCGAGCTGACAGCCCAGGGCCCGCACAACATCGAGCTGGGCCTTGGTTTCCACGCCTTCGGCGATGACTCCCAGCCCCAGGTTGCGCCCAAGCCCCGCGATAGCCCGTACGATTTCCACATGCCCGCCCGTGGCGTCGATCTCCATGATGAACGAACGGTCGATCTTGAGCATGTCGATGGGAAAACGGTGCAGGTACGACAACGAGGAGTACCCGGTGCCGAAGTCGTCCACAAAGAGCTTCACGCCCAGGCGCTTGAATTCTTCGAGCCGTCCGATGGCGTCGGGCCCCTTTTCCATGATGATGCTTTCGGTCAGCTCCAGTTCCAGGGTGCCCGGCTCAACGGATGCCGTCGAAAGCAGGTCGCGCAGCTTGTCCACCAGATCGAGCTGTTGGAACTGCCTGGCGGAAATGTTGACGCTCATGGAAAACGGCTCGCGCATCCGGTATCGCTTCTGCCAGACGGCAAGCTGGGCGCAGGCTTCCTGGAGCACCCGCCATCCCAAGGGAACGATGAGCCCGCTCTCCTCGGCCAGGGGGATGAACGCCGCCGGGGGAACCAGCCCTTTCTCCGGATGCAGCCAGCGCACCAGGGCTTCGCAGCAGGTGGCCTTGCCCGTGTTGACGTCCACGATGGGCTGGTAGTGCAGCACGAATTCGCCCCGGCTCAGAGCGCGGCGGAATTCGGTCTCCATGGTGAGCATTTCCACGGCCTGCTCGTGCATGTCGTTGTCAAAGACCTGATAGCAGGCTTTGCCCATGGACTTGGCCCGGTACATGGTCAAATCCACGTCGCGCAAGAGTTCCTCGGCGTTGCCGCAGAACCCCGAGCAGCACAGGATGCCGATGGAGACGGTGCTGTAGATTTCGCGCTCGTCGACCTGAAACGGCTTGCGCATTTCTTCGAGAATGCGTTCCGCCACGCCGATCGCACCGGAAAGGTTGCCCACCCGTTCCGTGATGATGGCGAACTCGTCGCCGCCCATACGGGCCAGGGTGTCCGCGTCCCGGATGAGTCCGCGCAGGCGCTCGGCCAGCTTGACCAGGAACTGGTCGCCCAGGGCGTGGCTCAGGCTGTCGTTTATGACCTTGAACCGGTCCACGTCGAGATAGAGCACGGCGAAGAACGTGCCCAGGCGGCTGGAGCGTGAGATGGCCTGGGCCAGACGGTCGGTGAAGAGCGCCCGGTTGGGCAGCCCCGTGAGCGCGTCGTGAAGCGATTGGTGCAAAAGCTGCTCTTCGAACCGCTTGTGTTCGCTCACGTCTTCCAGGGTTCCCTCGAAATAGAGGCCCAGGTCGTCCTTGGAGTCCACCAGATGCGCGTTCACCGCGCCCCAGAGGGCTTGGCCGCTCAGACGCCGGGTCTGAAATTCGTATCCCTGCAACGCCCGGTGGTCCTTGAGCATGCGCAAAAATTTTTCGGCCCGGTTCGGCCCGCCGAACAGGATTTCCACAAACCCTCGCTCGTCGGCCATGAGGCTCTCGGGACTCTCGTAGCCCAGGATCCTGGCCATGGCGGGATTGGCGCTCACCACCCGGCCGTTGGTGTCCACCTGGAAAATGCCTTCGATGGCGTTGTCGAAGATGCCCCGGTACTTGTCCTCGGCCGCCTTGCGTTCGAGAATTTCGCGATGCAGGCGGGTGTTGGCCTCTTCCAGGTCGCAAGTGCGCTCGCGCAACTGGGCGGTGCGGCTTTCGATGAGATTTTCCAGATTCTCGCGGTACTGGCGGTTCTCGGTGATCAGGCGGGCCCGCTCCAGGGCGCGACGCACCGAATGTTCGAGAATCCCCAGGTCCTCCACGGGCTTGAGCACGTAGTCCCAGGCACCCAGGCGCAGGGCCTCGATGGCGTCCTGTATCATGCCGGTGCCCGACACCACGATAACGGGCAGTTCGGGCGTCTCTTTCACCACGGTGGCCAGCACTTCCAGGCCGTCGACCTCGGGCATGCGCAGGTCGACCAGGATGATGTCGGGCTTTTCCCGTCTGTAGACTTCCAGGCCCAGCCTGCCGTTGGCCGCCTGGAGCACGCGAAACCCGCTGTCCTCCAGGTAGGCCTGGAAGGATCGGCGAATGACCTCTTCGTCGTCTATGGTAAGCACGGTGGCCGAATATTCAAACATCATGTACGCCGTTTATCGAGCAGATCGCGAATTTTATCCGCCATTTCCGACATATCGAGGACGGGTTTGAAAAAAATGTGTTCATCGCGGATGCCGATGGCCTTGAGTTCGTCGGAAAGGCTGAACTTTGTCGAGCCGGTGTGGATGAGAAAAAGCGTGCCGGGGAGGCGCTTGGCCATTTCGAGGATGAACGACGCACCGTCCATGCCCGGAAGACGCAAGTCCACCACGGCAACATCGGGAGGATGAGCGCTGACGCTTTCCAGCGCCTTTTCCGCCGAATCCGCCACGCGAACGTCGAACCCCTCATCTTCCAGATAAGCGGCCAAACTGATTCGCACCGGCGTTTCGTCGTCTACAACCAGGATGACTTCGTTGTCGTTCACCTTGCTCCCATTGTGTCTTGGCCGCCACCGGCAAACGGATGTCGCCTCTTTGGTCTTGCAAAGCTTTACGTTATTTCCCCCCTCGCGCCAACGTTTTTTTCCGGCATTTCGGCAGGAAGGCGCGGAAGGAAATCGAAGGGCAACCGCCTCGGACCATTGCGTTTCAGGCTTTTGGGGACGACACTTTTGGTCCCGGACGCGACACTCGCTTCATTCAAACCGGACGAAGGCCCGCCTCAGGGGACATCGCGCGCCTGCGAAGAGGCGGAAGATCTTGCCTCAGCACCACGAAAACGGTCCGCCAAGACGCATGCCAGGCGGACCGGTTCGTGACGGTCGATCGTGTCGGGTCCCCGGGTTTTCAAACCGACGGTTTGTTCCGGGTTGGTCGAAATACGCGGTCAGTGGTTGAGCGAACGCCTGGCCGGTCTGGTCTGCCCCGGCTTGTCCAGCATGACGGCCGTGCCGTAGCAGGAAAAGAACTTCGACCCGTCGGGATGAAAGGCCACGCTCTCCTGATAGCCCACGATGCCGTCCGCGCCGATTTCCATGGCCGCGGCGTTCAGGCTCATGAGCGCGCATTCCGCGTCGTATCCCCGGCCGTGCACCAGTCCCAGGATCTTCTTGATGCGTCGGCCCTTCATGGCCGGTGTGGTGACCACCTGGAACTTGCCGGAATAGAACATATCCTTGGCGTGTTGCAGGCGTTGGCCACGCTTGAGGTCTTCGCTGCTCTCCTTGGCTTTCTTGTCCATACCGGAAAAAATCGACAGCATGGTCCCTCCTGGCACGCGCCGAAGGTCAGGCGCGTTTTGCAATGTGTGTTCGCCAGACTTTGCAAGTTCTTTGCCAATCGTTGGGGAGCGCGAGGTTTCAGGCAGCGGCCCCCTGGTTTTCGCCAACACGCAACCCATGGACAAAACAGCTCTTTTTCTTTCAGACGCCCCAGACATCCCCCAGGTTACGCCTCCCGAAAACACAAAAACCGACGCATCCGCCAGAGAGGCGTCTCCCTGGTCGTCAAAGAATCGACACAAAAAAAGGCCGGACCTTTCGGCCCGGCCTGGGTTTTGCGTTTGTCGCGAATTTACCCCACACGGTCGATGAACTTGCTCGGCATGCCGCTTGGTCTAAGCGTGGACCGATAGCCGGTCAAACGCTGGTTTTCCTGCTTGGCCCGCAGAAGGTCGCGCTTGATGGCCTCGTGCAGCCGCTTGGCCTCCGCCGTGATCTGGCCCTGAAGGCCTTGCAACTGCAAAAGCTTTTCCTTGAGGACGTCGATCTTCTTTGGGTCGCGCATATTCCAGGCCTCGTCGATCAGGGCCTTGCGCTCGCCGGCCAGTCGCTTGGCCTCGTCCACCTCGCCGCTCGCCAAAAGCCCCAACTCGCGGTGGCCTCTTTCCAGGGCCTGATCGAGCAATTCAAGTTCGTCTTTCATGGCGCCGCCTTGTGTCGCTTACGCCGCCCGGGCGAGTTCCTTGATATCCTCGCGCAACTGGGCGATGATCTTCTTCCACCGCTCCACGGCCGGGATGAATTCGTATTCCAGAAGATCGGCCAAAAGAATCCAGTCTTCACCCTCGATGACCTCGAGGATTTCAGAAAAGAGTTGCGAGAGTTCCTCGGCGGACTCGTTGACCGCGTCGGAGTTTTTCAGACTGAACTCCCCTCGCAACACGCCGATCATGCCCAGGAAGTCGCGCGTGACGTCCAGAAGGTCCTGATAGACTTCCAGGGCCTCCTCGTCGTCCGCCTTGCGGAAGAGCTCGGCCACGCGCCGCGCCCCATGGTCCATGAGGGTCACGACCTTGTAGAGCTCGCGCGTGATGTTCACGGCCATCTCGGTGGCGGCCATGCTCACGATCTCGACCTTCTGCACGTCACAGGTGTCGATATCTTCGGATTGATGGGGATAAATCTCGGAAAAAGGTTCGTCGTTCACCAACACGTCCGTGACCACACGGCCGGAGAGAACGCCTTCCTCCATCACCTTCACCAGCACTTGCTCCAGATTCTCGAAGCTCTGGATGCTCAAACCGGTCTCCCGGCCGTCGACGACGATCATGCTCACCCTCCTCCTTGATGCGGATGCAGGACAATTTTTCCGCATCAACGTCTATTCAAGGAGCATGCCAAGCCTTATCAACCCTGCCCGGCAAGCCGCGAGGTCAAAAAGGCGAGCAGGTCGTCAACCCGGGAGGCAAATTGCTGGAAGTGTTCCAAATCATCGCCCTGGGCCTGGGAAAGGTGCCGCCACAGGTGGGAAAGAGCCGAAAGAGCCGGCTGCGCCGCGAAAAATCCGTCCACCCGCTGCCAGGTGACCAGAAACTTGGTGCGCATGCCCTTGTTGCCCGTGGTTCGAACCGCCTGGGCCTGGGCCTGCAACACCCCCAGCAGGGCCCTGGCCGGTTCCAGGGCCGAAAGCAGGGGAGATCGGAACCCTTCGGACAGGGGAAACGGTCCGCGTCCCTCCGCGTCCGGGGGAAGGCCGTCAAGGAAACGTCGCCAGGCCAGGCGTTGCAGTCCGGTCCATACGGCGCGGTCCGTGCCGCCGTGGCCGGACAGGGAACGCAGGATCATGAAATGTCGCTCGTCCGGCGCCAATTCCCAGACGCGCACGCCCTGACCGACAAGTTCGGGCCAACGTCCGGAATCGAGAAAGCCTTCGGCCAGGGTCCGCACGGCCCGCGCGGTCACGGCCTGGCGACAAGACTCGTTGCGGGGACAGGGCTGGCCGAACGGACAGGGGTGGCAGTCCATGTCCGGTTCCAGGCAACACGACCCGGCCTGGTAGGGGCCGGTGTCCACGGGCTGGGCCGTGGACAGAAAGATGGCCAGCACGGGCGCGCCCACCCCGGCGGCCAGATGCATGGTGCCGGTGTCGTTGGTCACGAGCAGGCGAAGCCGAGACACTTGGGCCGCCAGTTCGTTCAGCGTGGTGCGCCCCACAAGGTCCGCGCAGGGACAAGGGCTGAGCGCCCGATAGCGTTCGGCAAGATGAACCTCGTCCGGTCCGCCCAGAAGGACCGGCAAAAGGGACCGGTTCTTCCACAGGGCCTCGCCCAGGGCGACGAAGGACTCCACCGGCCACTGTCGCCTGGCCGCGCTCGCCCCCAATTGAAAGCCCACCAGCCCCGAATGCTCGGGCGGATCGGTGGAGGCGACCAGGGCCCGGGCCGCATCCAGGCTTTCCCTTCCCGGCGGGGCAAGACGAAACGAACGCGGGCCGTCCGGGCGATGGGCGGTCTTCCAGAAGAGGTCCACCAGATTGAACGGGCTTGCCCCCCTGTTCTCGGACGACGCTTCCAGCATGGCCGCCCAAGGCGTGGAGTAGGTCCCGAAACCGAAGGCGTCCAGGCCGAAACCCAGCGCGCCTTCCGGCCCCAGGGCCTTGGCCAGGAGCCGCCCGGTGAGGGAGGGAGTCAGGTTGATCACCCTGGCGGGACGAAACTCGCTTCGCACCCGACCGGCCCACTCCAGAAACGAGCCCAGAGCCCTGGGCCAGGCCTGATGAAGTTCGGCCAGAAACCGGGCTCCCGGCGCGCCGTACACGGCGTCCACGTCGCGCATGAGACCGGCCGCTCCCTGAAAATTCTCCAGGCAGACCAGCCCGGTGCTCTCGCCATCCCCCTTGAGGGACGTAAAGACCGGCTGGGCCTGCAACTGATCGCCCAGGCGGGCCAGGTTGACCACCAGGGTGCGGCCCTCTCGGACACGTGCGGGCTGGGACATAAATCCTTCCGGGGCTCTTGCGTTCTGGGGTGGGCTGGACTAGATGCACCTTTTGCCGAATTTTCTCAGCTATCCCCGTTTCCTGTGGAGGTCATCATGGCGCTTTTCACCAGAGAGGAGGCCTTGCGTTACCATTGCGCGTGGCGCACCGGCAAGCTCGAAACCGTTCCGGTCAAACCCTGCCGCAACGCCAAAGACCTTTCCATGGCCTATTCGCCGGGCGTGGCCCAACCCTGCCTGGAAATCGCCGCCGACCCCCGGAAGGTGTTCGACTACACCAACAAGGGCAACCTCGTGGCCGTGGTGTCCAACGGCACGGCCGTGCTGGGCCTGGGCAACATCGGCCCCCTGGCCGGCAAGCCGGTCATGGAAGGCAAGGGCGTTCTCTTCAAGATCTTCGCCGACATCGACGTCTACGACATCAACATTTCCGCCATGACCCCGGCCGAAGTCATCCAGTGCGTCAAGTGGCTGGAGCCCACCTTTGGCGGCGTCAATCTCGAAGACATCAAGGCCCCGGAATGCTTCGAGATCGAACAGACGCTCATCCGGGAAATGAACATCCCCGTGTTCCACGACGACCAACACGGCACGGCCATCATTTCGGGCGCGGGCATTCTCAACGCGGCGGAAATCGCCGGCAAGCGCATGGAAGACCTGCGCGTGGTGGTTTCGGGCGCGGGCGCTTCGGCCACGGCGTGCACCCGCTTCTACGAACTCTTGGGCGTGCCCCGCGAAAACATCGCCATTTTCGACTCCAAGGGCCACCTGAACAAGAGCCGCAAGGGACTCCATCCCACCAAGCAATATTCCGCCGACGCCCAGAAAAAGGAATACGCCAACCTGGCCGAGGCGTTCCAGGGCGCGGACGTGTTCTTGGGCCTTTCCACCAAGGGCCTGGTCAGCCAGGACATGGTGAAATCCATGGGCAAAAATCCCATCATTTTCGCCATGGCCAACCCGGACCCGGAAATCACCTACGCCGACGCCAAGGCGGCCCGCCCCGACGCCATCATGGGCACCGGACGCTCCGACTTTCCCAATCAGATCAACAACGTGTCGGGTTTTCCCTTCATATTCAGGGGGGCCCTGGACGCCGGCTCGCGCATGATCAACGAAGACATGAAACTGGCCGCGGCCAAGGCCATCGCCGACCTGGCCAAGCAGCCCGTGCCCACCGACGTGCTGGACATGTACGGCGAAAAGAGCGCGACCTTCGGCATCGACTACGTGATTCCCAAGGCCCTGGACTACCGCCTCCTGGAATGGGAAGCCCCGGCCGTGGCCCAGGCCGCCATGGACACCGGCGTCGCCACCAAGGCCCTGGACATCGCCCGGTACAAAGACGACCTCAAAAATCGCCTGGGCGAGGCCCGCAAGCGCATCGAGGCCTATGTGGCCTCCTATCACCTGGACTTCTGATCGAAAAAGCTTTCACCGACCGCAACGAGGCGCGCCGACACAGGGCGCGCCTTTTTTTGTCGCCCCGGACGGACGCGCATCCGTCGAGGTCTGACGTTCGTGAAGCGGGCGCGGCCAGCGGAAATTGTCGGCAGGCTGCTAGGCCAGCAGCGAACAGGCGGGCCCCCCGGCGCTCAATGAGGACGGAAAGACGATCTCGAAGCGCACCACGTCCGGCTCGTCTTCCAGGAGCGTGATCCGGGCGCCCATGGTGCAGACGATGAGTTGCACCGAATAGAGGCCGAGTCCGGTGCCTTCTTTCTTGGAGGTCGCGTATTTCTTGAAGAGACTGGCCTTCACCTTCGGGTCGATGGCCCCCCGGTTGCTCACGGCGATTTTGGGCGTCTCGCCGCTGGTAAGCTCCACGCGCACGACGCTGTCCGGCGGAGAGGCCTCGACGGCGTTTTTCATGAGATTGCCCAGCAGGGAGTACAGAAGCATTTCCTCGGCCTGTAGCGCGAACCGGTCGCCAGGCGCGGCCGGCGCGCCGTCGAGAAGGATCTCGAACCGCTTGTTGCGCGGCTTGGCCAGGGACTCGAACTCCCGAACCAGAGCGCGCACCACGGACAAGGCGTTCATTTCCACCGGGGAGTACAGGTATTTTCCCGTCTCCATCTTGTACATGTCCAACGACATGTTGATGAGCTTGAGCATCTTCAGGCCCGAGTCCTTGATGGCCTGAAGCATCTCCCGGACCTCGTCGTCGGGGGGAACGCATTCGAGAATGATGTCCGGCAGTCCGATGATGCCGTTGAGCGGCGTCTTCAGGTCGTGACGGGTCATGCGTTCGATGTCCGCCTTGAGATATTCGACCTTTTTCTGTTCGGTCATGTCCATGAAGACTTCGAGCAGACACTCCCGATCTTCCATCTGGATGCGGGTCACGGTCTTGAGGATCGGGACTTCCTCGCCGGAGCTGTTGATGAGCACGCGTTCGGCGTTGTCCACCACCTGTCCCAGGTCCGTCACCGGGCAGCAGTGTTCCTGCGCCGGACACACGAAGCGATGACAAAGATGACCGATGACCGTCTCGCGTTCTATGCCCAGCATTTTCAAGGCCGCCGGGTTGATGTCCAGGATCGTGTGGCGTTGCGCGTCCACGAGCATCACGCCGGCGTGAATGTTGTTGACGATGGTTTCGAGCTGCCGATTGGTCTCGTGCAGGCTCTTGGTGCGGGCTTCGATGGTGCGCTCCAGCTCCTGGCGATGCTCTCGGAAACGCTTGTTGAGCTCAAAGCTTTCCAGGGCGTTGGCCCCGGCCATCATGACCACGGTGAACAGGCTCAGGGTCGTGTCGGGGATATCGTTCTTGTCCGCCTTGAGCACCCCCACGAACATGGCCCGGATGCGCGCCGGCGTAGCGAGCACGTGCAACAGGGTCCAGGCGGACTTGTTCCGGGTCAGGAAAAAACACGGGCGCTCCACCTGCATGGCGTATGAAAACGAATAATCGCCGATAAGGGCTTCCACCTCGGCGTCGAGTTCGCCTGCCTGGGCCGGGTCGTCGTAGTGCGCGGCCCCGAGGTCGTTGGTTTCGGGGGTGAACAGATAGACTCCCGAACTGGCGAATTCCACCATGAGGTTGGCCCGGCGGCAAATTTCCGCCGTGATGATGCCGACGTCCTCCTGCTGGAAGTACGAACTCTCGAAGTTGCCCAGGGAGGACGCCAACTCCAACGCTTCCAGAGCCTGCATTCTTTCCCGTTCCAGGCTCTCGACCTGCTTTTGCAGAAAGGTAATGGTCTCGGCTTCGCGCATTCAGCTCCCGAAAAAGATCGGCATGATGTTTTCCATTTGTCGCCGCATCTGCAGGATCAGGGCGCGAAGCGTCCCCTGGGTCAATCCCAGGTACTCCCAGACGCCCGGAGCCGGGCCAAACCCCACATACTGGCCGCTGGACCCGTATTGCAGGGCGACGGTCAAGGCGTCCGCCATGTTGATGAACGCCGCGTCGCCGAGCGGTTCGCCCGGTTTCGGATGATGGCCGGTCACCAACTCCGCCAGGGAGTCGGGGATGCGCCACGCCTCCAGCAGGCGGGCGGCGACCTGGGTATGATCGTAGCCGAACACCTTGCGCTCGGCCTCGTAGAGCGGCCTTCGCGAGGCCAGGGCCAAGCGAATCGACCGCACGGCCTGGTCCGGGGCCACCTGCAGCATGACGAGCCTGCCGATGTCGTGCAGAACGCCGGCCACGAAAAACCGTTCCTGATCGCGCCGTTTGGCGCGCACGGCCAAAAGTCCGGCAAAGATGCCGCAGACCAGGCTGTGGGTCCAGAAGTCGACCACGCGCACCGGCTCGGCCAGGGGGCTCTTGAACTGGGAGAGGACCGTTATGCTCAGCGCCAGTTGGCTGATCTCCTTGGCGCCCAGGACCAAAACCCCGCGGCTCAGGGTGTCCACCTGGCGTCCGCCGGAAAAAGCGGGACTGTTCACCAGCCGGAGCAATTTGGCGCTCATGGCCATGTCCTTGGAGATGACGTCCGTCAGGCGGGCCGACGTGCAGGTGGGATCGTTGAGCGCGTCCTGAATCTTGAAATAGACGTCCGGCAGGGTGCACAGCCGCCTTTCCGCAGAGATCAACTGCTCGAGGGGCGGGGCCGGAAGCGCCTCCGGGACGAGACGACACAACACCTCCGGGTCCGGCGGAGTCCATCCCTTCGAAAGGCGTTCGGCCAGATGTTCAAGACACTGCCCGCGCATCTCCCCGCCGGATGCGGCCGAAGGCTCGTCAAAGGCCCAAAAGGCGTCCGCGAGTCGGCAGGCCTGCTCCAGGTATTGGGGGTCCAGGGCAACCCCCGCGTCGGGGGCCGCCCCGGCCTCGGACACCGGGACGTCCGTGACGCCCCACATGGAAAAGACCCGAAGATGGTTGCCGTCGAGTGTCGTTCCCTTGCGCGCCAGCAGGCGCCCATTGTGTCCGAATACATCCTGCGCCAAGACCGCGCCCGGCCCGACTTCGGCTATGTTGACGACTTTCATACGCTTTCAGTTTGCTCTTTTTTTCATACTATCACGAATTGATGGAAAAACAAAGGGGATATCCTATTTTTCCATGCTCGTGGACGCTTTTTTCCATTCGGGACGAGGATTACACCAGGAAACAGCATATCATTCGGCAGTGGTTTTAGAAAATGCATGAGAGCGCGTTCGCAAAACAAAACCTCAGACGCCATGCCTAGCATTTGTATCGCATCGTATGTATTCAGTCTTGCGCAATATTGAGGGAGGAAACCAACAAGAAAAGGGTCTGTGAACATTGTCCACAGACCCTCATCTTTTTTTTGGTTGCGGGGGTGGGATTTGAACCCACGATCTTCGGGTTATGAGCCCGATGAGCTGCCGGTCTGCTCCACCCCGCGTCGTTGGGAAGACAGTAGTTATGCCTGCCGAATCTTCCTGTCAACAAGAAATTGCAAACGCGCCAAAAAAATTTTCCATGACCGTCCCCTTCGCGACACGTATCCTGGGCGCCATGGAACCATTGGCGGACGCCCTGCCCTGGATCGGGGTCGTATTTCTGATGGCCGGACTCCTTGCCCTGGTCTTCGAGGCCGGAACGAGAACGGTACTGGGAGCCTTTCTGCCGGGAGTGGCCCTTCTGGGCTTTCAGGGCGCGCGCCAGTGGGACGTTCTGCTTGTCGCGGGTCTGTTCCTGGCCGGGCTCGCGGCAATCGTTGCCCTGGTGCGTCCCGAAAACCCTGCGGAGAATGAAACGCGCCCCCCGAATACGAACGCGCCTCCCGAAACGCCCGGTCGAACCGAGCCGCCAGGCCCGCCGAGGTGACACGCCCTCGCCGCCGCAGCGTCCCCAGTTTCTCGCGCGGCTACTGGCCGCCCGTTTCTTCCTTGCCCCCATGTTCGGGCCGGCGAATGATCCACATCACCGCGCAAAGCCCCAGAAACATCATGGCCTGGGCGTTGAACACATCGAGAAAGGCGTTGGTGGTGGCTTGCAGCACCAACTCCCTGGCGATTGTGGCATCGGCCATGTTTCCGGTCTGGGCGAACGCGCCCAGGGTGTAAGTGAAATAAGCCTTGAGCTGCTGATACGTCAGGGCGTAGCCCGGATCGTACGGGCTCAGGTTCTCCACCAGGCGGAACTGGTGGAACTGGGCCCGCCTGGCCAGAAGCGTGGTGATGAAGGCCACCCCGCAGGAGCCGCCCAGGTTTCTGAGCAGGTTGAAGATGGCCGAGGCGTTGTTCATGCTCGGCCTGGGCACGTAGGCCATGGTGAGAAAGGAAAGCGGTACGAAGAAAAAGGCGATGCCGATGGCCTGGACGTTTCTGGCCATGATGGCGGTGTTGAGATCGATGTCCAGGGTGAAGCCGGCCATGGAACGCAGGGAATAGGCGCTGATGCACAGTCCCGTCAGGAGCAGGAACCGCGCGTCGATCTTTTCCGTGAGCTTGCCCACCATGGGCAAAATGGCCAACATGATGAGTCCGCCCGGCCCAAGCACCACGCCGGCCAGGAAGGCCGTGTAGCCCATGAGACTTTGCAGGTACATGGGCAAGAGAACAATGGAGCCGAAAAAGGCGAAAAACCCGAAAAACATCACCGCATTGCCCGCCGCGAAGCTACGGTCCTTGAAGATGCGCAAATCCACAATCGGATTCTTCTCGTAGAGCTCCCAGACCACGAAGGTCACCAGGCTGGAAATCGCGAGTATCGCCAACACGCTGATATACGTGGAGCCGAACCAGTCCTCCTGCTGTCCCTTGTCCAGCACCACCTGAAGGCAGCCCAGCCCAACGGTGAGCAGGACCAGCCCCATGGTGTCGATGCGTTCGCCCTGTTGGTGCCTGGCCATGTCGGGAGGGTCGAACACGTTGCCCCAGATCATTCCCAGGGCCACCAGTCCCAAGGGGATGTTGATGTAGAAGATCCAGCGCCAGGAATAGTTGTCCGTGATGTATCCGCCCAGAAGCGGACCAAGAATGGGCCCCAGCACCGCTCCCATGGCGAAGATGGCCATGGCCACCCCCCGCTGCCGAGGGGGAAAGGTTTCGAGCAAAATAGCCTGGCTCATGGGCTGAAGCCCGCCGCCGCCGATGCCTTGCACCACCCGGAAGACAATGAGCATGGGCAGCGACACGGCCATGCCGCACAGCATGGACGCCACGGTGAACACCGTCACGGAAAGCATGAGATAGTTCTTGCGGCCGAGCAGCTTGGCCAGCCAGCCGCTCATGGGAATGACCACCGCATTGGACACCAGATACGAGGTGAGCACCCAGGTGGCTTCGTCCTGGCCGGCGGAAAGGCTGCCCTGGATATGGGCCAGGGCCACGTTGGCGATGCTGGTGTCCAGGATTTCCAGCAGGGTGGGCACCATGACGCTGAGCGTCACCAGCCACTTGTTGACCTGGCGGTGTTCCATCGGCATGCGTTTCGCGGACGCGGCGCTAGCGAGTGAAAATCACCGGAATCGCACTCATGCCCAGGCGCAGTTCGGGAATGTCCTGCCCCGGATCAAGCACGATCTTCACCGGCACGCGCTGCACCACCTTGACGTAATTGCCCGTGGCGTTTTCGGGAGGGAAAAGGGAAAACGCCGCTCCCGTGCCGGCCATTATGGAATCCACCCTGCCGGTGAAGGTGCGGCCCGGATAGGCGTCCACACGCACCTCGGCCCGTTGCCCGGGCTTGACCCCGTGCAGTTGGGTTTCCTTGTAATTGGCCGTGATCCACAGTTCCCCCGGGTCCAGAGGAACCACGGCCATGAGGGGTTGTCCGGCCGCGGCCATGAGTCCGGCTTCCACCCGCCGTTTGGTGACCCGGCCGTCCGCCGGGGCGAGAATGCGCGTATAGGAAAGGTTGAGCTCGGCCTGGCGCACCCGCTGTTCGGCAAGGGTCACCAGGGCGCGCTGGGCCTGGGCCTGCTTTTCCTTGATGACGGCGTTGTCCATCCCGGTTCGGGCCAGGCGAATCTCGGCCTTGAGCCTGTCCACCTCGGCGAGCACGGCTTCGCGCTGATGCCCGAGCCCGGCCAGCTTGGCCTTGGCGGCCTGGGCGTCGGCGCGCGCGGTCTTTTGTCGGGTGCGCGCGTTGTCCAGATCGGACTGGGCGATCACGGACTTGGCCCCCAGAGCCTTGTATCGGGCCAGATCAAGCTCCGCCTGGTCGAACTGGGCCTTGGCGCGAACCACGTCTTCGCGAGCCGCGTCCTCCTGCTTGCGCACCTGCTCCAGGCTGCGCAGTTGGCTTTCCAACTGGGCCTGGGCCGAATCCACCCGCGAGGAGGTCTGGCTGACCTCCAAGGGCACGCCGAGTTCAAGGGCGGCCAGTTGAGCCTGGGCGGAAGCCAAGTCGGCCCGGGCCTGGGCCAGGGCCACGGTGAGATCGGTGGGATCGAGCTCGACCAGCAGGTCGCCTTTTTTCACCTGCTGATTGTCCTCCACGGCCACATTGGTCACGTAGCCGGCCACACGCGGGGTAATGGTGTGACTGTGACCGTCCACAAAGGCGTCGTCCGTCTCCACCTTGCCGTGGGTATAGAACCAGTATCCCGCCAAAAGCACGAAAAAAAGCGCCGCTCCACCCAACAGAATGCGACGCTTTCCCGCGTCGGCCCCGCTGGACGGGTCGGCGCTCGCGACTCGTTTTTTCAACGTGTTGAGCATGCCGTGCGTCTTTAATGGCCGCGAAGTCTATTCGATGCCTTCGTTTATTTTTTCCAAAATGGCCTGCAAAAAATCGATGTCGGTCGTGGTGATGTGCCGGTAACACTGCCGGGCGTAGGCCTTGGAGATGGGGATCAGCTGCTCGCGCAACGACCTGCCCTCCGGCGTGAGGAAGATGCGAAAGGTCCTCCGGTCGTTGCCGTCGGTTCGGCGCACGAGCAAGCCCTTGGCTTCGAGCCTGTCGAGAATGCGGGTGATGGAGGCCTTGTCCTTGAGAAGGTTTTCCCCCAATTCACTCTGGGTGAGCCCCTCCTGTTCGCCGGCCAGGGAGAGCACGCCCCATTGATCCGGGGTAACGTCCACTCCATGGGCCAAAAATTCCTTACGAAGACCGTTCTTCAGCCGCAAAAAGGTTCGTCCCAGTCTGTAACCGGGGGTCATCATCAAATTGAAAGGTTGAAATTCTGTTGTTTCCATGGCAATAATTATTAAGGGTTATTTGTTGACTTCGCGATAGTCGCCAAACGAACCTTGGTCAAGCACTATTTTTCCTTTCGCTCTCACCCCAGCTTCTCATCGACGGCAGACGGTCGACCGGCTACGCAGCCCCAGGGAGACGATCGACCGGCCGCGCGGATTCACGCGGCCTTGAGACATGGGCCCGCCCAAGAGCCGCCAGGTGCGTACGCCGGGCTTTCGGCTCAACATACGGAAGGAGAACCCCGAGCGCCTTCGGACCTCGCCGAACGGTGCTTGGGATTTTTTTCACCTTCCCCCCGTTTTCCCCGAGAAAAGAAAACCTAGCGATGCCGATGGGTTCACAGCTCCCCTCGAAAAGGAAGCTCCTGATACGAAGAGCAGACAAAGCCGATGGGGATTGCCTTTTTATAATTATCCTACTAAAATTTTTACCCGGCAGCGGAGGATTGCTCCTTCGTTGGTGAGTTTGGAGCGTTCCACCACTTTCCCGGGAATTCTTCCCCGGAACCGGCAGAGGCCACTGTCCGCCTCTCGAGAAGCGGCCAGGGCGAGGCGGCCTGTCTCGCTTTTTTCCAATAACCGAAGCTAGCCGGCGCAACCAGCCTGTTTTGTCGGAGCGCTACAGCTTTTGTGCGTCTCGTTTGGTTATTGACGTTGCAAACACTAGTCGTGATCGGTTTAGGTTTGAGGAGAACTGCATGGAAACCATCACCCTCGGCAAAGAGGCCGACCCGGGTCTGATGGAAGAGCTCGAACGCCGGACGGGAACCGATGTATCCCGTTGTTTACAGTGCGGCAAATGCACCGCCGGTTGTCCGATGAACTTCCTGTACGACATCTCGGTCAACCAGGTCATGCGTCTGGCCCGCGAAGGAGACCGCAAGGCGCTCCTGTCGAGCCGGTCCGTCTGGCTCTGCGCCTCGTGCCACACCTGCACTGCGCGCTGCCCGGCCGGCATCGAGCCTTCCGCCATCATGGAAGCCCTTCGCCACATGGCCTTGAGCGAGCAAAAGGCCAGCGAACCCGATCCCCGGATCTTCGCCGACGCCTTTCTGGCCACCCTGAAGCGTTGGGGACGCATGTACGAGATCGAGCTCATGACGCGCTACAATCTCGGTTCGCGTCACCTGCTTTCGGGCACCGATCTTGCGCCCATCGCGCTCTCCAAGGGGAAGCTGCACTTCATGCCCCCGAGGGTTGAAGGCGCCAAAGCCGTCGCCCGCATCGTGGAGCGCTTCCAGGAGGAGCAAAAACGATGAATGCCCCTGTTGTCAGCTACGCCTACTACCCGGGCTGCTCCCAAGAGGGATCCAGCGTGGAGTTCGGCCAGTCGGTCAAGGCCATCAGCGGTCCCCTGGGAATCGAACTCATTGAGATCGACGACTGGACCTGCTGCGGGTCCACCCCGGCGCACAACATCGATTCGAAGCTGAGCGCTGCCTTGTCGGCCAGGAATCTGGTCCAGGCCCAGAAGATGGGCCAGAAACAAGTCACCTCCCCCTGTCCCAGCTGTGTGGCCAACCTGCGCGCCGCGGACCACAAAATGGGCAACCCCGAATTCGCCGAGAAGACCAACAACCTTCTCGACGAGCCCTACGGCGGCGGCGTGGCCACCAAGACCTTCCTTCAGGTCGTGTACGAGGACGTCGGTCCCGACGCCGTGGCCAAAGCCGTGCGCAATCCGCTCAAGGGCCTTTCCGTGGTGTGCTACTACGGCTGCCTGACCACCAGGCCCAACAAGCTCATGGCCTTCGATTCCGAAGAGAACCCGCAGTCCATGGACAAGATCATGGCCGCCTGCGGCGCCAAGGTGTTGGACTTCCCGTTCAAGACCGAATGCTGCGGCGCCTCCATGGCCGTGCCCAAGGGCGAGGTCCTGCCGCCCCTTTCCGGAAGGATCCTCGAGCTGGCGAGCCTGTCCGGCGCCGACGCCATCGTGGTGGCCTGTCCCTTGTGCCAGGTCAACCTCGACATGCGCCGCAACCAGATCCAGGCCGTCACCGGGCAGGTCAACACGCTGCCGGTCATCTACTTCTCTCAACTCGTGGGCTTGGCTCTCGGCCTGTCCGCGTCCGAACTCGGCCTTAGCAAGCTGTGCGTCTCCCCCGATGCCGCGCTGGCGAAGATCGGACAGGAAGCCCCGACTACTCGCAAGGAGTCATCGCCGTGCGCATAGGCGTGTTCGTCTGCCACTGCGGCTCAAACATCGCGGCCAGGGTAAAGGTGGATGAAGTGGCGAAGGCCGCCGCGAATTTCCCCGATGTCGTCTATGCAACCCATGACGTATACACCTGCTCCGAGCCCGGACAGCGCGGCATCCAGCAAGCCATAGTCGAACACAAACTCGACGGCGTGGTGGTGGCCTCCTGTTCGCCCCGCATGCACGAGAACACCTTCCGCAAGGCGGTGGCCAAAGCCGGGCTCAACCCCTACATGTTTGAAATGGCCAACATCCGCGAGCACGTCTCCTGGATCGGCCTCGACACCGACCTCAACACCCGCAAGGCCACCGACTTGGTGCGCATGGCGGCGGCCAAGCTGGTTCGCGACCGCCCGCTTTTGCGCAAGAGCTTCCCGGTGACCCGCAGGGTCATGGTGATCGGCGGCGGCGTGGCCGGCATTCAGGCCGCCCTCGACTGCGCCGACGCCGGCCTGGAAGTCGTCCTGGTGGAGCGCGAATCCTCCATCGGCGGCGTCATGGCCAAGCTCGACAAGACGTTCCCCACCGTGGACTGCTCGTCGTGCGTGCTCGGCCCCAAGATGGTGGACGTGTCCCAGCACCCGCTCATCACCCTGGTGCCCTACTCCGAAGTGGAAGCCGTCACCGGCTACGTGGGCAACTTCACCATCTCGGTGAAACGCAAGGCCTCGTACGTCGACTTCACCAAATGCACCGGCTGCGGCCTGTGCACCGAGAAGTGCCCGAGCAAAAAGACCCCGGACCGCTTCAACGAGTTCGTGGCTCCCACAACGGCCATCAACATCCCGTTCCCCCAGGCCATCCCCAAGGTGGCCGTCATCAATCCCGAGTACTGCATCCAGTTCAAGAAGGGCAAATGCGGCGTGTGCGCGAAGATCTGCCCGGCCGGCGCCATCGACTACAAGATGGAAGACCGGATCGAGACCTTCAACGTGGGCGCCATCGTCGCCGCCACCGGCTACTCCCTCTTCGACGTGACCAAGTACGAGGAATACGGCGCGGGCAAGTACAAAGACGTCATCACCTCGCTGCAGTACGAGCGTCTGCTGAACGCTTCCGGCCCCACCCAGGGCCACGTGAAGCGTCCCTCCGACGGCCGCGAGCCCAAGACCGTGGTGTTCATCTCCTGCGTGGGATCGCGCGATCCCTCCAAGGACCGGCCGTACTGCTCGAACTTCTGCTGCATGTACCAGGCCAAGCAGGCCATCCTGACCAAGGATCACATCCCGGATTCCAAGCAGTACGTGTTCTACATCGACATCCGCGCTCCCAAAAAGGCCTATGAGGAATTCATCCGCCGGGCCCAGGAAGAGTACGGAGTCAACTACATCCGCGGTCGCGTGAGCAAGATCTATCCCATGGGCGACAAGCTCATCGTGCGTTCCGCCGATACCTTGATGGGTCAGCAGGTGGAAGTCGAGGCCGACCTCGTGGTCCTGGCCGCCGGCATCCAGGCCGCCACCGGCGCTTCGAACCTGGCCGAGAAGCTGCGCATCTCCTACGATCACTACGGCTTCTTCGTGGAAGGCCACCCGAAACTGCGTCCCATGGAGACCAACACCGCCGGCGTGTTCCTGGCAGGCGTGTGCCAGGGCCCCAAGGACATCCCGGAATCCGTCGCCCAGGGAAGCGCCGCCGCGGCCAAGGCCATGGTGCTGCTCTCCAAGGACATGCTCGAATCCGATCCGCAGGTTTCGGTGGTCAACCAGTCCCGGTGCATCGGCTGCGGCAAGTGCATCAAGGTGTGCCCGTTCCAGGCCATTAAGGAAGTGACCCTGAGGAACGGCGAGAAAAAGGCCGAGGTTATCGAGACAGTGTGCCAGGGGTGCGGCATTTGCGGCGTCACCTGCCCCCAGAGCGCCATTCAGCTCGAACATTCCAAAGACGATCAGTTATTGGCTGAAGTGGAGGCCTTATGTCGGGCGTGGTCGGTCGAGAGCTGCGAATAATCGGGTTTCTGTGCAACTGGTGCTCCTACGGCGGAGCGGACTCCGCGGGTGTGGGCCGTTTCACCCAGCCCACGGACTTGCGCATCCTCCGCATGCCCTGCACCGGACGAATGGACCCTCTGTTCGCTTTGAAAGCGTTTTTGGGCGGGGCTGACGGCGTGCTTGTCTCCGGCTGTCACCCCAATGATTGCCATTATGCTGAGGGCAACTTCTTCGCCAGGCGGCGCCTGGAAGTGCTGTCGCGCTTCCTGCCCGTTCTCGGCATCGACCCGAAGCGGTTCCATTACACGTGGGTTTCGGCCTCGGAAGGGGCGCGTTGGCAGATGGTGGTGACCAAGTTCACGGAACAGGTCCACGAGCTGGGTCCGATCCGCAAACTCGATCCCGAGCTGGCCATTTGCGCCATCAAGGCCATGGATCAAGCCGCGGCGCAGCCGGGCGCTTGAGTCCAAAGGAGCAACCATGTCGCAACTCGCCTTGCTCAAAGAGGCCATTGAAAAGGCCCTTCCGGATGTCGATCTGGTGCTGGCCTGGCGCAAGGGGCTCGAACCTTTGCGCACCGTGCCCGCACTCGTAAAGAGCGCGCAGGATCTCGAGGATCTGACCTGGAGCCCCCTGTGCGTCAACAACTTAAGCTCCCAGCTCATGCACCACCGCGACAAGAAGCTGGGTATCGTGGTCAAGGGCTGCGACAGCCGTTCCATCATGCAGCTCATGCAGGAAGGTCTGATCAACCGGGAAAGCCTGGTGATCTTCGGCCTGCCCTGCACCGGCGTGGTGGACCTGAAAAAGATCGCCCAGACCGTCGAGATCGACCGTGTGAGCGAAGCCAAGGTCGACGGCGGCCAGCTGACGCTGACCATCGACGGCAAGACCCAGACCCTGCCCGTGGCCGACGTGCTGGCCGACAAATGCCAGGTGTGCAAGTACCCCAATCCCGTGGTGTACGACCACCTGATCGGCTCGCCCGTCGAACCCGCCCCGGTCAAGCCGCTGCCCCAGTACGAGGCCTTCAAGGCCTTGAACGTGGCCGAGCGCTTCGACTACTGGAAATCCCAGATGGAGCGCTGCATCCGCTGCTACGCGTGCCGCAACTCGTGCCCCATGTGCTTCTGCCGCGATGTCTGCCTGGCCGACAGCCGCAACCCGCACTGGCAGAGCCAGGAAGCCAGCGTGCGCGAAAAATGGATGTTCCAGATGGTGCACGCCCTGCACCTGGCCGGACGCTGCACCGAGTGCGGCGAGTGCGAACGCGCTTGCCCGGTGGGCATCCCGCTCATGAACATCAAGCGCGAAATGAGCGGCATCATCAAGGATCTGTTCAACTATGAGGCCGGCATCGATCCCAATGCGGCCGTCCCCCTGATGACCTTCCAGGTGGTCGAGGAAAGGATCAAGGAAACGGAATGGTAACCGCAACCACTCGCTTCTTGAGCGCGCAGGCCATCCCCGCCTGGCTGGCGGATATGGCTGCCCGCATGGCTGTGTACGCGCCCATGCGCCTGGAGGGCCGGACCTCGTTCGGACTCTACGACGCGGGCAAGGAGCTCGACCTGGAGGGCGAATCCGTTTCTCCGCCCAAACAGGCCGTGTTTCCGCAGACCAAAACCCTTCTGCGGTACGCCTACACGCGTAACCCTGAAAATCCCGAAGACAAGCTTCTGGAAATCGTGCCCGAGGTGGATACCTCGCCGGCGCTGGTTTTCGGCGCTCGTCCCTGCGGGGCCAAGGGGTTCACGACCTACAACCAGGTGTTCGCGGGCAAGGGTGTCCAGGATCCCTATTACAAGTCGCGCCGTGAAAACACCACCATCGTGACCATCGCCTGCGACAGCCCGCGCAAGACCTGCTTTTGCAACTGGGTCGGCGGCGGTCCCGATGATACCGAAGGTTCCGACGTGCTGTTGGTGCCCGTGGCCGGCGGTTACGCCGCCCAGGGCATCACCGAGAAAGGCCAGGCCCTCATCGGCCAGGCTCCTTTCGCGGACGGCGCGGACAAGGCCGACGAAGCCGCGGCCGTATGCGCCAAGGCCAAGGAAGCCATGGAGCCCGCCAAGGACATCTCCAAGATCGGCGATGCCTTGAAGGACCTGTTCCCGAACCTTGAGTTCTGGGACAAGATGACCTCGGGCTGCGTGGGGTGCGGCGCCTGCACCTACCTGTGCCCCACCTGCTATTGTTTCAACATTACCGACGAGTCCGACGGCCAGGCCGGGGCGCGCATACGCACCTGGGACTCGTGCATGACGGCCACCTACTCCCTGGAGGCCAGCGGCCACAACCCCAGGCCCACCAAGGCCTACCGGCTGCGCAACCGCATCGGCCACAAGTTCTGGTATCATCCCAAGAACCACGGCGGGACCATCTCCTGTTGCGGCTGCGGGCGCTGCACCAAATACTGCCCCGGGGGCGTGGACCTCAGGTACATCATTCAGGAGGCGCTGAAGCTCCATGAAGGCTGAAAACGTCAATCCCTTTCTCCCGGAGAAGGCGATCATCGTCGAGACGGAGATCGAGAATTCCCTGGTGAAGACGTTCAGGGTGGTTCTGGAGGACGAAGAGCGCATGAAAGCCTTCTCCTTCAAACCCGGCCAGGTGGGCCAGCTCTCGGCGTTCGGCGTCGGCGAGTCCACTTTCGTCATCAACTCCCCGCCGACCCGCATGGACTATCTGCAGTTCTCGGTCATGCGCACCGGCGAGGTGACCCACCGCCTGCACACGCTTAGCGCGGGCGACCGCATCGGCGTGCGCGCGCCGTTGGGCAACAGCTTCGACGTCGAGGGGATGAAGGGCAAGAACATTGTCTTCATCGGCGGCGGCATCGGCATGGCCCCCCTGCGCACCCTGCTGCTCTACGTGCTGGACAACCGCAAGGACTACGGCGACATCACCGTCATCTACGGCTCCAAGAGCCCGGACGACTTCTGCTTCAAGAAGGATCTGGACGACTGGAACGCCCGCGACGACATGAAGTTGATCGAGACCATCGACAACACGTGCACCCTGTGGACCAAATGCGTGGGTCTGGTGCCCAACGTGCTGCTGGACGAGAATCCCAGCCCGGAAAACACCGTGGCCGTGACCTGCGGCCCGCCCATCATGATCCGGTTCACGCTGCAGGCCCTGCAGAAGCTGAACTTCCAGGACGACCAGATCATCACCACCCTGGAGCGGCGCATGAAGTGCGGCGTCGGCCTGTGCGGCCGCTGCAACCTGGGCGAGAAGTACATCTGCGTGGACGGCCCGGTGTTCACCATGGCCCAGCTCAAGGAACTGCCGAACGAACTGTAAAAAACAACCGCCCGCGGGTGACCGTGGGCGGTTGAGAGATTGAAAAAGGGGCCGAACCTTGAGGTTCGGCCCCTTTTTTTAATATTCAATCACATATATAGATAGTTATAGCTTGCGACGCTTTGTTCCATATGTATCCAAATGTTTACCACAGTAACATATAATAATTTTGTTCTCTTTGTCAAGCTTTGCAAAATGAATTCGCAAATAGCTTTCCCGTTTTCCACCTTTTATATGAGGACTACAATTTATAACATCTCCGTCATAATCATACATCCTCTGCCTCATTAACTTTTTATTTGTTTGAGTTTGACTACTTTCCGACAAAGCAATGTCAATACCTGTTGTTTCTTTAAATTTTTTAACAATATCACAGCTTTTTTCAGAATAAAACAAACCATGAAGTGTTGTACCAATTTCAAAAACCATCCGCCAAGCTGAACAAACGCAACAATAGTCATCACGCCCTGAAAAGCTCTCGGCAGAATCAAAAGCGCTTTCGTGAACTACAATTTTATCACTTAACAATTTTGATAATATTCTAAGGACATCTACAACAGATGCAGGCAGCCTTTGGACTACAAGACCATCCGCTGTGCTTTCACTAACATTCTTGCCATCATTACACCTAAGCAGGGCAGACTTGACATCCTTAAGCTCCTGCTCGAGCCTATCGTACATTTCCACAAACAATTTAGACTCTTCCCTGCACTCTTCCAACTCTTCATTCTTTTTATTTAACTCGTCATTTTTACAATCCAATTCACCTTTATACAGACCTATTTCATCTTTACTGTCTACATGAATCATCTTTAATCTTTCAAACGCAGCGATCCGCCTTCTATGTATAACATCTGAAACTGATAAAATATCATTTGGAATAAATGTCTTGAAATTTCTAGACAAACCCACGCCAAGCTGCCAAAGAACCTCCTCTTGACCTAATAATTCAATTTGGCTCTGCACAAAATATCTATGCCTCGTAGATGACACACCAGACGAAACACTTGAAAAAATTCGAAGCATCCCAGGACGCAACGACAACTCCGCCGGGACATATGAGTTAAACTCTGCCAAACATTCAACAGGCAAATGATATACATTCGCATTCCCAATTACAATCCCCTGCAATTGCTCCAAATCAATTAAACTCTTGTTTTGCAAGTCAGTTACAAGCACGACAAAAGGAAACACCCTAGACCTGTTCAAAATTCCATCGGCCAAAATCCTCATATTACCAATATAGCACTCATTTACATGCGATTGTAGCCCAACATCACTTTTTACGCATTGATATGCAGATACAATATTTTTTACAACACGTGGAACTGAAAACTGAGGCTCATCGGGTAGTTGCCCAACCCAGCCTTCAAAAACAGCATGTTTCAAAACACATGTAAATCTAATACAACCATCGCTTTTCCGAGTTAAAGAAATTACTATACACCACAACCTTGATCGCTCACTCGAATCTTTATGTATGAATTCAACAAGCCAATTTTCCGGATCAGCCTTAGATCGATCCCCCTTGTTTATTGCCACTCTAAAAAATGAATCACCAACTTGCTCTTGCCCTTCACTACCAAATTTGAACCACGGATGAAGCGATAGACTAAGCCTCCCGCAAACTGCACTATGCGCTTTAAGCCAATTAAATATAATATTTTGGATTTTATTCATCTTCAAACCACCACTTGAAACAATATCAAACGCACACTTATAATGCACCACGGAAGATATTGGCATTATTAGCATCAAAACCTCCACCATTATATAATTTTAACAAACCGTCACACCCAACAAACATACAAATTTTAATATTAACCCGACAACCAAAAGTCCAATTTTAAATTAATTTTTTATCACTGAAAATCATTTACGTAAAAATCTTGACTGAAGATCAAACGACAAAATCAGATACTTATCTTCATGACAAGAGGCCCCGGACAACTTTCGTCGTCCGGGGCCTCTTCATTAACTCAATATTTCAAATCCTCAGCGCGTCTACCAATTCTCTTCCAGCACCTGGAAGTAGGCTTGCGGGTGCGCGCAGGCCGGGCAGCTGGTCGGGGCTTCGGCGCCGGTGTGGTTGTAGCCGCAGTTGCGACACTTCCAGACGATTTCGTGGTCCTTTTTGAAGACCGTGCCGTTTTCGATGTTGGCCACCATGGCGCGATAGCGTTTTTCGTGGAACGCTTCGACCTTGGCGATGTTTTCGAACACCACCGCGATGGCTTCGAAGCCTTCCTCGCGGGCGATCTTGGCCGCTTCGGGATAGAGAATGGAGGTTTCCTCGTGCTCGCCGGCGGCGGCGTGCTTCAGGTTTTCCAGCGTGGTTTTGATGATGCCGGCCGGATAGGTGGCGGTGATTTCCACATCCCCACCTTCAAGGAACTTGAAGAACCGCTTGGCGTGTTCTTTTTCCTGCTCGGCGGTTTCCAGAAAGATGCCGGCAATCTGTTCGTACCCTTCCTTCTTGGCCACACTGGCGAAGAAGGTATAGCGGCTGCGGGCCTGGGACTCGCCGGCGAACGAGGCCAGCAGGTTCTTTTCGGTCTTGGTTCCCTTGATGGATTTCATACGCTTCTCCCTTTGGGTTTCTGACTGAGGTTATTAAGAATAATCACGCGGGGTCCAAGGTCTAGCAGCCTGTTCAAAAAACTTGCTGGCAAGGCGCGAGAAAAAGTCAAGCCCGAACCGGTATCGACGCGGGGGCGGGTTTGGTTTTTCGCAAACCGCTCAGCCGGCGAAAACCTGCAACACGCCGCTAGAACCCAGCCGCGCTCCTGTGGGCGTCGTACAGGGCCAGGTGCTCCCGGAGCATGTCCGGTATCGGCAGCCCGTAGGGGCACTTTTCCAGACACTGGCCACAATCTTGGCACAACCGCACGCTCTCCATGTTCTTGGCGGCGAAACGCGCAGCCGTGGCCGGCGACATGCGTATGGCCAGCACCTTGTACATCATGGCCGGGGTGATGAGCACCCCGTGGGGACATGGCTGGCAGTATTCGCAACGACGACAGAAGCGCCCGCCCAGTTCGTCGCGGTACCGCTGCATCTCGGCCAGCACGCCTTCGTCCACCACGTTGGGCCGCTGATAGAGATCCAACACTTCGTCCAGGCCTTCGACCGAGTCAAATCCCGGCAGGGGAATGCACTCGGGGTGCTGGCGCAGAAAGGCGAAGGCCACGGACGCGGAATCGATCATCCCGCCGGCAAAGGGTTTCATGGCCAGATAGCCCATGCCGTTGGCCTGGGTCTTGGGCGCGAGTTCTTTCAGGGCGTCGGTCTCAATGAAGTTCAGGGGAAACTGGATGGTGGAAAACAACCCCGACTCCACAAGCTTCACGGCCATGGACAGACTGTGCGAACTCACGCCCAGACGCCGAATCTTGCCGGCGTCCTTGGCCCGCATCAGGGCGTTATACGCCCCGCCGGGGGCCAGAAGGGCTTCCAGCTCGGCCTCGCGCGAGAGCTGGTGGCACTGGTAGATGTCCACGTAGTCGGTACGCAGGGCCTTGAGGCTCTGTTCCAGGTGCTCCAGCGCCGGCCCGGCCGTGCGCTGGGCCGTCTTGGTGGCAAGCACCACCTGGTGCCGGACCCCGCCCGCCAGGGCTTCTCCGAGTTTTTCCTCACTGTCCAGGTACATGTTGGCGGTGTCGAACAGGGTGACGCCGCGGTCCAGGGCGTGATGAACCACGCGCACGGCCTGCTGGCGATCCAGGCGAATGAGGGGAATGCCTCCGAATCCAACTTCCGATACGCGAAGACCCGTACTTCCGAGATCAAGGTAGTGCATGACCGCTCCTCGAAGGAAAGGGGGGACAAGAGGGCGAGAAAGATCGGGCGGGGCGCCGGTTCTCGCCCGAGGCGGCAGGAGGCCAGAATGTCGACAAACACCAAAGCCTTGCCCGACTGCGACAAATCCTATCCCCAACCTCTTCCGCATGCAAGGCGCCGGACTTGCGCGGAGGGCAAAAAACCGCCTTGACCCCGTTTCATGCTGGATTTAAAAACCAGATCATCGATTGTAAATACAGAGGAAACACTCCATGGGTCGCTTTGTTGCTCTGCTTGTCGTCTTGAGCCTTGCGACGGGTTCCAGCCAGGCACTTGCCGCCAGCGAAAGAGCCCAGGCCCTGCGGGAGGAGAACGATCTCGTCCGGTTCACCCCGCCGGAGAGTTTTCTTCAGGGCGGCTTCATCGCCTCTGAAATGTCTCCGGACTTTGTGTACGGCCCAGTGGCGACCTTCGCCTCCGGCCGGGAGTGTCCCACCACCTGGCTCATCGAAAAAGACGCCAAGCTCCGGGCGGACAAGGCCGATCCGGCCCATCCCGTGGAATACACCCTGTACCTTGAAGAAGACTGTCCCGACAAAACGCTTTATTATGTCTTTCTCGACCAAAGCGGCTTCACGCCGCAACAATGGCTCGAGTGGCGACGAGCGTTCCACAAGCGCAAGGCCGAGTCCGAATACGCGGCGGTAACGGCCAAGCTCGAAAAGGCCCTGCGGGACGGCGTGGCCGTACGGGGCGAATTGCGTTTCCTGGTTCGAGACGGCGAGGTGATGCCGGTCGAGCCCGAAAAGCTGACGGGAACCGAACTCAAGATGGAGCCGCTTTACGACTTGAAGCGGGAAAAGCGCCTGCCCAAGTAAGCGTTCGCGGGACGAATCGGACGCGTGGACGGCCCCGGCCCCAAGGAGAAGCCACATGGCGCGGGCGAAAAAACGTGTGAACGCGCGGGAGAGCCGCATGGCCCTGGCCGTGTTGGCGGTTCTGTGCTGCGTGGCCGCCTGGCTTTTCTGGAAACAGGCCGCGTTCAATCCGGCGGTCACCGCCTCCCTGACCCGGACGACGTCTTTCGCGACGACCGGTCAAAGCGCGCCCGAAACCTCGGCCGGCGCGACCATGTTGACCCGGCTTGCCGATGCGACGCCGCTTGGTCCGGCCGAAGCCTGGAACCGGGACACCCTCTCGGACAAGATCGACGGCAAGGCCGAACTCTACCTGGCCTCGGGTTTCAAGGGCATGCATTCGCGTCCCTTTTCCCTGCCGGGCCTGGACGCGCGGGTGGAAGTCAGCGTCTACGAAATGGAATCCGCAAAGGACGCCTTTGCCGTGGAAAGCGGGCAACGCCGAGCGGACGCCGCCGAGTCTCGGGTGTCTTCCGGGGCCTACGCCACGCAAAACGCCCTGTTTTTCACCAGCGGTCCCTACTATGTGGAGATGGTGGCGGACAAGGCCGCGCCGGACCTGCGCGCCAGACTCGAAAAGGCCGCCGCCTCCCTGCTCGCGGCCCTGCCGGCGACGAAACAAAGCGCGCCGCTGGCCGAGGCCGATCTGCTGCCCCGGGAAGGACGCACCGACTCCAGCATGCGCATGACCGTTTCCGACGCCTTCGGTCTGGAAGGCTTTTCCAATGTCTTCACCGCAGACTACTCCCTGGCCGGCGCCGAGGTCACCGGCTACGCGACCATGCGCGAGACGCCTGAACAGGCCCAGGCCCAGGCCCGGGCCTTTGCGGATTTTTTGACGGCCAACGGCTACGTTCCCGTGAAGGACCCGCAGTTGCCCGCCGCGGCGAAACTTTTCACCCTGGAAAACATGGCCTTCGAGACGGTGATCGTCTCCGGGAACGTTCTGGCGGGAGCGCACGAAGCCACCAGCCGCCAAGCCGCCCTGCACCTCACCGCCGCTCTGGCCAAAATCCTCAGCGAGCGCACCCCGTGAACGACGACCCTGAGACAAAACCCGCCCGCCAACAACCGGACGCCCTGGACCGACGCGACTTTCTCAAACGCGTCGGCGCGGCCTCGGTCCTGGCCGTGGCCTCGGCCAGCGCGGGACTGTGGCTCTACGACGCGCAAGGCCCGCATGCCGCGCCGCCCTCCAACGTCCTCACCACCCTGGGCGATTTCTCGATTCCCGGACACCCTTCGGCCATGGCCGTGGCCCGCGGAACGGACCGGGCCATACTCTTCGACAAGGCCATGGCCGCTCTGGGCGGTCTGGAACGGTTCGTGGCCAAGGGCGACCGCGTGCTGGTCAAAGTGAACGCGGCCTTCGCCACTCCGGCCTCCTTGGGCGCCACCTCCAACCCGGAACTGGTGGGCGCCGTTGTGGAACGGTGCAAAAAAGCCGGAGCCGAACGGGTGTTCGTCACGGACAATCCCATCAACAGCCCGGAAGCCTGTTTCGAAATTTCCGGCATCGGACCGGCCACGCGCCGGGCCGGAGGCAACGTCCTCGCGCCCGCGGCGGGACTTTTCTCCCCCTTGAGCCTGACGAACGGCAAGCTCCTGCGCGACTGGCCGGTGCTGGCCGGGGCGTTCCGAGGCGTTACCAAGCTCATCGTGGTCTCGCCGGTCAAGGACCACCACAGGGCCGGCGCCTCCATGACCCTGAAAAACCTGTACGGATTTCTGGGAGGCAAACGCAACGTCTTCCATCAGGACATCAACACCATCGTGACCGAACTTTCCCTCATGGTGCGGCCCACCCTGTCCGTGCTCGACGGGGTCAACGTCATGATGACCAACGGCCCCACCGGGGGATCGCTTTCCGACCTCAAGGCCGAAAACGTCCTGGCCGTCTCCACCGACCCGGTGGCCGCCGACGCCTTCGGCCTGACCCTGCTCGGCCGGTCCCTGGCGGACGTGCCCTACGTGCTCATGGCCCAACAGGCGGGAGCCGGCAACGCCGACCTCAAGGCCGTAAACCCCGTGTTTCTGGACGCCGGAACCTAGGACCCCATGCGTATCGTCACCGCAAGGCGCATCAGCCAATCGTTTTTCCTGGCCCTGTTCTTCTGGTTCTGCCTGGTGACCACCCTGGGCGACCAGTGGTGGCGGCTGCGGGGTTGGCCGGTCAACTGGATTCTCAGTCTCGACCCCCTGACGGTCCTATCCACGGTTTTTTCCACCGGCACGCTCTACGCCCCTCTGGCTTGGGCCCTGGCGTGTGTCGTGCTCACGGTCTTCGTGGGGCGATTCTTCTGCGGCTTCGCCTGTCCCATGGGCGCGCTCAACCAGTTCGTGGGATGGCTATCCCTGCGCAAGGCCGGACGCCGGGAACTCGTGGAGGCCAACCGGGCGCGCAACGGTCGAGCATTCAAGTATTTTCTGCTGATCTTCCTGCTGGGCTGCGCCCTGACCGGCTCGGTGCAATCCGGGCTTTTCGACCCCCTGCCCCTGCTCTTTCGCTCGGTAAACCTGACCCTGACCCCGCTCGCGGATCACGGATACGGCGTGCTGTACGACGGACCGCGCTTTTACGCCGGGGCATGGCTCACCTTCGCCGTGCTGGCCGTCATCCTGGCCCTCAATCTGGTGGTCCCGCGCTTTTTCTGCCGCTTTCTCTGCCCGCTGGGAGCGCTCTTCGGGCTCTTGTCGCGTTTTGCCCCCTGGCGCATCGGCAAAAGCCGCGACAATTGCGGGGACTGCCGCATCTGCGAGGAGCGCTGCGAAGGGGCGTGCACTCCTTCGGGGCGTATCGTCACCGGCGAATGCCTCATGTGCATGAACTGCCTGGACCGCTGCCCGGCCGGACGCATCGGCTTTTCCCCCAAGGCCTCGGCCGGCGGCGAAGCCCCCCTGCCCGACATCGGACGCCGCGGCGTGGTGCTGGGCGCGGCGGGTCTTTTGGCCGGTCCCCTGTGGCGGGTGGGGGCCGTGGCGGCGTCGGATCACGACCCGGGCCTCATCCGGCCGCCGGGGAGCCTGGATGAAGAGCGCTTCCTGGCCCGGTGCATCCGCTGCGGGCAGTGCATGCGAATCTGTCCCGGCAACCTTCTCCAGCCGGACTTCCTGCGCTCGGGCATACAGGGCCTTTGGACGCCCACCGCCAACTTCCGCATAGGACGCAGCGGCTGCCAGCCCAATTGCGTGGCCTGCGGCCAGGTTTGCCCCACCGCGGCCATACGGCCCCTGACCCCGGACGAAAAATTCGGCCTGGGGGACTTCACCGACCAAGGCCCGGTGCGCATGGGCCTGGCCCTGGTGGACCGCACCCGCTGCCTGCCCTGGGCCATGGACCGGCCTTGTATCGTCTGCCAGGAGCTGTGCCCCGTAAGTCCGAAGGCCATCTACACCCGCACGTCCTTCGAACCGGTGCGCGGAGGCCGGATGCGCCTGACCGGGGCCGCCCCGAACCGGGCCGACCTGCCGCACCTCTTTACCGGCGCGCCCAACCTGGCCGGCGGCGATTACGCGCTGCGCCCGGCCGGCGACGACAAGGCCGTTCCCCGACGTATCGTCGCGGCATCCGGGACATCCTTGCACCTGGAGCAATCCGCCCCCCCCGAATGGACGCCGACAACAGGCGACGAAGCGGAAATCGTGGTCCGCCTGCAACGGCCGTACGTGGACCCGGCCCGGTGCGTGGGCTGCGGCATGTGCGAACACGAATGCCCGGTTTCCGGGCTGCGGGCCATCCGCATCACCAGTGAAAACGAATCGCGCTCCCGTCAGGGCCGCATGCTGCTTTAGGGCGGTTCCGGGAGACACACCAGGAGGTCGGCCATGAGCGCCAAGGACAGTCCCGCCAACTTTTCACGCAGAGCCTTCCTGAAGACCGCCGCCCTGGGCGCGGCCGCCGCGCCCCTGGCCGCCCCGGCCGTGCTGGCCGCCCAGGAGACCACGCCGGCCCAGCTCCCGGCCATGCCCAGGCGCGTGCTGGGGAAAACCGGAGTGGAGGTGCCCATCCTGGCCATGGGCGGCATGACCGACACCCTCAACAACCAGTTGCTGCTCAAACAGGCCATCAAGTGGGGCGTCACCTACTGGGACACCGCCGAGGCCTACGGCAACGGCCAGTCCGAGGAAGGCTACGGACGGTTTTTCTCGCGCAATCCCGAAGCCCGCAAAGAGGTCTTTCTGGTGACCAAGCTCATCCCCAAGGGCGAAGACCTCACCGCGCGACTGGACAAATCCCTGGAGCGGCTCAAGACCTCGTATGTGGACCTGTTTTTCATCCACAGCATCACCTCCATCGCCGACATGGACGAAAAAACCATGCGATGGGCCACGGAGATGAAAAAAGCCGGAAAGTTCAAATTCTTCGGCTTCAGCACCCACACCAACATGGAGGACTGCCTGTTGGGAGCGGCCTCCCGGCCCGGCCTGGACGTGGTGATGATCACCTACAACTTCCGGCTCATGCGCGAAGAAAAAATGCGCAAGGCCATGGACGCCTGCCACAAGGCGGGCATCGGACTGGTGGCCATGAAGACCCAGGGCGGCGGACCGGTCAAGACCGACAGCCAGGCCGAGCTCGACGCGGCCGGAAGGTTTCTGGAAAAAGGCTTCACGGACAAGCAGGCCCGACTCAAGGCCGTGTGGGAGAACCCTCAGGTGGCGAGCATCTGCTCCCAGATGCCGAGCCTGACCATCCTGGCGGCCAACGTGGCCGCGGCCCGCGACCGCACCGCCCTGGCCGAGGCGGATTTCCGGGCCCTGCACGACCTGGCCCAGGACACCCGCCAAGGCTACTGCGCCGGATGCGGCGCGATTTGCGCCCAGGCCGGCGGAGAATACGTGCGCGAGGTCATGCGCTACATGATGTACTACAACGATTACGGCGAAAAGGATCTGGCCCGCGAGCTCTTCGCCAGCCTGCCCGACGAGGTGCGCGCGAGCCTGGCAACGACCGACTACGCCCGGGCCGAAAAAGCCTGCCCCCAAGGGTTGGCCATCGCCGACATCATGCGAAACGCGGCGGGACTTTTGGCCTGACCGCGGACTTGCCCTGATTATCCGGCGGGAGGAAAGAACGCGTTCTTTCCTCCCGTTTTTTGTTGTCAAAGTCGCCTCGCGCTTTTCCCCGTACAATCCTCTCGCCACCTGACAGCCCGCCCAAAAAGTCGATTCTTGCTGCCTGTTCAAAAAACGTGCTGACAAGGCGCAAGAAAAATCAAGCCCGAAGCGGAGTTGGCATCCGTTGAGGGGTTGAGCTTTTCGCAGCAACGCAGCCAGCAAGAATTTTTCAACAGATGGCTAAATCCCGCCAAACGAAAATCGTCCGTAACCTGACGCGTGATAGCAGCGACTCATAGACATAAAACACTTGAGGAAATACATCATGACCAGCAAGACCATTTCCCGGCAAATACGCTGCCTGCACCGCGACATTGGATTTCTTCTTATAGGAATAACGCTCCTATACGCCGTGAGCGGCATCATTTTGGTCTACCGCGAAACGGATTTCATGAAGACGTCAAAAAGTGTCTCGACGACCCTGGCGCAGGACATGACCCCAGAAGAGCTTGCACAGGCTCTCCATATGAGACGGTTCAAAGCGACAAAATCGGACGGGGATACGATCCTGTTTCAGGACGGACAAAACATCAAGGATGGAGCGTACGACAAACGGACCGGAAACGTAACCTACACCGTAATGCAATTCAACGCCGCAATAGCCCCCCTGATTCGTCTTCACATGCTCAGCAGTTCCAAAACGGCGCACATATACAGCGTCGCGTACGGGACCCTGTTGACCTTCCTTGCCGTGTCGTCGCTCTTCATGTTCAACACGCGTCAGACGGCGTTTCGCAGAGGCCTGAAGCTTTCCGGCATCGGCCTCGTGCTGAGCGTGTTCATCTTGCTCTCGGTATAGAGGAAAAACAACGGCCGGCTACCAGCCCTCCCAAAAGTCGATTCGTGCAGCCTGTTCAAAAAACGTGCTGGCAAGGCGCGAAAAAAATCAAGCCCGAAGCGGAGTTGGCATCCGTTGAGGGTTTGAGTTTTTCGTAGCGACGCAGCCAGCAAGGATCTTTCAACAGGCTGCTAATACGTCTCGCCGAGGAGCTGTCGGTTGCAGTGCTCCTTGAGGGTCCAGCCAAGGGCCGCGATCTTCTTGCGGGCCAGCGGACTGGCCGGGCCGCAGATCCACAGCTCCACACCGGTCGGGTTCGCCTCGGCCACGGCCTTTCCCATGCCCTGCGTGCGTTCCGCCAGGGACTTGGTCCAGACCAGGCGGTCCAGGGGGAAACACAGCACCACCTTGCCCGAACGGGTCTTGGCCCCCACCAGCTTGCCCAGTTGAAGAAACTGCTCCACATGTTCCACCTTGCGGTCGTAGGCGCTGTACAGCTGGGCCATGCGCTGACGAAACAGGGTCTGCTCCTGGTCGCCCGACCGGGCGGCCAGGCGGATGAACAGATCCCGTCCGGCGGTCTGATCCATCTTGGACAGAGCCTTGACCAGAAGCGACTGCTGGGTGGGCGTGAATTCGTCGTTGTCGATGAAGTGTTCGACCAGATTGGGGGCAATGCCCATCTTGAGCAGGATTTCGCGATTGTTGCGGCGCAGTTCGGTGGGGGGCAGGGCCAGATCCACCTCGCCCAGCCAGTTGACCCCGCCCACGCTGGAAACGGCGATGCCCACCCCGCCGGGAATGAGCATCTTGAGCCCCATGGAGGTCAGCCCCCCGGCGTATCCCGCGCTGGCGACCTTGTTCAAGCGCGCCTGCATGGGCGCGTTGGTGGAATAGGGATCGACCCCGAACGTCTTGGCGTAATCGCGCTTGACCGAAGAAAATCCAATGGCTCCGTAGGCCGCGCCGTCTTCGTACTTGCTGGCCTTGCTGCCGGCTATGGACTCCTCGGCCCGTTCGAACAGCTTGCCCACCCCGGAGAACGTGCTTCCCAGGGTGTTGATGGGATCGGTGATGAGGTTGGCCGCGCCCTTGATCACGTTGGCCCCCCCGTCCCAGACGCCCTTGCCGAACTCCTTGGCCCCGCTGACCTTTTCCATCCGGCCCATGGCCGCGATTTCGTCGATTCGGCTGACCAGCAGCGGAGTGGAATAGACCCGGTAGTCGCCATACCGCGAACGCAGGATGTAGATGTTCACGTACCCGTCCGTGGTCACGGTTTCTTCCACACGGAAATCCCGGCCCCGCAGCAGGGACTTGGGCAACAAGCTCGACGCCCGAAGCGATCCGGCGGTTTCGAAGTCGCCCAACGGCATGGGGTCCCGACGCGCGCTCTTGGGGGCCGACTTGGTGGAGGCCTGCGCCATGACGATTGGACGGTACAAGGTCTTGACGTGGTCGGCGCAAAGCGCGGGGGAAGCGGCCAAAAGCCCGGATAAGGCGAAAAGCGCGGCCAGGCGGAGGCTGTTCACGGTCGATCTCCCTGTTGTCGTTTTGGCACTGGGCCGTCGAGGTGCGCCATGGGCATGACGGCAACCGCGAAGCGTTCCCCCCTTGGCGGCGGGGCTTCCCCTGAAAACATATTTCCGGTCCGCCGGCGATCCGCTCGAAACATCGCCGGAAATTTCGCACAACGACCGAGGCGGTCGGCCGTCCGAAGCGCGAAGCGTTCCGGACATGATCCCTGAAAGCAAGAGACGGACCAACCCCGGGGAATCGCCCCCTTGCGTGCGCCACACAAAGCGACACGGCGTATGCGCGCCAACGATTTCAAATTCTTGACACCTCTGTCGCGCCAAGCCCCCCCTGGTCCTCGGGGCTTGAAACGTTCCTCGCCACGCAATGCGGACCAATCACCTCGGGACGTTGCGGGGCCTGGCGAGACTTGGGGAACCGCGGCCCGAGAAGACAATGCATGCCATTCCTAAAAGATTATATTTCTTTTTAAACCGCGAACATCCTGCATCCCGGAAACTTTTCCCTAAACGAACTCCGCTATTTTTCAAAGTCCGCACCTTGCCCCTTGACGCAACACCGCTACAGTCCTAAAGAGCACCGGTTTTCCAATTCTATAAGGAAGCACGTTTTGAGTCTGTACTTCGCGGCGCTCGGCGTCATTCTCGCATCCGGCCTCCTCGCCCTCCTGGCGGGCCGTTCCCCCACAGCCAACATCGTCGGCCCTCTCGGCGTCGCCGCCGGCTGCGCCATGGGTCTCATTTTCGCCTGCGAACAGCTCATCGGCGGCGGCGTGTGGTCGCTGACCATGGCCTGGCACCTGCCCTTGGGACGCTTCGGGCTCTGCTTTGACGGACTGACCAACTTTTTCCTCGTGCCGACCTTTCTCCTGGGCGGACTGTGCGCCGTGTACGGCCGGTCCTCCCTGTCCTTTTTCGAAGGCAAGAAAAACCTGGGCGCGCACTGGTTCTTCTACTCCCTGATGGTGGCGGGCCAGGCTCTGGTGTACGCCGCCTCGGACGGGGTGCTCTTTCTCGCCGCCTGGGAAATCATGAGCGTCGCTCCGTTTTTCCTCATCAGCTTCAACGACATCGATTCCGAAGTACGCTCCGCCGCCTGGACCTACCTGGTGGCAGCCCACGCGGGCCTGGCTTTTCTGCTCGGCTTCATGCTGCTGACCTCGGCGCAGGTCGGCGGGAGCTTCGCTTTCACGTCCATGGTCGGCTCGCTCAAGGGCACGACGGCTGTGGCGGCCTTCCTGCTGGCCCTGGCCGGCTTCGGAGTCAAGGCCGGCATCGCCCCCCTGCACGTCTGGCTGCCCGAGGCCCATCCGGCCGCGCCTAGCCACGTTTCGGCCTATCTTTCCGGCTCCATCATCAAAGCCGGCATCTACGGCCTCATGCGCTCCATGACGTTTCTCGCCCAGCCCGAGCCCTGGCAGGCCTATCTGCTGGTGACGCTGGGCCTGCTCACCGCCCTGCTCGGCATCGTGCAGGCCATGGGCAAGCACCACCTCAAACGCCTGCTGGCCTATTCCAGCGTGGAAAACGTGGGGCTCATCACCATGGGCCTGGGACTCTATCTGCTGGGACGTTCCACGGGCCACCTCGATTTGGCCGCCCTGGCGCTCGGCGGCGCGCTCCTGCATGTGTTGGCCCACGCCCTCATGAAGGGTTCGCTCTTCCTGAGCGCCGGCGCGGTGCTGCACGGAGCGGGCACGGTCATGATGAACCGCCTGGGCGGACTCATGAAGGTCATGCCCGTGACGGGACGCATCTTCGCCCTGGGCGCGGCGGCCATCTGCGGTCTGCCACCCCTGGCCGGCTTCGTGGGCGAGCTTTTGCTCTACCTGGCGGCCGGACGCCTGGGGTTGGCCCTCTCCGGCCCGGGCGCCCTCACCGCGTGGACCGCGCTGGCCGGCTTGGCCCTGGTGGGCGGCATCGCGGCCATCGTGTTCGTCAAGGCGTTGGGCGCGACCTTCCTGGGCGAACCCCGCAGCGAGGCCACCTCCCACGCCCACGACCCGCACCGGGGAGAAACCATCCCCATGGTCCTCTTGGGCTTGGGCGTGGCGGCTTTCGGCCTGTCGGGCCCCTGGATGCTGTCCCTGGCCGCCCCGGCCATGGCGGCCGCCGCTTCCGGGTCGGCAGCGGCCCAGGTTCTGGCCGCCCTGGGATCGGCCATGAGCGCCCTTTGGGCCCTGAGCATGGCCAACGTCGCCTTGCTGGTCCTGGCCGGCCTCCTGGTCGTGTTCCGTTTCGGCCTTCTGCGCGCGCGTCCGGTAGGCTCCACCGGAACCTGGGACTGCGGCTACTCGGCTCCCACCGCGCGCATGCAGTACACGGCGTCGTCTTTCAGCGATCCGATGACCCATTTGCTGGGCGGTTTTTCCGGCTCCTCCAGTCGGCTCGATCCCCCCGTGGGATATTTTCCGGCCAAGGCGTCCTATGCCGAACTCGCGCCGGACCTGGTCAAGGAACGCGGCTTCGGCCCCTTCTTTTCCATGGTGGATTGGGTGGCGGGACACCTCAAATGGCTTCAGCACGGCAACCTCAACCTCTATATCCTCTCCATCATGGTCACCCTCATGGCCCTTCTGGCCTACAATTTTCTCGCCCAATGAACGCCTGGCACTTTTTCCCCCTGGCGGCCGCCCTGGTCCTGTCGCCTCTTATGGTCGGCGTGGTGAACCGGGTCAAGGCCCTCTTCGGCGGTCGCACCGGCAAGCCCCTGCTCCAACTCTACTACGACATTTTCAAGCTCCTGGGCAAAGGCGCGGTGTATAGCCGCACCACCACCTGGGTGTTTCGGGCCGGCCCCGTCCTGGGATTGGCCGCGACCCTGGCGGCCACGGCCATGGCTCCGCTCGGATCGCTGGAAGCCGCGTGGTCCTTCGAAGGCGACATGTTCGTTTTCGTCTACTTTCTGGCCATGGGACGATTCGCCACCATGGCCGCCGCCCTGGACACGGGATCGAGCTTCGAAGGCATGGGCGCCAGTCGCGAAGCCGTGTTCTCGAGCCTGGCCGAACCGGCCCTGTTTCTCGGGCTTCTGGCCCTGGCCCGCCACGCCCACAGCCTGTCCCTGACCAGCATGCTGGCCGACGCCGCCGCCTCGCCCTGGTATGCACAGGCCCCGGCCCTGGGTCTGGTCGGGGTGTGCCTGGGCATCCTGGCCTTGTCGGAGTGCAGCCGCATTCCCTTCGACGATCCCAACACCCACCTGGAGCTCACCATGATCCACGAGGTCATGGTGCTCGACCACTCCGGGCCGGAGCTGGCGCTCATCGAATACGGCGCCGCCCTCAAACTCTGGATACTGGGGGCGCTCACCATGGCGCTTCTCATCCCCATCCACGGTCCGCTCACGGCCCTGGCCGCCATGTTCGGCTTTGCCGTGGCCGTCGGCGTGGTGGAGTCGTCCATGGCCAGACTGCGCCTGTTGCGCGTACCTTCGCTTCTGGCCACGGCGGCGGCTTCCTGCGCCCTGGCCTTGACCGTCATCGGGAGCTGATCCGTGAACCCGGCCGATTTCATGAGTCTTCTCGCCATAGCGGCCGCCCTGTCCGGCTTGGCGCTTCTGGCCTCCAGCCGCCTGGACGCCTGCCTTCGCATCGCCGCCTTCCAGGGCGTGATGGTGAGCCTGCTGCCCCTGTCGCCCCAGGTCCACCTCGACATCCACGTTCTGGCCGTGTGCGCCGTATCGCTTCTGGTCAAGGCTTTGGCCTTCCCCGTGCTCATCGGACGCACCCTGCGCCGCGTGAAGGTCCGCCTGGAGGTCGAACCCTACCTGGGCTATCCCGTGGTCGTGCTGCTGGGCGTGGCCGGCCTCATGGGCGCCCTGTGGCTCTCGACCCAGACCGGATTCGGCCTGCCCGTCGAAGCCCGGCAACCCGTGGCCGCCGGTTTCTTTCTCGTCTGGACCGGGCTGCTCGTCATCGTCAGCCGCAAGAAGGCCATTTCCCAGGTCATCGGCTACCTCATCGCCGAAAACGGCATCTTCGTCCTGAGTTGCGCCCTGAACCCGGCCGGGTCCCTGGCCGTGGAGCTGTGCATCCTGCTCGACGTGCTGGTGGCCATCTTCGTCATGGGCATCGCCATCCACCACATCAACCGGCAGTTCGACTCCATAGACACCGAGCGTTTCTGCTCCATCAGGGACTAGCCATGCTTTTAGCCTCCTTGGTCGCCCTGCCCTTTCTGGCCGCCGTCGCGGCCATCCTCATGCCCTGGGACACCCCGCGGCGGGCGCTCCTGGCCCTGGCCCCGGCCTGCCACCTGGGCCTTTGTCTGCTGGCGGCGGCCACGCGCCCCGTGTCGGCCTTTCCCGACGTCATCGCCCTGGACGACCTGGGCGTGCTCTTTCTCTGCCTGTCGAGCGTCCTGTTCACCGTGGTTTCGTTCTACGCCGTGGGCTACCTGCGCAGCGAACCCCAGGGCGAACGACGCGACTTCGCCTCCAAGGCGTTCTTCGTCAACGCCCCGGAACGGGTGTTCAGCGCCTGCCTGCTGGCTTTTCTGGGCTGCATGACCCTGGTCACCATCACCAGCAACCTGGGCCTGCTCTGGGCCGCGGTGGAGGCCAACGCCCTGACCGCCGCGCCGCTCATCTACTTCCACCGCCACCAGCGCTCCCTGGAGGCCACCTGGAAGTATCTCATGATCTGTTCGGTGGGCATCGCCCTGGCCCTTTTGGGCAACATTTTCCTTTCCGCCTCCCTGCCCAGTGGAATCCAGGGGTCGCTGGCCCTGACGACCTTCCTGGCCAACGCCACGGGGCTCGACCCCACCTGGCTGCGCCTGGGATTCTTCTTCGCCCTGGCCGGATACGGCACCAAGATGGGCCTGGCCCCCATGCACTCCTGGCTGCCCGACGCCCATAGCGAAGCCCCCTCGCTGGTCTCGGCCCTTCTCTCCGGAGCCCAGCTCAACTGCGCGTTCCTGGGCATCCTGCGCGTCTACCAGATCATGGGCGCGGCCGGACTCTCCGGCCTGTGCCAGCCGGCCTTGGCCGGGCTGGGCGTGGTATCGCTGCTTTTCGCCGCCGTATTCATCCTGGGCCAAGGCGACTTCAAACGCCTGCTGGCCTATTCCAGCGTGGAGCACATGGGCATTCTGTCCCTGGCCCTGGGACTGGGACAACCCGCCCATCCGGCCATGCTCCTGCACATGACCGGCCACTCCCTGACCAAAGCCATGCTCTTTCTCATGGCCGGCAACATCCTGGCCGGCTATCACTCCAAATCCGCCCACGACGTGCGCGGCGTGATCCGGCTCATGCCGGTCACGGGCGTCTTGTGGCTGTTGGGTTTCCTGGCCATCTGCGGCTCGCCGCCGTTTTCCCTCTTCGTCTCGGAACTGGGCATCCTCAAGGCCGCCATGGACGCCGAGCGGTACGTGTTGGCCGCCACCTTTCTGATCCTTTTGTTCGTCATCTTCGTGGGCATGGCCACCCCGGTCCTGCGCATGGCCCAGGGCTATCCCCCGCCCAGCGCTCCGACCACGGTGAAAGTGGAAAACACCTACAGCCTGGCGCCGGCCGTGGCCCTGGCCGGACTGGTCACCTTGCTCGGCGTGTGGGTGCCTGGCCCCGTATGGACGCTCATGCGCGGCGCGGCCGCCTGTCTGGGGGGCAACTGATGCTGCACATGACTCCCGGCGAAGCGGTGAGCCTGGGCCGCCTGCCTGTCCTTTCCGCCTCGGAATTTCGCGAGACCCTCGTCACGGCCGTGCGCCAGGGCTCCCGCCTGTCCTCGTTCTTCGCCTGGGGCCGAGGGCCGTCGCTTCGCCTCATCGCCATCGTGGCCAACGACTGCGCGGCCGAACTCACCGCCTTGTCCTGCGAACCGGGCGAGCGTTTCGCTTCCATCACTCCCGAGTGCCCCCAGGCCCACCTGTTCGAACGGGAAATCCACGAGCAGTCCGGATTGCCCATCGACGGCCATCCCTGGTTCAAGCCCGTGCGCTCCAACGCCCCCTTCGGCGCGGAGGAACGGCCGGCCCCCTGCGTGGGCCAATTCTTCACCGTGGCCGGCGAGGATGTCCACGAAGTTTCCGTGGGCCCCATTCACGCCGGAGTCATCGAACCGGGGCACTTCCGCTTCCAGTGTCACGGCGAGGACGTCTTCCATCTGGAGATCGCCCTGGGCTACCAGCACCGGGGCGTGGAGGAGCGCCTGGCGGGCGGACCGGACACGCTCACCGTCCACCTTTTCGAGACCCTGGCCGGCGACACCACCGTGGGGCACACCACGGCCTACGCCCAGGTGGCCGAAGCCCTGGCCGGCGTGACCGCCCCCCCCCGGGCGGCGTTTTTGCGCGCCGCCGCCCTGGAACTTGAGCGCCTGGCCAACCACACCGGCGATCTGGGCGCCATGGCCGGCGATGTGGGCTACTTGCCGGTAATGAGCTTCAACGGCCGGCTGCGCGGCGACTATTTGAATCTTTCCGCTTTGTTGTGCGGCAACCGCTTCGGCCGGGGCATGGTGGTTCCCGGGGGCGTTGGATTCGATGCCGACTCCGAACGCCTGGCCACCCTGCGTTCCCGACTGGAAGCCATTTTCAAGGACACTTCCGGCTCCGCCTCGCTGCTTTTCGATTGCACCTCGGTTCGTGCCCGTTTCGAGCACACCGGCCAGCTCACGGCCCTGCAAGCGCGCGACCTGGGGCTTGTCGGGCCGCCGGCCCGCGCCTGCGGACTGGCCCGCGACGTACGGGCGGACTGGCCCTGCTGGGCCCTGCGTGGCCTGGACCCGCGCGCCATGGTCGACGAGGGGGGCGATGTGCAGGCCCGGGCCGCTGTGCGTTGGCTGGAGATGCGGGAGTCCGTGCGCCTGGTGCGGGCTCTTACGGAAGGCCTGCCCGAAGGCCCGGTGACGACGCCGTTGGGCCCCCTGGCCCCGGACAGCCTGGCCGTGAGCCTGGTGGAAGGCTGGCGGGGCGAGATCTGCCATACGGCCATCACCGGCCCGGACGGACGGCTGGTCCGCTACAAGATCGTGGACCCGTCGTTCCACAACTGGTCGGGCCTGGCCCTGGCCCTGCGCGGCCAGCAGATTTCGGACTTTCCCTTGTGCAACAAGAGCTTCAACCTGTCCTACTGTGGGCATGACCTCTAGGACGAGCAGATGATCCGCGCCGTCGTCGAACGCCTCCGCCAGAAAAAACGCACCGTGGGTTACCCGCGTACCGCTCCCGTACTGCCTGACCGCTTTCGGGGCCGTCCGGCTCTGGACGCCTCCCGTTGTCCGCAAGACTGCCGGGCCTGCGCCGAGGCCTGCCCCACCGGGGCCGTGTTCTTCGAACAGGGACGCCCCGTCTTCGACCTGAGTCGTTGTCTTTTCTGCCCGGACTGCGTGAAGGCCTGTCCCACCGGGGCCATGTCCTTCACGTCGGACCATCGCCTGGCCGCGCGCAAACGCGAAGAACTCATCGTGCGCGACGGCGCCTTCCGTCTGGCCGAAGCCCTGGACAAACGCGCCCGCTCCCTCTTCGGCCGCTCGCTCAAGCTGCGTCAGGTCAGCGCCGGGGGATGCAACGCCTGCGAAGCCGACCTCAACGTGCTCACCACCATCGTCTTCGACCTGGGCCGCTTCGGCATCGACTTCGTGGCTTCACCCCGTCACGCCGACGGGCTCATGATCACCGGACCGGTCACCGCCAACATGCGCACCGCCGTGCTCAAGTGCCTGGAAGCCACCCCCGAGCCCAGGCTGGTCATCGCCTCAGGCACCTGCGCCTGCTCCGGCGGCCCCTTCGCCGGCCTGCCGGAAAGCCTGGACGGCGTGGACTCCCTGCTGCCCGTGGACCTCTACATCCCCGGCTGCCCCCCCCATCCCTACACCACCCTGGACGGTTTGCTGCGGCTCTTGGGTCGCCTGTAAGCCGGCGTTTCTCCGGGACGAAAATACGTTCCGGGCTTTTTGACGACTTTTTCGCCCGTCGGCGCGGCGCAACGACACGCCATGCCGGCCGAAAACGACTTTCCGGCCGCGCGGACGCCTCGGTTTGTCGCGCCCAGGGTCCGTTGCATCGCTTCCGGGGCAACGCCATGGGCGCGACGATTTCGGAACGAAACGGAAAAAAATCGAAAAAGCCTTCGTTCCCCCCTTGCCTTTCCTCCCTGTTCCAATGCTAAGGAAATGGCGTCTGTTCTAAACCAGGAGCCCCTCGCCGATCATGCCCAGACGCTTCGCCCTTTTCGTCCTGCTCACGGTCGTGGCCGCGCTTTGCGGCTGTATGAAGGTCGGGCCGGACTTCAAACGCCCCGACGTCCAGACGCCCCCGGCCTGGCTGGAAGCCCTGCAAGCCCAGTCGCGGCCCGAACAACCCGTTCCGGCCCAATGGTGGAAGGTGCTGGGCGACCCCGCCCTGGACCGGCTCGTGGAAAAGGCCAGTCGGGACAACATTCCCTTGCAGGTGGCGGCCGTGCGCATCCTGGAAGCCAGAGCGCAACTGGGCGTGGCCGTGGGGCAACTCTATCCCCAGACCCAGCAGGGCACGGGCGGCTACACCTACAACCAAACCAGCATGAACGCCCCCACCTCGCCCCAGCCCGGCGAGCGGGCCAGCGCCCAGTGGACCTACTGGCAGAACTCCCTCGGGTTCAAGGCCGCCTGGGAGCTGGACTTCTGGGGCAAATACCGCCGCGGCGCCGAGTCCGCCCAGGCGAGCTTGGCCGCCTCCGTGGCCGACTACGACAACGCCATGGTCACCCTGGTGTCGGACGTGGCCAGCGCCTACGTGAACTTGCGTGTGGCCGAAGAACGCCTGCGCATCACCCGGTTGAACGCCAAGCTCGAACGCGAAGGCCTGGACATCGCCGATATCCGTTTCAAGCTGGGAGCCACCAGCGAGCGCGACGTGCAGCAGGCCCAGTCCCTGTTGCAATCCACCGAAGCCACCATTCCCCAATTGGCCGCTTCCGTGCAGAAAGCCAAACACGCGCTGTGCCTGCTCATGGGCATGCCTCCGCAGGGACTCGACGACCTGCTCGGCAAGGAAAAAAGCGCCATCCCCACCTGCCCCGAGGGCATCGGAGTGGGCATCCCGGCCGACCTTTTGCGCAGGCGCCCCGACATCCGCAAGGCCGAATTCTCCGCCGCGGCCCAATGCGCCAACATCGGCGTGGCCAAGGCCGACCTGTTTCCTTCGCTCAGCCTCACGGGCAACGTGGGCTGGCTGGCCTCCACCATGGGGGCCTTCAAGCTGGCGGACCTGCTCACCAACCAGAGCTTCACCGCGAGCTTCGCGCCAGGCGTGACCTGGAACCTGTTCAACTACGGACGCATCGTCGATTCCGTGCGCGTCCAGGACGCCCGGTTCCAACAGGCCCTTCTCACCTACCGCAACACCGTGCTCACCGCCCTCAAGGAAACCGAAGACAGCTTGAGCGACTACCAGGGCGCCAGAAAACAGGCCGAAAGCCTGGCCCTGGCCGTGCGGGCGGCCACGCGTTCGGCCGAGTTGGCCTTTCTGCAATACCGCGAAGGCAAGACCGACTACACCACGGTCATCGTGGCCCAGCGCGACCAACTGACCCAGCAGGACACGCTGGCCCAGGCCCAGGGAAGCATCGTCCTGGGCATGGTGGGCCTGTACCGGTCGCTCGGCGGCGGCTGGGAGCTCAGACGCCAGACCGAATTGCTGCCCGCCTATGTGAAGCAGGAAATGGCCAAGCGCACCCACTGGGGCAGGCTGCTTGGCGAGCCCACGCAAAAGCAGGAAGACCCGGCCAAGGCCGGCCCGGGCCGCTATCTGCCCGACTTCTGATGAACAGGATCACGACATGCACCCACACTTGACGAAACTTCTCGCCTTGGTCGCGCTCCTCGCCCTGCTTGGCCCAAGCGCCTGCGACAACCGCAACGCCTTTGTCCCGCCGCCGGCGGCCAAGGTGACCGTGGCCAAACCCACGGTGAAGAACGTCACCGAATACGTGGAGTTCACGGGCAACACCCAGGCGGTGCAGAGCGTGAACCTGCAGGCCCGCGTGGAAGGCTACCTGCAGGATATCAAGTTCCAGGACGGCCAGTTGGTCAAAAAGGGCGACCTGCTCTTTGTGATCGAGCCCGAGCCCTACAAGGCCAAGGTGCGCCAGGCCCAGTCCCAGGTGGACAGCGCCAAGGCGGCCCTGAACCAGGCCGAGATCGAACTGACCCGCGCCAAAAGGCTCTATGCCGAAAAGGCCGGCCCGGACACCGACGTGGTCAAATGGCAGGCCAACCGCGATTCGGACGTGGCTCAGCTCGAATCGGCCCAGGCCCAGTTGGAGCAGGCCAAGATCAATTACGGCTACACTCACGTGACCGCGCCCTTCAACGGCCGCATGGGCCGCCACCAGGTGGACAAGGGCAATCTGGTCGGGGCCAACGAAAAGACCCAGCTCAGCACCATCATGCAGGACGACACGCTCTACGCCTATTTCACGCTCAACGAGCGCGACCTGCTGCACGTCATACGCGCTCATGAAGAAAGGGGCATGGCTCCGGCCCGCCGCGACGTGCCCCTGGAACTGGGCGTGAGCGACCAGAACGACTTCCCCCACAAGGGCAAGCTCGACTACTCGGACCTCGGCGTGGACCCCAACACGGGCACCATGCTCTTGCGGGGCATCTTTCCCAATCCGAAGTTCGTCCTGGTCCCGGGCCTTTTCGTGAGGCTTCGCGCGCCGTTGCCCGAACGCACGGCCGTTCTCGTGCCCGAGACGGCGGTGGGAGTCGACCAGCAGGGGCACTACGTGCTCGTGGTCAACGACAAGAATACGGTGGAAAAGCGCTCGGTCATCGTGGGATCCACGGTGGACGGGGGCATGCGCATCGTGGACAAAGGCCTCACCGGCGACGAACGCGTGGTGGTCAACGGCATCCAGCGGGCCCGCCCCGGTTCCCAGGTGGCCCCGGAAGAAACCCCGGCCGCCGCCGCGAAATCCTGACGGACGACACGGCATGTTCTCAAAATTCTTCATAGAACGCCCGGTTCTGGCCAACGTGTTGGCCATCGTCATGATGCTTCTGGGCGCAGTGGCGCTTTTCAATCTGCCCGTGGCCCAGTACCCGGACATCACCCCTCCCACGGTGCAGGTTTCCACCTCCTACCCCGGCGCCGGACCCGAGGTGCTGGTGGAAACCGTGGCCGCGCCCATCGAGCAGCAGGTCAACGGCGTTGAAAAGATGCTCTACATGTCCTCGAAGTCGGGCAGCGACGGCAGCTACAACCTGACCGTCACCTTCGAGGTGGGCACCGATCTCGACATCGCCACCATGCTCGTCCAGAACCGGGTCAACATCGCCATGCCCAGCCTGCCCGACCAGGTGCAGCGCCAGGGCGTGACCGTGAAAAAGAAGTCCACGGCCATTCTCCTGGTCGTCACCCTGCAATCGCCCGACGGCACTTTCGACGACCTCTATCTCAGCAACTACGCCACGTTGCGCCTCAAGGACGAGCTCTCGCGCTTAAACGGCGTGGGCGACCTCTCCATCGTGGGCGCGGACGACTACGGCATGCGCATCTGGCTCGATCCCAACAAGCTCAAGTCCATGGGGCTCTCCACCCAGGACGTGATCAACGCCATCAGCGAACAGAACGCCCAGGTGGCCTCGGGCCAGATCGGCCAGCCCCCCACCCCGCCGGACCAGGCCTTCCAGCTTCTCGTGCAGACCCAGGGCCGTCTGGTCACCACCGAACAGTTCGGCAACATCATCATCAGGACCACCTTCAACCAGACCGGCAAGGTGGTGCGCCTGCGCGACGTGGCGCGCATCGAACTGGGGGCCAAGACCTACACCCTCTTCGGCCTGAGCAACGGCGCTCCGGCGGCGTGCATCCCCATCTACCTGCTGCCCGGGGCCAACGCCCTCGACGTGGCCAAGGAAGTGCGGGCCCGCATGGCCGAACTGGCCAAGGACTTCCCCAAGGGCCTCGAATATTCCATCCCCTTCGACACCACCCTGTTCGTGGAGAAGGCCGTGGAAGACGTCTACCAGACCCTTTTCGAAGCCGCGATCCTGGTGCTCATTGTCATCGTGGTGTTTCTGCAGAACTTCCGGGCCATGCTGGTGCCGGCCACAACGGTCCCGGTGACCATCCTGGGATCGTTCGTAGCCATGGCGGCGCTCGGGTTCTCGGTCAACCTGGTGACGCTGTTCGGCATCATCTTGTCCATCGGCATCGTGGTGGACGACGCCATCATCGTGGTGGAAGGGGCCATGCACAACATCGAAAACGGCATGACCCCGAAAAACGCGGCCATAGGAGCCATGGCCGAACTCTTCGGCCCCATCGTGGGCATCACCCTGGTGCTCATGGCCGTGTTCTTGCCCACGGCCTTCCTGCCCGGCATCACCGGACAGCTCTACCGCCAGTTCGCCCTGGTCATCGCCTCCACCGCGCTCATCAGCGCCATCAACGCCGCCACCCTCAAGCCCACCCAGTGCGCCCTGTGGCTGCGCGCCCCCAAGGGCGAAAAGAACGCCTTCTTCCGGGGATTCGACAAGGTCTACGAACGCTTCGCCGCCGGATACGAACGGGCCGTGGCCTTTGTCATCCGTCATTTCAAAACGGCCATGCTGGTCTACATGGGCCTCATCGCCTTCACCTTCTGGATGTTTTCCTCCCTGCCCACGGGCTTTCTGCCCGAAGAGGACCAGGGCTACTGCGTGGTGGTCACCCAGTTGCCGCCCGGAGCCTCCCAGGCCAGGGCCATGGTCATGGCCAAGAACATCAACGAGGTCATGAAGAGCGCCCCGGGCGTGGCCGACTGGATCAGCTTCGGCGGATTTTCCGTGCTCGACGGCGCCAACCAGTCCAACGTGGTCACCACCTTCGTCACCTACACGGACTGGAGCAAGCGCGGAAAGAACGAATCCCAGGCCGCCATCACCGGCTACCTGCAAAAGGCCCTGAACCAGTTCCAGGAAGCCATGACCTTCGTGTTCGTGCCCCCGGCCATCCAGGGCCTGGGCAACGCCGGCGGCTTCGAAATGGTGGTGCAGGACAAGGGCAACCTGGGCGCCGAAGCCCTGGAAGCGGCCCTGTGGGATATGATTCTCGCCGGACGGACCCAGACAGGCCTGGAAGGCCTCTCCACCACCTTCTCGGCTTCCACGCCCCAGATCTGGGCCGACGTGGACCGCACCCAGGCCCAGACCTACAACGTGGACATCAACAGCCTCTTTTCCACCCTCTCCACCTACCTGGGCTCGGCCTACGTCAACGACTTCAACCTGTTCGGACGCACCTACCAGGTGCGCGTGCAGGCCGACACGCCCTTTCGCCTCAAGGCCTCGGACATTTTGTCCCTGGAAGTGCGCAACAAGGACGGCAAGATGGTGCCCATGGGCTCGGTGACCAATGTGCGCGACACCGTGGGACCAGCCCTGCTCACCCGCTACAACCTCTACACCGGGGCCTCGCTCCTGGGCTCCGCCGCGCCGGGTTTCAGCTCCGGCGACGCCTTGAAGCTCATGGAAAACATGGCCAACCAGCGCCTGCCCGCCTCCATGGGCTACTCCTGGACCAACATGTCCTACCAGGAAAAGCGCGTGGGCAACGAGGCCTACTTCATCTTCGCCCTGGCCGTGCTCCTGGTCTATCTGGTGCTGTGCGCCCAGTACGAAAGCTGGTTCCTGCCCGTGGCGGTCATCCTGGTGGTGCCCCTGGCCCTCCTGGGCACCGCGCTGGCCGTGCATATCCGGGGCATGGACAACAACGTCTACACCCAGATCGGCGTGGTGCTGCTCATCGCCCTGGCCAGCAAAAACGCCATCCTCATCGTGGAATTCGCCCGGGAGCAGCGCATCAAGGGCCTTTCCATAGCCGAATCGGCCCTCCAGGCCGCCAAGATGCGGTTCCGTCCCATCCTCATGACCAGCTTCGCCTTCATCCTGGGCGTTGTGCCGCTGCTCTCCGCCAGCGGCGCGGGCGGAGCCAGCCAGCGGGCCGTGGGCACGGCCGTGTTCGGCGGCATGTTGGCCTCCACCCTGCTGGCGGTGTTCATCGTGCCGGTGTTCTTCGTGGTGGTGCAGACAACCATCGAACGCTTCTTCCCGCCCAAGCCCGGCGAGGACGAACTGGAAAGCGCCGAATAGGGTTCCCCTCTCGCGGTCGACGCCGACCAAGCAACGCGTCGGCCGCAGGGACAAGTCCGGGGCAAGCCGTGCTTGCCCACATCGTCCCACCGGCGGACCGGTCGGTTCCGGTTGCCCGCGTCTTTCTTCCTCCCGGCGTTCCCCTCGCGCTTTCGCGGCGTTTCCCCCAGGGCGTCCCGACTCCCTGTGCGCTGCCCGCGCTCCATCCCGATTGTTCAATCTTTCTCAAGTTTGACACATCGTTCCCCGCCCCGTACGTATGGCAGTATAGCCCCCAACCTCTTACGCAAGGAGCCTTCCATGAAACGACTCCTGGCCATGAGCGTCTCCCTTGTCGTACTGTGCGCTTCTCTGGTCCTGGCATCCACCAACCCGCCGGCCCCCGCCCTCGGCCCCGATCAGGCCTTGGAGCGCCTGCAACGCGGCAACGAGCGCTACGTCTCGGGAAAACCCATCCACCCCAACGCCGACGCCATGCGCCGCATGGTCACCACAAAGGAAGGGCAGAAACCCTACGCCACCGTTCTGGCCTGCTCGGACAGCCGGGTCCCGCTGGAAGTGCTCTTCGACGCGGGCGTGGGCGACCTGTTCGTGGTCCGCGTGGCCGGCAACGTGGCCTATTTCGATCAGGTGGGGTCCATCGAATACGCGGCCGAACACCTGGGCACGCCCCTGCTCGTGGTGCTCGGCCACACCCACTGCGGCGCGGTCACGGCCGTGGTTTCCGATGCGCCCGTGGCCGGCAACATCGCCCCCATGGTGGCGGGCATCCGACCGGCCGTGGCCAAGGCCAAGGCCGACAATCCCGGCCTGAGCGGAGAGGCGCTCACGGACAAGGCCATCCTGGCCAACACCTGGCAGTCCGTGGAGGACGTGTTCAAGCAGAGCCCGGAAATTCGCCTTCTGGTGCGGGAGGGCAAGGTCAAGGTGGTGGGAGCCATCTACGACATCGAGTCGGGCAAGGTGGCCTGGCTTGGCGAACATCCGCGTCAGGCCGAGCTGCTCCAGCTCAATTCCGGCCTCAAGTAGTTCTGCACGCAACAAAAAAGCCGGGGGCGATCTCTCCCCCGGCTTTTCGGTAATGCCTGGTCGGTTGCGCCGTCACGCGATAGCCGGTTCTCCGGACCCGTCGCGCCGCCGGTTTGTCCGCTACTTGCCGCTCTCCTGCTGGAGAGCCTTCACCATGTCGACCACCTTGGCCACCTTGGCCTGCTGATCGGCCGGGACGAGCCCCTTGACCTGGTCCAGCTTCTGGGAAACCTCGGTCAGGGCGTTTTTCACAAGGATTTTCTTGGCCAACTCCTGGGGAGCGGCGATCTTGTCTTCCAGGACGCCCAGCCTGGCCTCGTAGTTCGCGGTCAAGGCTTCGAGCTTGGCCGAGTACCGATTGTCCAGGGCGAAATAGGTGACCAAGGCCACGATAATGGCCACCATGGCCAACACGAACGCGGCCGAGCCGGGTCCTTTGCCGTCCTTCCCGCCTTTTTCGGGGTCACCGGGACCCGCTCCGCACATCTGCCTGACGGCGGCGATGCGTTTTTCCAGTCCGAGCATTGTCTACGCCTCCTGATGAATAGATGTCCCTTTTTTATACCTTGCCATGAGCCCAGGGCGATATCAACAAGGGAATTTGACCAGTTCGAACAGCTTGCGGCTGGGCGTGGAGACGATGTGGAAGAACCTGTCCTGGGGAATGTAAATATAGGGCACGTCCTCGGTGCGCCGGTAGAGAAAGTGGGACAGGATCATGCGATTGACCGCCTGATGCCCCACGATCATGACGTTGCGCGCGTTGCCCGAGAGGTACAGCGCCTTCTTGACGCCCCGCTCCACCCGCTCCTTGAGGGTCACGTAGCCCTCGCCGCCGGGATAGATGGTGTTGTATTTGTCCCGGGTGCGCGCGGCGTGGACTTTGGGCATGGTGCGGGCGATCTCGTCGTAGGTCATGGACTCGCACATCCCGGCGTCGATCTCGTCGAACTCGCTCAAAGGCCGTCTCCGGCAGTCGGCGCGCCCCTCGCAAATGACCTTGGCCGTGCGAATCGAGCGGATCTTGTTGCTGGTAAAGACGTAAGGCAGGTCCACGTCCGAAAAATGCCTGGCCAGGGCCTGGGCCTGTTTGATCCCTTTTCGGGTCAGGTCCGAATCGCCTCCGATGCGCATTTCGAGATTGAAGGCGGTTTCGCCGTGACGCACCAGATACAGTCCGCGCACCCAGTCCGACACGAGCAGGTCGCGCACCAGCTTGTAGTGGGGCAACACCGCCTGCACCCGTTCATCGAGAATGCGGTTGTTGAGGGTGTCGATGACCACGAAGTTTTCTTCGTCGGTCACGGGTTGGGAGATGCTTTGATAGTAGCGGATGCGCTCCTTGAAGCTTTCCACGGCCTGGGCCGGCGTCAAGTGGGCGAACTCGGGCAGCAGGGCCTTGCGCTCGATGCTGGCTTCCAGAAGTTCGGGGTCGTCGTTGCGGCACTCCACGAAAAAGGCCGGGCAGCCGGGAAAGAACTCCTTGATCTTTCTCCGCCGTTTCGCCGAAACATTGGTGGCGTCGAGAATGGCCACCTCGCCCTTGTCGCCCAGGAAATTGCGGGCGCGCTCCAAATTGATCAGGGCGATGTGCTCGCGCTGGGACACGGCCTCCTTGTTGTCCGGGGAATAGAAGAGCGCCTGGGACGTGTCGCTGTCGCCAAGCATTTCTCGGCGCACGTCGCCGTTGTTGAAGAGCCGGACGGAAACGCACTCCTCGGCCAGGCAGTGTTCCAGCTTCGCCGCCATGGTGGACTTGCCAGCGGCCGGCAATCCCACCATGACGATGCAGAGTTTCTTTCGAGTCACGGCGGCGCTCCTGTTCGCGTCAGATCTTCTCTTTGCTCCCCCAGGCCTTTTCCACCATGGTTGCGGGCGGAACGTCCGCCGTCACCCAGACGTTGGCCCCCACCGTGGAGCCCCGGCCCACGGTGATGCGGCCCAGCACGGTGGCTCCGGAATAGATGGTCACGTCGTCCTCCACGATGGGATGGCGAGCCAATCCCTTGACCGGGTTGCCCTTGGCGTCTTTCGGAAAGCTCTTGGCCCCGAGCGTCACCCCCTGGTACAGGCGCACGTTGTCGCCGATGACGCACGTTTCGCCTATCACCGTTCCCGTGCCGTGGTCGATGAAAAATCCCTTGCCGATGGCGGCTCCGGGATGAATGTCGATGCCGGTCCTGGAGTGGGCCATTTCGGTAATGATGCGCGGAATGATGTCCACGTCGAGACGGTACAGCTCGTGGGCCACCCGCTGGTGGATGAGCGCCGTGATGGACGGATAGCAGAACACGGTTTCCCCGTGACTCTTGGCCGCCGGATCGCCCTCGTAGGCGGCGTGCACGTCCAGCAGGAGCTTTTCCCGGATGGCCGGAATGGTCCGCAGGAACTCCACGGCCTTGATCGCGGCCAGGGCCTCACCGTCGGGACAGGGCTTGTCCTGACGCAGGCACACGAAGCAGTACCCGCGGCGAATCTGCTCGGCCAGAATGCGCCGCACCACGTCCAGATTGGCCCCGGTGTGAAAGGGCAGCGTCTCGGGGGTGATGTCCGAATCCCCGAAATAGCCGGGAAAAAGCACGGCCTTGAGCCGCTCCATCATGTCCGCCAGGGCTTCCAGGGACGGCAGGGTGCCGTGGGGCCGTTTTTCGCAGACCACGATCCGGTAGTCCGCGGCCGCGCACAAGCCCGCCACCACGTCGTCCACCACCCGCCGGTCCCGCTCCTTGGGGGAATGCGCTTCGTCTTCCTTCACCGCACGTCCTCCATTTGAGTGAACAGGGGGTTGCTCAAATAGCGTTCTCCCGTGTCGCACACGATGAACACGATGAGCTTGCCGGCGTTCTCGGGCCTGGAGGCGAGCACGGCCGCGGCGTGGGCGTTGGCCCCGGACGAAATGCCGCACAGGATTCCTTCCTCGCGCATGAGCCGTCTGGCCATGGCATAGGCCTCCTCGTTGCCCACCCGGATCACCTCGTCCACCAGGGACATGTCCAGCACATCGGGCACGAATCCGGCCCCAATGCCCTGAATGGCGTGCGGACCGGGCCTGCCGCCCGACAACACCGGCGACCCCTCGGGCTCCACGGCCACGGCCCGAAAGCCGGGTTTTCTGGGCTTAAGCGCCTGGGTCACGCCGGCCAATGTGCCGCCCGTACCCACACCGGCCACAAAAATATCCACCTCGCCGTCGGTGTCGGTCCAGATTTCCTCGGCCGTGGTCAGGCGGTGCGCCTCGGGATTGGCCGGATTGGAGAACTGCATGGGCATGAACGCCCCGGGCGTGGCGGCCAGAATTTCCTCGGCCTTGTCGATGGCTCCGCGCATGCCCAGCGCCGCATCGGTGAGCACCAGCTTCGCCCCCAGTCCCTTGAGCAACATGCGCCGCTCCACGCTCATGGACTCGGGCATGGTCAAAACCAGCTTGTACCCGCGCACCGCGCACACGAAAGCCAACCCGATGCCCGTGTTGCCGCTGGTGGGCTCCACGATGAGCGTGTCCTTGCCCACCAGACCCCGACGCTCGGCCGCGTCGATCATGGCGCGGGCAATGCGGTCCTTCACCGAAAAGCAGGGATTGCGGGACTCTATCTTGGCCACGATCGTGGCCGGCAACCCCGAGCCCACGCGCCCCAAACGCACAAGCGGCGTCCGCCCCACCAATTCGATCATGCTGGAAGCGATGTTCATACGGTCTCCTTACGGAAGATGGGAAGAGAAGAGAAGCGTTGGAGAAGAAGAGGAGAAGAATACTAGGGAAGATCGAGGCTCCGTCCCACCCCACGCCGGGGGTGAAGGCCCCCTCCCGGCCCCCCCGATATGGAGCCTGATACGCCTCGATGCGATGGACGCATGGCGACGGTCTTATGAAAAACAGCATGCTTTTGCCCCCCTTCGGGGTGCAGAGGGGGGCCCCGGCGGGGTGCAGGGGCTCCGCCCCTGCCGGCGCGCGGGGACGAGCCCCCGTTTCCCCACCGTGTCAGCGGCTGCAAGCCGTCTTGACGCCCTCCCCGCGCCCGAAGGGCGAGATGTCGCGCAAGCGGCTGATGATGGGCGGCAGTTCCTTGAGCACCACGTCCACGTCCGCCTCGGTGTTGAAGCGCGAAAGGCTGAAGCGGATGGAGCCGTGGGCGTAGGTGAAGGGGACGTCCATGGCGCGCAGCACATGGGAAGGCTCCAGGCTGCCCGAGGTACAGGCCGACCCGGAGCTGGCGCACACGCCGAAGGCGTCGAGCATGAGCAGGATGGACTCGCCTTCCACGTACTGAAAGGCCAGGTTGGTGGTGTTGGGCAGACGATTTTGCGGGTCGCCGTTGCGGCGCGTGTCCGGGATGGCGGCCATGAGTCCGGTTTCCAGTCGGTCGCGCAAAATTTTGACCTCGGTGGTCTCCAGGTCGAAGTTGTTGCCGGCCAGTTCGCAGGCCTTGCCCAGGGCGATGATGAAGGGGGTGTTTTCCGTGCCGGCGCGGCGTCCCCGCTCCTGGTGTCCGCCGATGAGAAACGGCCGATAGGGAGCGCCCTTGCGCACGAACAGCGCGCCCACGCCCTTGGGCGCATGCACCTTGTGGCCGGACACGGCCAGATAGTCCACGGGCAGGCGGGCCAGGTCGATGGGCAGTTTGCCCAGGGCCTGCACGGCGTCCACGTGCAGAAGCGACCCGCGTTCCTTGACGATGCGGGCGACTTCCTCGACGGGAAAAACCACGCCGGTTTCGTTGTTGGCGTACATCACGGACACCAGGGCCGTATCGGGCCGGATGGAATCGGCCAGTTCCTGGAGATCGAGCCGCCCTCCGGCGTCCACGCCAAGATACGTCACCTCGTAACCGCGCGATTCGAAGAGCTTGGCCATGTTGAGCACGGCCGGGTGCTCCACCTTGGTGGTGACCAGATGGCGCTTGTCCGGCTGGGTCTGGGTGGCGGCGTTGAAGGCGGTGTTGTCGCCCTCGGTGCCGCAGGACGTGAACACCACTTCTTCGGGATGGCAGTTCAGGGTGGCCGCCACCCGCTCGCGGGCCTGGGCCACCTTGCGCCCCACTTGGCCTCCGAAGGTGTGCATGCTCGATGGATTACCGTACAATTCGGTCAGATAGGGCGTCATCTCTTCCAGCACCTGGGGATCGACCCGGGTGGTGGCGTTGTTGTCCAGGTAGACCACGGCCATCAGAGCACCTCCAGCACGGCAAGGTCCGGTTCCACGACCTCGCGCAGGCGTTTTTCCACGAACTCCTTCCGTGTGCTCCCACTCGATTGGCACGAAGAGCAGGCTCCGCTCAGCCGGACGAGCACGTTCTTGCCGTCCAGGTCCACCAGTTCGATGTCGCCGCCGTCTTTGCGCAGGGCGGGGCGTATCGTCTCCTCGATGAGGGCGCTGACGCGTTTCATGCGCTCCAGGTTGGTCAGGACGGCCGGCCTGGGGATCACCAGCGGAACAAGGGGCTTTTCGCCCCTGGCCTCGGCCACCAGCTCGGCGATGCGGCCCAGGCAGTTGCCGCAGCCCCCGCCGGCCTTGGTGAAGTCCGTGACCTCCTCCACCGTGGACAAATGGTTCTCGGCGATGGCCCGCTTGATCTGCGTATCGGTCACATGAAAGCATTCGCACACCAACTCGCCGTCCAGCTCTTCGGGAGGCAGGCCGCGCAGGTTGCGGACCGCGGCTTCCAGGGCTTCGCGGCCCATGACCGAACAGTGCATTTTTTCCTTGGGCAGGCCGCCCAGAAAATCGGCGATGTCCTGGTTGGTGACGGCCAGGGCCTCCTCCACGGTCTTGCCCTTGATGAGCTCGGTCAGGGCCGAGGACGACGCGATGGCCGATGCGCAGCCGAAGGTCTGGAACCTGGCGTCCACGATGCGGTCCTGGTCGTCCACCTTGAGAAAAAGCCGCAAGGCGTCGCCACAGGCGATGGACCCCACCTCGCCCACGGCGTTGGCGTCGGCCAGTTCGCCCACATTGCGAGGATTTATGAAATGCTCACGGACGGTATCGGTATATTCCCACATGGCGTTTCTCCTGAAAGGCGCGTCGTACGGCGTCCGCCGACTTCGCGCGTCCGCCCCGCCGCTCGGGGACGGCGTCCAAAGGGGGGCAAAGCGTCTCGTTTCCGGGACCGAATGGTCCCGAATGCGGGGGTTTTGCTTCACCCTACTTATTCTGTCAAGTTAATGTTGTTTTGCCGATCGGCAACGCCCAGGCCCGCGCCTATTCCTGATAGGTGGCTTCCACGGTAATGCCCACGCCGCCGCGCGGGCGAAAGGCGCCGACCACGGTCATGCGCCGGGGGGCGCAGATGGCCACCAGGTCGTCCAGAATGCGGTTGGTCAGGGTTTCCATGAAGCTTGGCTCCTGCCGAAAGCTGAACAGATAGAGTTTGAACGACTTGGATTCTATGATGGACGCCCCCGGAACGTAGCGCACGGAAATGGTCCCGAAGTCGGGCTGTCCGGTCTTGGGACACAGGCTGGTGAACTCCTGGGTTTCCAGGGTGACGTGGTAGTTGCGGTCGGGATACAGGTTGGGAAACACCTCGAGCAGGGAGGCGTCCGCCCGGTCGGGATAGAGGGTTTCGGCCTGGCCCAGATGCGTGAGGCCCGAGACGTCGTCTTGCATGCGTTGGCTCCTTGTGGGCGGCGTTTTGACGCCGCGCGGCAAGTGGATTAGGCTTTCACAACTCGATCGTCAAACGGTGCGACATGGACTTGTCGGTCACGGAAATCTTCTACAGCATCCAGGGCGAGTCGTCCCACGCGGGACGTCCCTGCGCTTTCGCGCGCCTGGGGGGCTGCAACCTGCGTTGCGCGTGGTGCGACACGCCCTATTCCTGGCAAGGGGGCACGCTCATGCCTGTGGAGCGGGTGCGGGCCGCGCTGGAGTCCTATGCCTGCCCGCTGGTGGAGATCACGGGCGGAGAACCGCTCCTGCAGCCCGCCGCGCTGGAGCTTGCCCGCCTGCTGGCCGACGCCGGACGCGAGGTGCTGATCGAAACCAACGGCAGCCTCCCGCTGGTGGGGATCGACCCGCGCGTCGCCGCCATCATGGACGTGAAGTGCCCTTCGAGCGCCATGGCGCACACGACCTGCCAGGAGAACTTCCACATGCTTCGTCCCCTGGACGAGCTGAAATTCGTACTGGCCGACCGGGAGGATTTCGAATACGCCACCAGCGTTGTGCGCGCCCTGCCGGTTCCGGTCCGCCACATCCATTTTTCGCCCGTCTCCGGCCGGCTCGCGCCGGAGCTTCTGGCCCGGTGGATTTTGACCGAACATCTGCCGGTGCGCCTCTCCCTGCAACTGCACAAAATCATCTGGGACCCGGCCCTGCGCGGAGTCTAACCCCAACCCCTGCTTGTCATGCACGAAAAACCAGCCGTCATTCTCTTTTCCGGCGGGCTCGACTCCACCACCTGCCTGGCCCTGGCCAAGTCCCAGGGGTTCGCGCCCCATCTGCTGAGCTTCAACTACAGCCAACGCCACCAGGTGGAACTGGCCGCCGCCCGGCGAGTGGCCCAGGCCGTGGGCGTGGCCGGGCACATCGTGCTCGACCTTCCCCTGGGCGCCATCGGCGGCTCGGCCCTCACCGCGTCCATCGACGTGCCCAAGGACCGCGACGCGTTCGCCATGGGACACGGCATCCCCATCACCTACGTGCCGGCGCGCAACACCGTGTTTCTTTCCATGGCCCTGGCCATGGCCGAAGTGCTGGGCAGCCAGGATATCTTCATCGGCGTCAACGCCCTGGACTACTCGGGCTATCCCGACTGCCGCCCGGCCTTCATCCAGGCTTTCGAAACCATGGCCAACCTGGCGCTCAAGGAAGCCGTGGAAGGTCGCCTGCGCATGACCATTCACACCCCGCTCATCCACATGACCAAGGCCCAGATCATCCTGGCCGGCACGGCGCTGGGCGTGGACTACGGCCTCACCCACAGTTGCTACGACCCCACCCAAGACGGCCTGGCCTGCGGCCGGTGCGACAGTTGCCTGCTGCGCAAAAAGGGGTTCGAGGAGGCGAAGGTGGCCGATCCGACGAGGTATGTGTGAACACCACGAAGGATCCAATCTCCAGCAAAGACTTGCTACAATGAGACCCAGGACGAGGCCATGCGCAAGGATATGGCGACCAAGGCCGACCTTGAGCGGCTGAAACTGGAATTGACCGCCGAGATGGTCAAAATCAATGCGGACACGAAGTCGGACATCCTCAAGTGGGTCGCCGGGCCGCTGCTCGCCCAGGCGCCGTCATCGCGGCGCTGGTGAAGCTCCTGTAGAGGACCATGGAACGCCCCCACTCTCTTCCGGCTTTATTCCGAAGGAGAGTTGTTTACCGAGTACGCGTCCAGGCCGCCCACGGGCGGCCTTTTTCTTGACTTCGAATGTTCTTGCGAACATCCTTGCCGCGCACTTCATCCACATGAAGGAATATAGAATCATACTGTGAAGGCGCACCCGCGCAAAACATACGGGAGGCTTTATGTACGGCGGTTATTTCGGCTACAGCTTCATGAACCCCTTGATTCTCCTGCTTATCATACTTGTCATATTTCTGGTGTGCAGAGAGATCGTGTGCTGGTACTGGAAGCTGAACAAGATTGTCGCCAACCAGGAACGCCAAAATCAGCTGCTCGAATCCATTCTCGCGCGGCTGGGCGGCCCGGAGTCGCAACATCAAAACGACAAACAGCCATAAGGCCCAAGCGGAATTCGCATCCGTTGCGGGTTTGGCGTTCTTGCAGCAGTGCGGCCAGCGGGGATTTTTCAGCAAACGCTCGCCATCCCCTTGAATCACCCCCGCTCCAACCACCCCTCCTTCACCACCACCGGCCCCGTGGGCAGGACGCGCAAAGTAAAGTTGTCCACAAGCTCCCATGCGGCGGCCGGGCGGGGGGTCTCCAACAGGCCGGCCTTGAAGGCCAGGTAGCCGGTCACGGTTTCCGGCGTGACGCCCTGGTCGCGCAGCGCGCCCAGGTCCACGTCCTGGCGGCGCTTGGAAAGGCGGCGACCCGTCTCGTCCACCAGGAGCGGCACGTGGGCGTAGACCGGTTCTTTCCAGCCGAAAAGGCGCATGAGCCAGATCTGACGCGGAGTGGAGTCCAAGAGGTCGACCCCGCGCACCACCTCGGTGATCGCCTGGGCGGCGTCGTCGCAGGTCACGGCGAGTTGGTAGGCGAAGGCCCCGTCCGCGCGACGCAGCACGAAGTCGCCGCACCCGGTGGCCATGTTCTGGACATGGTCCCCGGCCACGGCGTCGGTGAAATGCATATCGGAGGCGTCCACCCGCACCCGCAGGGCCGGACGACGCCCGGAAGCCAGACGGTCGGCGCGTTCGGCCCCGGTCAGGGCGCGGCAGGTTCCCGGATAGGGGGGCTCGCCCTCCCCGGCGTGGGGGGCCTGGGTCACGGCGCGCAGTTCCGCCCGGGTGCAGAAGCAGGGGTAGAGCAACCCGCGCTCGTCCAGTTCGCGCAGGCGACTTTCGTACAGGCCGTGGCGCTGGCTCTGCGTGTAGGGGCCGTGGGGACCGCCCTTGTCCGGGCCTTCGTCCCAGTCCAGGCCCAGCCAGGCCAGGTCCGACACGATGGCCTGGGCGAAGTGCGGTTTGGACCGGTCCGGGTCCAGGTCTTCCATGCGCAGGACCATGGTCCCGCCCCGGCTGCGGACGCAAAGCCAGGCCAGAAGCGCGGTCCAGGCATTGCCCAGGTGCATGCGTCCCGAGGGGCTCGGGGCGAAACGGCCGCGAACCTTCACCGCGTCTGTCGGGCCTTGGCGATCAGCTCCGGGCGATATTCAAAGTGCATGATGTCGAACTCCGCCCACTTGCCGCCCCAGACAAAACCATGGCGCTCGAAGATGGCCGCCGCCTCGGCGGGAAAGGCCCGGCGCACGCCCAGGGGGTCGTGCCCCTTGTACCATCGCCAGTAGGTGTTGCGCTTGGCGTTCACGTCGATGGCCGCGCCGAAGGAGTGCATGGAAAGCCGCTCGGTGCCGGCGATCTGCCGCCAGGCGAAGGTGCCGCTCACGGGCAGCAGAAAGCCGGCCACCTCGGGACGCCGGGCGATCAACTGGGACAGCTCGGCGGAAACGGCTTCCAGGGCCTTGGCCGCGCCGTTGCGGCCATTGAAGCGCACGGGCTTGCCCAGAAAGTCCACGGTGACCAGATTGGCCTTCACCTCTTCTGGGGTATGGCCGTAGGCGGCCTTGAAAAAGGACGCCACCCGCCTCCGGCCGGGATGAAAGCCCGGCGCGGGTTCGGCCGTGACCGGTCCCAGGGGGTAGACCTGGGCCAGCATGTCCTCGATGTCGGGAGTGTCCAGGGCCTCTTCCGCGCTCTTGGCCTTGCCGTCGTCGTAGGGCAGGCGCACGCCGTCGGCAAGGGTGACGAACCACGCGCCCGAGCGGTCCTGATCCACGGAGCGGACAACGTCCGGGTAACAGGCCTTGAGGATCTCCAGATCCCCAGGCGGCTGGACGGCCAGGGCCGGGACGGCCAAGGCCAGACACCAGGCCAGGCACAGCGTGGCGACGAGCGCGGCCGGGAACCGGGGGCGCAGCCAGGCCCACGCGTTGGCCGGGGCCTTGGCGCCCGACCTGAACACGGGCGAGTCCTTCATGCGGGAACCCTCATCGGCCGGGACCCAAGCGAATCCGGCCTGAAAAATAGAATACCCAAAAGATGTTGCAACATCGCACGACAACCACTCCCGTCGCGAAGCCGATGGGGAATCCAGAGGGGGCCCCTCTGGCCGCCGGAGGCGTCCCAAGCTCTGAGTCCCGCGCGCTCCTCGACCGCTTCACGAACAACCGACTGGGCAAACGCGCCACGCCACGCGGAGACGAACGTTCGTCGCCGCGCCAGCTACAGCCCCATGCAGCGGGCGAACAACGCGCGCGCGTTGGCTTCGGCGGCCAGGTATTCCTCCTGGCTCAAGCCGGCGCCCAGGGCGATTTTCTTGCGCATCTCCATGGAAACCAGATCGCCGGGGGCGTGGGCGTCGTTGTTGATGACCAGCTTGGCCCCAAAGCGCCGGGCCATGGCCGCCACGTGGCCGTTGGTCAGGCTGTGGCCGGCGCGCGTGGTGATCTCCAGGCAGACGCCCTTTTCGGCGGCGAGCCGGGCGTCCTGCTCGGTAATGAGGCCGGGATGGGCCAACACGTCGGCCCCGCCCTCGATGGCGGCCAGGTTGGTGCCGAGCAGCACCGGCTCGACGATGGTCTCGCCATGCACCACCACCACGCGGGCGCCGGCCTTGCGCGAGGCCTCGATCATGCCCGGAATCAGCGGAGGCGGCACGTGGGTCACCTCCACGCCGGGGGCCACGTCCACGTCCAGATAGGCGCGGGTCTCGGCCACGAAGCGGGTGAGGTTGTCCAGAATCAGGTACAGGTTGGACATGTCGGCGTGGTCGGTCATGGCCATGGCCTTGTATCCGGCCTTGGCCGCGCGCCGGGCCAACTCGGCGGGAATGAGCTGCCCGTCGGAAAACGTGGTGTGGGTGTGCAGGTCGATCACTGGCGTCTCACATCTTGTATTTGGAATCGTCTGGGTTCAAATTATCCAAAATATCCGACCACTTTTCGCCGTCTCCTTCGGTAAAGACCGGCTTGGCCTTCTGGGCGGCGGCCCCGGACAGCACTTTGGAGTCCACAAAGACCGGAGCCTCGGCCCGAAGCGCCAAAGCCACGGCGTCGGAGGGGCGGGCGTCGATGTCGATGATCTTGCCGTCCTGTTCGAGCACGACGCGGGCGTAGAAGGTGTTGTCGCGCAGGTCCACCACTTCCGCCCGACGCACCTGGGCCCCGAGCATGGTGAGGGAAGAAAGCAGCAGGTCGTGGGTCATGGGCCGGGGCAGCCGAACGCCGTTCAGGGTGAGCGAAATGGCCATGGCCTCCATGGCCCCAATCCAGATGGGCAAGGTGACCTTGTCCTCCTGGTCCTTGAGGATCAGCACCGGGGCCTGGCTCTCTTCGTCCAGGGCCAGCCCGTAGACCTTCATTTCGATCATGGCAGAGCCTCCCCCCACAACGAATGCTTCTTCGCCTGGAGTACGCACACCGAAACCATATCGCCGGGACTGTACGTCCCCTCGGCGGCGAAATTCACCACCCTTCCAGCCTCGTCTCTGCCGCGCCAGGCGGCGAGCCCGGTGGCCACGCATGTTCCCGGCCCCTCCACCAAGACCCTGGATGTCCGGCCTTCCCGACTTTTCAGAGCCGCTCTCTGTTGGGCGTTTTGCAAGGCGATAAGCTCGGAAAGGCGCCATGATTTGATCTCCTGAGGAACTTTCGGCGTGAACTTGGCCGCGGCCACGCCCGGACGGTCGTTGTACATAAAGGAAAAACACCCCTCGAACCCCACCTGGCGCACCAGATCGAGCGTGGCTCGAAAATCGGCCTCGGTCTCGCCGGGAAAGCCCACGATAAGGTCCGTGGTCAAGGCGATATCCGGCCTGGCGCGTTTGAGGGACTCAACCAGGGAAAGGTAGCGGGCCGTGTCGTACTTGCGGCCCATGCGGGCGAGCACCGCGTCCGAGCCGGACTGCACGGGCAGATGCAGGCTGGGGCAGAGGTTTTCCAGATCCGCGAAGGCAGCCACCACCGCGGGGTCCAGGTCCTTGGGATGCGAGGTGGTGAAACGCAACCGGGCCACGCCGGGAACGGCCGCCACCCGACGCAGCAGTTCGGGAAAGCTCACCCCGTCGCCGCCGGCGTCCAGGCCGTAGCTGTTCACGTTCTGGCCGAGCAGGGTGATTTCCTTGACGCCGCGCTCGACCAGGGCGCGGCACTCGGCCAAAATCGCCCCGCTGGCCCGCGATTTCTGACGGCCGCGCACGTAGGGAACGATGCAGTAGGCGCAGAAGTTGTCGCACCCCTGCATGATGTTGACAAAGGCCTGCGGCGAAACCTGGCCCTCGGGCAGGGCCGGATCGCGCTCGGCGTAGCTTTCGGTGAAGTCGAGAAGCGAGAGTCTGAGGCGGGGTTCGCGGGCCAGACGGTCCAGGGCGGACGGGGCCTGGGCCACGCCGTCGGCGCCGTAGACCAGGCGTACGAAGGGAAAACGGTCCCACAGTCCCTCGCCCACCTGCTGCGCCACGCAGCCGCCCACGGCGCAGAACATTTCCGGCTCGCGGGCAAGATGACGGGCCAGGCGGCCGAGTTGGCTGTACACCTTCTGTTCGGGCTTGTCGCGCACCGAACAGGTGTTCAAAATATACACCCGGGCCTCGGATTCGTCCGCTTCGCTCCAGCCCAGCCCGGTCAGGGACCGGGCGAGCCAATCCGAGTCGGCCGCGTTCATCTGGCAGCCGAAGGTGAAAATGTGAAACTTCATCCCGCCTGACTAGCCCATTTGCCAGACGCGGTAAAGGCGAGCCCCGAGCCGGCCTTCGCGCCCGCCCCGTCAGGGGGCAAATCCCCGCTGGCCGCGTTGCTCCCGCAGGGCCTCCCCCAGGCCCGCTACACCCACCAGCCGGCCAGCCGCTCCAGCACCCGGTCGCACATGGCCGCAACGCTCATGCTCCCGGCGTCGAGCGTGAGTTCGGCCCGGGGGTCCTCCTCGAACGGCACGTCCACGCCCACCACCTGGCCCAGCCCCTCGAACTGCTCGCCGGTCATCTTGCGCCGTATCGCCTTGGCGTAGAGCCCGGCCATGACCACCCCCTGGGGCCTGGACGATTCACGTTCCATGGCCGTGCGCACCGGGCAGCGCAGGTGGACTTCGAAAAACCGCTCCAGCATCCCGCGGGCCAAGGCGCGCATGGCCAGCTTGGGCGCGCTGGCGTCCATGAGCACGAGCTTGCCCAGACGCGCCCATTCGACGGCCTCGCGCACGAAAAGCCCGTAGGCCCGATCGCGCTCGGCCTCGTCGTAGGTGGGATGGGGGCAATAGGCGTGACGTCTGGCGTCCATCTCCAGAAGCATAAGGTCCACGCCCCGCTTGCGCAGCGCCTCGGCCACGCAGCGGGCCAGAGTGGACTTGCCGGAGCCCGGCAGGCCGGTGAACCACACCGCGCCGCCGCGTCCGGCCGGCTCGGGTCCGTCGCCGGTCCCGGCAAGGGACGCCCCCGGGGTCTTTCGCTCCGCATCCGCATCGGGCTCGACCGAACGGGCCGCTTCCTCTCCGGCCATCACTCCTCCAGGTACTTGTTGATGCCTTCCCAGTCGAAGCGATCGTCTTCGAGCACCCGGTGCAAAAAGCGAAAAAGCCCGCGCCGCACCGGTTCGGGATGGCTCGGATACCACTGGGGCGAGGCGATGACCAACCCCCGGAACACGTAAAACGGCGCGATGACCTCCAAAATCTCCTGGTCGCCGGTGCGGTCCAGGTAACGCTGCCAGAAACGGCGGTACATGGTCTCGAAATCGCCCTGGAGCCTTGGGGTCCCGGTCTGGCCGTACAGGCCGAAGAGCACGTAGTTGAGGGTCATGGTGGCCACGTCGTCAGCGGGTTCGCCGAACTCGCCCCGGCTGCGGTCGAGCACGCTGAAGTCCAAGGCGTCTCCCTCCTGACGCACCAGGGTGTTCCAGGGATGAAAATCCCCGTGCACCGGACACAGGCGATGGGTGTAGCGTCTGAGCTTCCAACGCCAATCGATGATGCGCTTTTCAAGCTGGACGAACCGTTCCGGTCCGAACAGCTCGTAGGGATAGGGATACGAATCCACCAGCCCGAAAATGCACTCCGAAGCCCCGATGAGGTCGCGCACCCGGCGCAGGTAGAGGTCGGGATTGTCCACCCGTTCGGCATGGACCTCGGCCAGCCAGTCGGCCAGGCTCTCGACCAGGTCCAGGTCGGACGCGCCCGCCCCCTGCCTGGTGATGCGCTCCAGATCCACGTAATAGTCGTGTCCCGGCGCCAACTCGCTCAGGATGAAAAATTCCTTGGGGTCCATCACGGCCACCATGGCGTCGCGCCGGTCGAAGTAGCCCAGTCCCAGAGCCTTCACATGCCGGGGAAGACGATTCGACGCGTCGTTCTGGAACATGAGGATGGCGGCCCGGTCCCAGTAGAACTGGTGGCCGTACTTGTCCCCGCGCATGATGGAAAGCACCGCCTGGCCGGGCTGGCCGCCCACCCGGTACTCGATGCGCAAAGGCTTTCCGTAACCGAAATCCTTCATGCCCTGCTCGCCTGGCTTGCCGATCTCGCCCAGCCAGGTGAGCCTGGCCGTGGGACCGAAACGCTGCCGCAAATAGCTCTCCACCATATTGGCGTTGATGCGTAGCGGAGTTTTTTCCTCGGTGCCGGTCCGCATTGCCTGGAACCTCCTGCTGACGTTGGAAGACGAAGCGAAAGAGTAACACGAAAGAGCGAAGCGGAAACGCCCGACCATATCCAAACGCTTTTCCGCTCGCACCCGCCGGCCTGTTGAAAAATCCTGACTGGCCGCGTTGCTGCGAAAAGCTCTCCCCCCCCAACGGATGCCAACTACCCTTCGGGCTTGACTGTTTCTCGCGCCCTGCCAGCACGTTTTTTGAACAGGCTGCAAGAATCGACTTTTGGGGCGGGCTGCTCCCCCAACTCGTTCCCCCGACCAAACCCAAAAGGAAGTTTTTGGGGGGAGGGGGGGGCCGGGGGGGAAACCCCCTTTTGTTCACCAAAGGGGGTTTCCCCCGGTCTTCTCCGGGCTTTTTCCCGCCCCTATTCCATGGGGCCGAAATTCTTTTCGTAGCGGGCCTGGAACTCTTCGCGGGTGAAGGTATGCTCCTGGGTGCCGTGTTGCTCCACGCAGTAGGCGGCGGCCACCGCTCCCATGCGGGCGGCGGTGGGCAGCGGACGTCCTTCGGCCAGGCCCTTGAGCAGTCCGGCCCGGTAGGCGTCGCCGGCGCCGGTGGGGTCTTTCACGTCATCGGCCTTGGCCGCCGGGATAACGGTGTCCTGGCCGTTCGCGCAGACCACCGAGCCGTCGCCGCCCAGGGTGGTGACGAGGGTCCCCACCCGGTGTTTGACGGCCTCGCGGGAGAGTCCGGTGGCGTTCATGATGAGTTCGAGCTCGTAGTCGTTGGTGATGAGGTAGCTGGAACCGGTGAGCATCTCGGCCAGGTCGTCGCCCGAAAAGGCGGTGATGTTCTGGCCCGGATCGAAGAAAAAGGGAATGCCCAAGGCCTTGTAGCGGGCCGGATAAAATTTCATGTCTTCGAGGCAGCCGGGGGCCACAATGGCCAGGGTGTCGGCCGGATCGAAGGCCTCCACCGAAAAGCCGGACGGATATTTCATGGCCCCAGGGTTGAAGCCGGTGATCTGGTTGTCGGTCATGTCGGTGGTGATGTAGGCCCCGGCCGTAAACTCGTCGGGAATGCGGCGGATACCTTCCATCGAGAGGCCGAGTTTCGTCATCCAGGAGGCGTAGGGTTCGAAATCCCTGCCGCCCTGGGCGATGACGGTGGGCTTTTCGCCCAGAAGCGACAACGTGTAGGCGATGTTGCCCGCCGTGCCGCCGAATTTTTCCGTCAGCCCGTCCACCAGGAAGCAGACGTTCAGGATGTGGATCTTCTCGGGCAAAATGTGATCGGCGAATTTGCCGGGAAAGGTCATGATCCGATCGTAGGCGACGGACCCGGAAATGAGGATGCGCATCCGCTCTCCTTAGCTTTGGGGTCTGGTCTCGGCGGCGATCCAGGCCAGAAAGTCCAGGTTGCCGCCCGCCAGCGGCAACGCCACCACGCACGGCGTTTCGTAGCCGTGAAGCTGCTTGATTCGGGCCGTGACCGCATCGACCAGGTTCTTGCGGGTCTTGGCGATGAGCACGGCTTCGTCGTCTTCGCAGAGTTCGCCCTTCCACCAATAGAAGGAGTGCATGCCGTCCAGCACGTTGGCGCAGGCCGCGAGCCGCTCCTCGACGATGGTCCGTCCGATGCGCAGGGCTTCGGCCCGGTCCTTGGTGGTGACGTAAAGAAAGACCAAGTCCACGCACGCGTCTCCTTGCCGACGGAATGGGGAAACTCACACGCGCCGCCCGGGCGCGCCTGGGCCTGCATACACCAGGGGCCACGCCTTGCAAAGCGCGCGGGGCCGGACTTGCCGCGGGGACCGCTTGGAGCTATGAGCCGGGCATGAATCGTCGCGCCACGCTGCTGGATATGTACCACGCCATGCTCCAGGCGAACGGCCCGCGCGGCTGGTGGCCGGCCAAGACCCCCTTCGAAGTGATGGTGGGGGCGGTGCTCACCCAGAATACGGCCTGGAAGGGAGTGGTCAAGGCGATGGACAACCTTGCATCCGAAGGCCTGCTGCGACCGCAGGCCCTGGCCGCCCTGACCGAGGACGAGCTTGCCGAACGCATTCGCCCGGCCGGATATTTCCGGGTCAAGGCCAAACGGCTCCGCGCCCTGCTCGGCTATCTGGAGTCGGCCTGCGACTTCGACCTGGACGCCCTGGCCGGGCGCGACACCCGGGCGCTGCGGGAGGAGCTGCTCGCGGTGAAAGGCGTGGGGCCGGAAACCGCCGACTCCATTCTGCTCTATGCCCTGAACAGGCCGAGTTTCGTGGCGGACGCCTACACCCGGCGCATCCTGTCCCGACACGGCCTTCTGCCCGAAGACGCCTCCTACGACGAATTGCGCGACTACTTCCAGGACGTGCTCGAACCCGACGTGGCCCTGTACAACGATTTCCACGCCCAGATCGTGGGCGTGGGGCACCATTTCTGCAAAGCCCGCACCCCCCTATGCGACCCCTGCCCCTTGCGTCCCTGGCTTTAACGCTCCTGCTGGCCTGGGTTCAGCCCGCGCCGGCCCTGGCGCAAGGCGGACCGGCCTACCCCGTTCTGGACCGCAAGCCGCCTCCGGCCCAGACCGAGCCCAGGCTCACGGCCAGGGAGCGCGCCGCCTTTCCGGCCCTGGCCGCCCAGGAGGACGCCCTGCGCGCCCTGGCCGGCCGCTTTCAGGAACAATCCACCCGGCTCGCGGCCCTGCGCGCCGAGTCCGACCGGCTGCTGGCCGAACGCGCCGCCGTGGAAATGGAGACCCTGGCCCTGGCCGCCAAGCTTAAGGCCATGCTGCCCGAACTCTGGGCCCTGAACCTCGGCGTGGTCTCCAGCATGGACCACACCGCCACGCCCTGGGACGAATCCGACCGGCGCCTGCACTGGCTGGGCGCGGCCTATGCCCGAGGACGCGAGGAACTGGGCGCGTTGCGGGAGAAGTCCGCCGTGCTCGCGGCCAACGTGGCCCGGCAGGAACGGCTGCGCGCCGAGACGTCGACCCAGCGCGACAAGGTGGAAAAGCTCAAGGACGCCCTGGCCGGAGCGACCTTGCGCCTGCTGCACGACGTGTCCGCCTTGCGCCAGGAGCAACGTCCCCCCGGAAGAGAACTCGACCGCATCATGGAAACGCTCGCCAGGTTCGATTTCAGCCCCCCCCTGTGCGAAAAACGGCCCCTGAACCAGTCCAAGGGGGCCCTGCCCTGGCCGGCCGACGGACGCCAAGGCCAGGCCTTCGCGCCGGAGGCCAATCCCCCCCGCCAGGGCGTGGAACTGGCCACGGTCCACGACGCGCCGGTCAAGGCCGTGTTCTGGGGCAAGGTGGTTTTCGCCGACACGGTGCGGCCGTTGGGCAAGGTGGTGATCGTCAGCCACGGCCAGCAGGCCTTCACGGTCTACGCCCATCTGTCGCGGATCGCGGTGCGCCCCGGCCAGGACGTGAACCAGGGCGACGTCCTGGGGCAGGCCGGATGGCTGCCGTCGGTCTTTGGCCCGGGCTTTTCTTTTGAATTGCGTTTTCGTGAGAAACCCATTAACCCCGGCGGATGGCTGACCGCCAGCGGATAATGTGATCGTCGGGTCGTTCTTCGGCCATCCCGCGACGTACGGCCCACGCTTTTCGGTCAGGCTCGCCCTGCCCAACCTACTCCTGGAGGCGTCATGAATCTTCGTCCGCGCAAGGCGGTATTGGCCGCCGTCCTCGCCGCACTTCTTTTTACCGCCGTGCTGGCGTTCGCCCAACAGGAAGACCGCTTCACCCCTCTCAAACGCTTCAGCAGGGTCATCGAACTGGTCGAATCCAATTACGTCAAGAAAGTCACCCTGCAGCAGCTCATCGACGGGGCCATCGTGGGCATGCTGCAACAGCTCGATCCGCATTCGAGCTTTCTCACCAAGGAAGACTTCAAGGAAATGCAGGTCAGCACCTCCGGCGAGTTCTCGGGCATCGGCATCGAGATCAGCGTGGAGAACGGCCGCATCGTGGTCATTTCCCCCATTGACGACACCCCGGCCGACAAGGCCGGCATGCGCGCCGGCGACACGATCCTGGAAATCGAGGGACAGTCCACGCAGGACATGACCCTGCTCGACGCCGTGAACCGCATTCGTGGTCCCAAGGGCAAGCCCGTCACCCTGACCATCGTGCACAAGGGCAGCCAGAAGCCCGAAAAGCTCAAGATCGTGCGCGACACCATTCCCATCGTGTCGGTGAAGAGCTCCGAACTCGAAAACGGCTACCTGCTCGTGCGCCTGTCGCGCTTCAACGAAAACACCACCAGCGAATTGCGCGACGCCGTGAACGCCTACCTGCAGGGCGGAACGCCCCTCAAGGGCATCATTCTCGACCTGCGCAACAACCCCGGTGGCCTGCTCGACCAGGCGGTGAGCGTTTCCGACTTCTTCCTGAAAAAGGGACGCATCGTCACCATCAAGGGCAAGCGCGAAGACCAGCGCAAGGACTTCGACTCCAAGAAGGACGGCATGGAGCCCAACGTTCCCGTGGTGGTGCTCATCAACGCCGGATCGGCCTCGGCTTCCGAAATCGTGGCCGGCGCGTTGCAGGACAACAAGCGCGCCCTGCTGGTGGGCGACAAGACCTTCGGCAAGGGCTCGGTGCAGACCATCATTCCCCTGAACGACGGTTCGGGCATCAAGCTGACCACCGCCCTGTACTATACGCCCAGCGGCCGCTCCATTCAGGCCGAGGGCATCGAACCGGACTTCAAGGTCCCCCTGCAGGACGGCGACAAGGAAAAGGACACCTTCGCCCAGGGACACCAGTTCCGCGAACGCGATCTCTCGCGCCACCTGGACAACCTGAGCCGCAAAAAGAAGGCCAAGGCCGACGAAGACGCCAAGACCAAGGTGAAGGAACTGCTCGACCGGGACAACCAGCTCAAGCTGGCTCTGGAACTGGTCAAGGTGGCTCCCATGCCCGACGCGTCGCTCTAGACGCCCCGGATCCGTAAAACATAAAGTCCCCGGACGGCTCGGCCGTCCGGGGACTTTTTTACGCTCCAGCAGAACGCCCCGCTCGGGGCAACCGCCAGGACAAGCGGGCACGAGCCGAATAGGGACGCCGCCTTTTCAGACCGGACGACGCCGGCCGCAGGCCCTACGGTCCGCTTCCAAACAGGACAAAAAAAGCCAGGGGGATAATTCCCCCTGGCTCAGACTGCTTTCGAAACGAAGGGAAGGATTCGCTGGCGCTTGTGCCGGATTGCCCGGCATGCTCCCCTACCTTCAGGTGTGGCTCTTTTTTGTGCGCTTTCGCGAATCTTTCCCTTGTAGCGCCTCAATGCGCTGGGTATGGGATTCGATTTTTATTTCCCTCACCCCTCCGTTGAGGTTCCTCATCCTTGCACTTCAAATATAAGCACGGTGCTGGCGTTGTCCAGGGCGACGCCGGATACTTTGCCAAATTTTCTCGCCCGCGACCGTGGCGCGAAGCGGACCGCGCCCTAAAAACCGCAATGCTTGAGCATTGCGGCCAGCACCGTGTTCGCGTCGAAGTATTCTTCGGCAATGCGGCGGGCGGCGCGGCGGTGCTTTTCGTAATCGGCCAGCACCCGTTCGATGGCCGCCTTGGCGTTGTCCACCCCGTCGAAAGTGACAAGCCCCTCGCCCACGGGCAGGTGGGTGCCGAACCCCGTATCCTCCACGATCACCGGGCGGCCGCTGGCCAGATAGGTGGCCGAGCGGTCGGAAAACCACCCGCTCTTGAGATGGATGTTTTGTTCCTTGGCCACGGAGAACTCGCCGAGGGAATTCTGTATATAGTCGTGATACCTGAATATATCCCCAGAAACTTCCAGGGCGTCGCGTGTTTTCCAGCCGTGCGCGGCAAACCGGACGGCGTCTTCCTTCAGGCCGCCCATGGTCAGATCCAGCGTCACGCCCGGCAGCATGGACGGCAGGTCGATGATCCTTTCGTACTTTTCGCACTTGCGCCAGGACAGCTTTTTGCCGTCCAGGACGATGTCGCGCCCCTGGGAATCCCAGGACCCGATGGTGGTGAAGGCCGTACCGGGCGTATCCAGCACCGGCCAGCGGTCGAGCACCACGGGCACGCGGGTGGGAATGTACTCGATGCCGGACAGGGGCACTCCGGTCGATCCGGTGGGAATGTTCCAGCCGAAGGTGAAGATCATGTCGTGGGAAAGGAAGTAGTCCTTGGTCCAGTCGTCATTGGCGATCTTGTTCTGGATGAAGATGGGATCGGTGTCGATGATGGCCCGGACCTTGGCCTTGAGAAAGCGCTCGTTCAGGGGGATGACGCCGGAGATGTTCAAGAACAGGTCGGCTTCTTCGCAGAAACGGTCCAGGTCGGCTTCCTGGACGCCGTAGCGCGTGTTCTCGAACTGGGAATTGTACGACCACCGGCCGCCGAGTCCGCAACTGGCGAGGGCCGCCTCCAGCACGGTTCGTCCGTGCCGGGAGTCCGGGGATTCGTACCCCTTGTAGGGATCGAACGGGACGGCCCAATCCGAGGAGTCCTCCACAAAGAGCACGTCGTGGCCCAACCGACTGAGCCCCTGCAGAAAGTGCATGATCAGCCACACCTGTCCGCCCAGGGGAAAGCCGACAAGGTAGCCCCCCACCACGATCTTGAGCTTGCGCATCTTAAGACCTTTTCGTTTGAGAGGAGTCGCCCGTCAGCTTGCGCATGATTTTCGCGCCCTCCTCAATGGTGACGACCGGAATGCCTTCGGTTTCGACAAACTTCGTCACGGCGTCGAGTTTGTCGGCGCTGTACGGCTCCCAGCCCACCGAGCTGCCCACCCCGTGGAAGCAAAAGACCACCCAGCCCCCGAAATCCAGGGCGTTTTCCTTTATCAGGCGCGTCACATGGGCGACCGAATCGCGCTCATGCATCATGAAACGCCGGATGGCGTAGGGGTCGAAGGATTCCGGGCGGTTGTCGGTATCCATGCCGGTCACGGCCTGGGAGTAGTAGCTTTTGCTGGTTTCCTTCATGTCGTTTGGCCAGTAATTGTACGGGGCCACGAACGTATTGATGGAAAATCCCAGATCCTTGAGTTTCTGTTTGGAAACGTCCATCTCGCGTTGATACGACCCGGCCCGTATGTTCAAGTTCTCCGGAGTGGCCACGCGCTTGGGATTGACATGGAGTTCCGCTATGGGCCGGTCGTAGAAATACGCCCCCTTCTTCTTGTGCAACTCCGCCAGGTTTTCGACCTCCACCAGGGGGTCGCCGTCCTGATAGATGCCGGCGATGAGATCGTAATCGTATTGGGTCTGAAACGTCTCGCCGGTCTGGTCGTCGGCGGTCCACCCGACGATGGGTTCCTGATTGTAATAGTGGGGGATGCTGATGGGACGCGTGTGCGTCAGGCTGTGGGAGGCGATCTCCCAGCCGGCGCGGACCATGTCGTTGAGTTGGGGCACGGAAAGATAATCGTCGTTGTCCGTCATTTGCACGCGACTGGCGATAATGGCCGCGGTGGCTTTCAGCCGGCGTTTCTTGAAGATGGGCAGGGCGTGCTCATGCACGCTGGCCAACCCATCGTCGAAGGTGAATGTCACCATGCCCTTTTTCAAGGGGTCGGCCGCCCACAACTCGCGCCCGGGACAGCAGCACAGGGCCGCCGTCCCGGCCAGCATGCGAAAAAACGTTCTTCTTTGCATAATCGAGTCTCCTTGACCACGGGGCGACGTCTCGCGACGAAACCCCATCCCGGATCGGTCGCGGCCCACGGGGCGCCGCAATCAGCACGCTCCATTCAAAAGGCTTTTCCTGGCGGCGCCCTCGGACGGCGCGGGGCACGTTCCAACCCCGCTTCGGCGCGACGCGCGAAAGCCTATTGCAAATTTTGGTCCAGAATTATGGAAGATGAATCAAACAGCTTACAGGAAGATAGTCATTCACCCGCCTTTCGTAAGTGCCATTTTTGGTAGTTACACTCTCCGGCGTGATGCCGCAACGCGATTATGACCCGCCCTCCCCGGGGGCGAACGCGCCCTTTGACCTGGGACGCATTCATGCTAGGACGCCCGGAACAGCCAAGGATTCCAAAGGAGATGCCCATGCGCCCCGCCGCGTTCGTCTGCGTCTTGGCCGTCTTGGCAGTCTTGTCGCCTTGCCAGGCCTTTTGCCAGGCCAAACACTTTTTCAACTCGCAGGAGCATTTTCAGGAGATTTCCACCCGGGCCGTGGCGCTCATCCAGGGGCTCAACAGTCCTGGAGAAGTCTCCTTTCTCAACTATTATTCCTCATGCGGGCTGGTCTACTCGGCCAAGGCCTACGGACTGGGCCAACTGGCCGTCCTGGTGGAAAACATGCGCCTGCCCGAGGACAAGGCCCTGGCCGTGCAGCAGTTTCTCGACTCCGCCAGCTACGCGACCGGCAGCATCGGCGAAGACCTGCGCGTTCTGGAAAAAATGAACACCCAGAACCTCTCGCCCGCGGTCCTCAACCTGGGCACGCGCCTCATCAACGAGTTGCGCGTGTTTCAACACAACGCCCAGGCCTTTCCCCCCTGAGGATTCAGGGCAGGCCAGGCCCGGCGATCCACGCCCCCAAACACCGGGGGTCCTTGATTCCGGCCGCCGCGGGACAGAACAGACGCGAAACCCGCACCCACACCGGCCTTCCGGGCCTGGCCCGGTCCGCGTCCACCACCAACCGCGCGACATGCCCGGAGTGGGCGTCGAACCGGACCGAAGCCAGCGGACCGTCCTGGTCGAGGAGTTCCACCGTGACCGGGCGTTTTCCCATGTCCGGGTGGGGGCACCCCACCGTGAAGACCCACGGTCCCTGCCCACGCGGGGTGAAACGCGAAGCCCCCAAGCTCCACCGCGCGGGCAGGCCCTCCAGAACTTCCGGGGCCGAAAAGCCCGCCAGTTCGGCCGCCCGGCCGGGCCTGGCGTCCAGACGGTGGGCGGCTACCAGGTTCCAGACCAGGGCCGCCAGCACGACCGCCGCCACGCCCCGAACGCCCCAGACGGCGCGCTTCGGCGAGGCCCAGCCGCCGAGTGTGTCCTCCAGGCCAAGGGCATGGGCCAGCAGCAAAAACGTGAGCAGCCACACCGTCGGCACATAGGTCATCTCTTGAAACAGGCCGAAGGCGTGAAAGGCCGTCAACGCGACCAGCACGCCCAGGCTCAAGGCGTCGGCCCGCCGGCGATGGCAGGCCGCCTCCAGGGCGTACGCGCGCCAGGCCAGGGCCAGCCAGAGGGCCAGGGCCACGAGTCCGCCTCCCGCGAAAATCTGGATGAAGTAGTTGTGCGTGGCCTCGAACACTTCGGCTTTCGGGTCCATGCCCCTGGCCAACAGGCTTCCCGGATCGGCCATGAGCCGCCGGTAACGCCAGGCGTAGGTCTCGTAGCCCAGCCCGAAGGTCGGGGATTCGGCCCCGATGAGCAGGCCGGACTTGAACACCTGGGGCCTGGGACTTTCGGTGAAACGCTCCACGCGCTGGGCGATCATGGTGGCCAAGGGAAAGTTGAGCAGCGACACCTTGGAGACGGCCAAAACCCCGTACAAGCCCAGCGTCAGGACCAGCACCGCGCCGGCTCCCCAGGCCGCTCCCCTGACCAGGCGCCCCCGGCCCACCGCGAAAAGGTCGAAGCGGGCCGCCCAGAACACGGCCGAGGCCACGCCCAGACAGGCGAACACCACCCAGGCCGCCCTGGCCATGGAAAGCACCATGGCCACGAGGCAGGCGGCCCCGGCCAGACAGAGGCCCATCTTGGCGAGCATCCGCCCCCGCCCCAGCCCGTAGAGAAAGGGAAAGGCCATGCACACGTACTCGGCGAACCACCCCGGATTGAGAAACAGCGAGGACAGCCTGTCGTTCAAGGCGAAGGCCTTGCCCCGGGCCAGGAAGTACTCGGCCAGCCCGAAGGCCACGGCCGCCGCCAGTCCGGCCGCCACGCCGTCGAACAGGGGCTTGAAGGTTCGATCGGACTCCTGCTTGGAGAGTTCCCAGGCCAGCAGGGCGAAGAGCGGGAGCCTGACCAGGGACGACAGGGCGTAGTACGGGCTGTCGGCCACGGAAAAAGCGAACATGCGGGCGAAACCGACCGGACCGACCACCCGAAGATCCCGGACGAATTCGCTCCAGGGCAAAAACGCGACGCCGGCGGCCAAAACGGCCACAAAACCCGCGAACAGCAGCCGGGCCGGACCGTTCCCGGCCTGGCGGGCCTGCCTGGCGTTCACCGCCAGGCAGGCCAGAACCAGCCAGGCGACCAGAAAGCTCGCCGCCTGGGACGGCATGGAATAGGACTGGTAGCCAAAAAAAGGGAGCGCGGCCCCGAAACAGGCCAGCATATGGGCTCTGGCCCGTGCGACCGCGACAAACAGCGCGGCCAGAAGCGGCGCGCACGCGGCGAGTATCCATCCCCGCGGGGAGGCGTCCACCAGGGCCACGCCGCTCGGCAGGGCGGCGGTCAAGGCGAAGGCGCCCGCCGCCGCCGACCAGGCGACGCGGGATGCCGCAAGGGGGCGGGAACGTTCCACGGGCCTCACTGGCCGCCCGACCCGCTCTGGAACCAGGGCAGCTCCAACAGGGCCCGGCGGTGGGACGCAAGGTCATAGGACGCGGCCGTGGCCTGCCCGGCGGCAAGGGTGTCGTGGAGAAGCACGCCGGCGTTGTGCCACAGGGCAAGGGCGTTTTCCAGGGCGAAAACGCAGCCCATGACATCGGCGTCGGCCACGTAAAAGCCGTTGCCGGCCCACTCCACGGGACGCAGGGCACACGCGGGACGATAGTCTTCGGGACGCACTTGGCGCATGTAATCGAATCCGCCCAATCCCGCGAAGCCCACGGGCACGGCCCCGCTGGCCATGGCTTCGAGGGGCGGCAGGGGACAGCCTTCGGGGTAGCCCGTGGCCAGAAACACGTGGCTTTCACGCAGAACCGCGGCCACGCCCGCACGGTCCAGCCCGGCGATTTCCGCCCACCGAACCGCGAAACGCCCCCGGGCTTCGAACACGGCCCGAATCTGCTCGGCCAGGGCCCGGTTCTTGCGCGGCATGTAGGCCACGGTCAGGGCGTCCGGCTTGGACCGGGGCGGGGTGAAGACCTCCAGGTCGATGCCCGGACGAAGCACCGGCGGCCGGCGGCCCAGGCTGTGCTCCACGAACCAGGCCACCGGATCGGAAACGGCCAGAAACTCCACGGGCAAATCCCGCCAGCGCGCTCCCGGGGGCAGCCCGGAAAACAGGTAGGCCCAATTCTGCACGTACACCAGGCACTCGGCCCCCGCCCGCAATCCCGGGACCAGGGCGTTCGTCCACCCTTCCGGAACAATCCACAGGTCTTGGGCGGTAAGGTCCAGACGGACGAAATCCACTGTGGGGGCCAATTCTCCCTGGGGAGTCCACACCGCGGGTTCGCGCAAGACGGCGAAGGCCGGCAGGCCGGCCCGGTGCAGCAGGCGGGCCATGTCCCAAAGAACGGCCACGCCGCCCGTGGGCTTGCGCACCGGAGGAATAAAGAGAAATGTCCTGCGTGTCGTCGCGGGCATCTTGTCACGCCGCTCGCCTGAGGCTAGGTAGGGGTTGAACCGAAAACATCCCCCCCTTTCGGAGGCTTCCATGCACGAAAACGAACTTCCCGACCAGGGGCTTGCGCACCTTAGCCCCGAACAGACCCGGGTGCCAAGTCTGGGCGAGCCGAAAATCCCCAACCCCCGCCGGGGGTCGATGTTCGTGACCGAAGAGCAGCGGGTGCTCATCAATATCGTGAGCGGCTCTCTCAACGGCCACGCGGCCCAGGCCCAGGTGAGCCTGGAACAAGCCGGACCACGCGAGCGCATCTATTTCGATCCGCCCAAGACCAAGTGCGCCGTGGTCACCTGCGGGGGACTCTGCCCGGGCATAAACGACGTGATTCGCTCCATCGTCATGGAGGCCCATCACGGCTACGGCGTTTCCAAGATCCTGGGCATCCGCTACGGCCTGGCCGGTTTCCTGCCCAAAACCAACCCCAACGTGGTGGAGCTGACCCCGGAATTCGTCTCCCCCATCCATGAGTTCGGCGGCTCGGTCATCGGCTCCTCCCGGGGTCCCCAGCCCGTTGAGGACGTGGTGGATTCCCTCGAACGGCTCAACGTCGGCATGCTCTTCGTGGTGGGCGGCGTGGGCAGCATGCGCGCCGCGCAGGCCATCTTCGCGCTCATCAGCGAACGGGACCTGAAGATCTCCGTGGTCTGCATTCCCAAGACCATCGACAACGACATCCATTTCGTGTCGCGCACCTTCGGCTTCGGCACCGCCGTGGAAAAGGCCATCGAGGCCATCCGCTGCGCCCACGTGGAATCCCTGGGCGCGCCCTACGGCATCGGTCTGGTCAAGGTCATGGGCCGCGAGTCGGGTTTCATCGCGGCCGAGGCGACCCTGGGCATCAAGGAGGTCAACTTCGTCCTGGTGCCGGAGCAGCATTTCGACCTGCAGGGTCCAGGAGGATTTCTCGCCGCCCTGCACGAACGTCTCCACCGCCGGGGCCACGCCGTGGTCGTGGTGGCCGAAGGAGCCGGCCAGGAATACCTGCCCGAATCCCTGCGCACCGACGCCTCGGGAAACCGCTGGCTGGGCGACATTTGCGGGCTGCTCACGACCGAAATCAAGAGCTACTTCAAGGACAAGCTTCCCATCACCCTGAAGTTCATCGATCCCAGCTACATCATCCGCTCGGTGCCGGCCAGCGCGGCCGACCGGGTGAACTGCAACCGGTTGGGCTCCATGGCCGTGCACGCGGGCATGGCCGGCAAGTCCGGCATGATGGTGAGCCTGGTGCATGAAATGCCCGTCCACGTGCCGTTGCCCCTGGTGACCCACTCGCGCAAGCGCATGGCCGTGGACACCTCCTTCTGGCAGCAGGTGCAGGACGCCACGGGACAAGGCCCCCTGGTCAACCCGGCCCCGAAGAGCTGAGGAACCGTTGAAGCGTGCCTCCCGCCGGCGCCTTGACAGGACCAACGCCCGGGACTAGCGTGCCGACCATCGCGACCGTTGCGGGCTGAAGCCCGCCTTGCGGAACACGGTGTGAAACCGTGGCGGTCCCGCCGCTGTGACCGGAGACGATACCCGACACGCCACTGCCCCAGGGCGGGAAGGCCGGGTGGAGGACGACCCGGGAGCCAGAAGACGGACGGACGCGACCACTGACGGATAGAACCTATGGCAACGGCTATCCCTTGGCCCCTTTCGGGGCCAAGGGATTTTTTGTTTTTGCGGCCTTGGGTTCGAACGAAACCCAACCTCCAACCCTGCAAGGAGCCCGCATGCCCAACGACTTTATTTCCCGCCTGGCGCGCATCCGCCCGGTGGACGCCTCCCTGATCCCGGCCGGCCAGGCCCATCTCGACGACCTCACCAAGCCCAAGGGCAGCCTGGGCCGCCTGGAAGAGCTGGCCCTGCGCCTCTATTTGATCGCCAACGGCGGCAAGCCGGCGCCCGATCCGGCTATTTTTTTCGTCTGCGCCGGGGATCACGGCGTGGCTGACGAGGGCGTGAGCGTCTTTCCCCAGGCGGTCACCCGGCAGATGGTGATGAACTTCCTCAACGGCGGCGCGGGAATCAACGTGCTGGCGCGCCAGGCCGGCGCCGACCTCAAGGTGGTGGACGCCGGATGCGCGGGGGGCGACTTTCCCGAGCACCCCATGCTGGTGCGGGCCAAAGTGGGCCCGGGCACGGCGAACATGGCCAAGGGACCGGCCATGACCCGCGAACAGTGTCTGGAAGCCCTGAACGCGGGGTTCGACCTGGCCGATCGGGCCAAGGCCGAGGGTTTCGCCACCGTGGGCACGGGCGACATGGGCATCGCCAACACCACGCCCTCCACGGCTCTGTACTGCGCCTACCTGGGGTTGGACCCGGCCGAGGCCACCGGCCCCGGCACCGGACTGGACGCCTCGGGGGTGGACCGCAAGGTCCGAGTCATCCGTCAATCCCTCGAAGTCAACGCCGCAGCCGTGGCCTCCGGCGACGCCCTGGAAATCCTGTCCGCCCTGGGCGGCTACGAAATCGCCTGTCTGGCCGGGCTGATTCTGGGCGGAGCGGCCAACCGCCAGGCGGTCCTGGTGGACGGCTTCATCTCCGGCGCGGCCCTGGTGGCGGCCTGGAAATTCAATCCGGCGGTCATGGACTACGTGTTCTTCAGCCACGCCTCGGCGGAACCCGGGCACAAGGCCGCCATGGACCGAGTGTCCGCTTCCCCCCTGCTCCACCTGGGCCTGCGCCTGGGGGAAGGCACGGGCGGAGCGCTGGCGCTTCTGCTGCTCCGGGCCGGAGCGGCCGTGTTCAACGAAATGGCCACGTTTTCCAGCGCCGGCGTAAGCCAGGGGTAGTCCGCAAGGCCGCCAAGCGCGCAACTCCCGGCCGAACCTGACGCAATTTGTCCGACACTATGCGGATATCGTTCGTCAAAATCGACGCGTGACAAGAAGTGGCAAAGATCCTATAAGGGGTGAGGCGGATTATCCGTCGAAACCGTCTCACCCCCAGCCGGAGCTTTCCACACGTGAACGACGGTCTGGTCCATTTCGCAACCTACGACGGCTTGGTTCATTCTCCCGACGCCGTTCTGGCTCATCCCTCCGGGGAGTTTCAAGCCAGTCCGCCGGGACAGGTGACCGTACCCACACCGCCGTCCGACGAGGTTGTCCATGTCATCAACGAAGGCGTGATCGGGCACGTCATCAACGAGTTGGTCTGATTTGACCACGCCATCCCCGCATACTTCCTCGGGCAGACGCGGCGCCCGCTCCTTTCAGGACACCGCCATCAGCATTCAGTCCACCCTGCGAATGGCCTTCATGATCGTCACCGTGCTCATGGCGGTGGCCATGTGCCTGAGTTCGCTCATCATGGCCCATCAGAGCGCGATCAAACAGGCCAAGTCCCACCTGGGGTCCGTGGCGGCCATCAAGGGCAGCGCCCTGCTGGCCTGGAACGGGCAATTGCAGGCCGACATGGGCGCGGTGCTGCCCTCCGTGACCACCCTCCCCCTGGCCACGGCACTCCTCGCCCCCGGCCCCAACGCCGCCCCGAACGAACAACGCCAGGAGGCCTTCGCCTCCCTGCTGGCCCATGCGGCCAAGGGCTCGGCCTATTTCACGGAATTTCTCCTGGTCGGTCCCAAGGGGCTGGTCGAGGCCTCCTCCCGGCCCGGAGACAAGGACCGAACCGCCCCGATACCCGCCAGCCTGCTCACCGGACAGAGCTCCCTGTCCACCGTGATCCTGCCTCCTTCCCCGGGAGTCGATACGCCCGAAGCCCTGGTCGTGCGCCCCATTCTCGACGCCTCCGGTCGTCAGATCGGCCTGTTGGCCGGAAAAGCCCCGGCCGCAAGAATCCAGGAACTCCTCGGCCAGGACGAATCCGGCGCTTCGGTGCGCACCTTTTTGACCAACACCGCCTTCCTGTTGCTGGTTCCCACCTCGCTGGGGCCCGGCCTCTCCGCCGGCAGCGAACTCAAATCCGAAGGCGCGCGTCTGGCCAACTCCACCCAGTTGCAGGGCGACGGCGTGTACACCGACGCGTCCGGCCTGGAAGTCGTGGGAGTCTGGCGGCTGCTGGCCCCGATGGGCGTGGCTCTTTTTGTGGAGCAACCCCTGACCCTGGCCCTGAGCCCCATGCGCGACACCATCTGGACGGCCCTGACCGCAGCCGTGGCCATGGTTCTGGCCGCCTTCATGGCCGCCGGCCCACTGGCCGCGTTTCTTTCCACCCCGCTCAAGGGTCTGGCCGAAGCGGCCAGGCGCATCGCCCGCGGCGAACTGGAGTCCAGGGCCCAGGTGCAGGGACAGGCCGAAGTGCGCCTGTTGGCCGAATCCTTCAACTACATGGCCGCGCGTCTGGCCTGGCGCATCGAGGCGGAAAACCTGCTCGGAGCCATGGCCAAAAGCCTCTTGCCCGCCACGCGTCAGCAGTTTCTCCAAACGTCCGAAGCCCTGCTTGCGGACCTGTGCCGTTTTTTGCGCGCCCAGCGCATGGTCCTGGCCGTCTACGACCACAAGGGCCGGCTCAAACCGTTCAACCGCTGGCCCACGCCCAACGGCGACCAGGAGGGGCAACGTCGCGTGACCCTGCTCCTGGAACGGGCCACCGCGCTCATGGAAATCCGCTCCGCCGTGGTCCTGCCGGGCGCGCCGAGCGACGACCCGGAAATCGCCACCCGGGGGCTGTATTTTGCGGCCTTCGCCCCGGTCGTCAAACGGGGAGCGCCTTGGGGCGCGCTCTGCACCGAACGCATCAGCCAGACCGCCTTCGACCAGGACGAAATGTCCCTGCTCGAACGGGCCGGCGAGATCCTGGGCATGGCCGTGGAGCGGGTCAAGGCCGAGGCCGCGCAGGAGGCCACGGAGTCGAAGTATCGCCAGCTTTTCGAAAACGCCGCCGAAGCCATTTTTCAAACCACGACCAAAGGGGCCGTGCTCAACGCCAATCCGGCGGCGGCCAGGCTTCTGGGGTATGACTCCCCGGCGGAAATGATCCGCCTGGTCGACGACATGGCCATCCAGCACTACGCCTACCCGGAAATGCGCCGCGAAGTGCTGCGCGTGCTGCGAGACGAAGGGGAGGTCAAAGGGTTCGAAATCCTGTTCCGCGACGCCAAAGGCCAACGCATCTGGGGTTCCGTGAGCGCCCAGGCCGTTCTGAACGAAAAGGGCCTGATCGAACGCCTGGACGTGCGCGCCGACGACATCACCGCCCGCAAGGCCGCCGAATCCCAGCGCGACAGCTACGTGGAGGCTCTGGCCAGCAAGAACGAGGACCTGGTGCGGACCAAGGGGTTCGTCACCGACATTTTCGACTCCATGCCTTCGTTTCTCGTCAGCCTGGACAAGAACGGCGTGATGACGGAAATCAACCGCGAGGCCACCCGCGTGGCCAACCTGACCCGAAACGAAGCGCTGGACCGCGACTTTGTGGAGGTCTTTCCCGCCCTGGGACGCATCATGAACGATTTCCATCAGGCCATGACCCAGGGCACGCCCCTGGTGCGCCGCGAAGTGCTGCGCGACGGGGACGGCACGCGCCACCTGGACGTGGTGGTCTATCCCCTGGCCCACGGCGAAGGCGGCGCGGTGGTGCGCGTGGACGATGTGACCGAACGCGTGCGCATAGAAGAAATGATGGTGCAGTCGGAAAAGATGCTCTCCGTGGGAGGGCTGGCTGCGGGCATGGCCCACGAGATCAACAACCCCCTGGCGGGCATTCTGCATTCGGCGCAGGTGATCGAACGCCGCCTGTCCCCGGACATGAAGGCCAACCGCCAGGCCGCGGAACTGGCGGGGTGCTCCCTGGAGGCCCTGGAGCGCTATCTCGAACTGCGGGGGTTGCCGGAATTTCTGAAGAGCATCCAGGAGTCGGGACAGCGAGCGGCCAAAATCGTCTCCAATATGTTGGAGTTCTCCCGCCTGAGCGTCTCGGCCCTCATGCCCCACGATTTGCACCAGATCATCGAACAGGCCCTGGAGCTGGCCGCCAGCGACTACAACCTGCAAAAGAAATTCGACTTCAAGCACATCGCCATTGTGCGCGACTACGCCACCAACCTGCCCCCCGCGCCTTGCGCCCCGACCCAGATCCAGCAGGTGCTGCTCAACATCCTGGGCAACGCCGCCCAGGCCATGGCCCTGAACGAAACCCCGGATCGCCCGCCGCGCATCACCGTGCGCACGCGCAGGCAGGGCAATTCGGCCCTCATCGAGATTGGCGACAACGGTCCCGGCATGGACGAAAACACCCGTCGCCGCGTCTTCGAGCCCTTCTTCACCACCAAGCCCGTGGGCATGGGCACCGGCCTGGGCCTTTCGGTGAGCTACTTCATCATCACCCGCACCCACGGCGGCGGCATGAGCGTGGAGTCCTCACCCGGCTCCGGGTCGATCTTTCGCATCACCCTGCCCCTTCAGCGCTGAATCTGGGCCAACCCCACAAAGACGAAGCTCCATACGGACATGCCCCACAGGCCCACCCCCAGGAGCCACAGCACGGGGCGGACCCGGACCAGTTCTTGCCGGCACACGGCAAGCGCGCATCCCAGCATGGCCAGTATGGGAAAAAGATAGCGTCCCTGGGCCTGAAAATCCGCGGTCCAGGAGTGCCAGAACGACTGGAACACCGTGGCCGCACCGAACGCCGCCAGCATCAAGGCCATGATCCGGGCCTTTTTGCCCCCGAAAAACACCAGGCCCAACCCGAGCACGCCCACGAAACCCCAGAACAGCCAGCCGACGTAGCGATAAAAAATGAACGGCGCGGGAATCTTCATGTAATCGTACACGCCGAACGCCGTGCGAAAGGTGAAAATGTGCCAGGCCCAGCACTTGGTGAACATTTCCGTGGCGCTGACGCCCCTGCCGCGCATGTTGAGTCCCCAGTAGGCTTCGCCCGTCACCTGCTTGGACGGCTTGAAGTCCTCCGCGGCCAGCTTTTCGGCCAGTTTGGCCACGGCGTCCGGAGGCTGATTCACCTCCACCAGCACGTGCGCCGACAGCCTGAGCGCGAAAATCGACCCGGCCAGCAGGACCACCACGACGAAACGACGCCAGTTGAAGCCCGACGAACGTTTCCCCTCGTGCGCGAGCAGGCCGAGCATGCAGAGAAAAAATCCCAAATAGACGTAATAATTCTGCTTGGATATGGCGATCAACCCCAGGGTGACGCCCAGTGCCGCCCAAAGGCGTCCCCCGCCGGGCCCCGAAGCCTCGGCCAAAGGGTTGTCCGCAGTTTGAAAACACGCGATGAGCAGGCGCACGGCAAGGAAAGAAAGGAAGAGCGGGAGGGCATCTCCGTTAAAATAGCTAAAAATATACCATATTTGAGGAGAAATAAACAGCGGCAGGAACGCCAGCCTGTACCCCTGGTCGAGCCTGTAGAAAAGAAGCAGCAGCACGGCCAGCAGACTCAGGTTGAACAATCGCAACGCCAGATAGGCTTCGCCCACCGCGGGCTGAATCACCCGGGCGAACTTGCCGGCGAAAAAATACACCGCGTCGAGCTGATGCAGATAGGAGATGCCGTAGTTGCTGTAGGCCCCCATGGTGCGTTCGTCGCCCACGCGAGGGGGGTCCCAGTAGTGCATGTAGTATTTGCCGGCGTTGACGTGGTCCTTCTCGTCGGGATGGACGTTAAAGGCGCTCACCAGGCACATGCGCCCGGCCACGGCCAGAACCACCACGCACATCACGGCGCACACCACGTCGACCAGCCGTTTTCCGGCCGGAGTGTCCATCCAGGCGGACGCCCTGTCCACCCCCCCGGTCGCCCGGGCGGGGATGCCCCAAAGGGTCACGCACGTTCCTGGGCGGCATATACGGCCCGCAGGATCGACTCGCCGCCGCGACCAAGCACCTCTTCGGCCACGGCCCGGCCCAGGTCCCTGGCCTCCGCCCGCTTCCCCGATCGCTCGGCCCGGATGACTTCCCGGCCTTCGGGGTCGGCCACCAGGCCCGTCAGGGTGATCGTTTCCGGGTCCTCCAGACGCGCGCTGGCCGCTATGGGCACCTGGCACCCGCCTTCGAGCCGGGCCAGAAAGCCCCGCTCGGCCAAAACGGCGTCGCGGGTATCGGGATGGTCGAGAAAGGCGATCAGCTCGCGCACGCGCGCGTCGTCGGCCCGGCGTTCAAGCCCGAGCGCGCCCTGGCCCACGGCTGGCAAAAAGACCGGAGCGGCCAGGCGGGTCATGCGATCGGTTTTCAGGCCCAGGCGGTTGAGTCCCGCCGCGGCCACCACGATGGCCGCGTACCGTCCTTCGCGCAGCTTGGCCACGCGGGTGTCCAGATTGCCCCGCAAGGACTCGATCACCAGGTCGGGCCGCAGGCTTTTGAGCTGCGCCTGGCGGCGCAGACTGCTGGTGCCCACCACCGCGCCCCGGGGCAGGGCCGCCAGGTCGGGGTGGTCGAGGCTCAAGAGCATGTCCGCCGCGTCCTCGCGTTCGGGCACGGCGTCCAACACCAGGCCCTCGGGCTGTTCCACGGGCACGTCCTTCATGGAGTGCACGGCCAAATCCGCCCGGCCGTCGAGCAGGGCCTCCTCGATTTCCTTGACGAAAAGGCCCTTGCCGCCCACCTTGGCCAGGGGCACGTCCAGAATCTTGTCCCCCTGGGTCTTGAGGACCAACAACTGGACCGAAAGCCCCTGGTGCCTGGCTTCGAGCAGGGCCTTGACGTGTTCGGCCTGCCACAGGGCCAGCTTGCTGCCCCGGGTGGCGATGGTCAGGCTCATTTGCACGTGGAGCAACTCCCGCCCGAGCAGCCCGCGCATCCGCCCCCGGAGGGGGAGATGTTGCCGCTGCCGGCGTAGCCGCCGTCGTAGCCGGACGAACGCCGGCAGGCACTCATGAGCTTGGCCGTCTTGGTCGAGGAGCAGGCCGGACAGGTCACGGCCGCTTCGCCGAAGACGAGTTCCTCAAAGACTTTTCCGCATTCTTCGCAACGATATTCATAGATAGGCATGACGGACTCCTTGTTGTGAGGCCCGGATCAGGGCTGGTCCAGAAAGGGCCGAAGCTCGGTCACGGCCTCGAACAGATAATAATCGACGAGTTTGCACAGCATGTGTCCGGCGGCGATATGCACTTCCTGGATGAGCGCGGTCACCGTGTGGGGCACAAGCAAGGCCTGGTCGCAGTGGGCCACCAGTTCGCCGTTCTTGCCGGCCATGCCCACGGTGAAGAGGCCCCTCTCCTTGGCCAGACGCAACGCGCCCACCACATTGGGGCTGTTGCCCGAGGTGGAAAGGCCCACCAACACGTCTCCCGGCCGTCCCAGGGCCCGCACCTGCTTGGTGAAAACCTGGTCGAACCCGTAGTCGTTCCCGATGGCGGTAAGCACGGAAGAATCGGTGGTCAAGGCCAGCGCGGGCAGGGGAGGACGTTCCAACTGGAAACGATTGACGAATTCCGCCGCCAAATGTTGGGCGTCGGCGGCGCTGCCGCCGTTGCCGCAAAAAAGCACCTTTCCCCCCTTGGCCAGACACACGGCCAGGGTACGCCCCACGGCCACCAGGAGGGGGGCGTTGTCGGCAAAGAAACGCTCCCTGAGCTGCGCCCCTTCGCGGGCGTGAGCAAGCACCATTTCCAGGGCTTCGGCGGACATGTTCGGTTGACTCCTCGGGCGGGCCCAGCGCGGGTTTTCAAGACGTCCTTGACGAGCGCCCCATGCAACATGGCACGCAATCGTCAAGCGCGCGAAGGTATCGCAATCCTCCCCGTTTGACAATCGCGGCGGGGGACGCGCTTCCCTTGTTGCCGGACGGACGCATCCAGGGTATCACTTTTGAACGAGCAACTTTTTGCTGCCGGATATTGGCCTTTTTTTGCAATTTTGTTCTTTTTTTCTCATTTCGGAAACGCTATGTTTTGAGCCAGCCGGAGTATGGACAGGCCATGCGGCCTCGATCGGCAGTTGTGAACGTGCGCAACCCCCAACCCTCAGGAGCGTTCGATGAAAAAACTCCTCGCGGCCCTCATCGCCCTGGCCTTCGTCTTTCCGGCGGCGGCCTTCGGCGCGGACACCATCAAGATCGGGTTCAACATCCCGCTCACGGGCGACACCCCCAAAGTGGGCGAGATGTCGAAACTTTCCGCCGAAATGCTCAAGGACAAAATCAACAAGGCCGGCGGTCTGGATGTGGGGGGCAAGAAGTACCTGCTCGACTTCATCTACGTGGACAACGAAGCCAAGGCCGAGTCGGCCGTGAACGCGGCCCTCAAGCTCATCGAGGGCGAAAAGGTTCTGGCCATGATCGGACCCCAGGCTTCCGGCCGGGCCATTCCCGCCGCCGAAGTGGCCAACAACAACAAGACCGTCATGGTCTCGGCCTGGTCCACCAACCCCAAGACCACCCTGGACCGGCCCTATATCTTCAGGGCCTGCTTCCTGGACGACTTCCAGGGCCCCGTGGCCGCCAAGTTCGCCACCGAGCAGCTCAAGGCCAAGAAGGCCGCCGTGCTCTACGACGTGGCCTCCGACTATCCCAAGGGCCTTGCCGAATTCTTCAAGAAGGACTTCGAAAAGCTGCACGGCGCGGGGTCGGTGGTGGCCTTCGAGACCTTCACCACCAAGGACGTGGACTTCTCCGCCCAGTTGACCAAGATCATCAAGGCCAAGCCTGACGTGCTCTTCGTGCCCCAGTATTACAACGAGGTTCCGCTCATCATCAAGCAGGCCCGCGAACTGGGATACAAGGGCCCCGTGCTCGGCTCCGACTCCTGGGGATCGGCCGAGCTCATGAACCTGTGCGGCGACGACTGCAAGGGCCAGTACTTCGTGACCCACTACGCCGCCGCCGGCGCCCAGGGCGCCACCAAGGAGTTCATCGACGCCTTCAACGCCAAGTACAAGCAGATCCCCGACGACGTGGGCGCCCTGACCTGGGACGCCACCGGCATCGTGCTCAAGGCCATCCAGGACATGGGCAAGCTCACCGGCGACCTGGACAAGGACCGCGAGGCCCTGCGCGCCGCCATGAGCAAGATCCGCGGCTATGACGGCATCACCGGCAAGATGAGCTTCGCCGGCAAGACTGGCGACCCCATCAAGTGCGCGGTCATCGTCAAGATCTCCGACAAGGGCGAATTCACCTTCTTCAAGTCCGTCTGCCCGTAACCGTTTCCTCGAACCAAGACGGGGCGGAGGCTTCTCCGCCCCGTCCGCGTTCGAGTCGCGGTCGCTTCGGCCTTCAATCCGCCACCGCCAGGAAGGGACATGTTCGACACCTTTCTCCAACAGGCCCTCAACGCCTTGCAACTCGGGAGCTATTATTCGCTCATCGCCCTGGGCTACTGCCTGGTGTACGGCGTGCTTCTGCTCATCAACTTCGCCCACGGCGACATCTTCATGGTCGGGGCCTATATCGCCTTTTTCGCGGCCACGACGTTCATGGGCCAGTACGGCCTCTTTCCCCACGGGGCCTCCAAGTGGCTCGTTCTCGCGGCCACGGTGCCCCTGACCATGCTGCTCACCGCCGGGGTGGGCGTGTTCATCGAACGGGTGGCCTACCGACCGCTTCGCCTCAAGGGGGCCAACCGCCTGTACGTGGTGATCACCGCCCTCATGATGGGCATCGTGCTCGAATACGGAAACCTTTCCCTGTTGGGCGCGAGCCGGCTGTCCTTTCCGACCCTCATGCCCCGCGCCATCTACGACGTGGCCGGAGCCACCATCACCAACACCAAGCTCACGGCCATCGCGACGAGTTTCATCGTGTTCGCCCTGCTGGAATGGATCGTCAGCCGCACCAAGATCGGCATGGCCATGCGGGCCGTGTCCTACGACAAATTCGCGGTGCCGCTCATGGGCATTCCCCTGGACGTGGTGATCATCTTCACCTTCGCCCTGGGATCGGGCATGGCCGGACTGGCCGGACTGCTCTACGCCATGAATTTTCCCGTGCTCGATCCCTTCATGGGCGCGCTCGTGGGATGGAAGGCCTTCGTGGCCGCCGTGGTGGGCGGCATCGGCGAGATACGGGGAGCCTTCGTGGGCGGATTTCTGCTGGCCTTTCTCGAAGTGTCCGTGGTGGCCGCCAGCGACTACGTGCCCTTCCTCAAGCCCGAAATGCGCGACCTGGTGTCGTTTTCCATCCTGCTCATCATTTTGACCGTCAAGCCGACCGGACTCTTCGGTACGGCCAAGACCACCAAGATATAGACCATGCTCACGCGACTGACCGTTCCCGTGTCCCTTGCGGCCCTGCTCGTCCTGCTGGTGACCCTGGCCCAGACCGGCCTGCTCGGCCAGTATGGGCTCACGTTTCTGTGCACCATGGGCATCTACATCATCCTTTCCGCGAGCCTGAACCTGGTCAACGGCTACATGGGGGAATTCTCCTGCGGCCACGCCGGCTTCATGGCCGTGGGGGCCTACGTCACCTCGGTGCTCGGCGTGTGGGTGTTCGTGCCCGACAAGGTCTTCGGACAGCCCTTCCTGCCCGTGCAGTACGCCCTGCTGGGCTACCCGGTCCTGCTGCTGGCCGGATTCGTGGCCGCGGCCCTGGCCGGAGTGGTGGTGGCTGTGCCCTCGTTCAAGACCCGGGGCGACTACCTGGCGGTCATCACCCTGGCGGCCGGCTACATCATCAAGAGCGCCATCCAGAACATCGAAGCCGTGGGCGGTCCCAGGGGCTTCATGGGCATGGGCAAAATGGTGGAAGGCATGAACGCCGTCGCGAACCTGCCCTGGATGCTCATTTGGATTTTCGCCTGCGTGGTCTTCACCTTGTGGTTTCTGCGCCGTTTCGTGTACTCCACCTACGGCAAGGGCGTCATGGCCATCAGCCAGGACGAGGTCGCCGCGGAAATCATGAGCGTGAACACCAACAAGATGAAACTCATCGCCTTCATGGTTTCCTCGGGCCTGGCCGGCGTGGCCGGCGGACTCTACGCCTTTCTCATCAGCTACATCGACCCCAAGACCTTCAGCATCGAGCTGTCCACGGCCTGCCTGCTCATGGTCTACCTGGGCGGCATGGGGTCCCTGACCGGTTCGGTGCTCTCGGCCGCGCTCTACTGCGTGCTGCTCGAATTCCTCAAGCCGGTCCTGGACTTCCTGCACGTGCCCCAGACGCTCAAGTGGGTGGTCATCCCCATGGGGCTCATCCTGCTCATGCAGTTTCGTCCCGAAGGCATCATGGGCAACCGCGAATTGTCCGACGTTTTTCCCAAACTCAAGCGCGCCTACAGGTTCAAGTAGCCATGCCCCTGCTCGAAATAAACGATCTCACCCAGCGCTTCGGCGGGCTCATCGCGGTCAACGAATTTTCCATGCGCCTGGAAGGCGGCGAAATGATGGCCCTCATCGGCCCCAACGGCGCGGGCAAGACCACGGTGTTCAACCTGGTGAGCGGCTTCTACCAGCCCACGGCCGGATCGATAACCATCGACGGCAAGAACACCGCCGGCCTGAAACCTCACCAGGTCACGGCCCTGGGCGTGGCGCGCACGTTTCAGAACATCCGCCTCTGGCCGGAGCTCACCGTGCTCGACAACATCCGGGTCAGCCAGCACTACCGCCTGGGGTATTCCTTTCTCGACTCGGTGCTGCGCACCCGCCGCTACCGTGACCGCGAGGCCGACATCGAGCGCGACTGCATGCGACTGCTCGAACACATGGGCATGAAACACCTGGCCCAGGAGTATCCGCCCAACCTGCCCTACGGCCTGCAACGCAAGGTGGAGATCGCCCGCGCGCTCTCCATAAAGCCCAAGCTCCTGCTGCTGGACGAGCCGGCCGCCGGTCTGCCCTCCACCGACGTGGTGGACCTCATCGCCCTCATCGAATGGATTCACAAGGAATTCGACCTCACCGTCTGGATGATCGAACACCAGATGACCGTGGTCATGAGCCTGTGCCAATGGATCAAGGTCATCGACTTCGGCGCCACCATCGCCGAAGGAACGCCGGAGGAGATCCGCCAGAATCCCGTGGTCATCAAGGCCTACCTCGGAGACGACACAATCTGATGCTTACCATCACCGACCTTCACGTCCAGTACGGCAACATCGAAGCCTTGCACGGCGTCTCCTTCACGGTGGAAAAGGGGGAGATCGTCACCCTGATCGGCGCCAACGGCGCGGGCAAGACCACCACGCTCAACTCCATCGCCCGGCTGGGCCCGCCCGAAGGCCCCCGCGTCACCAGGGGCGATATCGCCTACAACGGGAAAAGCCTGCTGACCACGCCGCCCCACAAGGTGGTGGCCGACCTGCACATCGCCCTGGTGCCCGAAGGGCGCCATATCTTCGGCAACCTCTCGGTGATGGACAACCTCACCCTGGCCACTTACGCCCGCAAGGACCAGGACCGCTCGCGCAAAGACCTCCAGTTCGTGTTCGAACTTTTTCCCCGGCTGTCCGAACGCAAGAAGCAGCGCTCCGAGTCGCTGTCCGGCGGCGAGCAACAAATGCTGGCCGTGGGCCGGGCCCTTATGAGCGGAGCGGATTTCATCCTGCTCGACGAACCCAGCATGGGGTTGGCCCCGCTTCTCATGTATGACCTGTTTCGCACCCTCAAGCGCCTGAACCAGCAGGGAATGACCATCCTCGTGGTGGAACAGAACGCCAAGCTCGCCCTGGATTTCGCCCACCGGGGTTATGTGCTCGACACCGGCCGCATTGTGGCCGAAGGTCCCTGCGAAGCCCTGCGCGACAACCCCGACGTCAAAAAAGCCTACCTGGGCGGATGAGCATCAAGTCATGAACGTCGCATCCTTCGCACCGCAAAACCGCGTCTCGGACGAACGCTGCGTGAGCCTGATCGGCATCGCCGGCGCGGGCAAGTCCACCGTGGGCCGGCTTCTGGCCGACCGCCTGGGCTGGGCCCATCTGGATACCGACCGCCTCATCGAGGCCACCTGGGGCAACGGCCTGCAAGCCCTCATGGACGAAAAGGGGCTCAAGGGCTTCCTCGCCCTGGAAGAGGCCGTGGTCACCACCATGAGCGTCAGACGCACGGTGATCTCCACCGGCGGCAGCGTGGTCTACAGCCGCAAGGCCGTAAACCGGCTGCGCGGTCTCGGGGCGGTCATCCACCTCGACATCGAGCTGGACACCTTTCTCAAGCGGGTTTCCCCCACCAAGGAACGAGCCTTCGTGCGCTCGCCCGGTCTTTCCCTGGCCGAGGTCTATACCGAACGCCAGCCCCTGTATCGCACCTCGTGCGACTTTACGGTGTGCACCTCCCGGGACGCCCCCGAGCGCTCGGCCAGCCTGTGCGCCGAGAAGCTGGCGGAGTTTCTGGAACACGGCGGACGCAAGGACTAATCCCGACACGTCGCGCGTTTTTTCCTCCCGAAGGAAAATTTCGTCCTTTTTCCCGGCCGGTGGGAAAAAATCGTACTCGGCGTTTCCAGGGCCGCGACGGGGCGGACGCATCTAAAGCGCAACGGATTTCGTCCGATAAGAGGAGTGACCTTGAACAAGGCCCTTTTCAAATTTCAGGCACAATATATGCATCGTGTGCCGCAGGCCGGAAGAATCCGGCGGGGAGGGGCATCATGAGAAGCCTGCGCAACTATCTGCAACATCGGTTCAACCCTGTTCACCTCTACTGTCGTCTGCGCGACCTGGGCATGGGCAAGGTCCGCGCGCGCAAGATGTGCAGCGCGTACGAACGCTTCGTCTACACCTGGATGAATTCGCGCATGGGAGCGTCCTAAGATGTCGACCGCGCGAGTCGGCTCCCGCACCACGAAACCCCGAATCGCCCAGGCGTGCGCTCCGCGCCGTCGTCTTGAAGTTCGGACCCTGTCCGGAACGACGGACGGTCGCCCTGCCTGGACGACCCGGTCAGCGCGACGCGTCCTGCGCGCGGCAGGGAAGTTCGCTCTCCCCGAGCGGACCGTCGTGTCCTTTTTTTCTTGAATCTTTCCCGAACAGTATTTCCCAGCGGCATTTTTCCGGCGCCAAACCGTCACGAATTGGTCGTATTGAACCGCCGCCTCCCCGAACAGCCCTGCCTTTCCGCGCCGCCCGGCCTCCCGCGCCAACGCGATGCCCGTCTCCATTGAATATTCCATGACGGAAAGCCCAGACCATGCTATACCCGCCTCAGTCGCCCGCTCTCTTCGGTCGGCTCTTGGCTTGCTCCTTGGGTTGCGGTAAAGAATGCCCGCACCACGACTCTACAGCCCGGACCCGTGCCGGACTGACAACCGCGCGCGGCCCGGCCGCGCCCAACCGGCCCTTTGGCCTCGGGAGCGAAACATGACCCGGCGCATTGCCCTTCCGATGTGTCTGGCGCTGGCGTTTTTCTGGACTGTCCAGGCCCAGGCCGCCATGAAGGACGAACCCAAACAGTTCCGGGGGGTGGTCTTTGGCCAGGAATACACGCCCTCCAAGGACTTCACCTGCGAAGTCGACTCGGAAGAGGGCGCTTCCTGCACCCGGGCCGGCGACGAACTGGCCCAGTTCGGGGTTCCGCTGACCAAGCTGACCTATCTGTTCATGTACAAGCGCCTCTATACGGTTGAAATGGAAGTGCAAGGCCGGGAGAACTATGACCGGCTGCTGGCCGAATTCACCAAGCGACACGGCAAGCCCGTGGTCAAATCCGGCCAGACCATCTACTTTCTCGGCAAGAACGTGGACATCATGCTCTACTACGACGACCCCCGCCATACCGGGGCCGCCGCCTACGTGTTCAAGAACCTGCCCTGCCCGGTGGGAGAGTAGGCGTGTCCCCTCCGTTAGGATTCGACCGGCCGACGCCCGGAGCGCTCGGTCTGATTCTGCGGGACAGACGTCTGTGGCTGCTGGCCTTGGGCATGGCCACCGCCCTGGTCTTCTTTGCCGCCTGGCCCAACGAAAAGCCCGTCCCCGATCCGCTGTCCCTGGCCTCCTCGGCCAGGGGAAAGGCCCTCAAGGACCAGGACCCGGCCCTCTACGCCGTGTTCGCGGGCACCTTTCCCGGCATAAACGACAAAATCACCGTGGGCGAAGCCTTCGCACGCTACCAGTGGTTTTCCGACGCTCCCAAATGGACGTCCTTGCCGCCCGGCTCGGGCGCGAGCGTCCTGGTGGTCGCCCCGCTGACCCCGGACAAGTCCGCCGCGCGGCTGGGCCTGGGTTCCGCCCAGGCCAGGCTTCTGCTCAGCGTGGAGTTCGCCCTTTCGGCCGACGCCAAACGCTTCGCCCCCAGGCGGTGCGGCGTGGAGGTGCGCGACGCCTCCAACAGCGTGATCATGCGCACCGAAGACCGGGACTTTCGGCTTTTGCGCCAAGTACTGCGCAACCAGGAACCCTCCGTGGCCCTGTCGCTAATCCTGGAGCCGCGCTAGCCCATGGCCGGAACGCTCTGCCTGGATGTGGGCAGCGGCACCCAAGACGCCCTGCTCTGGCTGCCGGACGCTCCCCTGGAAAACTGTCCCAAGTTCGTGCTGCCGTCCCCGTCCAAGCTGGTGGCGGCGCGCATCCGCGCCCTGACCGCCAGGGGCGCGGCCATCCATCTGTGCGGAACCAACATGGGCGGCGGCTTTTTCGGTGCCGTGCGCGCCCATCTGGCCGCCGGATTGCCTGTGAGCGCCCACCCCGAAGCGGCCCTGGCCGCAAGCGACGATCCGGCGCGGCTCGCCGCCCAGGGCGTCACGCTCAAGGAGCGCCCCGATCCGGGCAGCGTGTGCGTCCACCTGGCGGATTTCGATCCCGGTTTCTGGCGCGGGCTTTTGGCCCAATGCGGCCTGGATTGGCCCGACGTGGTGCTGGCCGCCGTCCAGGACCACGGACACGATCCCAACGGCTCCAACCGGGTGCTGCGCTTTCGCCTGTGGGAGCGCTTCCTGCGCCAAAACGACGCCGACCCCGCGCGCCTGCTGTACGACGTTCCCCCGCCCGAACTCACCCGCCTGGCCGCTCTGCAACGGGCCACCGGCGGCCATCCGGTCATGGACACCGGTCCCGCCGCCGCCCTGGGCGCGCTGGCCGATCCCGAGGTGACCAAACGCATGGAGGGGCAAGGGGCGTTGTTGCTGAACATGGGCAACAGCCATATTCTGGGGCTTCTGCTGTTCGCCGGACACATCTTCGGCGTCTACGAACACCACACCGGCCTCATCGCTCCGCCGGAGTTGGCCGCCCATCTGGAGCGCTTCCGACGCGGCGCGCTTGCAGACGACACGGTGCGCGCCGGGGGCGGGCACGGCTGCCTGACCCTGGAATTGCCCAGGGAGGCGGCGGGGTTTCCCCATCTGTTCGTGATCGGTCCCCGCCGGGCGGACTTTCAAGCCGAAAACGCGGTCTTTCCCGCTCCAGGCGGGGACATGATGCTCACCGGATGCTTCGGCCTGCTGTCCGCCTGGCTGCGACGCAACCCCGTCCGGTAACGCCGGGCCAGACCGGGGCCCGACAGCGACGCCCCCCGGTCCTGCATCCCGCCCCCGTTCAGGGACTTCCTCAGCGTAAAAAGAGGCCGTCGGCGGCCACGATCCGACCTTCGGCGTCGTACAAGGGGCCGTAGAGCCCCTCCAGAACGAATCCCTTGGCTCCGAGCCAGTCGCGCACCTCCCAGGCCAGGGCCTGACCGGCGTAGCGCGGCCGAAACGCCACCTCGGCCGCAATGGCCTGCACGCCCGCCAACACCCGCCCCGCGCCGCGCAGCACGGGGAGCTCGAAGCCTTGCACGTCCATTTTGAGGATGTGGGGGGGGCGCTCCATTTCATCCTCCAGCCGAACCACCGGCGTTTCCTGCAGCACAAGCCCCTCGGTGTCGCAGGTCCCCTCCAGAGGGGACAGCAGCGAGGCGCATGTCGCCCGGGTGGGAACGCGCAGCGCGGCAAGGCCGGGCGCCTCCCCCAGGGCCGCCTGGCGCACCGATACCCGGGGATCGCGGGCGAAACGTTTGGCCAGCTTGCGGGCCAGCCGGACGTTGGGCTCGTAGGCGGCCAGGAACGTCGCGTCGGGATAGAGGGCGAGCAGGGTTTCGACCGTGCGGCCCTTGTTGGCTCCGGCGTCCACGATTCGCGCCTCGGAAACGGGTGCTAGTCGGGCCATGGCCGCCAGGACCGATCCCTCTCGCATGGGGGCCAACTCCCGAAACAGGGGCGACTCCCCGGAGCAAGGGCCGAAAACGGAAGAGCAGTATGCCATGACGGGGCTCCAGGTTTGGTCGACGCGATGAATCGAGCCGTTCGCCCCATGTACGGCAAGGCGGCCGTACTGAGAAGGGCCAGCGCAACGCCCAGACGGAAATCCCCGCCGAAACCGCGCCTTTCGACGCCCAACCCATGCGCGCCGGAACCGCGACCGGATGTGTCGGGCCTTCGCACCGCTTCGGCTGCGGTTGGAACAGGCCCCGGAAGGGACGCCTTCCACGGACCGACGGGGACGCCCGGCGAAGGCGGACCGGCGCCACGGCCAATTCTTTACAAAAACGCCAACAAAGCCCGTTTTCTGACCGATTTGTCCGACTTCCTCCAGAGAGCGCGACATGCCTCTTGATTCTCTTTTTGTAAATAATATATTATATCAATATTTTAATGAAAATATACGCAGGAACACCCCACACCCAAATACCAAAACCGTTCGTCGGGGAGATTTCCATTCGGCAGCCTACAAAATCGGAGAAAATATTTTCCCACCCGAAATCCAAGGGGCATTGTCAACTTTTTCACAAAAAATGCGAGTGGTTAACAGGAATCCTTGCATGGGTTACGTTTTTGAACGCCAAAATTCCGGCCTCGCCCGGAAAGAAAAAAACTTGCAAAAGTGTAAAAACTGCCTCATTGGATTTTCAACGAGGCGCGTGACCACCCCGGCCGGAAGTCGGGAAGGCGACGGCCGGGAAAACGAATTATGGGAGGTTTTTTCATGAACGCGGCGGACACTGCTTTTATCCTCATCTCTGCGGCCCTGGTCATGTTCATGACCCCAGGTCTGGCCCTGTTTTACGGCGGCATGGCCAGGTCGAAAAACGTTCTTGGCACGATAATGCACAGTTTTGTCATTGTCGCCCTCATTTCCATCGAATGGGCCATCATCGGCTACACCATGTCCTTCGGCACGGACATCGGCGGCCTGGTGGGCGGCTTCGATTTCTTCGGCCTGGCCGGCGTCGGACAGGACCCCAGCGCCGACTACGCCAAGACCGTGCCGCACCTGTGCTTCATGATCTACCAGTGCATGTTCGCGGTCATCACCCCGGCGCTCATCTCCGGCGCGTTCGCCGAACGCACCCGGTTCAGCGCGTTTCTCATCTTCACCACCATCTGGGCCATCGTCATCTACAACCCCCTGGCCCACTGGGTGTGGGGCGGCGGCTGGCTGGGCGCCATGAAGGCCCTGGACTTCGCCGGCGGCTCCGTCGTGCACATGAGCTCCGGCGCCTCGGCCCTGGCCTTCGTGCTCTTCCTGGGCAAGCGCACCGGCTACGGACGTGAACCCTTCATCCCCCACAATCTTCCCATGACCGTGCTTGGCGCCGCCATCCTGTGGTTCGGCTGGTTCGGCTTCAACGCCGGCTCGGCCCTGACCGCCGGCGGTCTGGCCTCCTCGGCCTTCGTGACCACCCACCTGGCCGCTTCCGCCGCCGCCCTGTCCTGGATGTTTGCCGAGTGGCAGCATCGCGGCAAGCCCACCACCCTGGGCCTGGCTTCCGGCGCCGTGGCCGGCCTGGTGGCCATCACCCCGGCCGCCGGCTTCGTCACCCCCATGGCGTCCATCATCATCGGCCTGGTCGGCGGCGTGGTCTGCTACGGCGGCGTGCTGCTCAAGGGCGTGTTCAAGTACGACGACGCCCTCGACGTGGTGGGCGTGCACGGCCTGGGCGGCACCTGGGGCGCTCTGGCCACCGGTCTGTTCGCCACCGTGGCCGTCAATGCCGACGGCGCCGACGGCCTGTTCTACGGCAACCCCGGCCAGCTCTGGATCCAGTTCATCTCCGTGGTGGCCACTTGGGTCTTCTGCTTCTGCGGAACTTATATTATCCTCTACCTGGTCAACGCCATCGTAAAGGTCCGGGTCAGCGCCGAGGACGAAAACAAGGGCCTGGACGTCAGCCAGCACAGCGAAACCGGCTACCAGTATTAAGGAGCGTCAGCCATGCGTAAGATCGAGATCATCACCCGGCCCTACAAGCTGGAAGACATCAAGAAGGCCCTCACCGACCTGGGCGTCAAGGGCATGACCGTCTCGGAAGTCAAAGGCTTCGGCCGCCAGCGCGGTCACAAGGAAATCTACCGCGGCGCCGAATATCAGGTGGACTTCGTGCCCAAGGTCAAGATCGAGGTAGTGGTGGACGTGGCCCTGGTGCCCAAGCTCCTGGCTTCCGTGCAGGACGCCGCCCGCACCGGCGAAGTGGGCGACGGCAAGATCTTCATCCTGCCTGTGGAAGACGTGGTGCGCATCCGCACCGGCGAAACCGGAAAGGACGCCATCTAATCCCCGAATCACACTCCGAACCGAAGGGGGCCGGGAAAACCGGCCCCCTTTTCCCCATGACACACACCCCCTCCAAAGCCGCCACCGATCTGGCCAAAGCCCGAAAAATCCTGACCAGGGATTTCGAGCTCGACACCCTGCCCGCCGACTTCAGTCAGCGCCACGCCCAACTGTTCGACCGCTACTTCGCCGACCGCTTGGACGAATGCCCCGAATTGGCGGGGCAGGCCGCCGTGGTGGCCGTGGGCGGCTACGGACGAAGCGAACTCTGCCTGCGCTCCGACATCGACGTGCTGCTGGTCTATTCCGAAGGCATTCCCGACCAGGGCAAGGAGCTGGCCAAGGCCTTGTTCTTTCCCCTCTGGGACTTGAACGTCGACCTGGGGCACGGCGCGCGTTCGGTGAGCGAATGCCTGGAGTTGGCCGGCACCGACTTCCAGGTGTTGGCCTCGCTTCTGGACGCCAGGCTCCTGTGCGGCGACCGCAAGGCCTTTGACGACTTTCAGCGCCGGCTGTCGGAATTTCTCACCCACACGGTCGTCCAGGATTTCAAGACCTGGCTCGAAGCCCAGAACCAGCGCCGGGCCACGGTATACGGCGACGCCTCGGGACTGCTCGAACCCAACCTCAAGGAAGGTCTGGGCGGTCTGCGCGACGCCCACCAGATACGCTGGCTGACCGGCCTGACCCAGGACCCCGAGCAGGCCCTGCCCGCCGCCGAAGCCGAAGTGCTGGCCGACCACATGGTGTTTCTGCTCACCGTGCGCAACCACCTGCACCACATGCTCGGCCGCAAGGACGACCGGCTCGACATCGACGTGCAACCCGCCCTGGCCGAGAGGCTCCACTTCGAGGGCGCGGGGGACGTGTTGCCGGTGGAGGCCTTTCTGGCCGAGTTGCAACGGCGCATGGCCGAAATTCGGCTCATGCGCGAATCGTCCTGGCCCATGCTGGCCAGCGCCCAGAACTGGCGCGCCGCCCCGAGCCTGCCCCTGGACGGCTGCGTGCGCCTGACCTCGCTTGGTCTGGATTTCGCGCCCGGCTGGGAACCCGAAGACAACCCCTTGTCGGTGCTCGACATCTTCGGCCACGCCTTGCGGGTCTCGGTCCACCTGAGCCTGGCCGCCCGGCGCAAGGTGGAAGCCGGAGCCCAGGCCCTGGCCCGCTCCTGCCAGACCCCCGAAGGCGGACGCCGGGCCTTTGATTTTCTCATCACGGCCCTCTCCGGCGCGGGCGGAGAGAGCGCCCTGACCGACATGCTGGAAACCGGCGTGTTCGACGCCGTGGTGCCGGGTTTTTCCCGCGTGCGCCACATGATGCAGTACGACGTCTACCACGTGCATCCCGTGGGCCGCCACACCCTGGAAACCATCCTCGAAATCAAGAAGGCCGCCAAGTCCGGCCATCCCTACCACGACATTTACACCCGCGTGCCCCACCCCGAACGCCTCTACCTGGGCGCCCTGTTCCACGACATCGGCAAGGGCCTGGGCGGCTCCCACGCGCAAAAGGGCGCGGCCCTGGCCACGTCGGTGCTCACCGGCCTGGGGCTGGACCGGGATTTGGTCTCGGACGTGAACTTCCTGGTGTTGTGGCACCTCACCCTCATGGAAACCGCGCTGCGCCGCGACCTCTCCGACAAGGACGTGCTGGCCCGCTGCGCCGCCCGGGTGGGCACCACCGCCCGTCTGGACATGCTGCTTCTGCTCACGGTGGGCGACTCCCTGGCCACCGGCCCCTCCGCCTGGAACTCCTGGCGGGCCGGACTGGTGGGAGAACTCTACATCAAGGTGCGCCGCGTGCTCGAGGGCGGCGGACTCTTCGACGCCTCGGACGCCCAGACCATGCTGGCCGCCCGGGACAAGGTGCGGGCCAGAGTGCGGGCCGAAGGCGAAACCGATCCCAAGCGCCTGGAAACCCTGCTGGACGCCATGCCGCCGCGTTATCTCATCACCCGGCCGGTGCGCGACATCCTGGGCGACCTCAAAATGCTCAAGGAACTCGAAGCGGTGCTCGAAGACGATCGCCGCCAGCGTCCTTCGGACCGGGCCGGACTGGGCGTGGCCGTCATCGAAACCAAGCCCGCCCCCGGCGGCGGCTGGCTGGTCACCCTGGTGGCCAAGCACAACCCGGAGTTGTTCTCGACCATGGCCGGCGTGCTGGCCCTGCACGGCATCAACATCTATTCCGCCGACTTCAGCCTCTGGAACGACGGCACCGAAATCCACTTCTACCAGACCGCCGAGCCGCCCGACACCCTGTACATCGACGAAGTCTGGGCCAGGGTGCGCCGGGCCGTGCGCTACGCCCTGACCGGCAAGCTCTCCCTGGATTACCGCATCAAGGAAAAACGCGCCTCCCCCCTCACCGCCAAAACCCCGGACATGGGCGCGGAGCCCTTGGTGAACATCAACGACGCCTCGTCGGAATACTACACCCTGGTGGAGGTCACCGGGCCGGACCGCATGGGCCTGCTCTACGACGTGGCCAAGGCCCTGGAGGAGCTCGAACTCCAAGTGCACATGGCCAAGATCAACACGCCCGGGGCCACCGTGCACGACGTGTTCTTCGTGCGCGACGCCTCGGGCGCGAAACTCACCGACTCCGACTTCAAGCGTCATGTGGCCGACTTGCTGCTGGCCCGCCTGGCCGAAGGATAGGATAAGCGTTTTTCTGGCTTTTCATCCCTGGCAAAAAAGACGATAGTGCGCCCCGCACCCCGGTTCTTCGGGCCGTGCGGGGCTTTTTTTTCGCCGCCGCCAGACCATGCGCGCCGCTTGCGGCCCTGGCGGGCCACCGGCGCCGGCCCCTTTACGAACCGCCTGGGCGACTTATGGTTGCTTGATGGGTATTTTCCAAAGCCGTCGTCCGGCAATCCGACACATCGAAATCGACACGCTGGGAGAGTGGAACATGGTGAGCGCCCGAGGCGCACAAGTCTGCGCGCGTTGCGCCGAGGTCGGGCGCCTGTGCTGCCTGCTGCCGACAGGCGCGCAGGATTTGTGCTTCCCCATCTCGGAAATCGAACGCCAGCGCATCGTGGAGCACGGCCCGAAAGACCGTTGCGGCCTGTGCGGCGCGCCCAATTCCGCCGAGTTCCTCCATCTGCTGGGGAGGCTCTTTCCCAAGGACCAGGCGGCCCTGGCCCGGCTTTTTCCTCCCCATGGCGAGCACCTGCGCCTGGCGACCGAACCTGACGGACGGTGCACGTTTCTCGGCCCGGCCGGATGTCGCCTGCCGCGAGAGGCCAGACCCTATTATTGCCGTCTGTTTCCCTTTTGGGTATCGGCGGGTTCCATCGCCGCGTTCATGGCCAAAGGGTGTCTGGCCGGCAGCGAAGGACGCACCGTGGACGGAATGCTCTCCGTCATGGGCGTGAGTCGCCAGACGGTTCGCAACTTGCACGGACGACTGCGCATGGCCTGGGGACTGGCCCCCACCGACACCGGCGACCTGGGCTGAAAGACGCTTTCGAAAATGGACTGACAATGCGTAAATTTCTCATTCTCCTTGTGTTTTTGTTCGTACTCGGCCTGATAGGCGCGGGAGTGGGACTGGTTGGCGTCTATTTCTGGGCGGCCAGCGATTTGCCGGGATTTAAAAATTTGACCGAATACAAGCCACCCCTGGTCACCACCGTCTACACCCGCAACGGCAAGGTGCTGGGCAATCTCTACGCCGAAAAACGATTTCTGGTCGGCCTTTCGGACATGCCCGCCTTTTTGCCCAAGGCCTTTCTCGCCGCCGAGGACGCCTCGTTCTACCAGCACGAGGGCGTGGATCCGATGGCCATTTTCCGGGCCTTCGTGCGCAACGTGCAGCACGGCGGCATGCGCCAGGGCGGGTCCACCATCACCCAGCAGATCATCAAACGCCTGCTGCTCACTCCCGAACGCAAGCTCAAACGCAAGATCAAGGAAGCCATCCTGGCCTACCGGCTGGAACGCTACCTCACCAAGGACGAAATCCTCACCATCTACCTGAACCAGATCTACCTGGGCTCCAGGGCCTACGGCGTGGAGGCGGCCGCGCGCACCTATTTCGGCGTGCACGTGGGCCAGCTCACCGTGGCCCAGGCGGCCATACTGGCCGGCCTGCCCCAGGCCCCCAGCCGCTACAGCCCCCTGCGCGACCTGGACGCGGCCAAGGCCCGCCAACGCTACGTGCTCGGGCGCATGCTCGATCTGGGATGGATCGATCAGGCCACCCACGACCAGGCCCTCAAGGAGGTCCTGGTCTTCAAGAGCATGGACGAACCGACCTGGGGCGTGGGCGCCTACTACATGGAAGAAGTGCGGCGCTGGCTTTTGGACAAGTACGGCGAAGACACGGTCTACACCGGCGGCCTCAAGGTGGTGACCGGCTGCGACATGGAACACCAGGAAGCCGCGGAAAAAGCCCTGCGCAAGGCCCTGGTGGATTCGTCCAAGCGCCGGGGGTGGCACGGCCCCGTTGAAACGCTGACGCCGGACAAGTATGCCGAATTTCTCTCCCACGCCGTGAACGCGGACCAGTTCCAGTCCGGGCATTGGGTCAAGGCCCTGGTCACGGACGCCGGGCGCAAGGGCATCACCGTGCGCTTCGGCAAGCAGACCGGACAAGTGGATGCCAAATATCTGGGCTGGACCCGCGGCAAGGGCCCCAAGGTGGGGGATGTGGTGTTCGTGTCCCTGGCGCCCGAAGACCCCAAGGCCAAGGGACGCCAGAGCGCGAGCGCGCCGAAGGCCGGTCAGGACTTGATCCTGCAGCAGGAGCCCGACGTCGAGGGCGGCATGATCTCCATGGACCCGCGCTCGGGCGAGGTGCTGGCCTGCGTGGGCGGCTTTTCGTTCGAAAAGAGCCAGTTCAACCGGGCCACCCAGGCCCTGCGCCAGTGCGGCTCCACATTCAAGCCCATCGTCTATTCCGCCGCGCTGGACGAAGGCATGACCCCGGGCACCGTGGTCATGGACGCGCCCTTCGTGTACGAGGACCCGATCACCCACAAGGTGTGGCGACCGGAAAACTACGAAGGCAGCTTCCAGGGGCCCATGAGCCTGCGCGCCGCCCTGGCCAAGTCCCGAAACCTGGTCACCATCCGCGTGGCCCAGCAGATCGGCATCCAGAAGGTGATCAAACGCGCCAAGGACATGGGCATCGACTCCGAACTGCCGCCCTACCTGCCCATCAGCCTGGGCGCGGGCGCGGTGCGGCTGATCAGCCTTTGCCAGGCCTACACCGCCTTCGCCCGCGACGGCACCAGCATCAAGCCCCGCTTCGTGTTGAGCGTGGAAGGCCCCACCGGCGAGGAACTCTACAAGTCCGAGCCCGAAACCCATGAGGCCATGAGCCCGCAGACCGCCTTCATCATGGACTGCATGCTCAAGGAAGTCGTACGCGCCGGCACCGCGGGCAAAGCCCTGGCCCTGGGTCGCCCCGTGGCCGGCAAGACCGGCACCACCAACGACTTTCAGGACGCCTGGTTCATGGGCTTCACCCCCTATCTGCTCACCGGGCTCTACATCGGCTTCGACCACATCCATTCCATGGGGCGGGGAGAGACCGGCGGTTCCGCCGCCCTGCCCGCATTCGTGGACTACCGCCTGAGCGTGGACCACAACTACCCGCCGGACGACTTCACCGCGCCCACGGGTATTGTCTGGGCCAGCGTCGACGGCATCTCCATGCCCTTCAAGGAAGGACAGGAGAAAACCGTCTATGCCGGCGTGATCGGCGGCGAAGGCAACGTCAACTTTTCCGATCCCAACGCCCCCCTGGCCACCGGGGAAGACCTGCTCAAGCAGATGTATTGACGCACGGGTTCGAAAAAAAAGCGAAATATCCCGGAGGGAAACCCCGTTTAGGAACACACGGGGCTTCCCTCCGCCCCCCCTCCCCGAAATATTTTTCCCGGGATTTGACGAGACCGGTTTTGCCTTCCCCCCGGGAAAGAGTGTAGACAGGCAAAATGACAGGGAAGACGCCTGTTCGAAACGAACAGCCCGGCCTCCCGAATCTCCGCCTTTTCCGACCCCAACCCGCAACCGCACAGGGAGGAGCGATGTATCCCGAAACCGGCCCGAAGACCGTCGTTGAGATGATCCGCCAGACCGCCAAAACCATCCGGGAGTTGGAGGCGCAGGCCAACCGCGCCCTCCTGCAGCAGGGCGATAAGATCACCCACCGCAACAACCTGTTGGAAAAATGCGAGCTTCTGATGGACCTGCGCGACAGGGCCGTGCCTCTGGTCGAAAACAACGATCCGCTCAGCCGCAGGATTCGCGACGGCCTGGAAGGCTTCGCCAAGCGGGCCAACATGGCCATGAACGTGGACAGCATCTTTTTCATGGGCGCCCTGCTCTACCCGGAAGACTACGAAGACGGTCAGCCCAACGACCTGGAACGCTTTCTCCAATCCATTGAAAGCGCCTAGTCCCAAACGGGACTTCGCTTCGCGTCAATTCAAATCAACCCCGTGAGACGAAAAAGCAAAAACTTGTCGAAAACGGAGTCCCGGGGGAAGGAACCTTGCGTTCGCGCATGGTTTCTTCCCCCGGTTTTCTTTTCTTTTCCCTTTTTCTTCTCCTTCTTCCCCGCCTTGAGAAACGCCCGTCTTGGGCGTATGGCGTGCCATTCGCCTAGCCACACGACATAACGCCGGAGCCTTTTCATGAAACATACGAGCAAGCGCGTTCTCCTGCACAAGCTGACCGCCTTGTACGACAAGATGGCCCAGGCCTTCGCCGCCGCCACCCCGCAAGGATTCACCTGCGCGGGGTGTTCCACCAACTGCTGCGTCAGCCACTTTCAGCACCACACCTACATGGAGTGGCTCTACCTCTGGCAGGGCATGAACGCCCTGCCAGAAGAGCGGCGCGCCCTCTATCTGGAACGCGCCCGGGAAAACGTTCGGCTCAGTTCCGAATCCCTGGCCAGGGGCGAAATCCCCCGGGTCATGTGCCCGGTGAACGACGACGGCGCCTGCGGCCTCTACGAGCATCGGCTCATGATCTGCCGCTTGTACGGCGTGCCCAACATGCTGCTTGCGCACACCGGGGTGAAGGAATTTCCGGGGTGTCCCTCGTGCATGGACATGCTCAAGGACCTGCCGGACCATGCGGTGGTGGACCGCACGCCCCTGTACCGCGAGCTGGCCGGTCTGGAGATGTCGTTGCTCGGCTCGCGGCGGGGACAACTTCCCAAGGTGGACCTGACCTTGGCCCAGATGCTCGTGGCCGGCCCCCCCAAGGTTTGACGCCGTGAGTCCGGGAGTCCTCGCGCTCCTCAAGATCTTCGCCACATTCGCCTGCATGCTGGCGGGCATGCGGGCCAGGCTGGGCATCGGCTGGTCCATCCTGGCGGGCAGCCTGGCCATGGCCCTGCTGTTCGGCCTCTCCCTCACGCAGTGGCTCACGGCGGCCGCCGTCGGGGCCGGCCAGTCCAAGTGCCTGCTGCTGGCGACCATCGTGGTGTTGGTGCTCATGCTGTCGTTCTGGCTGGAAGCCACGGGCCAGACGTTTCGCCTCATGAAAGCCCTGGAGCGTTATCTTCCCAACCCGACCTTGCGCTTGATCTTTTTTCCCCTGCTCATCGGCCTTCTGCCCATGCCCGGCGGCGCGGTCTTTTCCGCCCCCATGGTCAAGAACGTCGGGGAGCCCCTGGGGATACGGCCCAGGGAATTGGCCCTGGTCAACTACTGGTACCGACACGTCTGGGAGCCGGGCTGGCCGCTCTATCCCGGCGTGATCCTGGGCGCGGGACTTTCCGGCGTTACGCTCACCACCTTCATCGGCTACACCGGACCGGGCACGCTGGTCGCGCTCGGCCTGGGCTGGTGGTTCCTGCTGCGCCCGCTCAAGAAGCGGCTCCCGGACCAGGCCAGCCCCGCACGCACGGACGCCCCGGACTCGCGCCCCGGCCGGGTGCTCGCCCTTTCCGCCCCCCTGCTGGTGGCCATCATCGGCTCCTTTGGCCTGGAATTTCTGCTGGTGGACTTTTTCCCCGAGACATCCTTCGAGTTCGGCATCATCTTCTCGCTGATCGTCGCCCTGGCCGTCACGGCCCTGCAAAATCGGGTGGGGCCCTCCCTGGTGAGGGAAAGCCTCAAGCAGCGCGAACTCTACGAAACCCTGATCCTGGTGGGAGCCATCTTCACCATGGTGGAAGTGATGGAACGCGCAGGCGTGGTGCCCCAGCTCATGGACCTGGGCGGAGGAACGGCCCTGTTCATGGCCGCCGTGTTCGCTCCGGCCCTGGTGGGCATGGTGGCGGGCATCACCATGGCTTTCGTGGGCTCCACCTTCCCCCTGCTGCTGGGACTGCTTCCCCAACTCGGCCTGGCCGACCACGCCATGGCCTATGTGACATTGGCCTTTTTTTCCGGTTACGCCGGCGTGATGCTCTCCCCGTTGCACATCTGCTTCGTCATGACCTGCCAATACTTCGACGTGGGCATAGGGGCCTTGTGGAAAAAGGTTTTTCCCATGGGCGCGCTGCTTATGCTTTTCGGCCTATGTTGGTTCTGGTTTCTCAAGAGTTAGAAAGCGTTCGCTTCTTTCTAACCCGGTCCGGGTGTTGACCCTGCGCCTTGGCCAAGGTAACACGCCGCGAATGAGCGCTTTCCGGACGTTCCACCCCCTTGTCTTTCGGCTGTGCATCTGCCTGTTTTCGATTTCGCTGCTTTGCGCCTGGCAAGCGGACTCGGTGTTGGCCAGGCAGCAACAGGAGCACAAACAGTCGTCCCGGTCGCATAAGACCAAGAGCCAATCGCAAAGGGGAAAATCCTCCTCCCCGGCCAAAAGCAAGACCTCGACCAAGACCAAAAGAAAAAGCGGGACTTCGGCGCGAAGCAAGACCAACAGCGCGTCCAAGGCCAAAGGGAAATCCCGTCGCGTCAGGGCCGCAAGCGCCGACTCCAGCTCCGGCGGCATGCATCTGAACGTCAAGGCCGCCTACCTCATGAACATGTCCACCGGACAGGTCTATTACACCCAAAATCCCGACCGGCAGATTCCCCCGGCCTCCATCACCAAGGTGCTCACCCTCTTTCTCGTGCGCGACGCCCTGGCCCAGAGACGCATCGGCACAAACACCCTCATCCCCGTGAGCGCGCTGGCCATTCGGACGGGCGGCTCCACCATGACCCTCTACAAGGGGGAAAAGGTTCCCGTGTCGGAACTCATCAAGGGCATCAGCGTGGTTTCGGCCAACAACGCCTGCGTGGCCGTGGCCGAATACCTGGGAGGCGGCAACACGCGCCGGTTCGTGGCCCAGATGAACGCCAAGGCCAGAAGCCTGGGCATGTCCCGCAGCGTCTTTCGCAACCCCAACGGCCTGCCCGCGCCCGGCCAAGTGAGCACGGCCCGCGACATCGCCAAGCTCTCGGCGGCCTATCTCAGGCGCTATCCCGAGTCGCTGGCCATCCATTGCATGACCAACCACACCCACAACGGCGTCACCCACCGCAACGCCAATTCACTGCTCGGACGCTACGACGGCGCCGACGGCCTCAAGACCGGATTCGTCTGCGCTTCGGGCTACAACATCACGGCCACGGCCAGGCGGGGCAACACGCGCCTCATCGCCGTGGTGCTGGGCGCCTCCAACCCCATCGTGCGCGAAGTGGAAACCTCGCGCCTGCTCGATTACGGCTTCGCCAAGGCCGCCTCCTCCCCGGAGCGCACGTCTTCCCGGCGGCCCCGCTCGTGACCGAACGTCTGCGGGCGGACTCCTCACCGGCCCTCGCCGGACATACGGCCCGGCCCGGGGTTTTGTTGACTTCAGGCTCGCGCTTGGTAGAGTGCGTTCACATGGCGTATCCGCCGAACCAGGCGGACCCTTCGGCTTGACGTCCCCCACCCGGAACGCGTGACCAGATTTTTCGTCCCAAACACCAGCAAGGACAACCCCACTATGATCATCGGCATCCCCAAGGAGCTCAAACCTCAGGAAAACCGGGTGTCCATGACCCCCGGCGGCGTGGCGGCCCTGACGCGCGCCGGTCACAGGGTCCTGGTCGAACAGGGCGCGGGACTGGGCAGCGGACTGACCGACGAGGAATACCTTCGGGCCGGAGCCGAATTGGTGAACGCCGGACAGGCCTGGGGCGCGCAGATGGTCATCAAGGTCAAGGAGCCCATGGCTTCGGAATACCAATTCCTGCGCCAGGGCCTCATTCTTTTCACCTATCTGCACCTGGCGGCGGCCGAAGAGTTGACCCGGGCGCTACTCTCTTCCAAATGCACGTCCATCGCCTACGAAACCGTCACCCTGCCCGACGGCAGCCTGCCCCTGCTCATGCCCATGAGCGAGGTGGCCGGACGCATGGCCACCCAGGTGGGCGCGCACTGTCTGGAATATTCCCAGGGCGGCCGGGGCGTTCTGCTTGGCGGCGTTCCCGGAGTTCCCGGCGGGTCGGTGGTCATCCTGGGCGGCGGCATCGTGGGCACCAACGCGGCCAAGGTGGCCATGGGCCTGGGCGCGCGGGTGAGCATTCTCGACGTGTCGCACAAACGCCTGCAATACCTGGACGACGTCTTCGGCGGACGCCTGGTGACCTTGACCTCCAACGAGCCCAACATCTGGGACGCGGTGGCCCAGGCCGACCTGCTGATCGGCGCGGTGCTCATTCCCGGGGCCAAGGCGCCCAAGCTGGTGGGACGGGAAATGCTCTCGCGCATGAAGGAAGGCGCGGTGATCGTGGACGTTTCCGTGGACCAGGGAGGTTGCGTGGAGACCACGCATCCCACCACCCACAAGGACCCCACCTACGTGGTGGACGGGGTGGTGCATTACGGCGTTTCCAACATGCCGGGCGCGGTGCCGCGCACCTCGACGTTCGCCCTGGTCAATCAGACCCTGCCCTACGCCCTGCGCCTGGCGGCTCGCGGGCTGGACGCGCTCAAGGCCGACCCGGGCCTGATGGCGGGTCTCAACACCCACAACGGCCTGCTCACGGTGCGCGCCGTGGGCGAGACGCTGGGCATCGCCTCCCTGCCGCCGGAGGACATTTTCTAGCGCCTGGTCCCGTTTCCCCCAAGCCGGGCATGCCGGCCAGGATTGTCCCCCTGGCGAAGGAAAACGGGAGGCGCGAAGCGAATTGTCGAGCCCCGCGCGCGGTCCGATACGCGACGGGCGCCATTTTTCAACCGGTTACAGCTACAATCACGAGCGAAGAGGCGATGAAGCAGGCGGCTATCCTTTTTCTTCTCGCGGTCCTTTTCACGGCCGGCGCGGCCCATGCCGGACAGGGGACCGACGGCACCCCCACCAGACCCCTGGCCATCGGGCAACAGGCGCCGGAATTGAACCTGGCAGGCCCCCTTGCCGCCGATCAGGCCAAAATGCTCGGCGTCAAGGCCGGACAGGAGCGGTACGCCCTGTCCGACATCCAGGCCAAAGCCCTCATCCTTGTGGTCTACTCGATGTATTGCCCCTACTGCCAGCAGGAAGGACCGCGGCTCGTGGCCCTGCACGAACTCATCGCCTCGCGCGGCCTGGAGGGCAAGGTGGGCCTCGTCGGCCTGGCGGCCGGCAATTCTCCGTACGAGGTGAACCTCTATCGCGAAAAATACGGCGTCGGCTTTCCCCTGTTCCCCGACAAGGACTTCGCCGCCTACAAGGCGTTGGGACAGGTGGGGACGCCCTTTTTCTATGTGTTCAAGCGCCAGGGCAAGGGATTCGTGGTGTCCGGGGCCATCCTGGGGTCCATGGAATCGCCCCAGGCGCTCCTGGACAGGGCCGTGCGGGCGGCGGGAATCCAATGAGAACACGCCCGCATACGCGACGCGGCGCAAACGAAGGACGCCGTTTTCCCCTGACGCGTCTGGCGCTGGCGCTCCTGCTCGCCCTCTGGACCGGGACAGGCGCCGCCCAGACCAGTTCCCCGGCTTCCGGGCCGATCGCTCCCGCGCTCATCACCCAGCCCGGTCCGCTCAAGCCCGTGGACAGCACGCTCAAGGTACGCGTGGGCGACAAGGCCCCGGACTTCGACCTGCCCGCCGCCAACGGCGGACGGGTGCGCCTGGCCGACTTTCTGGGCAAAAAAAACATGGTGCTCTCCTTCGTGCCGGCGGCCTGGACCCCGGTGTGCTCCGGCCAATGGCCGGGCTATAACCTGGCCAAGGACATTTTCGACCGCGCCGACGCCGTGCTCATCGGCATCAGCGTGGACAACGCCCCCACGTTGCACGCCTGGACCACCCAAATGGGCGGCCTGTGGTTCCCCGTGGCCTCGGACTTCTGGCCCCACGGCAAGCTGGCCGACTCCCTTGGCGTGCTGCGTTCCGACGGCGTGAGCGAACGGGCGATTTTCGTCCTCGACAAGACCGGGCGCATCCGATTCATCGAAGTCCACGACATCAACACCCTGCCGGACCTCGGACGCCTGGCCCAGGCCCTTTCCGCCCTCGACCGTTGCGCCTGTGAATAAGACACCACACTCGGCGCTCGTTGGCCCAGCGCGTTCGCATCGTTTCTTTTATTTTCTCTTCAGACATGGAAAATCGTATACAAACGGCAACGATTGGCGCGCATTCGGCGATCTGGAGAGCACGCTTTTTTTTATTTTCGTGACGGCAACGTTTTTTTCTTCGGTGCTTGCCGGAGTGAAAACGCCTCCCCCAGACCAGCCGGGAACGTAAGAAAGACGCCAGGTGCGTACGAAAAAACCCGACGGCGCGGCACATGATTTCCTGTTTTATTGGCGAGCGCGCTTCCACTTTCTTGTTGACGCATCATTTGTTTTTAGCTAGAGAGTTTAATTAAGTCCGCGTGTGCTGCTCGGTTTGTGGTTTTCGAAAGCAAGTTGCCCACGTGGCGGCGGGTTGCGGGGCGCCTTTGCGGAGAACCGATGTGGAGCCTTGCAGGGCATGCCGGACGGGCCATCCCTTCGGCCGGTGCGAAACTTTTTTGCAGGAGCATTTCTGAGTATGCTGACGAACATTTACGTCGGGAATCTGCCTTTCAGCGCTTCAGAGGAACAAGTGCGCCAGTTGTTTGAGGCGTACGGCCAGGTCAATTCAGTCAAACTGATCAACGACCGGGAAACCGGCCGCCCGCGTGGTTTTGGCTTCGTCGAGATGGAAGAAGCCGGCGCGAAGCAGGCTATCACCGCTCTCAATGGCGCTGACTTCGGCGGTCGCACCATGAAGGTCAACGAGGCCCGGCCCCGCGAGCGCCGCCCGTCCCGCTGGTAATTTTTTAGCCCCGATGTCTTCGGCCTGCCCCTCCCGGGGGGCAGGCCTTTTTTTTGATCCATCGTCCCGGGGCATCCCGCCTCCCGCCCCTGCCAAGAAGGCCCCCTTTCGCGGCTGTTTCGATTTGTTGCACCGTTGCGATCATTCCGCGCGTGACCGCGCTTCGTCTTTCCAAGAATATGACGTTCGCGGGCCTCGCGGAGAGCACTGGCCTTCGCCCGCCCGCGCGCGAACGTTTCCCGCGTAAAACCATCCCTTCGCTCCTTTCGCATTGAAACACGCCCCGGGAGCACCGCCAATAAATCAAGTTTTCTGATAGCCAAACGCTGTTGCTCCCTGCAATGCCGCTCGATTGGCTATGCTAAAAATAGCATAGCTAGAAATTTGACTCTGCGCAAAACCCGGCGTAAAGAAGAGATGCTAGAAAAAATTCTTGCGTTGTTGACTGGCGTTGCTGTGTGGCCAGCCCCCCTGTCGCATGCGATGCAAGCCTGGACTCGATTCTTGCGGAAACGATGCGGCGCGTTGGCGCACAGTTGTGAACCGTAACGGCGTTTTCCAAACGGATTCGAGACATGCCATGACCGCTTGGTTTTGTTTTCATTCGATTTTCACCGACAAGTCCCCCGGCGTCCCCATGCAAGGCCGGAAGGGTCCCGCTTCCCCCTCCCAAAGCCCGGGCGCTCCACCGCGAACGACCGGACACGTCTGCGGCGAATACCGGCGCCAGGGAGGCTCCCCATGTTGAAGTTGAAAGGCCTGAAGGCCATCCCCGTCGAGGAGTCCGTGGGCACGGTGCTGGGGCACGACATCACCCGTATCGTGCCCGGGCAGTGCAAGGGCGCGGCGTTTCGCAAGGGACACGTCATCACCAAGGAGGACATCCCCGCTCTGCTCACCGTGGGCAAGGAACACATCTTCGTCCTGGACCTGGCCCAGGGACTGGTCCACGAGGACGACGCCGCCCTGCGCCTGGCTCGGGCCGCCGCCGGACCGGGCATCGAGCTCTCCGCCCCAAGCGAGGGCAAGATCACCCTGCGCGCTGCCCGACCCGGGCTGGTGTGCGTGGACGTGGAACGCCTGAACCGGCTCAACGCCCTCCCAGACATGGTCATGGCCACCATCCACACCCATCAGCAGGTCATGGCCGGGCAACCCCTGGCCGGAACCCGCGTGGTGCCCCTGGTCATCGAGGAGGAAAAACTCGCCCGGGCCGAGCTCGTCCTGGCCGACGGTCCCCTGATCGCGGTCAAGCCCTTCGCCACGCTTCGGGTGGGCATGGTCACCACCGGCAGCGAGGTCTTTCGCGGACGGATCAAGGACGCCTTCGGACCCGTGGTGCGCAAGAAATTCGAGCGGTTGGGCAGCACCATCATGCGCCAGATCGTCGTGCCCGACGACATCGCCCAGTCCGTGGCCGCCATTCGGGGGCTGCTGGCCGAGGGCGCCCAGATGATCGTGGTCACCGGCGGCATGAGCGTGGACCCGGACGACCAGACCCCGGCCGCCATTCGCGAGGCCGGAGGCAAGGTGGTGCGCTACGGCGCGCCGGTCCTGCCTGGGGCCATGTTTTTGCTGGCGCGCATCGGCGCGGTCTGGACCCTGGGGCTGCCCGGCTGCGTGATGTACCACAAGGCCAGCATTTTCGACCTGATCGTTCCCCGGCTCCTGGCCGGCGAGGACGTAAGCGAGGCCGACATCGCCGCGCTGGGACACGGCGGGCTCTGCCTGGGCTGTCCCGAGTGCTCCTACCCGGCCTGTCCGTTCGGCAAGGGCCACTGAACCGGCGGCTCGCATCCGCGTCGGGAACCCCGCGCAACAACGTGCAACAACGCGTCGACCCCCGAGGAGGCACAGACGATGATCAAAAAGTATCTGAGCATAAACGGAAAATCCCAGTTCGTGGTCGTGGACCAGGAGGAAACCCTGGCCAACGTCCTGCGCGGCCAGCTCCATCTCACCGGCACCAAGGTGGGCTGCGGCGAGGGCCAGTGCGGGGCCTGCAACGTGATCGTAAACGGCAAACTGGTGCGTTCCTGCGTGACCAAGATGAAGCGCGTGCCCGAAAACGCGGCCATCTACACCATTGAAGGCATCGGCCAGCCCGGCAATCTGCATCCCCTGCAACTGGCCTGGATGGTGCACGGCGCGGCCCAGTGCGGCTTCTGCACCCCGGGTTTCATCGTGAGCGCCAAGGTCCTGCTCGACGCCAACCCCGACCCCACCCGCGCCGAGGTGCGGGCCTGGTTCCAGAAAAACCGCAACGCCTGCCGCTGCACCGGCTACAAACCCCTGGTGGACGCGGTCATGGACGCGGCCAAGGTGTTGCAGGGCAAGCTCAAGCCTTCGGAGCTGGCCTTCAAGCTGCCCGCCGACGGACGCATCTGGGGCACCAACCTGCCCCGGCCCAGCGCCGAGGCCAAGGTCAGCGGCACCTGGAAGTTCGGCGCGGACATGGGCTTCGACCTGCCCGACGACACCCTGTGCCTGGCCCTGGTGCAGGCCGAGGTTTCGCACGCGCTCATCAAGGGCGTGGACGCCTCGGAAGCGCTCAAGATGCCCGGCGTGCACAGCGTGCTCACCGCCAAGGACGTCAAGGGCAAGAACCGCATCACGGGTCTGATCACCTTTCCCACCAACAAGGGCGACGGCTGGGACCGTCCCATCCTCTGTGACGAAAAGGTCTTCCAGTACGGCGACGCCATCGCCATCGTGTGCGCGGACACCGAAAAGCACGCCCGCGAGGCGGCCAAGAAGGTCAAGGTCGACCTGGAGGAGCTGCCCGCCTACATGAGCGCCCCGGCGGCCATGGCCGAGGACGCCATCGAGATCCATCCCGGCACGCCCAACGTGTACTTCACCCAGAAGATCGTCAAGGGCGAGGACACCAAGCCCGTGTTCGCCAACGCCCCCGTGGTGGTGGAGGACGACTTCTACGTGGGACGCCAGCCCCACATGCCCCTGGAGCCCGACGTCGGGTTCGCCTACACGACCGACGACGGCAAACTGGTCATCCACTCCAAGTCCATCGGCGTGCACCTGCACCTGTACATGATCGCCCCGGGCCTGGGCGTGGAGGCCGACAACCTGGTGCTGGTGCAAAACAACGCCGGCGGCACCTTCGGCTACAAGTTCAGCCCCACCATGGAAGCCCTGGTCGGCGTGGCCGCCCTGGCCACCGGACGCCCGGTCTACCTGTGCTACGACTGGCGCCAGCAGCAGACCTACACCGGCAAGCGCTCGCCGTTCTTCATGAACGTGCGTTTCGCCGCGGACAAGAACGGCAAGCTCCTGGGCATGGAGTCCGACTGGTCCGTGGACCACGGCCCGTATTCCGAGTTCGGCGACCTGGTCACGCTGCGCGGCGCGCAGTTCATCGGCGCGGGCTACGCGATCCCGAGCATCCGGGGCGAAGGCCGCACGGTGTGCACCAACCACGCCTGGGGTTCGGCGTTTCGCGGCTACGGCTCGCCCCAGAGCGAGTTCGCTTCCGAGGTGCTCATGGACGAGCTGGCCGAAAAGCTCGGCATGGACCCCCTGGAGTTGCGCTACATCAACTGCTACCGCAAGGGCGACACCACTCCCACCGGCCAGGACCCCGAGGTCTACAGCCTGCCCGAGATGATCGACATCATGCGGCCCAAGTACCAGGCGGCCAAGGCCAAGGCCAAGAAGAACTCCACCGCCGAGATCAAGCGCGGCGTGGGCGTGTCGCTTGGCGTGTACGGCGCGGGCCTGGACGGCCCCGACACCTCGGAATGCTACGTGGAGCTCAATCCCGACGGCACGGTCACCATCTTCAACTGCTGGGAGGACCACGGCCAAGGCGCGGACATGGGCACCCTGGCCACGGCCCACGAGGGCCTGCGTCCGCTGGGGCTCAAGCCCGAACAGATCCGGCTGGTCATGAACGACACCAGCCTGGCCCCCAACTCGGGCCCGGCCGGCGGCAGCCGCTCGCAGGTGATGGTGGGCAAGGCCATCGAGGCCGGATGCCAGCTTCTGCTCGCGGGCATGCGCAAGTCGGACAAGACCTTCCGCACCTACGACGAAATGGTGGCCGAAAAGATCCCCACCAAGTACACCGGCCAGTGGACCGCCCCGGCCACGCACTGCGACGAGAACGGCGTGGGCAATCCCTTCAGCTGCTACATGTACGGCCTGTTCCTGGCCGAGGTGGCGGTGGAAGTGGCCACGGGCAAGACCCAGGTGGAAAAGATGACCCTGGTGGCCGACCTGGGCTCCCTGGCCAACAAGCTGGTGGTGGACGGACAAATGTACGGCGGCCTGGCTCAGGGCATCGGCCTGGCGCTGACCGAGGATTTCGAGGACATCAAGAAGCACGCCACCATGGTGGGGGCGGGTTTTCCCTACATCCAGCAGATCCCCGACGACCTGGAGGTGATCTACGTGGAGACGCCGCGTCCGGCCGGTCCGTTCGGCGCATCGGGTTCGGGCGAGCTGCCGCTCACCTGCCCCCACGCGGCCATCGTCAACGCCATCCACGACGCCTGCAAGGTCAGAATCACCAAGCTCCCCGCCCTTCCCGAAAAGGTCTTGGCGGGACTCAAGGCCTGATGCTAGGCTAACAAAAAACTCGGGAGGGGAGTCCCTTTCCCCTCCCGACTTCTCTCAACCCGGCGGCGGCTCGCACCCCGCGCCGCCTCAGCCGACGGATCACACTCCATGGACCAAAACGACCTTCGCCGGTGGGAACACCGTTGCGTGCAGGAAGAACAACCCTTCTGCCAGGCCGCGTGTCCCCTGCATGTGGACGTGAGGGCCTTCATGGCGCGCCTGCGCGCCTCGGACAGCGACGGGGCTCGCAAAATTCTCGAAAAAACCCTGCCCCTGCCGGGCGTGCTGGCCAACATCTGCGACCATCCCTGCGAGGCGGCCTGCAAACGCGGCGAGGTCGGCGACACCTTGGCCATCGGCGCGTTGGAGCGCTCGGCCATCCGCCTGGGCCGGCCGGGCCCCAAGCTCCTGACCCTGCCCTCCACGGGGAAACGGGCCGCCGTGGTGGGCTCCTATCTGTCCTCCCTGGTCTGCGCCTGGGATCTGGCCCGCAAGGGCCACCACGTCGACTACTACTGTCCCGACCCGGCTCCCGGCGGCGTATTGCTCACCCTCCCCGAGGCCGTGCTGCCCAAAGCCGCGCTGGAACGCGAGCTTGACCGGCTGAAGGCCATGGGCGTGACGGTGCGCACGAACCAACTTTTGGACAAGGCGTTGCTGGCCACGTTACGCGCCGACTCCAACGCCGTGTTCGTGGAATACTGCACGCCCTATTGCCTGAACCGCAGGCGGGACGTGGACCCCGTCACCCTGCGACTGCCCGAGCCCGAAAACGACGGCGACACGCGCGCGGCCGTGTTTTGCGGCGGCTGGCCCAGGCAGGACGGCAACTTCTCTCCCATGGCCCATGCCGCGGACGGCAGAAGGGCCGCGACCTCCATGGACCGGGCCATGGCCGGGGCGTCGCTGACGGCGGCGCGCGAAAAAGAGGGTGCGGTCCCCACCCGGCTTTACACCTCGCTTGCCGGCGTCACGCCCAACACGCGCGTCGCGCCGGCCTCGCCGGACGGAGTCCCCGACGCGGTCGAAGCCGCGGCCGAAGCCTCCCGCTGCCTGAACTGCCAATGCCTGGAATGCGTCAAGAACTGCGCCTACCTGGCCGAACACAAGGGCTACCCCAAGACCTACGCCCGCCTGATCTACAACAATGCGGCCATTGTGCAGGGCGTGCATCAGGCCAACACCTTCATCAACTCGTGCGCCCTGTGCGGCCTGTGCGAAGAGATCTGCCCGGAGCGGTTTTCCATGACCGACCTGTGTCTGGAGGCCCGGCGCGACATGGTGGCCAGGGGGAAAATGCCCCCCTCGGCCCATGATTTCGCCCTGGAAGACATGGCCGCCAGCCTCTCGCCGGACTTCGCCCTGATCCGCTCCCAGCCGGGCGGAGCCGACACCTGCGCGCACCTGTTTTTCCCCGGCTGTCAGCTTGCGGCCTCGCATCCCCACCATGTGGAGAGCGCCTACCGATTCCTGTGCTCCCATCTTTCCGGCGGTGTGGGGTTGGCCCTGGGGTGCTGCGGAATTTTGGCCCTGTGGGCCGGCCGCGACGACCTTTTCGATCAGGCCAAAAAGACCTTTCTTCTCTCGTGGAACGCCCTGGGCAGACCGCGCGTCGTGGCCGGTTGCGCCTCGTGTCTGTCCACCTTCCGCGAACACCTGCCCGAAACCGAAGCGGTGTTTCTCTGGGAGGTGCTGGCGAAATGCGAACCGACGGATCGGCCGGAAAACGCCCCTGCCTCTCCCGTGGCCCTGCACGACCCGTGCGGTCTGCGCCACGTGGACGCGGCCCGTCACGCCGTGCGCCGGGTACTGGCCAGGCAGGGAGCCGTCTTCGAAGAGATCGCCCCGGACGGTCCCTTTGGCGAATGCTGCGGCTACGGCGGCCTGATGGCGAACGCCAATCCTCCCTTGGCCCGGACCATGGCCCGTCGCCTTGGTGAAAAAAGCCCGCTGGACTACGCCACCAGTTGCGCCATGTGTCGCGACCGGCTGGTGGCCGAGGGCCGGCGCGCCCATCACGCCCTGGACTTCGTGTTTCCCCCGGCCGGCCCGGCCCCGGACGAACGCGGCCCCGGCTTTTCCGACCGACACGAAAACCGGGCCAGGCTCAAGGCCAAACTGCTTCAGGAGCTCTGGAACGAGACGCCTCCCCAGAGGCGGGCCCCTGCTATCACGGTCGAGTTTTCCCAAGAGCTTCTGCCCCTTCTGGAAGACCGGTTTCTCCTGCGCGAGGACCTGATCCAGGTGATTGCCGAAGCCGAACGCACGGGCCGACGCTTCGCCCCCCTCGGGGGAGGACGATTCCTGGCCAGCCTGCGTCCGCGCCGCGTCACCTTCTGGGTGGAGTACGAGCCCAAAGGCGAAGGATTCTCGGCACTTCGCGCCTGGAGCCACCGCATGTCGGTGCAAGGGCCCACGGGCCAGCCCCTGGAGGCGGGCAAGGGCCGCGTCTACCTGCCGGACGGGGAAGGCTGGACCTGCGGTTGCGGTCGGCCCCTCGAACCCTGCGTGGCCAAGGCCGAATACCTGGGCAGCGGTTTCGCCCTGACGCTCTTGGGCTGTGCCGAATGCGGCATGGTCCTGGTGCCCGAGGCGTTGGCTCTGGGCAAAATGGCGGAAGTGGAGCGCCTGCTGGAGGACAAGTAGCCGTGTTCGGCCCGGTCAGGCCCCTGTTCGCCCGGCCGGACTTCCAGGCCGTGGCCGGCAGGACGCTGCGCCCGGGCGGAACCGCCCTCACTGCGCGTCTCTTGGACCGTCTGGCCCCGCACGCCAGGGACTGGGCGCTGGACGTGGGCTGCGGCCGGGGAGCCACCCTGGACCTTTTCCAGGACCGGGGTCTGCGCGGCGTGGGCGTGGATATCTCCACCGGGATGCTCGCCCAGGTCGATTCCGGCCTGCCGGCGGCCGGATCGGTTCTGGACTTGCCCCTGAAGCCCGGGATATTTTCAGTCGTCTTGTGCGAATGCGTTCTCTCGCTCGTGGAGGACAAGCCCCGCGCCCTGGCCGAAACGGCCCGGGTCCTGAAGCCCGGCGGGCTGCTGGGACTGGCCGACCTCTACCTGCGCCCGGGGAAAAGCGCCGGCGTGCTCCGCGCGGTGCGGACCGACGCCGACAAGCGCGAACGCGATGTGTTCCGCGCCCCCCCCACGGAGCCTAAGCCCTCTTTCGCGCGAGCCGGAGTTCCGGCCGGGTGCCCTTCCGGGGCCCTGTCCCGTCCGGCGCTCGAATCCCTGTTGCACGAAGCCGGTTTCACCCTTCACCTCTTCGAAGACCACAGCCGAGCCCTGGCCGAATTGGCCGCGGAACTCCTTTTTTCCGGATTTGCCCGCGAGACTCTGGGGCTTTGTTCTCCGGGCGCGGGCCGGGCCGGCTATTTTACCTGCGTCGCCAGGAAGGAGATCCCGTGAGCGACTATCTTCTCGACATCCTGCCTCTGGCCGCCAGAGGCTACTGTTGCAGCCAAATGCTGGGCCTTTTGGCCCTCCAGGCCCAGGGGGAGGAAAATCCCGGACTGGTGCGCGCCCTGGGCGGACTGTGCCAGGGCATGGGCCAATGCGGCCTGACCTGCGGCGTGCTGACCGGCGGGGCCTGCATCCTGTCCTACTACCTGGGGCGGGGCGCGGACCACGAGACCGCCTCCGAACGGCTGGACCTGGCCATCTCCGAATACGTGGACTGGTTCACCGAGCGCACCGCGTCCTTTGGGGGCATCAGTTGCGAACGGATTCTGGGCGAATGCGTCACCCAAAAGCCGGACATGTCCCGTTGCGCCGACCTCATTTCGGACGGGTGGGGGCAAATCCTGACCATCCTGGCCGAAATGGGGCAAGACCCCACGGAGGCGCGCGCCTGATGGACGATCTCGGCGTCACGCAAAGCCTCTGTCCGGTCTGTCTGCGCCGGCTGTCCGCCCGACGGGTGCGCCAGGGCGACGCCGTGCTTCTGGAACGCATCTGCCCCGAACACGGCGCGTTTCGCCCGGCGGTCTGGGTGGGCGGACCGGACATGGCCGGCTGGCGGCGTCCCAAGACCCCGGCCAGCCAACGTCCGAACGCCCCGGCCCCCGATCGGGGCTGTCCCTTCGACTGCGGCCTGTGCGCCGCCCACGCCCAGCACACCTGCACCGCCCTGGTGGAGGTCACCGGGCGCTGCGACCTGGGGTGTCCCGTGTGTTTTGCGGAAAGCGGCCCCCAGGCCCCGCCGGACCCGCTCGCTTGCGACCTGGCCGACCGGTTCGTCCGGCTGCGGGCCGAAGCCGGGCCCTGCAACATCCAGCTTTCCGGAGGCGAACCCACGGTGCGCAACGACCTGCCGGAAATCGTGGCCCATGCGCGCCGGGCCGGCTTCGCCTTTGTGCAGCTCAACACCAACGGCCTGCGCCTGGCCCGAGAGGCGGGATACGCCTCCCGTCTGGCGAACGCCGGGTTGGCCTCGGTTTTTTTGCAGTTCGACGGCTCGGACAACGCCTGCCGAGCCTTGCGCGGCCGTCCTCTTCTGGACGAAAAGCTCCGCGCCGTCCGCGCCTGCGCCGAAGCCGGCCTCGGAGTGGTGCTGGTGCCCACCCTGGCGCGCGGGGTCAATCTGGACCAGCTCTGGGACATCGTGCGCACCGGGCTGGATCTGGGGCCCGCCGTTCGCGGCGTGCACTTCCAGCCCATGGCCGCTTTCGGCCGCCACCCGGAAAGGGGCGACGCGGGATTGGGTCCCGGCCCCACCCTGCCCGAAACGCTGTGCGCCCTGGTGGAACAATCCGGCGGGCGTCTGAGGGAGACGGACTTCCACCCGCCCGGGTGCGAGCATGAACTCTGTTCGTTTTCAGGCCTGTTTTTGCGTCAGGGATCTGGACTGGTCCCGGCCGGACAAGGCGGCCCGGGCTGCGGCTGCAAGCCATCGGCCGGCGACGAGTCAAGCGCGACACTGCCCCCCCGGACGGACCCGCCGCACAGCCTTTCGGCCGGCGATACGCCGCCCGGGGCGGTCCGTTCGGCGTCCGCCTCCCCCCTGGCCCGGCCCCAATCCGCAAGCCAATCCCCCCCCACCGCCCTGGAAGGCGCCCTGGCCTCTCGGGCCTTCACCGCCAGGCAGTGGGCCGCGCCGCCCAAACCCGTCGCGTCCGACGAGCTCCAGGACGATTTCGACCGCTTTCTGGCCAGCGCCAATGCCGAACGGCGCTTTTCCATCTCGTGCATGGCCTTTCAGGACGCCTGGACCGTGGACCTCGAACGCACGCGCGGCTGCTGCATCCACGTATCCACGGCAGACGGAGGACGCATTCCCTTCTGCCTCTACAACCTCACCGCCCGCGAGGGGCGCGCCCTCTACCGGGGCAGGCGCTGACATGGCCTCGACGCTCGATCCCTGGATCGCCCGGCGCATCGGCCAACCGGAGGACCAGGCTCCGGCCCCCGACGCCCTGGCCCGCTGGCAGGCCGCGCGCGTGGTCGACATCGTGAAGCACGCCAGGCAACACAGCCCGTTTTACGCCGAGCGCCTGCCGGCCGCCCTGCCGAACAGCCAAGACCCCGCCGAGTTGCTCGCGGCCCTGCCCCTGCTCAGCGCCGGGGACATTCGCGAACACGGCCAGGCCATGCTCGCCGTCACGCCGGGCGAAGTGGAACGCGTGGTCACCCTGAACACTTCCGGCACCTCGGGAGCGCCCAAGCGCATTTTCTTCTCGTCCCGGGACCTGTCCGACACCCTGGAATTTTTTCGCGTCGGTCTTTCCGGCTTCGTCTCGCCGGGCGACGTGGTCCTCATCCTGCTGCCCGGACGCCGCCCGGACGGAGCGTCCGACCTGCTGGCCCGCGCCCTCGCGGGCATCGGCGCCACACCCGTCCTGGCCCCGGAAGGCCTGCCCCCGGAGCGGGTCTCGCGCCTGGCCCGCGAGCGCAACGCCCACTGCCTGGCCGCCCTGCCCTCGCAACTGGAGGTCCTGCTGCGCGCGGCGGGTCCCGGAGCGATGGGAGCGCGCCGCGCCCTGGTCTCGGGCGAACCGGTCGCCGCCGAGCTGCGTGTCTTGGCCCTAAGCGCCGGCGTGGAGATCTTCGCCCACTACGGCCTGACCGAAACCTGTTTCGGCGGCGGGGTGGAATGCGACGCCCATTGCGGCTACCATCTGCGCGAAGTCGACCTTTTCGCGGAGATCATCGACCCCGCGACCGGCGCCCCGGTGGAGCCGGGCGGGGCGGGGGAAGTGACGCTCACGGCCCTGGGCCGCCGCGCCATGCCGCTGATTCGCTACCGCAGCGGCGACTTTGGCCGTCTGCTCGCCGGCCCCTGCCCGTGCGGCAGCCCGTTGCGCCGTCTGGGGCCCCTGTCCGGGCGCATCGAACCCGTTCCGGGGGGCTTTCGCGTGAGCGCCCCCCCCAAGGGAGGAACCGACCAACCATGAGAACCTTGTACAAGACCCTTTGTTCCTGGCTGGACCAGGGGCTTTGCGTGGCCGTGGCCACGGTGTCGGCCCAGGCGGGCTCGGCCCCGCGCACGGCCGGAGCCAAAATGCTGCTCGCCCCGGACGGCCGCATGGCCGGCAGCGTGGGCGGCGGCCTGCTGGAGGCCGAGACCCTTCGCGCCGCCAGGCGTATGCTCGACGACCCCACGTCCAAGCCCTGTCTGCTTTCCTTCGATCTTTCCGAGGTGCTTGCCGCCGGCGCGGACATGATCTGCGGCGGCCATGTGGAAGTGTTTGTGGAGCGCGTGGACCCGGGCCCCCAGGCCCTGGTGTTCCGGGAGCTCCTGGCCCGGCTCACGGCGGGACGTTCCTGCCTGCTGGCCTCGCCTTTGGCCGGCGGAGAGCGCCTTCTGGCCGCGCCCTGGCCCCCGAAGGCCCTCGCCCCGACCGCCGGCCCCGGCGACGATACGTCCCGGCCCACGTCCGCTCCCCCCTGGGACATCACTCCCGACCAGGCCGCCATGCGTTTCGGCCCCCAGGTCGCGGACCTGCGCTGCGCCGGCATGGTCAAAGCCCCGGACGGCGACTGGCTGGCGGAGCCTTTGCCCGCTCCCGCGCCCCTGGTGCTCGCCGGGGCCGGACACGTCTCCAGGGCCACGGCCCACCTGGCCGCCCGATGCGGATTCCGGGTGGTTGTGCTGGACGACCGGCCGGAGTTCGCCAATCGGGAGCGCTTTCCCGAAGCCGATGAAATCCTCGTGTGTCCCCTTTCCGACTGTCTGGAGCCGCTGCATCTCGGCCCAGAGGCCTTCGTGGCCGTCATCACCCGGGGGCACGCCCATGACGCCGTGGTCTTGGCCCAGGCCCTGCGCTCGCCGGCCGGCTACGTGGGCATGATCGGCAGCACGCGCAAACGCGACGCGATTTACGACTCCCTCAAGCGGCAGGGATTCGCCCAGTCCGATCTGGACCGGGTTTTCTGCCCCATCGGCCTGGCCATAGCCGCGCAGACCCCCGAAGAAATCGCGGTGAGCATCGTGGGCCAGCTCATCGCCTTCCGGGCGGGAAAAACCCTGCGATGACCCCGCGTCTGGCCGCCGTGATCCTGGCCGGAGGGTTGTCTTCGCGCATGGGGGATTTCAAACCCCTGCTGCCCCTGGAGGGCCGATCGGCCCTGGCCTGGTGTGTCGAGGCCTTCCGCCGGGCCGGTGTGGAAACCATCGCTGTGGTCGCGGGCCACCGCGCCGACGAGGTTCGGGCCGAAGCAAAACGCTTGGGCATCGCGTGCCTGTTCAACCCCGACTATCGGCAGGGCATGTTCACTTCGCTCAAGACTGGACTGGCCGCGCTCTCTCCCCGCCCGGACGGGGTGTTCGTCCTGCCCGTGGACATCCCCCTGGTGCGGCCGGTCACGATTTCGCGTCTGATACGGGCCTTTGCCGGGGACATGGCCATCCATCCCACGCTGGGGGGCAAGCGGGGGCATCCGCCGCTTCTGCCTGGGGCCTGGATCGAACGTATCCTGGATTTCTCCGGCGCGGGAGGCCTGCGCGCGGCGCTGGAGGAGCTGGAAGCCCGCCACGGAGGCCTGGACGTGCCCGTGGCGGACGAAAACATTCTCCACGACCAGGACCACCCCCACCAATACCGCCAGGCCCAGGTCCGGGCGTCGCGCCTGGGACGTCCGAGCGCCGCCGAAACCGAGGCGCTCTTAACGATGTACGCCATGCCCCCGCGCGGCCTGGCCCACGCCCGGGCCGTGGCCCGCGCCGCCCTGGCCCTGGCCTGGGCTCTCAACGACGCCGGCCGCCACCCTCCCCTGGACCTGGAGTTGACCGAAAACGCCGCCCTGCTCCACGATATGGCCAAGGGGCGCAAGAATCACGAGGCCGAGGGCGGACGTCTGCTGGACGAGGCGGGGTTTCCCGACGCGGCGGCCGTCGTGCGCGCCCACCGCGACATCGACCTGCCGCCGGACCAGCCCGTCACCGAGCGCGAGGTGGTCTATCTGGCCGACAAGCTGGCTTCGGGCGACCGCATGGTGGACGTGGCCGCGCGGTTTCAGGAAAAGCTCGACCGCTTCGCCGCCGATCCCGAAGCCGTGGCCGCCATCACCGGCCGGCGCGACCGGGCCTTGGCCATGCGGGCCAGGATCGAAGCCGAAACCGGCCTGAGCCTGGGCGAGATTCTCGCCCGGGGCTGTCTGCGGACGCGCCCGGGAACCGCCCCGGACCGGGCGGGCGCGCCCGAAACGGGCGACACGCCAGCCCCGGTTCGCGGTTCGTCGACCGCCGCTGCGCCACAAGGGGCAGCCGACCCCGTTCGCGTTCCGGCGCGCGGCTCCGCGGGCAAGCCCGTCGCATGAAACGCCTGGTCCACCTCCTGCGCCACGCGGCCACCGAACCCGAAACGCCCTGGCGGTTCACCGGCCGCCGCCATCGCCCCCTTTCCGCCCGGGGACTGGCCCAGGCCGCCCTGTGGCGCGAGCGCCTGGCGCGTACGGCCTTTGCCGGGGCCTGGTGTTCTCCCCAGGACAGGGCGCGGCGCACGGCGGAAATCGTGCTGGACGGGCGCGACCGGCACCCCGTCGTGCTGGACGACTTGGCCGAGATCGACCTGGGCGAGTGGGAGGGGCTGAGCGTGGAAGAGGTACGCGACCGTCATCCTGGACACTTTGAGGCCAGGGGCCGCGACTTCGCGGGGTTCCGCCCGACCGGAGGCGAAAGTTTTTCGGACCTGGCCGACCGGGCCGAGGCCGCGCTGCGCGAGGTTCTGACCCTGGCCCGCGACCTGCCGGCGGGGCCGCTGCTCGTAGTCACCCACGCCGGTTTCATTCGGGCGCTCGTCTGCCGCCTTATGGGCATCCCCCTCACCCGGGTGATGTGCCTGGCCCAGGATGCGGGCTGCCTGAACATTGTCGAGACCGGACCGGGACCGGCCCGCCTGGTGCGGCTCAACATGGCGCCGGAATGGGAAAGCGACGACGACGCGCCCCCCGGACAAACGCCCGCCTGAAGCGGGGAGACATCGCCCGGGCGCGCCCGGGGAGCGGACCGCATCAAACCGGTCAGATGGCAGCAGGTCAAAGTCGCCGGGCGCGCGCCCGGGGAGCGGGCGGTGCGTCTCAGCCCGCCAAGCGGGCCGACGCCACGAAAAAGGGTCCCCATGTGATGGAGACCCTTTGAAAAATGGCGCGGCATGGAGGATTCGAACCCCCGACCGTCGGCTTAGCATACCACTTCGGATTTCCCCGCCTTGCCCCGGCAAGTTCGTGGTCTGGACTATCCCTTCGCCCTACCCGCAAGCGTCGGGTTTAGGCGCCGACCGTCTAGTCTCTACACCTTCCCGTCCCTTCGGACGGGCTTGGCTCGGGATCGCCATCCTGCGCATGGCAGGGAAGGGTTCCCCGACTTTGGCCGGTTCTACGCTTTGGGTTTCCCCAAAGGCACTCCTTCTTGAAGGCCGATGCTCTATCCAACTGAGCTAATGCCGCGTAACGTCGTCGGATCGACAATATCCGAAATCCCCGGGCTTGTCCCGCTTCGCGTCGTTCGGGCAAGGAATTTTCGACGGAAGCAGCCCAGGCTTTTCGCGGAAAAACTCCCAAGGCGTCGCCTGAGTAGCCCAGGGCGTCGCGGGGGTCAAGATTCTTGGCCCGGCCTTGACAGCGGGCCCCGTTCCAGACCAATATTTTTCCGATATTGTGTTCGCGGCCCATCCCCCCACCCCCCTCCGCAGGAGAAGTCATGAAACTGCGCATACTCGGGTGCTCCGGCTCCGACCTGCCAGGCCATCACCTGACGAGTTTTCTCATCAACGATCACATTCTCCTGGATGCGGGGTCCGTGACATCAAACCTCTCCCTGGCGCAGCAGGCCGCCATCACGGACATTTGCGTCACCCACGCCCATCTCGACCACATCAAGGACATTCTTTTTCTGGCCGACAACCTGATCGAATTCTTTTCCGGGCACGACCGTCCGCCGGTCAACATCCGGGGCCTGCCCGAGGTGCTCGAAGCCATATCCACCCATCTGCTCAACGACACCATCTGGCCGGACTTCACCGTCATTCCGGCCACGTCGCCCGTACTCACCTACGCGCCCCTGCAGCCGGGAACCCCGATCGCGCTCGGCGAGCTCACCCTGGCCACCGCGCCGGTCAACCACGCCAAGGCGGCTTCGGGTTTCGTGCTGTGGGGACAAGAAAGCGACGAAGTGCTGGCCTATACCGGCGACACAGGCCCCAACGACGCGTGGTGGCGGTTTCTCGACTCCCTGTCCGTGCCGGTCAAGAATCTCATCACCGAGGCCTCGTTTCCCAACCACCTCGAAGAATTGGCCCACATCTCCAAGCATCTCACCCCCAAACTCCTGCGCCGCGAGCTGGAAAAGCTCCCCTACCGGCCCAAGGTCTTCATCTACCACATGAAAGCCCCCTTCTCCGAACAAATCCAGGAAGAACTCCACCTGGCCCTGGACGGCTACTCCTTCCACCTGCTGCACGAGGAGGAAACCTTCGAGTTCTAGCCGTTCGGACATCCGCTTTTTCGCCTCCTCGAGCCCTCCCCGAGCCGGCGTCACACGATTGTCACACGACGTTTCATCCCTGCCGACACAGACTCGACCAGTTCGGGATTTGTCGCATAAATGTCACTGGCTTCTTGTCTTCGGGCCGGTCTATGCAAAAGGCCGAACGCCCTTCCCGCGCGCGGCGTTGGGCGCGGGCCGGGCCGCCGCGCGTCCACGCCCGCGTCTTCCCCTTCGGAAACCGGAGCCCCGGGGCGGGGATACCCGTCGCCCCAACGCCCGGCCCGCAATATCCCGGCGCGAAAGCCCCTGGCGGACACTTTGCGGAGGCCGCATGAACAAGAATCCAGATTCGTCCACCATCATCTTCAAGAACCTCTTCGAACAAGGGCGCGGGGCCGCCACACGGTCCAACGGCAACGCCAAGCCAAAGATCGCCACATTTTTCGACCCCCTGAGTTGTCCCCTGGACAAGCCCCTGGGCGTCATCACCTTGCAGTTGGCGGATTTTCACCTGAACTTTTCCGGCATGGGCATGGAAACGGGCTTGCAATGCCTCGATATCTGCCTGGAACTGGCCCTGGAAACGTTCGAGACCCATTTCCCCGGTTGCGCGGTGGTTCTGGCCCAGGAGGCCATGCCCGGAGAGTTCGTGCTCCTCTTCACCCATCCCGGCCGGGAACGCATAGGCCTGTTCGGCGCGTACCTGGCCCTGCGCGCGGACCTTTCCAAGGCGCTGGGAGCCAAGCTTCCGTTGCTCAGCGGCGCCGCCATGGAACTTCTGGTGGGCTTTGCCGAAGTGGACAACGACGGCCCCGATCCGGCCGGCAAGCCCCTGCACACGGCCGTTTGCCGAGCCAGACGGCTCTCGCTTCGCGCCTTTGACCAAGAGTTGGCCAAAACCTCGCCCCAGTTCAAGTCCATCCTCGAACAGGGGTTCACGGGCGTGCTCTTTCAGCCGGTGGTCAACCTGACCGATGGCGCCATTCTCGGCTGGGAGGCCCTCGCCCGCAGCGGATCGGGCTTTTCCATACAGGAGGCGCTCAACCTGCTGGAACTCAAGGGCGCTCCCCACGAGGCGCTGGAGTTCGAACGCTCCCTGTGGCGCTTGGCCCTTTCCGGCTGCGGACCGCTGGCCGCGCATCAGAAACTCCACCTGAACGTGAGCCCGGCCTGCCTGGCCGACCACGCGTATCATCCCGGGGAGTTCGCCAAACTTGCGGCGGACTTCGGAGTGGCCGCCCATCAGATCGTGCTGGAATTTTCCGAAAAGCTCAGCCCCGGCGAGCTTTCCGGGCTGCTCGAACGTCTGGAGGTCTACAAGTCCTACGGATTTCTCACCGCCATAGACGACATCGGGGCCGGCAACTCCAACCTCCTGCTGCTGGCCCGATTCCGGCCCGACTACATCAAGGCCGACGTGAGCCTGATTCGCGACATCGAAAGCAACCCCTTCAAGCGCGTCATGATCGAAACCCTGGTGCTCATGGCCGAAAAGACCGGCGCCCAGGTGGTGGCCGAAGGCGTGGAAACCGAACTGGCCCTGTCGTCGCTGGTTTCCATGGGCGTTCACGCCGGTCAGGGCCATTACCTGGCCGCCCCGGCCTTCCCCAAGCCGGACCGATCCGTGCGTATCCCGCTCAAGGCCAGCTACAAGCAGGCCATGGCCGGCGAATGGAAATGCTCCTCCCCGGTGGGGGAGCTGGCCGGAACGTGCCCCACCGTGGAGTGCGCCGACGTGGTGCAGGACGTCAAACGCCTGCTGGCGGACAAACCGCCCATGAGCTCGGTGGTGGTGGCCGAGGGCGAACGGCCCGTGGGTCTCATCATGAACTACAACCTGGACCGGCTGCTCAGCCGCAAGTACGGGGTGGACCTCTACTACAAGAAAAGCGTGGCCAAGCTCATGGATTCGGCCCCCCTGGTGGTGGAACACTCCACCCCCATCGAGGACGCGGCCCGCATGGCCATGAACCGGGGACCGGACAAGATCTACGACGACATCATCATCACGCGCGGCGGAGCGCTCAGCGGCGCGGTGTCGGTGCAGAAAATCCTCGACACCCTGGCCAAGGTGCAGGTGGAGTTGGCCAAGGGTTCCAACCCCCTGACCGGACTCCCCGGCAACGTGAGCATCGAGCAGGAATTCCAGCGCCGCTCGCGCGAGTCCATCGCGTCGAGTCTGATCTACATCGACCTGGACAATTTCAAGGTCTACAACGACGTCTACGGCTTCAACCAGGGCGACAAGGCCATTCTGCTCACGGCCCAACTCACGCGCGAGGCGGTGCGACAGGCCGGATTGCCTCAGGACTTCATCGGCCACGTGGGCGGGGACGACTTTCTGCTCATCACGGCCAAATCCCGGGCCGACGCCATCTGCCAAGCCCTGGTGGAATCCTTTTCCCGCGAGGCCCCCAAGCTGTACCGCGAGGAACACCGTCGCAAGGGCTGCATCGTGGGCAAGAACCGCGAGGGCGTGGAGCAGTGCTTTCCCCTGATGACCATGTCGGTGGGCATTCTCGACTGCGATTTTCAAACGCCGGTGTCCTACGCGGACTTGAGCCAACGCACGGCGGAGGTAAAAAAATTCGCCAAGTCCAAACCGGGCAACTCCGTGGCCCGCGACCGCCGGGCACCGTTGGGGTCGCCTTCAAGCGCAGCGGGGTGTGACTCCCGCCGCACGGACTGACCGGTCCGCCCGCGCGCCAAACCGGCACCGGCCGAATTCGACCAACACCTTCCCCGCGCCCGCAAACGCCCGGCGCGGCCGCGTCCCCGCTCCGGGCGCGCGAAAAAGAATGAAAATATCGCCCGCTCTCGCTAGGGTGTCCGCCAGGCGGCGTGAAACGGCCCGCCGCCGAATTCTCCCGCAACACATGACGAACCCCGTACAGGAGCCCCGCATGAGCCTACGCGTCCAGCACATGAGCCGTCCGCCTCTGACCGCGCGCAAACCCGATCCGCTGCGCCCGCATGGCCTGATCCCAGGCGTCATCGTGTGCCTGCTTGTCCTGCTTCTCGGCGTGCGGCCGAGCCTGGCCGCCGACCCGGTGGTCATCGGCGCGGTGTACAACCTCACCGGGTCCATGGCCTCCATCGACGGGCCGGGCCTCGAAGGCATGAAGCTGGCCGTGGAGCACATCAACGCCAAAGGCGGCGTTCTGGGACGCCCCCTCAAACTGGAAGTGCGCGACGGCGGGTCGGACCTCAAGCGCTGCAAGGCCGCGGTCCAGGAACTGGCCAAGGCCAAGGTGTCGGCCATGGCCGGCCTTAACGACTCGGACTACGCCTTCGCGGCCGGCAAGGCCGCAGCCAAGGCGCGCATTCCCTTCGTGACCGCCGGCGCGACCCTGCCCAGTCTGCCCCGCAGCGTGGGCCCGTACTTTTTCATGGCTTGTTTCGACGACAAGGCCCAGGCCAAGGCCGTGGCCAAATTCGCCCTGCGTCGCCTGGGCGCGGGCTCCATGCTGGTGCTCACCGACAAGGACTCCTCCTTCGCGGTGGCCCTGGCCCGCTATTTCTGCAAGGCCTACGCGGTGCACGACGGCCTTGTGACGGCCAAGCGGGAGTTCAGCCCTTCCGACCCGGACCCCCTGAGCGATCCGGTCCTGAACTGCATCGCGGGGGGAACCTGCCAGGGCGCGTTCGTGGCCGGAGTGCCCGAGGACGTGCTGCCCACGGTGGCGGCCCTTCGGGCGGCGGGTTTCACCGGAGCGATTTTCTCCGGCGACGGCTTCGATACCCCGCTGTTGGACCAGATCAGGAACATGGCCTCGCCGGGCGTGTATTTCTCGACCCACGTGTCCTACGACAATCCCCGTCCCCAGGTGCAGGACTTTGTGAACGCGTGGGAAAAAGCCTACGGAAGCAAGCCCCAAAGCGGTTTCGCGGCCCTGGGCTACGACGCCGTGGGACTCATCGCCGACGCCGTGGCCCGGGCCGGCTCCGACGCGCCGGACAAGGTGCGCGCCGCGCTGGCCGCCACGCGGAACTATCCCGGAGTCACCGGCGAGATCGGCTATCCCGACCCCTTGAGTCCGCCGCGCAAGCCCGTGGTCATCGTGCGCTACGACAAGGGCGGGCGCACCTTTGAGAAAGAAGTGCTGCCGTAGGACGCGCGTCCCACGCGCCCGTGCGCTCCCCCGGCCATGGTCCGGGTCGGAGAAGGACCATGGCCGGGGGAGTTCAACCCGGCCCGCCTGGCGGAATTCTCCCGCCCTTCCTTCCCGGCCACGGCCGGCAGAAGCGGTCCTGAGACCCGCGGAGCCGGGCGGAACGCGGTGGGGAAAAAACGCGCTCCCCTCACCCGCGAACCGGTAACCGGCAGGCCCCGAAAACGGACGTTCCCATGACCGCTCCCGGACCCGTCTCCTTACGAGCGTGTCTCCTCACGCGGGAGCGGTCAGGCCCGGCGGGAATGTGCGGCGACTCCCCCGCCGGGCCGTTTTTTTACGGGCTATTTGATGAGACGCCTGCGCATGACCGCCACGCCCAAGGGATAAAACACCAGGGTGAATCCGACCAGGTAGGCCACGGCCAGGGGCACGCCGTCGGCCGAGCCGCCCAGGCAGGCCCAGCGGCAGGCCAGGGTCAGGTGATACAGGGGGAGCCCCTTGGCCAGGGTCACGGCCCAGGCGGGCAGGCCGTCCACGGGGAAAAAGGCCCCGCTGAAAAGAAACATGGGCGTGATGAAGAGAAAGATGGGGAAGTTGAACATTTCGATGGTGGGGGTGATTCCGGTCAGCCACATGCCCACCGAGGAAAACGCCAGCCCCCCCAGGACCGCCAAGCCCAGCAGCCACAACCCCTCGGGGAAGCGCACATATCCGAACCCGGCCACCACCGTCGCCATGATCACGGTGGACGCCACGGTCTTGCTGGCCCCCCACAGGATCTCGGCCGTGATCACGTCTTCCAGGGACAACGGCGTGGCCAGCATGGCGTCGAAGGTCTTCTGGTAGTACATGCGTACGAAGGACGAATAGGTGGTCTCGTAGAAAGACCGCCACATGATCGAGGCCGCGATCAACCCCGGAGCGATGAAGGCCGTGTACTCCACAGTCCGGCCACCCAGTTCCATCCGGCCCACGATGCCGCCGAGTCCGGCCCCGAAAGCCAGGATATACAGGACCGGTTCGGCCAGCGAGGGCAGGAAGTTGATCTTCCAGGTGTGGCGGAACACCCGGGCGTTGCGCGCCCAGACCCGCCACAACCGCCAGGAGAGATTGCCCAGAAAGCTCATTCGCGCAGCCCCCTTCCGGTCAGGCGCAAAAAGACGTCCTCCAGGGTGGAGGGACGCAAGGTGACGCGTCCCTCGGGCAGCATCCGGCGCAGGTCCTCCAACTCCTGGAAGTCCGCTCCGTAGACCAGGACACGTCGGCCCAGGTTTTCGCAGTCCAGCCCCGCCTCCGCAACGGTGCGCAGGGCTTTCGGCCCGGGGTCGGCCAGGTCGAGCACCGCCCGGCCCGCGTGGGAGAGGATGAGCGCATCGGGCGTGTCGTGGACGAGTTCCTTGCCGTGGTCCATGATGAGCACCCTGTCGCAGAGGCTGGCCGCCTCTTCGATATAGTGGGTGGTGAGCAGGATGGTGAGGCCGCCGGCCGCCAGTTCGTCCAGCCGGTTCCAGAGCTGGTGGCGCGACTGGGGGTCCAGGCCGGTGGTGGGCTCGTCGAGGATGATCAGCTCCGGCCGGTTGACCAGGGTCCGGGCCAGCATGAGCCGCCGGGCCATGCCCCCGGAAAGTTCGCGCACATCGGCCCTGGCCTTGGACTCCAGGGCGAAGAACTCCAGAAGCTCGGCCGCCCTTTCTCTGGCCTCGGCCCGGCCCAGGGAAAAGTATCCGGCGAAGACGACCAGATTTTCGAGCACGGACAGTTCCGGGTCCAGGGTGTTGCTTTGCTGGCAGACCCCGATGCGGGACCGGATGTCGCGCCAGTGGACGGCCACGTCCAGCCCGAACACCCGCAACTCCCCGCCGGTCCTGGGAGACAGGCCGTAAAGCATGGCGATGGTGGAGGTCTTGCCCGCGCCGTTTGGCCCCAGCAGGCCGAACACCCCGCCCCGCTCCACCCGGAAGCTCAAGCCCCGCACGGCCTCGAAATCCCCGAAGGATTTGCGCAACCCCTCGGCTTCAATTACAAAGTCCATAGCGTATTCCCGAGTTCGTTCGACATTCGCCATTTGCGCGGCGCAGTTGTCGCGTTGTGCCGTTCGCAGTCCGGGGGCTTCCGGTCCGCGGGCGGAAAGCCGCTGTACCGCCCGGAGCCCGCAGGAGGCAACACCCAAACGGGGAAGCGGCAGGGGGATTTCCCACGCACATCGCCGATATGGACGCCCATCAGCCCGAAACGTCGTCGTTTGCGCTCTCGGGCTCCCCGTTTCGCAGGTCGGCGCGGATTCTGGGCAAACTCTGGGGAAACCGCTCCTGCAAAAAGGCGATCATCTTCTCCCTGACCTCGCAGCGCAAATCCCATGTGGCGGAAGCGTCGTCGGCGCTGACCACCAACCGCACCTGCATGCCCTGCGGGTTGGAGTCGGTCACCTGCACGGACCCCACCTTGCCGTTCCACCACCTGGACCGGGCCAGCACCCTTGCCAATTCCTCGCGCACCGCCTCCACCGGGACGGTGTAGTCCGTATAGAGAAAAACCGTGCCCAGCAGCTCGGAGGACACCCGGGTCCAGTTCTGGAACGGCTTTTCCGTGAAATAGGTGGTGGGGACAATCAACCGTCGCAGGTCCCAGAGTTTCACCACCACATAGGTCGTGGTGATTTCCTCGACGCGGCCCCACTCTTTTTCCACGATCACCACGTCGTCTAGTCGGATGGGTTGCGTGAGGGCCAACTGCAACCCGACCAGGATGTTGGTGATGGAACGTTGCGCCGCCAGGCCGACCACGATGCCCGCAATGCCGGCGGATGCGAGAATGCTTGTGCCCAACTGCCGAACCCTGTCGAACAGCATGAGCATGGACGCGCCGGATATCACCACCACCAGCACGATGCCCATGCGTTTGAGAAAACGCACCTGGGTGTGCATCTTGCGCGCTTGCAGATTGTCGGCCACGTCCAGGGGATAGCGGCTCAAAAAGACCTCTTCCAGTCCCCCCAGGGTTTGTATGGTCAACCAGGCGATGGATGCGATCAGCAACAGTCCGAATCCCTGGCCGAGCACGTCTTCCACCGAGTCGGGCAAGCCGAACAAAGGAGTCACCATGCGGCTGAAGATCAAAAGGATGAGAAACTTGACTGGCGAGCGATACCTTCGGGAAAGGGCCAGAACGCACTTGGCCAACTGATGGTCTTGCCCTCGCGCCCAACTGTTCGCCTGATAATCCACCAGGTGCAGCATGCGGTAGAGAAACCACAGCGCCGCGACCGAGCCGACGAGGTCCGTCCCCCATTTGATCCAGCGATACGCCTCTTGTGGTATGCCCCGGTTGGCCACGCGGGAGAACAACGGCGAAATCGCGCCGTATGCGCCGTAAGCCCAGAGAAACAGCGACAGCGGTTTGCTGACCCCGCGCACGAAAAGGGTCGACCAGGAAACGGGGCCGGACATACCGGCCTTTCGCTGCAACCAGCGGTTGATGCCCAGACGCACCGCGCGTTCCGTCACCAGCACGAGAAGAAACAGCGCCACACAGGCCAGCATCTTAAACCAGGTGACGCCTCGCAAGACCTCCTGGTTGATCCAACCGCCAAAAATCGGCGCGGCCCACTGCTCGAACTTTCCGATCTTGAGCCCGATCTTCTCGCCGGCGCGGTCGAGCTGCTCGGTCTTGATGGGAGTGGGCACCTGGTCCGATATTTCCTTGAGTTGATTCAAGACCCCGGATCCACCGGGTTGCGTCGGCCTGGACGCCTCCGCGCCGGACGCGGAAGAGACGGGCTTGCGCCCCTGCGAGTCGGAGGCCGCGCCCGCCACGAACGGCGCCAGCAGCAAAACCGACAGCACCAGGATGCCAAATAACGACAGGCTCGCCCCTCGTGTGTTCCCGCGCAAAAAGGACGTTTCCCAACACGTTCTCGAAAGTCCATTTTTCCAGGCATGGCGCATCACGTTTGACATCCGTCCTTCCGCATTCTTCTCTCCTTGGCGCTTTTGGCTTGCCTCGACGCGGGGACTCGCTTCACGAAAGCCCCGACTGGCGAAACGTGGCGCGCGGGAGCGCGTTCCCGCTGCGCCCGATTGCGCGCGAAAGCCCCTGAATATACCGATGGCGACACACGCGCCCCCTCGGGACACACGTGGCGACATCCTGTTCAAAGCCCACAGCCGCTTGTGCAAAACGATGATTCATGGCATTGGTATTCCGTAAAACGATGCCCCCCTGGATGGGAGCGCATCTCAAAAGGACGCATGCGACATCGCGGGGACAGGCTGGCCGAGAGAATCTTTCCCGGCCTGATCCCGGAAACGAAATACGATTTCGCCTTACCTTGACATTTCTTAACGATTTCGCCGGTTGTCCGGCATCGCCCGACCTCGTCCGAAATGGCGCGGGGTCGTAGCGAGGAAAACGTGAGCAGACCCTTGCCACCTCCTCCACGCAATCTGCGCGATATCATGGCGCGCAAAGCGGTGGTGCTGACCGATTACCTCAAAGTGGCCCAGGGCGGAGTCTATGAAGAGCCCACCGCCGTGCGCACGGTGCTGGGCTCCTGCGTGGCGGCGGCGTTTTTCGTTCCGGCCAGACGCATCGGGGCCATCTTCCACGCCTTTCTGCCTTACGCCGCCGACTACAAGGCCGATCTTCCGGCCGAGGACTACAAGTTCGTCGACACGGCCATCGCCAAGGTCATGCGCCGTTTCTCCCTTCTGGGCATCAAGCCCGCCCATATTCAGGTCAAACTCGCCGGAGGGGCCAACGGCATCATCGGCGAAGCCGTCGGAGTGGGAGGCAAGAACGTGCAGGCGGCCTACAACGTGCTCTCGAGCATGGGGCTGCGCGTGGTTTCCGCCGACGTGGGGGGAGCTGTGGGGCGTAAGCTCGTCTATTTCACCGGTACCGGCGAACTCTACATTTCCTATCTGGCCAAGTCCTACGAATAGCCCGATCCCAAAGCCCGGGCCAGCTCTGTTCCGTCCGGAAAAAGGCCGTCGCCGCCCCGGAGACCCCGCACGCCGCGCTGTCCGACACCGCCGACCGGGCCCCGGTCAGGCCTGGCCGTCCTGCTCGCGGGCGTCCTGGATTATGTCGGGATAGAACGCGCGCTTGTTGGCGTAGGTCATGGCCGAAAGGAACTTGTCCGCCCCGTCCAGGTCATCTGTGGCGTGCACGTGCACCACTTTGCCTTCGATGTGCTCGTTGTTCTCGTAGTGCAGCACGTAGTGGATGAGATACCGGGTCCTGGTCTTGAACAAGGCGATGGACTGAAGGTGGGTCTTGTTCTGCGCTTCGGGCTCCAGACAGTCCGCAGCCACGTTGTAGTAGGCGAGCAGCCGGCCGGTGAAAACGAAAAACGTCTCCCCCCTGGCCAGCTTGTAGGTGCGGGTCTTTCCCAGACTGCTCGAATTGATGTCTTTTTCTCTACACTTGCCGAAGAAGGAAAACATACGGACTCCACGCCGACTAACGGACGTAAGCAAGTGTTCATAGTCTCGTGCCCGGATTTTTTCAAGTCCGACGCCGCCAGGCTTGCCAAACGGGACACTTTGCGGGAACATTTTTCCTGTACAGCATGCGAGGAACGCAATGGCCGTGATCCAACCCGTGTACGGTGCCGCTCCGGCGGAACGGACTAGCAACGTGGGAGCCAACCCCCTGGACGAGGCCCGCGCCACGGCTAGCTCCCAGTCCGCTACGGGTCGGGCTTCGGCCTTGCACCCCGATGCGACCGAACAGGCGCGCCAACCGACCAGGACGCTCCCCATTCGCCAGACCAACGCCTCCTGCGTGGCCGGAACTCCGGCCGAATCCGGCGGCAAGGGCGCCATCGTTTCGATCATGGTCTAACAGCCCGCCCCAAAAGTCGATTCGCACCGTCTGTTCAGAACCTTTCCCTGCCGGCGCGAAACACGTCAGGCCCGAAACGGCTCTCTCCTCCGCCCGGCTTGGACTTTGGCGCACCCGGTCCGCCAGGGAGATTTCGCCCAACCCACCCACGCCAGCGCCCCACGCCAGCCGTCCGCGCCAGCCGTCCACGCCAGCCGTCCGCGCCAACCGTCCACGTCAGCCGTCCACGTCAGCCGTCCACGCCAGCCGTCCACGCCAGCCGTCCGCGCCAACCGTCCACGTCAGCCGTCCACGTCAGCCGTCCACGCCGGCCCATCGACGTCGCCTGCATCGCCCCCCCTTTCGGGCGCGACGCACGCCTGCGGCTTACGAGCCATACTCCCCGTCCTTATCCTCTTCGCCCGGCGTGGTCCGACGTGTTGCGGGCCGCGATCCACTGCGGCGCAGCCTCCCCCGCCGTCTGGGGAAACAAAAGAACGGTTTCCGCAAGTAACCTCTGGACAAGGACAAAATAATATGATGTTCATCATATGAAGAGGCCGCAACCACGATCTTTCCACCTGGCCCGGAGACCGCACCCACGTCCGGCCCCCAAGGGCGACCGGGACATCCTGGCCGCAACCGCGCAAGGAGTTGCCATGGAACTTTTGCAAGCCATCAAGGAACGCCGCAGCATCCGCAAATTCACCCCCCAGCCCGTGGACGACGCCCTGGTGGAAGACCTCATCAAGAAGGCCCTGTGGGCGCCTTCGGGAATGAACCGGCAGGCGTGGATGTATCTTGTGCTCAAGGGAGAAAAGCTCAAGGAATTCCTGGAGCAGTTCGCCCGCAAGACGGCAGAAAAGCTTGATCCGGCTCTGCAAAAGCTCTTCGCCGACAAGATGCGCAACTACATCAAGGGGTACTTCAAGGACCTGGGCGGCGCGCAGACCGTGGTGATCTGCCTCTCCAAGGGAGCCGAGGACTACGTGGAAGACCACGCCAACATGTGCTCGGCCGCGGCCAGCTTCTACAACTTTCTCCTTCTGGTCCACGAAGCCGGCCTGGGCGCCTGCTGGATGACGGGCTACGCCGGCGTGGAAAAGGAACTCATGGAATTTCTCCAAACCCCGGGCTGGAAGCTCTGCGGCGTGACCCCCCTCGGCTACCCCGACCAGTCCCCGCCCGTGCCGCCCCGCAAGCACGAAACCATCGTCTGGATGAGCTAGTTTCTCCTCCTCCTCTTGGTCGCGCGGGCCGTTTTCGGCCCGCCGGCCTTTTTCCGCTCAAGCGCGCGAGGGGTCTCCCCGGATCGATCCTTTTCCGGCCGCCCGGTGACCGGTTGCCTCGCGTCCTGCGTGTTCGTCCCCCCGGCGTCGCATCCTTTCCCAATCCTCCACGGTCGACGCCCGAAACCGCACTTCCCAGGCCGTCGCTTCGGCGGCGCCGCATTCTTTCCCGGCTTCCACGGCCAACGCGCATGCCAAACGAAAAGCCCCCTCGCGGGGGCTTGGAAACGGCCGGACAAAACCGGCCGCCGTCGCACCGGTCCAGTCCTACAGCCAAGTCACCCGGGCCGGATTGCGGGGGGGAATCATGCGGTAGGGATACTTCGGCCTGCCGAGCATCAGCGCGCCGTGGGCCACGTGCCCCTCGGGCAGTCCCACGGCATGGGCCACGGCCGGGTCCGCCTGGATGGCCCGCGTGAAGAGTCCGGCCCAGCAGACGCCTATGCCCTGGGACGCGGCAGCCAATTCCAGATAGGTGAGCGCGATGGACGCGTCCACGGCGCCCCAGTCCCAGCTCCCCGGAGTATGGGCCACGACCACGTGCGGAGCGCCGCGCAAAATGACCTCCTGCCCCGCGTCCCAGGCCGCTATCAGGGCGGGACTGTAGGCGCTGGCCCGCAGCCACGCGGCCGAGGCTTCGGCCAGGGCGCGGGTCTTGGCCGGGTCGTCCGCCAGGATCCATCCAACCAGTTGCGTGTTGCGCGCGGTCGGGGCGTACCGGGCCACATCCACCAGATGCGCCAACTCCTGCCGGGAAAGCGGCGCTTTCTTGAACTCCCGCACCGAACGCCGCGACTTGAGCAGCGTCTCCATGGCCTCGGGGTCCAGAACGGCCTCGGGCACGGGAACGAACGCTCCGGGAGGGAAATTCGTATTGGTCAGCGCCCCATGCGGGCAAATGGCCACACAATGTCCGCACTTGTTGCACAGTTCGGACGCCACGTCCGTGGGATAGCCGTCGGCGTCCAGGGCGATGCACCCGGTGGGACAGCTGGCCACGCAGACGCCGTCTTTCTTGCACTTGGTCTTGTCCACCACGAGAAGGCTCATGAATGACCTCGCTTGGTTGTGACCCGGAGGCTCCGTGGAGCCGACTCCCCTGGCGTTCTCCCGGGTCGGTTGCGCCTAGCAGCCGGCTGAACAATCCTTGCTGGCTGTGTTGCTGCGAAAAGCTCAAACCCTCAACGAATGCCAACTACGCTTCGGGCTTGACTTTTTCTCGCGCCTTGCCAGCAAGTTTTTTGAACAGGCTGCACGAATCGACTGTTTGGGCGGGCTGCTAACCCGCCGCGCCCGTTTGCGTCGTGATTCGCCCCAGCGCGGAGCGGACTTTACTTGCGGTTTCCGTATCCCTATAAGGACAGAAAAAGGCAAGTAGGCACGGTAACGTGCTGTAGTTTCCAGAAAGAAACCATAAAGCGAGCCCCCATGCACCAGGACCACCCCGAACAGCACCCCCGCTGCCAGCTCAAAACCTGCGCGGGAAAGGCCTATTTCTGTTCCGTGGAGCTGACGTTGCAGGTCATCGGCGGCAAGTGGAAGCCCATCATTCTCTGGCACCTGAGCAAGGATGGAACCAAGCGTTTCGGCGAGCTGCGCCGTCTCATGCCCAATGTCACCCAGAAGATGCTCACCCAGCAACTGCGCGAGCTGGAGGCCGACGGCCTGGTTCGGCGCAAGGTCTATCCGCAGGTGCCGCCCAAGGTGGAATACTCCCAGACCGAGCTGGGCCGCAGCATGATGCCCGTGCTCGAACAACTGTCGGGCTGGGGGCACAAGTTCGAGGCCGCCATGCAGGAGCGCGCCGGCGAGGGCGGAGCGGACGCGGCGTTGGACGAAACGGCCTCCTGACGCCTGGGAAACCCTGCGCACAGGTCGCGCCCCTCCGAACGGACATTCTTCCGCGCGGCCTTGCCCCTGCCCCGGGAATGTTTATGATGAAGAAGACGGGCACGTGTCCCGTACCTCCTCTGTTGTAGGGTGTTTGCCAAGGAAGATGCCGGAGACGTCCGGCATCTTCAATTTCGGCGACGCCCGTCCCCTGGTCGTCCCCGCCCCTTCTCGCGCGCCGCGTTTTCGAAATGAAAAAAGGCCCGAAGCGCCGCAACAGCGCCTCGGGCCATCCATCATGCGATGCTTGAAAAATCGCGCCGGCAGCCGGTTGCAAAGTTCCCGCCCGAGCGCCCGCCGCACGAACGCCAAACCCTCGACAAACGCGAACGCCGTTTCGGGCTTGACGTTCCGTCACAACGCGCCGGCGCGTTTTCTGAACAGGCTGCGGGAATCGACCTTTTGGACGGGCAGCTAGGGCTTGCCGAATCCGTACTTGGCCAGAATGGCCTGTCCGTCCTTTCCGAGCACGAACGCGATGAACTTGCCGGCCAGGTCCTTTTCCTTGGCCGCCTTCACCATCGCCACGGGATAGCTCACCTTGGTGGTGGTCTTGACTTCCTCCACCACGGTCACGTTGGCCTTGGCGGCCTGGGCGTCGGTGGCGAAGACGAAGCCGGCGTCCACTTCGCCCCGGATCAGGTAGTCGGCCACCTGCTTCACGCTCTCGCCGAACACCAACTTGGACTGCACCTTGTCCCACAGTCCGGCGGCCTGCAAGGCCTGCTTGGAATAGTTGCCCGCGGGCACGGTGTCGGGATTGCCGATGCCGATCTTTTTCACGTCGGGCTTGACCAGGTCGGCCAGGGACTTCACGCCCGGCCGGGCGGTCGGACGGCACAGCACGATGGCGTTGGTCACGAAATTCACGCGGGTGGCGGGATCAATCAGGCCCTTCTGGGAGGCGCGATCCATGGTGGCCTGGTCGGCGGAGGCGTAGACGTCCACCGGAGCGCCGGCCTCGATCTGACGCAGCAAGTTGCCCGATGCGGCGAAATTGGTGTTGACGGTGACGCCGGGATTGGCTTTTTCAAAGGCTCCCTTGAGTTCGGTAAAGGCTCCGGTCAGGCTGGCGGCCGCCGAAACCGTGAGCTGGGCGGCCTGGGCGGCCAGGGGCAGACTGAGAAAAACGGCCAGGACGCATGCCGTTGCCAATCGTTTCATAGAGGAGACCTCCTTCGGGTATTGCGCCGCTCGATGGTGCGGGCAGGGGTTGGGGGAAAAACTCGCGCCGCGTTCCGAGCCGGCTTGCCGACCCGGAATGTCTTTCGGACGCCGAGACCGGAGGCCGACATGAAAAGCCGACGCCGGGCCGCCCGGTTCAAACGACGCGACGCGCGTCGCGCGCGCATCCGTGACAAGCCATAGGCAAAAAGCTTGCCATCGACTCGAAATGGCGGTTCACGGCCTTCACGCCGAAAATTGAAGCCGCACTCTGACAATATTGTACGTTTTTGTCCCTAAAGAATTTCTTTTTTGTTCTGGTTCGTCAAGGGCAAATCGACGCAAGAGCCCTTTTCCGACCATGCAAGGCGCTGGCACCATCCCTGCATGATCATTCCCCATCGGTGCAGGAGCTGTGCGTTGCGTGGCTTCTACGGCAACAATCACCTTTTTTTAAAAAAACACTATTGTATTGCGGAAGAATTACCACTCTTGTAGACAGCGGCCACGGCCCGCGTCGCGGCCCCAAACCTCCGCCAGGCCCCGCCCAGTGCGCCGACACGACAGGATACGCCATGGATCAGGTGCTCGTACCCCTCATGCTCACCCTCAAGGTGGCCGGACTGGCCACGGCCATCTCCCTGGCCATAGGCGTGCTGGCGGCCTATCTGCTCGGGCGCAGGCCTTTTTTCGGACGCGACGTTCTCGACGCCGCCGCGACCTTGCCCATGGTCCTGCCTCCCACGGTTCTGGGCTACTACCTTTTGGTTGTGTTCGGCCGGAACGGATTCCTGGGACGCTTTCTCGAAAACGTCTTCGGCCTGACCCTGATGTTTTCCTGGCAGGGAGCCGTAGCCGCCTCCACGGTGGTGGCCTTTCCCCTGGTGTTCACGTCGGCCCGGGCGGCGTTCGAGTCCGTGGACCCGGACATGGAAAAAGCCGCCCGCACCCTGGGCGCGGGCGAGATCACGGTGTTTTTGCGCATTTGCCTGCCCCTGGCCTGGCGCGGCATTCTGGCCGGGGCCATGCTGGCCTTTGCCCGGGGCATGGGCGAATTCGGCGCCACGCTCATGATCGCGGGCAACATCCCGGGCAAGACCCAGACCCTCTCCCTGGCCGTGTATGCGGCGGTCATGGCCGGACAGGACGACCAGGCCACCTTGCTGGTCATCGTGGTGTCCGTGGTGAGCCTGTGCATCCTGGCCGGGTCCAAGACCCTGCTAAGGCAGCGTTGACATGACCCTGACCCTGGACGTGGAAACCACCCTGCGCGGCGGCGGACGCTCGTTCGCCTTGCGTTCGGCCTTTTCCCTGACGGCCAGCCGCATGGTCCTTTTCGGCCCGTCGGGCTCGGGCAAGACCGTCACGCTCAACATCCTGGCCGGACTGCTGCGCCCGGACCGAGGACGCATCGAACTGGCCGGACGGGTGCTGTTCGACAGCCGGGAACGCGTCAACGTCCCGGCCAGACACCGCCGGGTGGGGTATCTGTTCCAGCAATACGCCCTGTTTCCCCACATGGACGTGCGCCGCAACGTGGGTTTCGGCCTGCGTCCCTCCTGGCCGGGCCTTCTGCGCCGGGAGGAGCGCCTCAAGGTGGACGCCCTGCTGGAAAACTTCGGCCTGGCTCCCCTGGCCAGGTCCCTGCCCCACCGCCTTTCCGGCGGACAGCGCCAGCGCGTGGCCCTGGCCAGGGCCATTATCGGCGACCCGGACATCCTGCTGCTCGACGAGCCCTTTTCCGCCCTGGACCCCCTCCTGCGCTCGCGCATGCGTTCGGAGCTGCTCGGATTTCTCAGCGCCCACCCCATTCCCATGGTCCTTATCACCCACGATCCCGAGGACGTCGCCGCCCTGGCGCAAGTCGTGGTGGTCTACCGCGACGGCGGCGTGCGCGAAATCCTCGACCTGGAGGCCGTCGCCGATCCCGGAGCGGTTCTGTCCGATCTGGTCGAACGGCTCAAGGCCGAGGACGAAGCCCGCGAGGCGGCCCGCGCGGCGGGTTGATCCCACCCCTCCCGGAACGCCCTCGGGCGCAAAGACTTGACCCGGGGCCCCGGCCATGCCAGACGCTCTTCAGGTCGGGACCGATCCGGCAGAGCCCGTCCGTCAAGCGAAGGAGCTTTCTGATGTCCATTTCCCGCGTGTTCCGGCTGGTCGCCCTGGCGCTGGCCCTTCTGCTCGTGGTTCCCGCCGGTCTTCTGGCCAACGAAGTCCAGAGCCAGGGGCCCACCGGAAAACCCATTCCGCCCAAGCCGTCGGGCAAGGTCACCATGTCTTTCGCCGAGGCGGCTTTCGTGCTGGGAGCCAGCGGCGGCAAGGGACAACTCCAGTTCCGGGGCAAGAAATACGCCTTTCGGGTGGGCGGATTCTCGGCCGGAAGCCTGGGTGTGAGCCTGGTCGATGCCGAAGGCCAGGTGTTCTATCTGAAACGGCCCCAGGACCTCGCCGGGGCCTACGCCGCCGCCGAGGCCAGCTATTCGGCGGGACGCGGCGACGGCGTGCTGTGGCTGAAAAACACCAAGGGCGTGGTGCTCAAGCTCAAGTCCACCACCAAGGGCGTGGCGCTCACCCTGGGCGGCAACGGCCTGGTGATCGAGATGGGAGCCGAAAAGAAGAAGTAAGGGGGCGTCGGCGCAATGCGTGCGCGCGTCTTTCCTGGAGGACAGCGCGCTTCCGCCAACTCCGTGCACCCCAGAGGCGGGATTTCAGGCCGGTGAGGCCAGCCCGAAAAGGCGCCCGCCCGCCCCGTCGCCCGGGTCGAGTCCGGGACGCAACCACTCGGGCCGCAGGGCGTAGACTTCCGCCAACAGGTACAACGAGCCGCACACCAGCACGGGGCCGGGCTCGTCCCGCACCATCTCCAGGGCCTGGGCGACGCTCGCGGCGGGCTCGGCGCGCGGTCCCATCTCCTGGGCCAACCGGGCCGCCTCGGCCGCTCGGCCCGGCGCGTCGAGTTGGGGCACCACCACGCGCCCCTGGCAAAGCGCCCTGGCCAGGGGCAGGATGGCCGGAACGTCCTTGTCGCCCAGGCAGGCGAACACCATGACTCGGGGACGGATCGCGGCCTGGTCCAAAGCACTGGCCAAGGCGCGCAGTCCCGGCTGGTTGTGCGCGCCGTCGAGCAGACAGTCGAGCGTCTGGCCCTTACGCGACACCCACTGCATGCGTCCGGGGAGAAAGGCTTCCCGGGCCGCCTGTCGCATGGCCGCCTCCGAAAGGGCCAGGCCGCGCCTCTGGGCCAGCAGCCAGGCCCCGGCCAGGGCCAGGCGCAGGTTGGCCCGCTGATGCGGCCCGGGCAGAGCGGGAACTTCCGGCCAGTCGGCCCCGTGGACGCGAGCGACCACATCGGCCCGGAGCAGTTCGACACCCAATTCCCCGGCGCGTCGGGTCAGGACGGCTTCCACCTCGGGCTCCTCTTGGGCCGTGGTGACGACCGGCGTTCCGGCTCGCATGGCCCCGGCCTTGTCCCGGGCGATATCGGCCGGCGTGGGACCGAGCAGGGCCATGTGGTCAAGCCCCACCGAGGCGACCAAGGTCACGTGGTGAACCAGCGCGGTGGTGGCGTCATGCGCTCCTCCCAGTCCCGCCTCGAACACCGTGGCCCGGCAGCCGTGACGACGAAACATCCAGGCCGCCATCACGGTCACCAACTCGAAATAGGTCAGGGCGAAGTCGGCCCCGATGCCCCGGCAGGCCTGAAGGACGGCCCTGGCCGCTTCCAGCCAGTCGTCGCGGTCCAGCATGGCCCCGTTCACCAGAACGCGCTCGCGCACGTCCACAAAATGCGGCGAGGTGAAAAGTCCGGTCCTCACCCCCGAGGCCGCGAGCGTGGCGGCCAAGAACGTGGACGTGGAGCCCTTGCCGTTGGTGCCCACCACCTGGGCCGAAGTCCACGCCGGGCGGTCGAGTCCCAGGGCCGCCAGCGCCGCGACCATGCGATCCAGCCGCATGTCCATGTGGAACAGGCCCAGGCTCTCCAGATAGGCGGAAAAATCGGCGTAGGAGTCGAGACGAGGAAGGTTCAGGGGGGCCTCCTGCCTGGTTTTGGGCGCGCGCCGGGATGCCCACGGGATTGCGGTTGTCCTGCGCCCGTTTCCGATGACAACGCCCGACACTAGGGCCTCCCACGGTCGGGCGCAAGGGCGGCTCGCGGGTCGAAACGCCGACGCCGCTTTCCGCTTGACCGAAGCGTCCGGCGCGAATACTTAACAGTGTTAAGAAAACGAAACACCCAGGGACGCCCATGCCCACGTTGCGCGAACGCCGCAAAACCGAGCTGCGTGAAAAGATCCTCCAGGCCGCCGAACTGCTGTTCGGACAACGGGGCTACGCAGGGTTTTCCATGCGCGACCTCGCGGAGACCATCGGCTACTCGCCCACCACCCTGTACCTCCATTTCAAGGACAAGGACGCCCTGCTCGCCGAGGTGTGCCGACGCAGCTTCGCCGAACTGAAAGCCGCCGCCGGGCGTCACCGCGCATCCGGCCAGGACCCCACGGCGGCCCTGCGCTCGGCCATGATCGGCTACGTGCGCTTCGGACGCCGGTTTCCCGGACAGTACACGGCGGCCTTTCACCCGCGCCAAGGCCCGCAGGCCCCGCGCCGGCCCGACGACGACCGACCGGAGCCCCCCGGGGAGGCCCCCGGCATGCGGGCCTTCGCCGGTTTTCGCTCTCTGGTGGCCGCCCACCTCGAAGCCCGCCACATCGCCCGCGACCCCGAGGAGGCGACCCAATGCGTGTGGGCCGCCCTGCACGGCATGACCACCCTGTTCATCACCCACCCCCATTTTCCCTGGCAAGACCAGGACAAACTGGCCGAGTCCCTGGCCGACATGCTCTTGGCGGGCCTGGAATCCCCGACCCGATCCACACCAACCGATCCCGGAGGAAAGCATGAACCGTAGAACGTTTCTTTCCCTTTCGGCGCTGGCCGCCGCGGCAGGCCTGGTGAACTGGCGATTCGCCCAGGCGGCCCCGCCCGCGCTCAAACCGGGCCAGTACCACGCCGTGGTGATCGGAGCGGGACTCGGGGGGCTAAGCTGCGCCGCGCTTCTGGCCCGTCACGGCTTCAAGACCCTGGTGCTCGAACAGCACGACATTCCCGGCGGGTACGCCACCTCGTTCACTCGAGCCGTGGGGAGCGACATCTACCCCTGCGAGGTGTCGCTGCACTCCTCCTGCCTGACCACGCCAAGCTCCAAGGCCCTGTTGGAACAGCTTGGCGTGTGGGGCAAGTTCACCCCGGTGGCGCACGCCCACTCCTGGGTGTCGCACTTTCCCGACTTCACCCTGGAATTGCCGGCCAAGATCGGCCTCTCCGGCTTCAAGGACATGCTTCTCAAGCGCTTTCCCGCCCAGGCCAAGGGCCTGGAACGCTACTTCGCCCTGTGGAGCGCGGTCATGGAGGAATCGACCGGGCTCGACAGCCCGAGCATGGGCGACAAGGCCCTCTTTCCCGTCAAATTCAAGGCCCTGTGGTCCATCCGGAACAAGACCCTGGCCCAGGTCATGGACCCCCTGATAACCGATCCGCAGCTCAAGGCCGTGCTCGCCCAAAGCTGGGCCTACTACGGGCTGCCGCCCTCCAAACTGTCCGCCTACTACTATCTCATGCCCACGGGCGAATACATCGAATACGGCGGCGACTACATCAAAGGCACCTCCCAGGCCCTGAGCGACGCCCTGGCCGACAGCATCACCGCCGCCGGAGGGGAAGTGCTCACCCAAACCCCGGTCAGCGCCATCCTGATGGAAAACGGTCGCGCCGTGGGCGTCAAGACCGTGGATGGCACGATCTACCGGGCGGACGCCGTGGTCTGCAACGCGGCCGCTCCCCAACTCTTCGCCTCGCTCATGCCCCAGGGGTCGATGCCGAAACAGGAGCTCGACCGGGTGGCCGGATACCAAAACAGCCTTTCCAGCTTCGTGGTCTGGCTGGGCCTCACCCAAGACATCTCCAAGACCTTTCCCTACGGCCACGCCTCCTACTCCGTCGGCACGGACTGCGAAGCCGCCTACGACGCCATGCTGGCCTGCGACTACGCCGCCTGCGGCTTCGGCCTCATGGCCTACGACAACATCGTTCCCGGTTTCTCGCCCAAGGGACGCTTCTCGCTCTCCATCATCTCCATGAGCGGCTACGAACCCTGGCGGCGCTTCGAAGCCGACTACCTGGCCGGAAACAAGGCCGCATACCACAAGGAAAAGCAACGCCAGACCGACCTGCTCATCCGAATGGCCGAAAAACGCGCCATCCCCGGACTGACGAACATGATCGCAATGCGCGACTCGGCCACGCCCCTGACCAATCTGCGCTTCACCCGCAACCCCGGCGGGGCCATCTACGGCTACGACCAGACCGTGAACAACTCGTTCATGAACCGCATGCCCAATGACACCGGCGTGCCGGGACTCACCCTGGCCAGCGCCTGGGGCAACCCCGGCGGCGGCTACGGCGGCGTGCTCCTCGGCGGCAAGCAGGCCTTCAAGGATGTGGCCGAATCCCTGACCAGGGGCGGCGGGAAGAGTTGAAGAGTGAAAAGCGGGGGCTGCTCGCCCCCGCCCCCCCCCCAGGGGGAATAATTCCCCCTGGACCCCCCGATGGCCTGCGGGAAAGGAATCGACCGCGCGCAACGTTGTACTGGCGTGAAAAGAGGCAGGGCCTGTTTCCGAAAGGAAACAGGCCCTGCGCTTGCCCTGAAACTTCTTGTCGACCAGGCCGAACTTCAGCCCTGCCGCTCCCCGCGCGCGGGGGTTCGGGGGCGGGCTCCGCCCCCGGCCGCCGGAGGCATCTTTTCTCTTTTCTTCCCCTTCTTCCCCGGTTTCACATCCTCTTCCACCACCTCGACCTTGCGCACCACCACGAAGTGCTCTTGCAGGTTGAGCCCGCCCCCGGCTTTGCACCAGGTGTCCAGGCCGCCGGGCATGCACTCGCCGTCGGCCAGGCCCCGGCCGCGGGCGCGGGTTTCCGGGGGCAGATCGTGGCCGAATCCATGGAGAAGAAACACGGCCTCGGGGTGAATGAAGGGAGTCACCTTTACCTTGAGGCGTCCGACGGGTTTGTCCGGCGCGGACTGGGGGGCGACTTCCGCGTGGTCGCCGTCGAGAAGGCCGAGCGCTTCGGCTCGCGAGTCGTGAATCCAGAGCACGTTTTCGGGCATCTGCTCGAAGAGGTAGGGATTGTTGACCGTATGACCCTGGGTGTGAAGCACCGAGCGTCCGAAGGCCACGCGGAAGCAGCCTTCGGGCGGCGCGACCGGGGCCTTGTAGGGCGGCAAGGGAGGTTGTCCGCCTTTTTCCCAGAGAGGATTGACCAGTTCGATCCTGCCCGAAGGAGTCTTGAACACGGGATCGCGGTACAGGGGGCCCGGTCCCAGGGAGACGAACCCCTTGGCGTCGAAGTCTTCGAGGCGCACGCCGGTTCCGTCGAGCTGTCGGTTCCAGAGGTCCTCGGCGCAGGGAAAGACCAGTTGGTCGACTCCCAGACGTTGAGCCAGACCGGAGACGATCTCCCATTCGGCTTTCGTGTCGAAGCGCGGGGCCACGGCCCGGCGGCGCATGACGAACTGGGGATTGAGTCCGCCCTTGGCGCCCAGGGGACTCTCGCGCTCCAGATAGGTGGAAAGGGGCAGCACCACGTCGGAGTACCAGGCCGTATCCGACCAGGAAAAAGTGACGCTGACCAACAGATCCAAGGCGTCGAGCCGGGCCTTGACGGCCCGCTGATCGGGAAAGCCCATGAGCGGATCGTGACGCCAGGCCACATAGGCCTTGATGGGATAGGGCCGACCGGTGAGCGCGGCGTCCAGGGCCTTGTGCAGCAGGCCGGAGCCTTCCGCGATATGGGGATAGAGATCGCCCACGCCGTCCACCCGAGGGTCCTTGGGTTTGTCGAACAGCCCGGCGAAACTCTTCAGGGTCTTGCGGCCCATGTGGGAAGGATCGTTGGACAGGGGCAGCCCGCCCTTGGCCCCCACGGCCCCGAGCAGGGCGTTGATGAGGTAGGCGGTGCGGCTGACATAGAACGAATCGTCGAAGCGCGAGGTCATCCAGCCCGGATGCCAGATCACGGCCGGCGCGGCTTCGGCCAGTTCGCGCACCAGGGCGCGCAGGGAGCGGGCCGGGATGCCGGTCTGGGCCTCGGCCCACTCGGGGGTGTAGGGCGCCGTCAGGTCGAAGAGGGACTCGTAGCCGTTGATGAGGCGCTTGGCGCTCTCCTGGTCGTGCTGCCCGGTGACGAGCATCTCGCGGATGACAGCCAAGTTGAAGGCGTAGTCCGTGCCCGGTCGGATGAGCAGAAAGGTGTCGGCCTTGCAGGCGGTGATCTGGGCGCGGATGTCGATGACCGTGAGTTTGCCTCCCCGGTCCAGGCAGTCGAGCAGGTCGTTGGCCTCCTTGACGCCAAGGGCTTCGAGGACGTTTCGGGTCTGAAGCACCACATGCCGGGCGTTCGCGTAGTCGTAGACCAGGGATTTGCGGCCAAACCCGAAAAGCGACAGGGCGGCGTGCTGCACGTTGGATGCGCAAGAGGGGTCGTGGCTCATGAAATTGGGAGAACCCAGACCGCGCAGCAGGGCGCGATGAATGTCCGAAAAGGGTCCGCCCCGGTCCGAAAGCATGACGGCCTTGGCTCCGTGGGCGTCCATGACGGCGCGCAGCTTTCCGGCCACGTGGTCGAAGGCCTCGTCCCAGGAGGCGCGTCGCCATTGCCCCTGCCCGCGCTGCCCCGTGCGGATGAGGGGATGCTGAGGCCGTTCGTCGTCTTCGTACAGGGCCACTCCGGCGGCTCCGCGCGGACAAAGGGCCCCTTTCACGCCCGCGGCGTGGGGATTGCCGCGAAGGCGCACGAGGCGGCCGTCCTCGACCTCGACCTCGGTCGGACACCTGACGGAACACATGCCGCAAATGCTGAAAACCCTTTCTCTGGCCACGTACGCTCCTTGGCTTGCCGCCGGGGCTCTTCCGGCGGGTGTCCCTCGATATCCTCAAGGATATAGCCGCAGGCCGTCATGCTGGCAAGCGTGTTCCGTTGGAGTTGTTTTGCCCGCGACTCTTGCCCGCTGGAAAGAAGAGTCGCGTTGCAGTCGCCCTGTATTGGGCCCAACGCGCGCAAGCGGGGAAAAGCCGGGACGCCGCTCCAGGCGTTTGTCCGGCCGGCGCCTGGCCGAAGCATTCCGCGGCTGGGGCACGGGGGCAAGCCCGGGCTTGAAAAGAGCGGAATCGACTGTTAGACCTTTTTGCGTCCGGTTCGAACCGGATTTTCGGTTCCGGTCTTTTTCGCCCTCCATGGTCGCGGTCCGGATCCAGGCGGAAGCCCGCCCGCCGACACTTCGCCTCGCCCCCCTGGAGGTCCGCATGAGCAAGTACGTCATCACCCTCGACGCCAAACGCTGCATCGCCTGCCATTCCTGCGAGGTGCACTGCAAGGCCAAGAACCGCACCCCGGCCGGAGTCAAACTCGGCAGGCTGGTGAGCGTGGGCCCCGTGACCCTGGGCGGCAAGCCGGTGATGCTCACGCTGTACCGACCGTGCTTTCATTGCGAAACGCCCCGTTGCGTGGACGCCTGCCCCACCAAGGCCATGATCCGGCGCGAAGAGGACGGCATCGTCTACGTGGACCAGGACCTGTGCGTGGGCTGCAAACTCTGCATCAAGGCCTGCCCGTGGCAGGTTCCCCAATGGGACCCCGCCATACGCAAGGTTCTCAAATGCGATTTCTGCCGCGACCTGGTGGACCAGGGCGAAGTTCCGGCCTGCGTGGCCGGCTGCACCACCCACGCCCTGTCTTTCGGGCCGCCCGACCAGGTTTGCGACACCCGCCACGATCCCTACGGCCTGGCCCTGCCCCACGGACCGGGCCCGCTGTAGCGGCCGGCCCAAACGGTCCGCAGGGGGGAAACGCCTCCCCCCGCGGGGAGCGCCTCCGCCACGCACCGCGCGCGCACCGCCCAGCGCGACGGCCCCACCCGATTTTCGCACGGTCCGCGGCTCGTCGCGCCACATGAAGGCTTGCTTTTTTTCGCCAGGCGGCTACACCGCTTGAGCGTCCCGCCTGGACGTCACACCACTTGCCCCAAGGAGTTTTCCATGGCCAAGAAAATTCTGCTCGCCGCCCTTCTGGTCGCTGTAGCGTTCGCCTCTCCCGCCTGGTCGAAAAAGGAGAAAACCCCCACCCCGCTCAGTTCGTCTTCGGAATCGAGCGCGCCCCAAAGCATATCCAACTTCGGCACCCGCTGGCTGGACATGAGCGCGAAGGAACGCATGGCCTTCATCGAAGGCATGGCGTCGGCCTTCCGGGTCATTTGCCAAAACGTCATCTTCCAGGGCGACAACAAGCCCAAGAACGCCCAGGAAGCCCAGCAGCGCTTCCGCGACTGCATGCTCCCCATGATGCCCTACCGCCCGACGGAAATCGTGGACGCCATGACGGCCCTCTACCAGGACAAGGCCAACAACATTCTTTCCTGGGACCTTGTGTACGGCATCGCGCTGGTCAAGATCAAAGGCGATCCCTATGAGGACAACCTGGCCAAGCTTCGCCAAGACGTGAACAAAGTACTCAAGAGCTCCAAATAGTCTCGTGAACGATGCGAGCGGCCTGCAGGTCGGCCAAACCCTCTGGGTCAAGCCCGAAGGGGAAGGGCCGGCTCCGGTGCTGGTGGGCGCTTCGTTCGACGTGTTCTGCTTTTACGGGGGCCTAAGCGCCGCCGAGGTCGAAGGGTTCGCCCGGGGCGGGGTTCTCTGCGGGGTCTACGTGGAGAACGCCATCCCGGTGTTGGCCCTGGATATTGAAGAGTTCGGCCTTTTGGTGGTGGCTTTCAACATCTTTGCCGAGCCCGAAGACAAACGCCGCGCCTTTTTCGAGTCCGACCCCCTGGCGGGATCGTGCGGGCTCATTCTCTGCGACCATCCCCAATCCGTGGTACGGGCCATCCGCACCATCCGCCCCGGCCCTGCCGCCATCTCGGAAATCAAACGCGCCTGCTTCGACCAACTCACCCTCTATCCCAATATTACGCAGTGCTTCGCCGCCATGACGAAGCTCTTCGATTCGCTCAGCCCGGACGAGATTCGCAATCGGGTGGTGATGGCGAGGGGGTGAGGGGGCGCCCCCCTCAGAAGAAACCGCCCGCCCGCAACACTCTCGTTGCGGGCGGGCGGTTGTTTTTCGTTTTCTCGTCGTCTTGACTTTAGCAAGTCAGGCGATCCATCCCTCCCCTACTCGTGCTTCCCCTTCAGTCCGGCGTACCAGCCGCTGGCTTGCTCCAGAATGGAGTTCAGGCGGTTCACCATCTTGTGGGGGTCGGAGAGGTAGCCTTCCAGCAAGAGCGCCGACTCGTACAGCTGCTCCGCCACCTGCGCGATGAACGGATCCTTGGGGTCGGCGGCGCGGATGGCCAGGAGGTTGCGGACCAGCGGATGGTCGGGGTTGATCTCCATGGCCTTGGGCGGGGGCGAGGCGTCCTTCTGCATCAGGCGGATGATCTTCTGCATCTGCGAGCTCATCTCGCCGTCGGCAGACACCAGGCACGACGGACTCTGGCGCAGTCGTTTCGAACGCCGCACCTCGGTCACCTTGTCGCCCAGGGCCGCCTTGATGTCCTTGAGCAGGCCTTCCAGCTCGCCTTCCTGCTCGGTGTTCAAGGGCGGCTCGTCCACGCGCTTCTCGTCGGGCTTGTCCTCGAAGGCGTCAAGCTCGTCGGCCTTGGCCTGCTCGGCCGAGGTGAACTCCATGTCCTTGTACTTGCCCAGATTCTCCAGGGCGAACTCGTCGATGGGCTCGTAGAGGTAGAGCACCTCCAGCCCCTTGCGCTTGAAGATTTCCGTGTGGGCGCTCATCTCCAGGGCGTCGCGGCTGGGGCCGGAGAGGTAGTAGATACGCTTTTGTCCCTCGCGGGCGCGGCTTACGTAGTCTTCCAGACTGGTCAGCTTGCCCTCGCCCTCAAGCGACGAGGAGTCGAAGCGCAAGAGGTCGGCCACGGCCTCGCGGTTGGCGTAGTCGGAGTAGCCCAGCTTGAAGATCTTGCCGTGTTCGTTCCACACCTTGGCGTAGCCGTCCGGGTCGGTCTTGGCCATCTTGCCCAGGCGGGAGAGAATCTCCTTGACCACGGCGTGGCCGATGCGACGCAGCACCGCGTTCTGTTGCAGGGTCTCGCGCGAGAGGTTGAGGGGCAGGTCCTCGGTGTCCACCACGCCCCGGCAGAAGCGCAGGTATTCGGGCAGCAACTCCTCGCAGTCGCGGGAGATGAGCACCCGGCGCACGTAGAGGTCCAGGTTTTTCTCCAGCTTCTGCACCCCGAACATGATGTCGTGGGACTTGGACGGCACGAAAACCAGGGCCGAAAACTGCACGGGCGCGTCCACGTTCATATGCACGGTGAGCGCCGGGGCCTCGGGATCGTGGGTGAGAAAGGTGAAGAATTCCTTGTACTGCTCCGGCGTGACCGAGGTCTTGGGCTCGCGCCAGATCGCCCCCACGGTGTTGACCTGTTCGCCGTCCACCAGGATGGGGAAGGACACGAAGTGCGAATGGCGGTTGATCACGTCGCGCACCATGCCCGCGTCGGCGAACTCGGCGTCGTCGTCCTTGAGGTGCACGACGATGGACGTGCCCCGGGGGGCGTCTTCCTCGCACAGGCGCATCTCGAAACCGCCCAGGCCGTCGGAGGTCCAGGTCCAGGCCGGCTCTTCGGGCTGGGCCGACTTGGTGGTGATGACCACCTGCTTGGCCACCATGAACACGGAATAGAAGCCCACGCCGAACCGGCCGATGATGGAGCTGGCCTGGGACGCGTCCTCGCCCAGGGCTTTGAGAAAGTCCTCGGACCCGGAGTGGGCGATGGAGCCGATGTTCTCCACCAGTTCGGCCTCGGTCATGCCGATGCCGGTATCGGTGAGGGTGAGGAGCTTTTTGTCCTTGTCCAGGGTGATGCGAATCTCAAGGGGAAGGTCGGGATTGGACACGGCCTGGCCCCGGTTCTGCTCGAAGCGCAATTTCTCCAACGCGTCCGAGGCGTTGGAGATGAGTTCGCGCAAGAATATCTCGCGGTTGGTGTAGACCGAATGGGTGATGATATCGAGCAGCTTGACGATGTCGGCCTTGAATTGGCCTTTCTTCACGCTTGCGCTTTCCGACATGGATGATCCTCTTTTTCCTCTGATGTCGTTTCGGCCGGCGGCCCGTGGTTCCGGCCGGACCGGCCGCGTCTTGCGCCTCGTGGCGAGGCGAAACCGTTGCATCCCTCGCGAAAGGGAGTATATTTCCGTCCACCTCCGTCCCGGATTTCCCGGCGTTCCAAACGACGGAGAAAGACGACTTCACAAACGGGAAATCGGGCGTGCGCCCCGCGGACTTAAAAAGCCCGCTACCGCCCGGACCCGCACTTGCAGCCGCCGGTCATGGGCGGCGACTCGCTTGAGCGGGCGAACCCCCCGGGCACGCACGTGCTCGAGGCGGAAACAAGGCGTGTCACGTCCTTTCCGGCGCAGGACGGACACGGAGGCGGCGGGTCGTTTCGACCGGCCAATTCCTCGAAAACGGCGCCACATTCCGTACAGCGATATTCGAAGATAGGCATGTTCTCCCCCGGTCATGCTGGATCGGTCTTAGACCATAAACACGCCCCCTTGCTTGTCAAGGCGTCGCAATTTTCACACTTTGTTCGCGCGTGAGCCCGTTGACGAACCGGAGCGGCTGATTATTGTAAACTTCGAACACACCCGCAGGAGGTTAGCGTCATGGTTATAGACTTCAGTCCCTTGTTCGGGCAATCGTCCCCGTTCGACAGGTTTCTGGAGGCCTACTGGCCCCCCATGTCGATATCCCAGCGGCCCTACGCCTATCCGCCGCTCAACATCGCCGAGGACGACACCCACATTCGCGTCCGCCTGGAAATTCCCGGCATGGACATCTCTGAAGTGGAGTTGACCCTGACCGACTCGTCGCTTTCCATACGAGGCGAGCGCAAGGGGGCCAAGGGCAAATACTACCGGCAGGAGCGCCCCACCGGGGTCTTCCAGAGGGTGGTGAACATCCAGGCCCCCATCGAGCGCGACCAGGTAACGGCCAAGATGAAGGACGGATTTCTGGAAATCGACATTCCCAAGTCCGAGGCGTCAAGGCCCAAGAAAATCGACATCAGTATCGCCTAGCAGCCTGGTGGAAAATGCTCGCTGGCCGCGTTGCTCCCAACAAACGCAACCCCTCAGCGGATGCGAACCACGCTTTGGGATTGACTTTTTTTCGCGCCTTGCCAGCAAGCGTTTTGAACGGGCTGCAAGAATCGACTTTTCAACGGCCAGCTAGACGTGAGGAGCGCACACAATGACCGACATCACCAAGACTCAGGAAAAAGCCCTGCCCCGCTTCAAGCCCGCCACGGACATCGTGGAGGCCGAAGACGGCTTTTACATCTATATGGATATGCCCGGAGTTTCCAAGGAAAACCTGATCATCGATCTCAACGAGGACGAGATCAAGGTGTCCGGCAGGACCGATTTTCCGACCCGCGAGGGCGAAAAGCTTGTGCACGTGGAGTTCGGAGACGGCGAATACTACCGAGGGTTCACCGTATCGCACGTGGTGGACAAGGCGCGCATCAAGGCCACCCTGAAAAACGGGGTGCTGGAACTCCACCTGCCCAAGGCCGAAAAGGCCGTGCCCCGCAAGATCGACATTCAGGTGGGCTGACGAGTCCCCAGACGCCGACCGGACGTGACGGCCGGCGCGCACCGCCCGCCGGAGCAGGGGGGGAGGACTTGAATCCCTACGGGCTTGCGTGTACAGCCCGCTTGGCGCAAGTCGCCAAGCTCTCGAGGATTATTGATGAAAGGCCGAAGGAGCGTTCCTTCGGCCTTTCTCCTCTTTCCCGGGACCCGACGTTTCGAGCGACGCCCTCAGGCCCGGGCCGGCCGGTTCTTCGCGGGGAAAGCGGCGTGAAAGCCACCGCGAAACGGCAAGCGTTTGCCAACGCGCAACGAATGCCCTATGAAAAAAGCGTGGGACACTGAACGGAATCCGCCGGGCGTGCTCCCGACACCCTGTCCGCAAAAGGATTTCCTTATGACCATTCTCGACGGAAAGGCCACAGCAGCCGCTATACGCCAGTCCCTGCGGGAGGAAGCGGCCGGCCTCGCCGCCGCCCACGGACGCCCCCCCCATCTGGCCGTGGTCCTGGTGGGCGAGGATCCCGGCTCCCAGGTATACGTGCGCAACAAGGAAAAGGCCTGCGCCGAGGCGGGGTTTCTCTCCACGACCCACCGCCTGGCCGCGGACACGCCCCAGGCCGACCTGGAAGCCCTGGTCCGCTCGCTCAACGCCCGCCCCAGCCTGGATGGCATTCTTGTCCAGGCCCCCCTGCCCCGTCACCTGGACCTTCTGGCCGTGCAAAGCCTGGTGGACCCGGAAAAGGACGTGGACGGCTTCCACCCCCAGAACGTGGGACGCTTGGCCATCGGACTGCCGGGCCTTCGCCCCTGTACCCCGGCGGGGGTCATGGTGCTGCTCCAACGCCACGGCATTTCGTGCGAGGGCAAGAAGGCCGTGGTGCTGGGCCGGTCGAACATCGTGGGCAAGCCCATGGCGCTCATGCTGGCCGAAGCGACCCCCCAGGCCAACGCCACGGTGACCATCTGCCACTCGCGAACCCGCGACCTGGCCGCCGAGTGCCGGCAAGCCGACATCCTGGTGGCGGCCATCGGCAAGCCCCGCATGATCACGCGCGACATGGTCAAGCCCGGAGCGGTGGTGGTGGACGTGGGCATGAACCGCACCCCGGACGGCCTGTGCGGCGACGTGGACTTCGACAACGTCAAGGAAGTGGCCGAGGCCATCTCCCCCGCGCCGGGCGGTGTCGGCCCCATGACCATCGCCATGTTGCTCGGCAATACCCTCAAGGCCTACAAACGCCGCCTCGGCCTGCCCGGCTGAGACCCGACGGAAAAAACAGCCATGCGCTTCGTCGCCCTCCCCGGAATCCGGCCGTCCCTGGCGGCCCCTCGTCCGGCCGGAACAGGGAAGCGCCCTCCGGTCCGCCCCGGAGCGGCAGCGGGTGCGACCGGGAATCTCCTTTCAGGACCATGGCGTCTCCTCCTGACCGGCTTGGTGCTCGCCCTGCTGTGGACGCACACGGCCCGGGCCGGCGGGTTTTCCATGGCCAGTCCGGCCCTGCACGGCGACAAGCTGAATCATCAATACGCCTGCGAGGCCGAGGACCGCTCCCCTCCGCTCCAGTTCGCCGGCATTCCGGCCAAATCCAAATCCATGGCCGTGCTCATGACGGACCAGGGCTCGTCCAGAGGCGACGCCACCTTGTGGATCGTCTACAATCTGGCCCCCAAGACCACGCTCCTGGCCGAAAATCAGCCCCATGCCCGCGCCCTGAAAGGCGGAGGGACCCAACTCAAAAACGTCGACGGCAAGTTCGGCTACAAGGGACCGTGTCCCGTGACCGGAGCAACCAAACGTTTCGTAATCGAGGCGTTCGCGCTCGACACCCTGCTTGAGCTGCCAGACAACGCCACCCGGCGCGACTTTCTGTTGGCCGTCGAAGGACACATCCTGGCCCGAGCCAAAATCGGCGGCCGGTACAGAAAGTAGCGGTGGAGCCAAGACAAAATCACGCCGGGCGTGGTTGCGAGCCGTAGCGCGGCCGCCAAGCCTCACGCTCCGTATTGCACTCCGAAAACCAGCAACGTGGCCATGCCGCCATGCTCCTTGAGGCCCCCATGTCCACAAAAGAGACCCGCTCCCGCCTGATAGGCCAAAAACCCTGCTGCATCTGGTTCACCGGACTTTCCGGCGCGGGCAAATCGACCCTGGCCCAGGCCCTGGAAACCCACCTGCACGCCCGGGGCAAGCTCACCATGCTGCTGGACGGCGACGCCATCCGCCACACGGTCAGCTCGGACCTGGGGTTCAGCGAGGAAGATCGGTCGGAAAACATCAGACGCACCGCGCACATCGCCAGCCTGTTCGTGGAGGCGGGAGTGATCGTGCTGGTGGCGTTCATTTCGCCCATGGCCCAGGACCGGGCACAGGCGCGGGATTTGTTCGCCCCGGGCGAATTCTTCGAAATCTTCGTGGACGCGCCCCTGAGCGTCTGCCAGGAACGCGACGTGAAGGGGCTCTACGCCAAGGTCCGACAAGGCGCGCTCAAGCAGTTCACCGGCATCGACAGTCCCTACCAACCGCCCGCCACGCCCGAAGCCCATGTTCGCACCAACACCCTCACGGTCGACGAGTGCATAGCGGAAATCATGGCGGGACTTGGCCCGCGCATCGGCTAGCAGCCCGCCCAAAAAGTCGATTCTTGCAGCCTGTTCAAAGAACTTGCTGGCAAGGCGCAAGAAAAAGTCAAGCCCGAAGCGGAGTTGGCATCCGTTGAGGGGTTGAGCGTTTCGCAGCAACGCAGCCAGCAAGAATGTTTTAACAGGCTGCCAAAGCCCTCCCGCGAACGCGTCGGAAGGGGCTTCGCGCCCCGAACTCAGCCCATGACCTTCTTTTCGGTGAGGTCGAGAATCTCCTTGGCTTCGGCCAGGGAGGAGTCCCGGTCGTAGGCGGAGCGAGCCGCGTCGTAGGCCTTGTCCCACTGTCCCATCTGATAGAGCACCTTGGCCAGGGAAACGTAGGTCTTGGGGTGGGCTCCGAAACAGCGCAATGCCTCGCGCAGCACGGTTTCGGCCTTGCCGTATTCCCCGATGCGCTTGGCGGATTCCACGGCCAGCGAGTAGGCCAAGGCGTCCTTGGGATTTTTTTCCATGGCTTGTTCGGCGTAGGGAATCACGAACTGGTGCAAACCGGCCTGGGAAAGCACTTGCCCGGCCTTGGAAAAAATGCCCGGCTCGTCGGAATATTTTTCGCAGATCGTGTTGAGCAACCTCCTGGCCGTGGCCGGATTGTCCTCCTTCAAGGCCTGACGGGCCTTGCCGAAGGCGTCGTCGATTTCGCGCTGCTTGGCCTGGACCAGCTCCGCGCTGGCGGCCTTGTCCTGATTGATGAGCATCAGGGAGAGCTTGGCCAGGGCCTGGGCCAGACGTTTTTCGGTCCCGCGCTTGTAAATCAGATTGGCCTTGATCAGCTCCTTGATTTCGTTGACGAGCATGAGCTCGCGCAACATGTCCGCCAAGAGCACCTCCACCTCGAAGCGAACCCGGCCCACGATGACCGTACTCTCGGACAATCCCTCGAAAGCCTGACTGGCAAAGGACAAGGCCTTGGAGGCCTGTTGGCGTTTGGCGTTCGCTACCGCCCGGGCGATGTCTTCCTTGACTGTCTTGGCGCTTATATGGCTCATGTGACGCTCCCAATGCATTCCTTAATTTTGATAACATACGAAGGCGACGGCAGTTTTTCAAGGGATCGGGGACATTTGACAAGACCTTGTGTTTTGGCGTGCAATTTGTCAGAAGAAACAGTGCGGCTTGACCGCCAGACCCCGGCCCCATCATGAGTAATCCAGGAAGAATCACCGCGTCCATCCTGGCCGCCACCTTCATCCGCACCTATTTTGTGGGCGCCGCCTTCAACACCCGCGGGTTGCAAAACATCGGCCTGGCCCTGGCCATGGAGCCGGGGCTCGTGGCCCTGTATCCCGACGAAATCGAACGCCGCACGGCCTGGGCCCGCCACCTCAAGCTCTACAACACCCACCCCTTCTGGACCCCCTTTCTCGTGGGCGTGTTCCTTTCCCTGGAAACGCGCATCAGCCGGGGCGAAATGCCCGCCGCCGTGCTCGAACAAGTCAAGAGCACGGTGGGATTCACCCTCTCGGCCGTGGGGGATTCCTTTTTCGGCGGCAGTCTCTGGGTGTTCTGGGCCCTATCCACGGCCTGCCTGCTCACGGCCGGGCTGCCGATGGCCGCCTTTCTGCTGGGACTTACGCTGTTTCTGTCGCTCAATTTCTTCAAGGCGGCCACGTTCCTCATGGGATACCGTCACGGATTCGGCTTCCTGGGGACCATAAAACGCTGGGACATGATCAACTGGGGACGCCGGCTCAAGGTCTTGAACGCCGCCCTGCTCGTGGTGTTGTGGGCCCTGGTCTGGCCGCGCGGCCTCGACATCCTGGGCTGGACCGGCGGCGTGGCCGCCGTGGCCGCGATCTCCCTGGCTACAGGGCGCTTCCGATTCAACCGCGAAATCTTGCTGGCCGCAGCCCTGGCCGCCGGTTTGTTTTTTCTGTGGATTCATATATCCTAGGGTGGTTTGACTCTTGGTGAACGATATGATCGATACGACGCAACAGACCGCCGCCGACCATACGCAGGATTTTCAGGTCCGGCTGGTCTGCGTGCTCAACGAGCAAGGCCTCCACGCCCGCCCCGCCGCGCGTCTGGCCCAGGCCGCCCAGCAGTTCGCTTCCGAGGTGACCATCGTCATGGGCCAACAGCACGTGGACGCCAAGTCAATATTGGACATCCTCACCCTCGCCGCCGGCCAGGGAACCAATCTCGAGCTGAGGGCCTCCGGCGAGGACGCGGCCCTGGCCTTGGATCAACTGGCCGAAATGTTCAAAAACAGGTTCCAATAGGCCGCTCATGGCGCTCGCGACTCTCACAGGCATTCCGATTTCCGCTGGCATTTCCATCGGGAAGGCCTTCTTTTTCAACCGGTCCAGCCTGGGCCAGGTCCCCCGGCAAACCCTGGCCCCCGCCCTGGTGGAAAGCGAAGCCCAGCGCTTGAGCGACGCCTTCGAACAGGCCAGGAAGGAACTGGTCTCCATTCGGGAGCGCATGCCTTCCGAGCTCAAGGACCACGCGCTCATTCTCGATTCGCACATCATGATCATGAGCGATCCCAAGCTGATGGGAACCGCTCTCAAACACGTGCGCACCCTGCATATCAACGCCGAATGGGCTCTGGAAAAAGCCCTGGGCGAGTTGGCCGCCGTGTTCCAGGCCCTGGACGACCCCTATTTTCGCGAACGATTGCAGGACGTACGCCTGGTGGCCGAACGGGTGCAGTCGCGTCTTTTGGGCCAGAAGGTGGATTTCAAGGCCATTGAGAGCCGGGCCGTGCTCATGGCCTACGACCTGACCCCGGCCGACACCGTGGAGCTCAACACCGACAAGGTCATGAGCTTCGTCACGGTCATGGGCGGCAAGACCTCGCACGCGGGCATCCTGGCCAAGACGCTCAACATTCCCGCCGTCGTGGGGGTGGCCGGACTCGAAGAGAACGTGCAGGACGGCAATCTGGTCATCGTCGACGCGGTGAAGGGCAAGATCCTCGTGGAACCCGACGAGGAGGAGCTGTCCCGCTACGGAGACCTGAAGTACCAGTTCGAGTCCTACCGGGCCTCCATCAACACCAACTGCCACCTGCCCGCCGAGACCCTGGACGGATACCGTCTCAAGGTGAAGGCCAACATCGAACTCTACGAAGAAGTGGCCCAGGTCATGGAAAACGGGGGCGAAGGCATCGGGCTGTTCCGCACCGAATACGCCTACATGAACCGCCCCACCCTGCCCGACGAGGAGGAGCTGTTCGTCCACTACCGCGACTTGGCCGACATCCTCTCGCCCAGGCGGGTGATCCTGCGCACGCTGGACCTGGGAGCGGACAAATTCACCAGCCACTTCGGAAACTTCGAAGAGCCCAATCCGGCCATGGGGCTTCGGGCCATTCGATTCTGCCTCAAGCACCAGGAGTTGTTCCGCACCCAGTTGCGGGCCATTTTGCGGGCCTCGGTGGTGGGCAACATCTCGGTCATGTTCCCCATGATCTCCGGGCTCAAGGAGTTGCGCCAGGCTTCGGCGCTGTTGCGCGAGTGCCAGCAGGAACTGCGGCGCGACGGCCTGCCCTACAACCCCGAGACGCCGGTGGGCATCATGGTGGAGCTGCCCTCGGCGGTCATGATGGCCGAAGTGCTGGCCCGCGAGTCGGACTTCTTTTCCATCGGCACCAACGACCTCATTCAATATTCCCTGGGCATCGACCGCACCAACCGCCACGTGTCGTACCTGTACCAGCCGCTGCATCCCTCGGTGGTGCGCTCCATCAAGCACGTGGTGGACGCCGCCCACCAGGCCGGCATCGAGTGCAACCTGTGCGGGGAAATGGCGTCGGATCCGTTTTGCGTGCCCATCCTCATGGGCATGCAGATGGACGCCATCAGCATGAACCCCCAGAACATTCCCGGGGTGAAGCACATCATCCGACAGACCACCATGGACGAATGCAAGCGGCTTCTGCGCCATGTGCTGGACAGCCCGACCGTGGGGCGAACCAACCAGCTCGTGCGCGACACCATATTCCGCAAGTTCCCGGATCAGTTGAGCTTCTTTTTCTCCCTGCTCGACACCGAAGAGGGCGTAAGCTCGTGAGCGCCAAGTCTGGCGAGGGTGTCAAAATCATCGCCGTCAACCGCAAGGCCCGGCACTTCTACGAGCTGCTTGAGCTTCTGGAGGCCGGCATCTCGCTCACCGGGTCCGAGGTGAAGAGCCTGCGCGCCGGCAAAGTGAACTTCAAGGACGGTTACGTGCGCCTGCGCGGCGGACAGGCCACCCTGTGCGGCGTGCACATAAGCCCCTACGAGAACGCGGGCTACGCCCAACACGAGCCGGAACGTGAGCGTCCGCTGCTTCTGCACGCCCACCAGATCGACCAGTGGCAGGCCAAGGTGGACCAGAAGGGACTCACTGTGGTGCCGGTCAGGCTCTACCTGAAGCGCGGCAAGGTGAAGCTGGAGATCGCCCTGGCCAGGGGCAAGAACGTGCACGACCGCCGCGACGCCCTGAAGGAGCGCGACCTCAAGCGCGAGGCGGAACGGGCGCTCATGGAGCGGTAAGGCTGAGGTTGCTTGCCGCACTCTTTGAAAATTCTGCGCAGGCAAAGCGGCATACATTATTCAAAAAAATATTTTGTCCCAGAGACCTTTATTATACGCCAGCCGTCCTTTTCTTTTCTGACAAAGACAAGAAGATGGTGTTGCTGGTTCTCTGACCATTTAAACGAGATCGGAACAATGCTTGTTTCATCGTTGATTTTCATTTCTTTGTGAACAACCATCACGTCAAGCCATTCGTCCCAACAGTCCTGTGACTTTGTAAAATAATCTGCATGAAAATAATCCCTATTATACATGATACGTAGCACACTCACTACGCACTCATCGGCATAACTAGACAGATCGCTATCAATTGATATCTTTGCAAAGCCATGAATATACCACTGATAAAATTCCTTTACATGATCTTCAGCGAAGTTTGATTTGCACTGTGTGTTCCCAGGCATAATAACAATGACAAGCAAACAAAACAATATGAAACGTATTGTCGCCACTTCAGTTCTCCTTGAAATAACTCAGGCCTCAGGATAGGCATCGATGCATTTGAATATTCTGAGTTTGCCTTTAATTTTTTTCAAGACAACAACAATGACCCCGTCAGGGTAACGATGCCCAACTTTATCCACATGGACTATGGTTACTACGGTCGCTAAAGTGTCAGGGCCAAGAGTTTCTACCGGAGCAACCAATATGCTTACACCGTTCATGTCCACGGGGGTGTCACTGAGTTTGAGAAAATAATCCGTCCCGTCAAATCCAGGCCGTTCTGGAATTATCCGTATTCCTTCTAAAGTCTCTTGTGAAACATAACGGCATATATCCTTGCTTTTTTTTCGCGTTCATCCTGTTTTGCTGCGAAATATACCATGTATAAAATTCAGTAATAAATTGCACTGGGTCTTGCTCTGCACAATAGACAGGATGAGACGACAAGAATAGCAATATAAAGAGACAAAAGATTACTCTGCCAAACAATTTTTGCATTATTATCCCCTCGCCAGTTCGATCAATAACTTGACATTCCTTGCCCAAGCGAATTTAGAATTGTGCCGGAGTGTGAAAGGCACCCTTCCACGCTCCGGCAGCAAATATACATAAAACAAATTACATGTTCAAAGCTTACGATAAATTACATAGGGTGTCTCTTTGTCTCTAAATTCTTGGCTGCCGTAAAAATCTTTTTGCTCGAAATCAGATATCCATTTCTCCCCATTGAACATCGCAGTGTGCCCATCTTGATGCCTCGGAGATTGCTGAATAACAACCACATCCCCAGCTTGGTACGGCGTACCCGAAGGCACGGGCTTGAAGCCAGCGTCTTCTAACACAGGGCCAAAGCCATATGCGCTGCCTCCCGCAGAGTTTAAACCGCGATTCAGACGCATTCCACCACCCGCTTCGATGGCTTGTCTTACGTATGTTGCACATTTCCCTTTACTCGCAGGTTGAACACTCTTGTTCAAATGCTGTATTGCCGCCTCTCTGTCCCATTTTTGCCCAGGGACTCCTCCCGCATCTGTCGCGACCTTGGCCTTGCCCGCTCCCGCGCCCCCGGTTGCGGCTGCGGAGGGTTTCGCCTGCATCTGCGCCAGGTTGGCCCAGGCCACGCCGTCCAGCGGGTCGCCGTCAGCCAGGCTGGACGTGTAGTTGCTTTTCATGGTGCTTTTCCAGTCCCGCGTGAGCGCGTCGTCAGCAAGGGAAGGAGGTGTTGTTGTCTGGGCGGAGTCCCGAGAATTCGAGTCCTGTTGGCCAGACAAGACCTGAAGCCAGGATGTCGTTGAGGTGTTGAAAGGCTGCCCCTGAGCGCCGCTTGCATCAGCGCCCAGGAACTGTTTGTTTTGCGAATCGAACATGCAATATCTCCTCTACGGCCCCGGCTAGTCGTCCAGGGCCGCGTGGTTGGCGGTGAGCTCCACGAAGCGGAGCACGTCGGCGTCGTCGGACTCTCCGGCGCGCATGCGGTCCAGGACGGCGGCGAGCTCCTCGGCGGCGATGTCGTCCTCCGGGAATTCCGACGGGGCGTCGTGACGTTCTTGCGCCTTGGCGCGGCGCTTCTCGCGGTGGCGGTCCTTCTCGTGTTCCTCGGCGATCTCGCGCACTTCGCTATAGAGGGCCATGAAGGCGTGGGGGTTTTGTTTAAGCTCCCGCTCCACCAGGCGACGCATGGTGGGCGGCAGGCCGCGCAGAAAGTGGGCGATGATGTGCAGGGTCCGTTCCGCGAGGGGATCGTACTGGCGCAACAAGCCCAGCTTGCGGCCGCGAGCCTTTTGGCGTTTGCGGCCCTGCTCCCTGGCCAGGACGGGACGAAAGCGTTGTTGCAGGTACTGGCCCACCTCATGGGCGACCTGCCAGCGCAGGCGCAAGGCGGAGTCTTCGGGCATGGGGCCGAAGTTCAGCTCCAGCGGGTCGCCGTGATGCCGCCCATGAAAATGCTCCATGAGGAGCGGTTCTGAAAACAACGGCCGCGCCACATCCTCGAACGAAGGAAATTCCAAGAACTCTTCGGGGGCATGGTGCGGCGTGAAGCCAAGAGAATACAGCGGCATTGTTTTGCCTCCTTGTCTTTGATCCCGGCTCGCCGGGAAGAGAGGGAGGCATTGTATTCAGGCGCGAGGCGAGCGCCCCCCCTATAGGGCTTGGGAAGAATCTGAAAAATAGTTGCGTTACCCGCCAAACCCCGAACGCCCTGGTTTGCTCCTCGGAATCAATGAGATATCACGGCGCTCCACTAAATCTCCCTCCCCCCACCTTGCCTAACCCCGAACCAGGCCTTATAGCTCTCACGCCCAGCCTCACGGGGTCGGATCGGCCGTTTTCGGCTCCCGCCGCCGGCCGCGCAGGCCAACCACCATGACCCGAGATACCGCCCTCACCTCCGCGCAACTTCGCACGCTCAAGCGCCTTTTTCCGGGAGACGCGTTGTCCGTCGCCCCCGAGGAGCTGCTCGTGTTCGGAACGGACGCCAGCCGCCGACAAGGCCGGGCTTCGGCCGTGGTCCGGCCCGAATCCACCGAACAGGCGGCCGAACTGCTGGCCTTCGCCCACGCCGAGCGCATTCCTATCTATCCCCGGGGGCGCGGCACCAGCCGAGTGGGCGGGTGCGTGCCCGTGACCCCCGGCATCGTGGTCTCCATGGCCAGGATGCGCGCCATCGAGGACATTTCCGAAAGCGATTTCGTGGCCGTGGTTCAGCCCGGGGTGGCCACCGGCGACCTGCAACAGGCCTGCCGGAACAAGGGGCTTTTTTACCCGCCCGATCCGGCCAGCGCGGGGTTTTCGAGCATTGGCGGCAACTTGGCCACCAACGCAGGCGGCATGCTGGCGGTCAAGTACGGCGTGACCCGCGATTACGTCCTGGGCCTGGAAGTCGTTCTGCCCGGCGGAGAGATCGTGCGCCCGGGCTCGCGTTGTCACAAGGACGTGGCCGGGCTCGACTTCACCCGACTCTTCGTGGGCAGCGAGGGCACGCTCGGCCTCATCACCCGGGCCACGCTCAAGGTGCTGCCCCTGCCCGAGGCCCAAGCTTCGCTGCTGGTCCTGTTCGCCGACGAAAAATACGCCCTGGACGCCGTTGGCGCGGTGTTTCAAGCCCGGGTGTTGCCCGTGGCCCTGGAATTTCTGCCCGGAGAAGCCCTGAAGGCCCTGGCCGGACTGGGACCCGTCCCCTGGCCCCAGAACACCGGGGCCGCCCTGCTCCTGCGCCTGGACGGCGGCGCGCAGGGCGTGGCCGCCGACCTGGACCGTCTGGAAAAGGCCCTCGCCCCCCACCGCCCCACCGCCCTGGAAAAGGCCCGCACCCCGGAAAGCGAAGACGCCCTGTGGGAGTTGCGCCGCCAGGTGAGCCAGGCGGCCTTCACCCTCGCGCCCGACAAGTTTTCCGAAGACATCGCCGTTCCCCGGGGCCAGGTGGGACGGGCCGTGGCCGGGCTGCGCGATATCGGCCGGTCCCTCGGCGTGACGGTCATGGCCTTCGGCCACCTGGGCGACGGCAACCTGCACGTGAACGTGCTCCACGACGCGACCGTTCCCGGGCAGGCGGCCGCCGCCGGCAAGGCCAAACAGGCCGTGCTGGAATTGGCCCTCTCGCTTGGCGGAACCATTTCGGGCGAGCACGGCGTGGGCTTGACCAAGCTCGACTGGCTGCCCCGCCAGACCGGAGCGGCGTTGCAAAACCTCATGCGCGGGGTCAAGGCCGTGTTCGATCCCTGCGGCATCATGAATCCGGGCAAGGCCTACTGATGCGCGACCTTCGCCGGGCCGGCCCGTCCCCCGCCCACGCCCAAGGCGCCGAAAAACCCGCGTGCGTGCTCTGCGGACGCTGCCTGTCGGCGTGCCCGCTGTTCGCGGTCACCGGCCGCGAGGAGCTTTCCCCCAGGGCCAAGTTTCATCTGCTCCAGACGCTTGCCGCCAAACGCGATTCCCTGGACGAAAAATCCGCCCTGGACCTGGCCGGGTTGTGTCTTTCCTGCGGCAAGTGCGAACAGGCCTGCCCCTTCGGCCTGTGCGCGCCGGACAGGCTCTCGCAACTGCGGGCCGCCCATCCCGGTCTGGAGTCGCGGCTGTGGAAGCTCTGGGTGGAAGGCGCGGGGGCGCTCTGGCCCGTCATGACCTCCCTGGCCAGACTCTCGCCGCGTTTTTCCCTGCCGGGCCGACTGGGCGAGTACGCGGCCGGACTCCAGGCCATGGACAAGCGCGGCGCGCTCACGCCCTGGCTTACGCCCACGCGTTTCGCCCCTTGCGGACAGGGCCGCAAGGCCGTACTTTTCCCCGGCTGCGTGGGAACCCACGTCCGACCGGACTGGACCCGAACCGCCGCCGCCCTGCTCACGGGCCTGGGCTTCGCCCTGCTCCCCGCGCCCGCTTTCACGTGTTGCGGTTGCACGCTGGAACACGCGGGACTTCTCGACGCCCGGGACGAAATGCGCCGCGCCAATATCGCGGCCTGGCGCGCGGCGGGCCGCCCCCTGGTGGTGACGTTTTGCGCCACGTGCCGGTGCGGACTGCGGTCCTACGCCAAGGCCCCGCTGGACTGGGAGCCGGGCGAGGCCGACGCCTGGTTGACGGCCCTGACGCCGCTTTCCGGGCCGGCCCGGTTTGTCGAGTTCGCGTGGTCGGCCGACGCCCCGGACAGGGTCCTCTACCACACGCCCTGCCACGGCGCGCAGGGCGGCCACGACCGGGATTTCCTGGCTGCGGTTCTGGGAGAGCGTCTGTCGGCCAGGACAAAAAAAAGCCTGTGCTGCGGTTTCGGCGGGGCGCTCAAGCTTTCCGCCCCCGAGCTTTCGGCGCGGGTGGCGGCCGACTGTCTGAAATTTCATGACCCGAAACCGGGCGAGCCCCTGCTCACCGGCTGTTCGGGCTGCGTAATCCAGCTGCGCTCCCACGCCGCGCACGGCGTGTCGGTGGGGCACTGGCTGGAAGCCATAAACGCGTAATACAGCCATCGTCCGGTCTGGTTCCGGGCGACGCCGGGTCCAGCCCGGCCCAAGGAGCATCCATGTTGTCGAGCATCCTGAAAATGATCGTCGGGTCGCGCAACGAACGCTATCTGAAAAGCTTGCGCCCCCTGGTGGCCCAGGTCAATGCCCTGGAAGACCAAGTGGCCGCCCTGCCCGACGACGCCTTTCCCGTCCGCATCGCCGAGCTGAAGGCCGAAGTGGCCGAAGGCAGACCGCTGGACGAACTCTTGCCCGAGTCCTTCGCCCTGACGCGCGAGGCCGGCAAACGGGCGCTCGGCATGCGCCACTTCGACGTGCAGCTTCTGGGCGGCATCGTCTTGCACCAGGGCAAGATCGCCGAAATGAAGACCGGTGAAGGCAAAACCCTGGTGGCCACCCTGCCCGCCGTGCTCAACGCCCTGTCGGACAAGGGCGTCCACCTGGTGACGGTCAACGACTACCTGGCCAAGCGCGACGCGGCCTGGATGGGCGCCATCTACACCTTCCTGGGACTCACCGTGGGCGTGATCGTGCACGGCCTGACCGACGAGGAGCGCCAACAGGCCTACGCCTCCGACATCACCTACGGCACCAACAACGAGTTCGGCTTCGACTACCTGCGCGACAACATGAAGTTCTACAAGGAAGAACTCGTGCAGCGTCCCCTCAACTACGCCATCGTGGACGAAGTGGACTCCATTCTCATCGACGAGGCCCGCACTCCGCTTATCATCTCCGGCCCGGCCGAGGAATCCACGGACCTGTATTCCAAGATCGACACTCTCATCCCTCTGCTCAAGAAGGAAGACCACTTCACCATCGACGAAAAGGCCCGCACCGTGGTGCTCACCGACGACGGCGTGGTGCACTGCGAAAAGCTTCTGCGCATCGACAACCTCTACGATCCGGCCAACATCAACCTGCAGCACCACGTGTTGCAGGGCCTGCGCGCCCACGCCCTCTACGCCCGGGACGTGGACTACATCGTCAAGGACGACCAGGTGGTCATCGTGGACGAGTTCACCGGACGCCTCATGCCCGGCCGGCGCTACTCCGACGGCCTGCATCAGGCCCTGGAGGCCAAGGAACGGGTCAAGGTGGAGAGCGAAAACCAGACCCTGGCCTCCATCACCTTCCAGAACTACTTCCGCATGTACGACAAACTGGGCGGCATGACCGGCACGGCAGACACCGAAGCCGTAGAGTTCAAACAAATCTACGGCCTGGAAGTCTCGGTCATCCCCACGCACCGACCCATGGTTCGTACCGACCACCCGGATGTCATCTACAAAACCCAGAACGAAAAGTTCGCGGCCATCGTCAACGATGTCAAGGAGCTGCACAAGAAAGGCCAGCCCGTGCTGGTGGGCACCATCTCCATCGAAAAGTCGGAGCTTCTTTCCACCATGCTCAAGAAGGCCGGCGTGCCCCACGAAGTCCTGAACGCCAAGCAGCACGAACGGGAAGCCCAAATCGTGGCCGAGGCCGGTCAAAAGGGCAAGGTGACCATCGCCACCAACATGGCCGGGCGCGGCACGGACATCGTGCTGGGCGAAGGCGTCAAGGAACTGGGCGGGCTTTTCATTCTGGGCACGGAGCGCCACGAGTCGAGACGCATCGACAACCAGTTGCGCGGCCGATCCGGCCGACAGGGCGACCCGGGCGAATCGCGCTTCTATCTGGCCCTGGACGACGACCTCATGCGCCTGTTCGGCTCGGACCGGCTCAAGAACATCATGGACCGCCTGGGGCTGGAAGACGGCGAAGCCATCGAAAACCGCATGGTCTCCAAGGCCATCGAAAACGCCCAGCGGCGGGTGGAAGGCCACAACTTCGAAATACGCAAGCAGCTTCTGGACTTCGACAACGTCATGAACCAGCAGCGCGAGGTCATCTACTCCAACCGCCGCCACCTCATGGCCTCCGAAGAGCCCGAAACCCAGGTGCTCGACTACGTGGAAGCCATGCTCCAGGGCATCTACGCCTCGGTGGAGGGCAACAAGCAGACCGATGCGGACTCCGTGGCCTACGTGGCCGCCCAGTTGGAGGATGTGTTCGGAATCAAGCTCGACCTCTCCCAGGGGGTCCCCGGCATCGATGCCATGCGCCAGGCCATTCTCGACCGGTTCGAAGCCCTCAAGGTGTCCGCCGCGGACCACTATCCCGAGATCTTGCGCTTCTTTCTGCTTTCGGCCCTGGACAAGCACTGGAAAGAACACCTTCTGGCCATGGACCACCTGCGCGACGGCATCGGGCTGCGCGGCTACGGCCAAAAAGATCCCAAGCAGGAGTACAAGCGCGAAGGCTTCGAAATGTTCCAGGCCCTGCTGGACATCATCGCCGAATCCACGGTGCGCCAGCTTTCCCGGTTGCAGATACGCTCCGAGGTGCGCGAGGAGGAGTTCCAGCACAAACGCTCCGGCGAGGACCTGCGCTATTCCGGAACCGACGAAAGCGCTCCGGCCAAGAAGGAGCCCGTGCGGGTCAAACGCCAACCGGGACGCAACGAGCCCTGCCCCTGCGGCTCGGGCAAGAAATACAAGCGGTGCTGCGGGGCCAAATAGGCCCGGCGCGACGCGCGAGAAAAAAAACGGCCGGCCGCTCGGAAAAAGCGACCGGCCGTTTCGCATTGCAGGCCGGTCGCAACGCAGCGCGACGGCCCCGACAAAACGCCCGCGTGACGCACGTCCCGGCGCGAGCCTGGGGTTTGGCCTCTGGTAAGGACGAAAACTCTGGTATAAGACCTTGCCCGAAACACGTTCGTTTTTTTCCCAACGTGACACCGACCGACCGCGCCCCGGCGGCGGGTGCACAAAACCCCGTGGTCCTCTCGTGGCGGAAGGGACAGCAACGCTTCCGCCCGCGGAAGAAACCCTTACGAACGCTTAGGAGACAGCATGAAACGCATCCTCTTGGCCCTGTTCCTTGTCGTAGCCTTCTGCGGGCAGTCCCTGGCCGCGGAAAAATTCATCCTGTTCGTCAACAACACCGACGAACAGATCAAAGAGATTCATCTTTCCCCGACCGGAGCCAACAAATGGGGCCCCAACCTGCTGGACAAATGGAAGCTGCATCCCGACCGGAGCGTCAAGGTCAGCGTTCCCCATGACCGCGGAAACTGCATGTGGGATATGAAATACGTCGTGCGCGAAAAGATGATGTACATCATCAAGGACATCAACATCTGCAACGCCGTGGAGCTCGACATCTTCAACCAGGACGGCGCGACCTGGGTCAACATCAAGTAGCATCGCCGCTTCCCTCGGCACAAAGAACCCTAGCAGTCTGTTGAAAATTCCTTGTTGGCTGCGTTGCCGCGAAAAACAAGCAAACCCTCAACGAATGCCCAATACGCTTCGGGCTTGACTTTTTCTCGCGCCTTGCCAGCAAGTTTTTTGAACAGGCTGCAAGAATCGACTTTTTGGGCGGGCTGCTAGCGTCCGGCCGTTTCCGACACGAAGCGGCCGGACGTTCGCCTCACGGGCCCGCGACGCGTCCCCCGGACCTTTCCGCCGGCGCGACCGCGCCGCCTCATCCCCGGTTCGGCTTCGTCTCCTCCCGGTCGAAGAACAGCGCCTCCCGCCGCCGGATCTCCTCGGCCCCGATGAAGCGGAAGTACTCCTCGAAATCCATCATGGTCTCGGGTCCGGCAAAGCCCTGGGTGGTTCCGTGGTCCTTGAGCCAACCGGCCCAGCGTTGCAGGGCCCGGGCCGCAGTGAAGACCGAAGCGCACGGATAGGCCGCCACGGCGTACCCCACCTCCTGAAGCTCTCCGGCGGAAAGAAACGGCGATTTGCCCCCTTCAATCATGTTGGCCATGCTGGGCACGGGAACGCTGGCGTTGACCTTGCGCATGGCGTCCACGTCGGTCACGGCCTCCACGAACACCATGTCCGCGCCGGCTTCGGCGTACAGCCTGGCTCGGCGGATGGCCTCGTCCAGGCCGTAGACGCCGGCGGCGTCGGTACGGGCCATGATGACGAAGTCCGGGTCCTGCCTGGCCCACAGGGCCGCGCGCAGCTTGGGGAGGTATTCGTCCACGCTCACCACGGACTTTCCGGCCATGTGGCCGCAACGTTTGGGAAAGGTCTGGTCCTCAAGAAACAGGGCCACCGCGCCGCACCGCTCCACCTGGCGCACGGTGTGGATCACATTGTTGACGTCTCCGAACCCGGTGTCGATATCCACCATGACCGGCAGGTCCACCCGACTGATAATATTGGCATAGTGGGAAAGCATCTGGGTGGCGGTAAGAAGCCCGATGTCGGGCAGGCCGAGAAGGCTGCCGGACGTGCCGTACCCGGCCACGGCCAGGGCCTGGAATCCGGCCTTGGCGATGGCCAGGGCGGACAGTCCATCGTGGGCCACCGGCATCATGAGGATTTCGGGGGCGTTGACCAAGGCGCGGAACTGGGTGGTTTTTTTCACGGCTTCTCCTGGGTTGGACGCGCGCCAAGCCGGACCCGGGGCGGGTGCTTGCGGCTTCGCGCCAAGGCGGTGACGGACGAACGGCCGGGCTGGGGCAGGGCTCGGCGCGGGATGTTTTTCGTCTGCAAGGCGAGTGTTTGACCGGCGCGACAGTTTGTCCAACACTTGTTCAGATCCGTCAAGCTCGGTCCGAAACAGGGGGCGCCCGGGCGCGACCACGGCGGCATTGCGAACGAACACGCCTTCCCCCCTTCCTTCGATTCGTCAAAAAAGGGTGTTGTTGCGCCCCGATGGATTAGCGTATTGCCTTTTCAGGCGGAAGCACGTCGGAAAAGGCAAGCCGAACAAATGCCTTGAAGCTCGCGGACACGAGTTTCTTCCCGGCGCTTCGTTCTTTCCCAACTGGCGGCGGGGACCGGCCCGCCCGCCGAGCACTTTTGTGAGGGTATCATGACCATGCGTCGTCTTTGCTGCCTTTTTTGCATCCTCATGCTGTTGTCTTGCACGCGCCAGCCCGCTCCGTCCGATCCCGCGCTCCAGCAGTATTCCACGCTGGAAGCCCTGTCGGCCGGTGTCTTCGATGGACAAATGTCCCTGGCCGAGCTCTCCCGCAAGGGCGACATGGGCCTTGGCACCTACGACGGGTTGAACGGCGAAATGATCCTGCTCAACGGCGTGTTCTACCGGGCCAAAGCCGACTGCACTCTGGAACAACCCTCCCGGAACGAGGAAACCCCCTTCGCCGCCGTGGTGTTCTTCAAGCCCCAACAAACCGTGACGGTGGAACACCAAGCCTCCCTGGCCGACCTCTCCAAGACCCTGGAGGCGACCCTCCCCTCGCCCCGGGTATTCGCGGCCGTCCGTCTGCACGGCACGTTCGACTCCATCACCATCCGCAGCGTCGCGCCTTCATCCCCGCCGTTTCCCACCCTGGCCAAGGCCCTGGAAAAGCAGCAGGTCCGCAAGCTCGAAAACGTCACCGGCACCATGGTGGCCATCTACTGCCCGCCTCAATCCGGCACGCTGGCGGTTCCGGGCTGGCACATCCACTTCGTGCGCGACGGGGCCGACCTGGGCGGACACGTGCTGGCGGCCAAGCTGGCCACAGGACAGGCCAAGGTCATGGTCCTGCGCGACCTGATCCTTCAGTTGCCCGCCGGAGGAGACTTCGACACCCGGCCCTCCGACGCCCAGAGCCACAAGCAGGCCCTGGCCAAGGAATCCGCCGACGGAAAGTAAAAACGAAGCGCCTCCCGTCGATTCGTGCGACGGGAGGCGCTTGTTCTTTTCCGTAAAGGCCGCGCGCGGGCGTATCGCCGGGTGTCAGCGCCCCCGAAACGGGGGCTCATTCCCTTCCGGGCGACGCGGCCGCGCCACGGCCGGATTCACCGGGACAAAAATCCCTGCCAGTCGTCCCCCACAATCTTCTTGAGCGCCGCCTGGATCACCAGGTCATAACGCTTTTCCGCAAACCGCGGATCGCGGTAGATGTCGTCCATGGCCGCCAACACCGGATCGGGCGGCAGGGGCAAAAGCGGCTCGGCGCACGCCCTGGAGCCCGGATTGTCCCCTTTTCCCCGCACCATGCACCGAAACACCACCTGATCGCCGTACCCTTCCAGGAACAGGCGCTTTTCCGGCTCCGACGCGGCAAGCCAGCTCTGGGCGTAGGTGGGTTTGGGGCCGGTCTTGGGCTGGGGAACCAGGGAATCGAGGTTCACCGGCCACAGCCAGGGTTCGGTAAAGAGCAGGGTGTTGTCGAAATGCAGGTCGCGTCCCTCGTCCTGGGCCAGGACCAGGGAAGGAACGGAAAGGCACAGGCCGATCAACAACGCGCACAGGGCGGGATGATGCACCATCATGTCACCTCACCCCTTCGGCGGGCGACGCCTGGTCGTTGGTGCGCGCGGACGCGGCCGGCAGGTCGTCGCTGGTCAGTTCGCCGATCATGTCCCTGCCGACTTGCAGAGCGGGCTCGGGGTCCTGATCCTGAGCCACGGCCAGGGCCGCCGCGGCCACGGCCATCATGGGCAGGACGCATATCGCCTCGTCCGAGACCAGACGGTCCATGGCGTCCAGGGCCCGGTCGATGCGGGGCGCGGGACTGGCCGGACCGGCGGACCGGAGGTCCGCATGGGTGTCGCGAAAGGCCAACATGCCGCTGGTGGCCCCCACCATATAGGCCAGGCGGGCGTCCTTGGGCATTCGGGTCCAGTAGCCGGCCAGGGCTCTTTCGTCTTTCTGGGCGGGGGCCTGGGCGAATGCCGCCGAAGCGGCGAAAAGCACCAGGCACGCCAGCAGGACGTGTCGCATGGGAGTACCTCCGGGATTTGTCGAGACGCCTTTCGGGCGCGGTTGCGGGTGAGGGAACGCGGCCCGAGCGTGTGTCGGCCCATCCCGACGGGCCCCCGGGGACGACATCCCGAGGCGGCCTCGCCGATTGCCCGTTGATAGTACGCGCGTCCCGCGCAAGTAAAGCGCCAACCGCCCGGGGCCGCGCACGGGACTTGCGGACCGGGCCGTTTGGGGCCATCGTGGCGCAACTGATTTGCAAACGTTTCACCGACAGGAGGTCCATATGAAGGTGACGGTGCTCATGGACAACAACGTCCGGGCGGGACACTTCTATCTGGCCGAGCCGGCATTTTCCCTGCTTATCGAAACCGAGGGCAAACGCATCCTGTTCGACGCGGGCTATTCGGAAGCCTTTCTCGAAAACGCCCGTCGTCTGGATGTGGACCTGACCAACCTCGATTATCTGGTGATCTCCCACGGCCACCTGGACCACACCTGGGGCCTCGAACCCCTGATGCGCTTTTATTCCCATTGCACCTCGGCCGGACGGCCCCCCGCGCGTCCCGTGCTGCTGGCCCACCCGGACGCCTTTGTGCCCAAGCGGCGCAAGGGATGCCCGGTCTTCGGCTCGCTCGTGTCCCTGGAGACCCTGGGCAACTTTTTCGACATCCAGCTCAGCCGCGATCCCATCTGGATCACCGAAAACCTGGCTTTTCTGGGCGAAATCGAGCGCGTGTACGACTTCGAACGCGCCGCCCCCCTGGGCGAGGTGCAGGGCCCGGACGGCTACACGCCCGATCCCCTGACCGACGACACCGGCATGGCCTGGCGGGGCAAGGACGGACTGGTGCTGCTTTCGGGCTGCGCCCACAGCGGCGTGTGCTCCATGGCCAAAAAGGCCATGGACATCTTTGGCGAAAAGCGCTTCATCGACGTGCTGGGTGGGCTGCACCTGCAAAACGCCCCCCAAACCCGCATCGAAGGCACCGGCAACTTCCTGAAGTCCCTGGGTCTTGCCTCGGCTCACGCCTGCCACTGCACGGACCTCGCGGCCAAGATCGGCCTTTCCGCCTTTCTGGCCGTCCCGGAAGTGGCTGTGGGCATGCGTTTCAAGTACGAATAGCATTTCGGACAACCGACACGGTCAATCCACACAATCCGACGATCCCCCGGAAACGAAGGCGACGCATCCCTTGCGACCGCGTTCGCGTCCGACATCGGGCCGGGGCAGGCCGAGGTCCGGCCGGACCTCGACCCCGCCCGCCGGGGTCGTTCTTCCGCAAGCGCATCATGGAGGTCTCATGAACGAAATATCGAGCCCTGAAAGCCTGCTCAAACTTTCGGGAAACTATTGGGCCACCTGCGCCCTGCACGCCGGCGTGTCCCTGGGCCTGTTCACCGCCCTGGAAGACGGCCCCCTGGACGCCCAGGCCATGGGCTGCCGGGCCGCGATAGACGCCAGGGCCGGGGGGATGCTCCTGCGGGCCCTGGCGTCCATGGGGCTGCTGAACGCGCGCCAGGACCGCTACGCGCTGACCGACTTTTCCCGTCGCTATCTGGGACGCTCCAGCCCCGACTACCTGGGCCACATCATCATGCACCACCACAACATCATGGCCTCCTGGACCAAGCTGCCCCAGGCCGTGCGCACGGGCCAGCCGGTGCGCGAACGCGCCTCCCACGGCGGAGAGGACCGGGAGTCCTTCCTCATGGGCATGTTCAACCTGGCCATGGCCATCGCGCCCGGGCTGGCCCGCGAAATCGACCTCCGGGGCAAAACCAGGCTGCTCGACCTGGGCGGCGGACCGGGCACCTACGCCTGCCAATTCTGCCTGGCCAACCCGGCCATGACGGCCACCGTCTTCGACCTGCCCGGTTCCGAGCCCTTCGCCCGCAAGGTGGCCCAGCGCTTCGGACTGGCGGACCGGGTGGACTTCGCGGGCGGCGACTTTCTGGCCGACCCCCTGCCCGGGGAGTTCGACGTGGTCTGGATGTCGCAGATATTGCACGCCCACCCGCCGGAAGAATGCGCCCTGCTGGTGGAAAAGTCGGCCCGGGCGCTTGGTCCCGGGGGCCTGATCTTCATCCACGAATTCATTCTCGACGACACGGGGCAAGGTCCCACGCATGCCGCGCTGTTTTCCTTGAACATGCTGCTGGGAACCCAGGGCGGACAATCCTACTCCGAAGCCGAGCTGCGGGACATGCTCGAAGCGGCCGGAGCCCGGGATGTGACGCGTCTGTCATTTTGCGGTCCGAACGCCTCCGGAGTGGTCATGGGCCGCGTCGATTAGCTTCCGGAGCGCGTTTTCGCGGACGTTTGGCCCCGAGCGTCCGCTTTTTTTCACCTCGAAACCGATTTTGCCTGGCCAAGGGTGCGATAGGGCCTTTACAAATAATCCGGCTCAATTTACATTATTGAAAATTTCGCGAAGGCAAACGGGCGACGGCGACAACTCCGTCACAAAACGGGAAAAATCGCGCCAATCGTCGTCTCGGCCGCCCCACGGCGCCGGGGGAAACACCCCGACCGCAAGCACGTCGAAAAACCCTTTCGTTAATGGAGAGTCACCCTATGAGCGGAATCCAGGCACGTCTCAACGCCATCTCGGCGATCATCAATTACAAGCCGGCGCACGCGCCTCTGAATTTCCACGACACCAAACCCACCGACATTTTCGGGTCCAACGTCTTCAATGACAAGGTCATGCAGGAGCGCTTGCCCAAGGCTGTGTACAAGTCGCTCAAGAAGACCATCGCCTTCGGCGAGAAGCTCGATCCGTCGGTGGCCGACGTGGTGGCCAGCGCCATGAAGGACTGGGCCATCGAAAAAGGCGCCACCCACTTCACCCACGTGTTCTATCCGCTCACCGGCCTGACCGCCGAAAAGCACGACTCCTTCCTGGTTCCCGACGGCGAAGGCGGAGCCCTGGCCGAATTCTCGGGCAAGCTGCTCATCCAGGGCGAGCCCGACGCTTCGAGCTTCCCCTCCGGCGGCCTGCGCGCCACCTTCGAAGCCCGCGGCTACACCGCCTGGGACGTGACCAGCCCGGCCTACATTCTTGAAAACCCCAACGGCACCTTTCTGTGCATCCCCACGGCCTTCGTCTCCTGGACCGGCGAGGCCCTGGACAAAAAGACCCCGCTTCTGCGCTCGCTGCAGGCCCTGAACAAGCAAGCCAAGCGCGTGCTCAAACTCTTCGGCGTCAACACCAAGCTGCCCATCACCAACTTCGCCGGACCCGAGCAGGAATATTTCCTCATCGACCGCAACTTCGTCTTCTCCCGCCCCGACCTGCTCATCGCCGGCCGCTCCCTGTTCGGCGCTCCCTCGGCCAAGGGCCAGGAGTTCGAAGACCAGTACTTCGGCGTTATTCCCCGCCGCGTCCTGGCCTTCATGATGGAAGTCGAGCGCGAACTGTTCAAACTGGGCGTGCCGGTCAAGACCCGCCACAACGAAGTGGCTCCCAGCCAGTTCGAAATCGCCCCCATCTTCGAGCAGGGCAACCTGGCCACCGACCACAACCAGATGGTCATGACCACCCTGCGTAGCGTGGCCAAACGCTACGGCCTGATCTGCCTGCTGCACGAAAAGCCCTTCGCCGGCATCAACGGCTCGGGCAAGCACCTCAATTACTCCATCGGCAACGCCGAGCTGGGCAGCCTGTTCGATCCGGGCGACACCCCCCACGCCAACGCCCAGTTCCTGGTGTTCTGCGCCGCCGCCATCCGCGCCCTGCACAAGTACGGCGCCCTGTTGCGCGCCACCGTGGCCAGCGCCTCCAACGACCATCGCCTGGGCGCCAACGAAGCCCCGCCGGCCATCATGAGCGCCTACCTGGGCGAACAGCTCTCCGACGTGTTCGACCAGATCAAGAGCGGCGCCGCCAAGAGCTCGAAGCAGAAGGGCGTCATGCACATCGGCGTGGACACCCTGCCCCCGCTGCCCATGGATCCGGGCGACCGCAACCGCACCAGCCCCTTCGCCTTCACCGGCAACCGGTTCGAATTCCGCGCCGTGGGCTCCTCGCACTCCATCGCCGGCGCCCAGGTGGCCCTCAACGCCATGATGGCCGACTCCCTCGACTACATCGCCACCGAGCTGGAAAAGCTGGGCAAGGTCAACAAGACCCAGTTCAACGAAGGTGTGCAGAAGCTGCTGCAGAAAATCATGGTGGAACACGACTCCGTGATCTTCAACGGCGACGGCTATTCCGACGAGTGGCACGTGGAAGCGGCCAAGCGCGGCCTGCCCAACCTGAAGACCACTCCCGACGCCCTGCCCGTGCTCACCGCCCAGGAGACCGTGGACCTGTTCGTCAAGTACGACGTGCTCACCCAGGCGGAGTTGGCTTCCCGTCAGGAAATCTACCTGGAACAGTACGTGAAGACCATCACCACCGAAGCCAACCTGGCCATCCGCATAGCCCGCACCGTGATCTTCCCGGCCGCCATGCGCTACCAGGGCGAGCTGGCCGGAACCGCCGCCAATCTGGAGGCCGTGGGCCACGACTACAAGCTGGTGGCCCTGGAAGACGTCACCACCAAGCTGCGCGGCCTGCAGGAGTCCGTGGACAAGCTGGAAAAGCTGTTGGCCCACGAAGGCGGCGACACCCTGGCCCACGCCCGCTACATGTGCGACACCATGCTGCCCGCCATGCTCGAAGTGCGCAAGTGGGCCGACTCGCTGGAGATCGTGGTGGCCGACGACCTGTGGCCCCTGCCCAGCTACCAGGAAATGCTCTTCATCCGCTAGTTCGCGCCGACCGACAACCCCGCTTCAACGACAAGGCCGCCCGAAAGGGCGGCCTTTTTGCGTTCCTCGATCGCGCCTGGTTCCGACCGGCAAGGGTCGCCGGCGCGGGCGGGCGCGATGATCATCCGGCGCCGGGAAGGGCCCGCGCCCGCGACGCGCCGTCGCCTCCGGCCTGCATTTGCGCGATAAGGCCCCGGAGCACCTGGGCCTGCCGGGCCAGTTCGCCCACGGCCTCGTTGGCGCGGCCCATGGCCTGGGACGTCTCGCCCGAAATGGTGCTGATTTCCTCGATGGAGCGGTTGATCTCCTCGGATGCGGCGGACTGCTGTTCCGATGCCGCGGCCATGGAGCGCACCTGGTCGGTGGCGGACTCCACCAGACGCACGATCTCGCCCAGGGAACTCCCCGAACGCGTGGCCAGTTCCGTGGCCAGGCCGATGGTCTCCACCGTGCGGTCCACCCCGGCCATGTTCTTGGTCGCTCCCTGTTGAATTCCCTGTATCGCGTCTTCCACTTCCTTGGTGGCAGCCTGAGTTTTTTCCGCCAGCTTGCGCACTTCGTCGGCCACCACGGCGAAGCCGCGTCCGGCTTCTCCGGCCCGGGCCGCCTCGATGGCGGCGTTCAGGGCCAGCAGGTTGGTCTGGTCGGCGATGTCGGAAATGACGTTCAATATCTGACCGATCCCCGCCGCCTGACGGCCCAGGGCGTCCATGTCGCTCTTGAGCTGCTGGGCCTGGCTCTGTACGGCCTCGATCTCGCGCACGGCCCGCCCCACCACGTCCGCGCCCTCCTGGGCCATGGACCGGGCCTGCTCGGACGACTGGGCGGCCAGGCCGGCGTTTTTGGCCACTTCCAGCACGGTGGCGTTCATCTCCTCCATGGCCGTGGCGGTCTCTGCCACGCGCTGGGCCTGCTGCTCCGCGCCTCGGCTGGACTGCTCCACCTGGGCGGAAAGTTCATCCGACGCTCCTCCCACCACCGCCACCACGCCTTCAAGCTGGGACGCGGCCTGCAGCATGCCCTCGGTCCTGGCCCGCTCGGCCTGCCCCTTGGCTTCTTCGGCTTCGGCCATGGCGCGCTTGGCCTGCTCGGCTTCGTTTCTGGCCTGAACGCCAAGGGCTTCGGCCTCGGCGATCTTGGCCTTGAGATTCTCGGCCATCTGCTTGATGGCCCCGTACACGCCCAGGGCCTTTCGGTCGGCGTCGAAGCGATAGTCCAGTTCCCCCGATGCGATACGCCGGGCAATGTTGGCCAGGGAGGCCGGTTCGTCGCCAAGCTGTCCCATGAGCGACCGGGCGAAAAGAATGCCCAGGACAACGCCCAAAACCACGCTGACCGTGGTGGCGACCACGGAAACCAGGGTGATGGAATGGTACGTGCTGTTGATTGCCTCGTTTTCCTTTTTGGAAAGGGCACGCTTCGAGTCCATCATGACTTCGAATTGTCGCTCCAGAGCGTCGCTGGCTTCCTTGCCCACCGTCGCGGACATCTTTTGAGCTTTCATGCTCTGGTCCTGGTCCGTGGTGTTTCCAACACGTAAAATCTCATCATGAATCTTTGACCACTCGTTCGTCAGGCGCTGCAACTTTGCATATTCACGCTTGTCGCTTTCCGTCCAATAGTATCTTCGAAGCTCATCCACGCCGGAGAGAACCGCGTCCCGCTCTTTCTTGTATTGCGCGAAGAACCCATCCATTTCTTGTTGATCATTGGAGATGATGACATTCTTTTCCTGCCGGATAGCCCGGAGCATGGCGGCTATGCTGTCGCTGGTGTGGCTGATGCCAAGGACAGCCATGCTGTACATTCTTTCCGCCTGGCTCTGTATCTCCTGAAGGCCGAGAAACGAATAGACGGACAAGGAGACGGTGAACAGCGACAGCAGACAGGCGAAGAGCACCAGTTTTGTTGCGGTCTTCACATTGGAGAGGAAATTCATCGTTTGCTCCGTTTATAAGTGTTCCAGGCGACTGTTTCCCCAAATTGCCCGAAGAAATCCGCGATTTTCTTCAAAACGCCATGCACTTTTCTGGAAGAAGAGAGCCTTGCAGTGTATTGTGTCCATAGCATGCCCCGCTTTTTTCGCAAGAATTATTCCGAAAGACTTACAAAGAGGATCGAAAGGAAGCCGAGCCGGCACGACCCGAGGCTCTCGGCAGGGGAGCGAAGGATCGGCCTCCAAGGGGGACGCACCCAGGCGACGCGAAAAGAACCGGAATGAGTCCGTCAGGAGGAGGAGCGCCCGTCCCCCGAAGCCGCGACCCGAACGCCCCACCACACACCGGCGAACACGGCCGTCATGCCAGCCGCTTCGACCGGCGAAGGCAGGCTGCGTTCCACCAGGCAGGCCAAAATGACGCCCGAAACCGGCCAGAACACGATGCACTGCCCGGCCAGGGAGGCGGGAAGCATCCTGTTGGCCTTGTTCCAAAGCAATCCGCCCACCCAGGACGCTCCCACGCCCAGGGTCGCGACGGCCGCGAAGTACGTCCAGCACGGGGTCGGGGTGCCCTCCCAGGGCCATCCGCTTTGCAGAAGCAGGCGCAGCCCCAGAGCGCCCAGGGACATCCAGAGCAGGATAAATCCCACGGCGTTGGCCCAGGCCATGGGGGAAATGCGGGGGTGGCGCTTGAGAAACAGCAGGTTGGCGACCAAATAATAGGTCAGCATGGCCAGGGCGGCCACGCTGCATGCCAGGCCCGCGCCCAGATTGACGCCGGAAAGCCCCTGGCCGTGGCGGGCCAGGTTCACGGCCAGAAGCCCCAGCCCCACGCTGGCCAACGGGCCGACCAGACGGGACAACCCGCCCTCGCGGCCACGCAGCGCGCCGGTCACGGCCACGGTGATGGGCGTCAGTCCCATGACCAGGGTGGGCAGGGCCGGACCGCACAGGTTTACGGCGTAGACCATGAGGGTGTAGCAACCGTAATACCCGGTGACGGACAGCAGCACGGCCATGATCCAGTCTTCGCGGGTCAGGCGCTCGCCGGAGGCCGCCAGCCCCCGCATGCCGATCAGGCCGATGACGCCGAAGATCAGGTAGCGCCCAAGCGAGACGTCCCAGGGAGAGACGCCCGGCAAAAACACCGGGACCACAAAGGAAAGCCCCCACAGCCCGGTCCCGCCAGCGGCGCAGGCCAGCCCCACGGCCACCCCGGACCGGGCCGAACGCGGTGGGCGCTCGCCTTGCCCGCCCGATGCACCGGAGGGACAGGATTCGTGATTCTCATGACAAACCGGGCTGTTGTCCATGTTCGCTTTGCGCCGCGCGCGGATGGGATGGTTCAAAACGGCGCGACGGGAGGGCCGTGCGCCTGCGACGCACTGACATTTGGCAAGGCCGAAGCCTCGCGTCAAGAGGACGGGAAGCGAGCAATATCGCGGGCCGCCTTGTGTTTTCATGCTAAAACCTATAGGGAGGCGTCCATTATGTTCCGTCGCTCCCAGACATCCCAAGCCCGCGCCACGCTCCCGACAGGGGGCGCGACGTTCGTCCATCGGTCCCCGGTCATTGACAAGGCGCTTCTCTCATGAGCGCCCCCGCACAAGCACAGGCAGGGGTCCACGCCTCCCGAGCCCCGGTCGCGGGACTGGCCCTGGGCGCCCTCGGCGTGGTCTACGGCGACATCGGGACCAGCCCGCTCTACGCCATCAAGGAATGCTTCACCGGCCCCCACGCGCTGCCCGTCAGCCCGGTCAACGTCATGGGCGTGCTGTCGCTCATTTTCTGGTCCCTGAGTTTCGTCATCACCATTAAATATGTCACCTTCGTGCTGCGGGCCGACAACAAAGGCGAAGGCGGCATGTTCTCCCTGCTGGAACTCTTGCCCCGGCTGCGCGCCGACTCGCCCAAGGCCTACGCCAAGGTCGCCTTTCTCGGCCTGTGCGGCGCGTCGCTGCTCTATGGCGACGGGGTCATCACTCCGGCCATCTCCGTGCTCTCGGCCCTCGAAGGGCTGGAAGTGGCCACCACGGCCGCCTCGCCCATCATCGTGCCGGCCACCTGCGTCATCTTGCTGGGACTCTTTCTCATTCAACGACGAGGAACCCACGGCATCGGACGCGTTTTCGGACCGGTCACCCTGGTCTGGTTCTCCGCCATCGGCCTGTGCGGCATTTTGGCCATCATCGACAACCCCACGGTGCTGCGGGCGCTCAATCCAGCCTATGCGGCGGCCTTTTTCGCCGCCAACTCGCTGCACGGCTTCGTGGTGCTGGGCGCGGTGGTGCTGTGCATCACCGGCGGAGAGGCCCTCTACGCCGACATGGGCCATTTCGGAAAGACGCCCATCCGCATTTCCTGGCTGATCGTGGTCTTTCCCATGCTGCTGTGCAACTACTTCGGCCAGGGGGCCAGACTGCTCACCAACCCCGCCTCGGCCTCGAACCCCTTCTACGGCGCGGTGCCGGCCGCCTTTCTCTACCCCATGGTCATCCTGGCCACCATGGCCACGGTCATCGCCTCCCAGGCCATGATCTCGGGCGTGTTCTCGCTGACCCGCCAGGCCGTGCAACTGGGCTACTTCCCCCGCATGCGCATCGTGCACACCTCCAGCGCCTTCGAGGGACAAATCTATCTGCCCGGCGTCAACTGGGCCCTCATGGTGGCCTGCATCACCCTGGTGCTGGTTTTTCGCCAGTCCTCGGGCCTGGCCGGGGCCTACGGCATCGCGGTGACGGCCTCCATGACCTGCACCTCCGTGCTCATGGGCTTTGTGGCCCGCACCACCTGGGGCTGGCCCCTGTGGCGGGCCATGGCCATGTCCAGCATGTTTTTGTGCTTCGACCTCACGTACCTGGGCTCCAACCTGGCCAAGGTGCTCGACGGCGGCTGGATTGCCCTGTCCATCGCCGTGATGCTGGTGCTGGCCATGACCACCTGGAAGCGCGGACGCCTGTTGCTCACCAGACACCTGGCCGACCAGATCGTGCCCCTGGACGTGTTCCACCGCGACGTGGAGTCCATCCACGCCCTGCGCCTGCCCGGCGCCGCGGTGTTCATGTCCGTTTCGCCCACGGGCACGCCCGTGACCCTGGCCCAGTTCTTCCGCCACACCGGGGCCATCTACGAAAAGAATTTCGTGCTCTCCATCACCGTGGCCGACACGCCCGTGGTGCCGGACGACCAGAAGGTCACCGTGCAGGACATGGGCGACCGCTTCTACCGGATCATCGCCCGCTACGGGTTCATGGAAAGCCCCAACGCGCCCTGGATCCTCACCCAGGTCAACGCCCAGGGCGTGGACGTGGAACCCACCGAAACCACGTACTTCCTCGGACGCGAAAGCCTGCTCACCACCAGCGCCAAGGGCATGAGCGCCTGGCGCAAGGCCTTGTTCTCGCTCATGAGCCGCAACTCGCGGCCGGCGTCGTCGTTCTTCGGCCTGCCGCCGGACCGCGTGGTGGAGCTGGGATTGCAGATCGAACTCTAGCGGCCTGGCGAACCCCGCTGGCCGCGCCCGGTTCACGAAGGGCAACCCGCTGCGGGTTCGCCCCGCTCGGGCTCGCCCCTCCTTCGCCCCCTGCCAGCGCGTTGTTGAACAGGCTGCACGAATCGTGCGTTTTGGGCGGGCTGCTAGCGTCCCGTCCCTCCGGACCGTCCTTGCTTTCGGGCCTTCGCGGCCCGCCGTCTGGCCGCCAGGCGCAGGCGCAGCCTGTCCAGGGCCAGATAGACCGCCGGCGTGGTGTAGAGGGTGAGCATCTGGCTGACCGCCAGGCCGCCGATGATGGTGATGCCGAGCGGCCTTCTGAGCTCGGACCCCGCCCCCGTGCCCAGGGCCAGGGGCAGCGCGCCCAGCAGCGCGGCCATGGTGGTCATCATGATGGGGCGAAAACGCAGCAGGCAGGCCCGGTAAATGGCTTCGCGCGGGGTCAGGTCGTGACGACGCTCGGCTTCCAGGGCGAAGTCCACCATCATGATGCCGTTCTTCTTCACGATGCCGATGAGCAAGATGATCCCGATGATGGCGATGATGTTCAGGTCGTTTTTCGTGGCCATGAGCGCGAGCACCGCCCCGGCCCCGGCCGAGGGCAGGGTGGAGAGAATGGTCACCGGATGGACCAGACTCTCGTAGAGCACGCCCAGCACGATGTACACCGCCACCAGCGCGGCCAGAAGCAGAAACGGCTGATTGGAAAGCGAGGCCTGAAAGGCCTGGGCCGTGCCCTGGAAACTGCCCCGCACGCTCACGGGCATGGCCATGGCGTGGGCCGCGTTCTCGATGGCGGCCACGGCCTGGCCCAGGGCCACGCCTGGAGCCAGGTTGAAGGAGATGGTCACGGCCGGAAACTGTCCCTGGTGGGGCACGGCCAGGGTGGTGGCCTTTTCCGAGAGGGTGGTGAAGGCCGACAGCGGGGTCATGGTCCCGTCCTTGGTGGGGACGTAAAGGGTCTTCAGGCCCTCGGGGCTCTGCCAGAAGGGCGGAGCCACTTCCATGACCACATGGTACTGGTTGCGGTCGGTGTAGCGCACCGACACCTGCCGCTGGCCGAAGGCGTCGTACAGGGCGTTGTCCAGGGCCTGCATGGAGATGCCCATGCGCGCAGCCGTGTCGCGGTCCACGTTCAGGGTGGTTTCGAGCCCCCGGTCCTGCTGGTCGCTGGAGACGTCCACGATCTGAGGCAGGGAGCGCATGGCCGTGAGCATGCGCGCTCCCCAGACCGAAAGCTCGGGCAGGCTCTCGCCTTGCAAGGTATACTGATACAGGGCGTTGCTGCCGCGCCCGCCCACGCGCAGGTCCTGCACGAGCTGCAAAAAGGCCGGAGCGCCCGGAACGGCCATGAGCTTGCGCCGCAGCCTGCCCAGGGTCTTTTGCACGTCGTCCTTGCGTTCGGAGTGGGGCTTGAGCGCGATGAACATGCGCGCGGTGTTGACGGTGGAGCCCCCTCCCCCGCCGCCGCCGGTGAAACCGGCCACCTTGTCCACGTCCGGGTCGGTGCGCACGATGTCCACAATGGCCTTGAGCTTTTCGCGCATGGCCTGGAACGAAATGTCCTGCGCGGCCTGGATGGCCCCCATGATGCGGCCGGTGTCCTGCAAGGGGAAGAATCCCTTGGGAATGGTGACGTAGAGCCCCACGGTGAGGGCCATGGCCGCGAAGGTGAGGCTGAGCATGAGTCCCTGGCGTCCGAGCGACCAGCTCAGGCTGCGCCGGTACAGGGCCTGCATGCCAGTGAAGAAGCGTTCGGCCCTTCCGCGGCGACGTCCCTGGGCGCGGGCCTTGCCCGGACGCAGCAGGGCCGCGCACATCATGGGCGTGGTGGTGAGGGAAAGGGCCATGGAGACCAGAATGGCCGCCGACAGGGTCATGGAAAATTCCCGGAACAGCCGCCCCACCATGCCGCCCATGAGCAGAATGGGAATGAACACCGCGATGAGCGACACGCTCATGGACACCACGGTGAAGGCGATTTCGCGCGAGCCGTCGAAGGCCGCCTGCAGGGGCGTCTTGCCCTTTTCCATATGCCGGGTGATGTTTTCCACCACCACGATGGCGTCGTCCACCACGAAGCCCGTGGCGATGGTGAGCGCCATCAGGGAGAGGTTGTCCAGCGAATAGCCCAGCAGGTACATGACCGCGAAGGTGCCGATCAGCGAAACCACCACGGCCGTGGCCGGAATGAGCGTGGCCCGCGCGTTTCGCAGGAACACGAACACCACCAGCACCACCAGCAGGCACGAGATGCCCATGGACCGCTGCACTTCGCGCAACGAGGCCCGAATCGGCGGGGAGCGGTCCACCACGGGTTGCAGGGTCACGTCCTGGGGCAGACTTTCCTGCAGGGTGGGGATGAGGGCGCGCACCCTGTCCACGGTTTCGATGATGTTGGCCCCGGGCTGGCGAAAGACGATGATGGAAACCGAGGGCACGCCGTTCAACATGCCGGTGGCGCGCAGATCCTCCACCGAGTCCACCACGTCGGCCACGTCTTGCAGGCGCACGGCCCTGCCGTCGGAAAAGCGCAGCAACAGGTCCCTGTACTGCCACGCCTGGTCGAGCTGGCCGTTGGTTTCGATCTCGTAGAGGGAATCCCCCTCGATCACGCTGCCCTTGGGCCGGTTGACGTTGGTCTTGGCCAGCACGTTGCGCACGTCCTCAAGCGACAGGCCGTAGGCGGAAAGCGCCGTGGGATTGAGCTGCACCCGCACCGCCGGCAACGACCCGCCCCCCACGAACACCTGCCCCACGCCTTTGACCTGGGAAAGCTTCTGCTGCAACACCGTGGTGGCCACGTCGTACATGCGCGGCCGGGTCACCGTCTGGCTGGTGAGCGCCAAGATAAGCACCGGGGCGTCGGCCGGATTGATCTTTCTGTAGGTGGGATTGCTGGGCATGCCGACGGGCATGAACCCCCTGGCCGCGTTGATGGCCGCCTGCACGTCGCGGGCCGCGCCGTCGATGTTGCGGTCCAGGTCGAATTGCAGGGTGATGCTGGTGGAGCCCCGGTAGCTTGCCGAAGTCATCTCGGACACCCCGGCGATGCGCGAGAACTGACGCTCCAACGGCGCGGCCACCGAGGTGGCCATGGTCTCGGGGTCGGCGCCGGGCAGGCTGGCCTGCACCGAGATGGTGGGAAAGTCCACCTGGGGCAGGGGCGACACCGGCAACAGGCAGTAGCCGAGTATCCCGGCCAGCACCAGGCCCAAGGTGACGAGCGTGGTGCCCACCGGGCGGGTGATGCTTGCGGACGAGAGGCTCACGGTCTGCCGGCTCCGCCGGCGTCGGTCCTCCTGGCCAGCCTGTCGAAGGCCAGATAGATGACCGGAGTGGTGTACAAGGTGAGAACCTGGCTGAGGATCAGCCCTCCCACGATGGTCACGCCCAACGGACGCCTGAGCTCCGAGCCCACGCCCGAGCCCAGGGCCATGGGCAAAGCGCCCAGGAGCGCGGCCAGGGTGGTCATCATGATGGGACGAAAGCGCAGCAGACAGGCCTGATAGATGGCTTCCTCCGGTCCCTTGCCCTCGTGGCGTTCGGCGTCCAGGGCGAAGTCCACCATCATGATGCCGTTTTTCTTCACGATGCCGATGAGCAGGATGATGCCGATGACCGCGATGACGTCGAGTTCCAGGCGAAACAGCAGGAGCGACAGCACCGCGCCCACGCCGGCCGACGGCAGCGTGGACAAGATGGTCACCGGATGCACGTAGCTTTCGTACATCACCCCGAGCACGATGTAGACCGTGATGAGCGCGGCCAAAATGAGCAGCGGCTGGTTGGAAAGCGAGGCCAAAAAGGCCTGGGCCGTGCCCTGGAAGCGTCCTTCCACTCCCGGAGGCGGGGGCAGGTCCTTGAGGGACTGGCGCACCGCGTCCACGGCCTGGCCCAAGGCCCAGCCCGGAGCCACGTTGAAGGAGGCGGTCACGGCCGGAAACTGTCCCTGGCGGTTGATGACCAGGGGACCGGAGACGACCTGGACGCTGGCGATGGCCGCGAGCGGGACCTGGCCGCCGTCCTGGCCGCGCAAATAGAGGTTGTCCAGGGCCTTTTGGCCGGTCTGCATGTCGGGCTTGGCCGCGAGAACCACCCGGTACTGGTTGAGCTCGGTATACATGGTGGACACCAGCCGCTGGCCGAAGGCGTCGTAGAGGGTGTCGTCCACCTGCTGGGGGGTGATGCCCAGGCGGGCGGCGCTCACCCGGTCGACGGTGATGAAGAGGCGCTTGGCTCCTTCCATCTGGTCGCCGCCCACGCCGGAAAGCTCGGGCCGGGTGCGCAGGACGTCGATGAACCGGGGAGCGTATCCGGCCAACTCCGAGGCGCTGGGGCATTCGAAGGTGTACTGGTACTGGGCCGGACTGACCTTGGTGTCCACGGTGAGGTCCTGTACGGGTTGCAGGAAGAGGGAGATCCCGGGCTCGTCGGCCAGGGCCGCTTGCAGGCGATGGGCGATTTCCGCCGCGCTTTCGTCGCGTTCGGAAAGGGGCTTCAGGGTCACGGAGAGGCGACCGCTGTTCAAACTGGCGTTGACGCCGTCCACCCCGATGAACGACGTGAGCCCGGCCACGGCCGGATCTTCCAGGATGCGCCTGGCCACGGCCTGCTGCCGCCGCGCCATCGAGTTAAACGACACCGACACCGGAGCCTGGGTGACGCCGAGCAGCATTCCGGTGTCCTGCACGGGAAAAAAGCCCTTGGGCGCATGCATGTAGAGCCCCACCGTCAGGACCAGAGTGGCCACGGCCACGGCCAGGGTGGCCCCCTGGTGACGCAACACCACGGTGAGGCTGCGTCCGTAGGCGGCGATAACGCTGTCGAAGAATTTCTGGGTGCGGGCGAAAAAGACGCTTTCGCGCTCCCGATCCGGGCGTTTGAGCACCCGGGCGCACATCATGGGCGTAAGCGTGAGCGACACGGCCGCCGAAATGAGAATGGTCACGCCCAGGGTGACCGCGAACTCGCGAAACAACCGCCCCACCACATCGCCCATGAACAGCAGCGGAATGAGCACCGCCACCAACGAAACCGTGAGCGACACGATGGTGAAGCCGATCTGCTTGGACCCCTTGAGCGCGGCCTGCATGGGCGTTTCGCCCTGTTCGACGAAGCGGGCCACGTTTTCGATCATGACGATGGCGTCGTCCACCACGAACCCGGTGGAGATGGTCAGGGCCATGAGGGTGAGGTTGTTCAGGCTAAATCCCAGGAGATACATGGCCCCGAAGGCCCCCACCAGGGACAGGGGCACGGCCACGCTCGGAATGGTGGTGGCCGCCGCGTTGCGCAGGAAAAAAAAGATCACCGCCACCACCAGCCCCACGGCCAACAGGAGCTCGATCTGCACGTCGTGCACCGAGGCCCGTATGGTGGTGGTGCGGTCGGCCACCACGCGCACCTTCACGGCCGGAGGCAGCGAGGCCGTGAGCTGGGGCAGCAGGCGCTTGATGCGGTCCACCACCTCGATGACGTTGGCTCCCGGCTGGCGCTGGATGTTCACGATGACCGCCGGGGTCTCGTCCACCCAGGCGGCCTGGCGCACGTCCTCGGCTCCGTCCACCACGTCGGCCACGTCGGTGAGCATGACCGGAGCGCCGTTTTTGTAGGTCACCACCAGCTTGCGGTATTCCTCGCTGGAAAGCAGTTGGTCGTTGGCCCCGATCACGGCGGACTGGTGCGGGCCGTCGAAGCTGCCCTTGGCCTGGTTGACGTTGGCCGCGGCCAGAAACGCGCGCAGGTCCTCCAGGGTGAGTCCCACCGAGGCCAGGGCCGCGGGATTGGCCAGCACGCGCACGGCGGGGCGCTGCCCCCCGGCCAGGCTCACCAGGCCCACGCCCGGCTGCTGGGAGATCTTCTGGGCGAAGCGGGTGTCGGCCAGGTCCTCCACCCGGTACAGGGGCAGGGAATCCGAGGACAGGGCCAGGGTGAGCACGGGCGCGTCGGCCGGGTTGACCTTGCTGTAGACCGGCGGATTGGGCAGATCCTTGGGCAAATAGTTGAACGAGGCGTTGATGGCGGCCTGCACTTCCTGCTCGGCCACGTCCAGGCCCAGCTCCAGGGCGAATTGCAAGGTCACCACCGAGGCCCCGCTGGAGCTGGCCGAATTCATCTGGGTCAGCCCCGGCATTTGGCCGAACTGGCGCTCCAGCGGCGCGGTCACGGACGAAGCCATGACGTCGGGACTGGCTCCGGGATAGAAGGTGCGCACCTGTATGGTGGGATAGTCCACCTGGGGCAGCGCGGCCACGGGCAACTGACGGTAGGCCACGGCCCCGGCCAGAAGCACCGCGATCATGATCAGGCTCGTGGCCACGGGCCGTTCGATGAAGGGCCGGCAAATGTTCACGGCTTGACGTCCCTCGCGGGTTGGGGCTTGGCGTTGGACGCGGGGGCGCGGTCGCTTGTCCGGCCCGCGGGTCGGCCCTGGCCTTCGCTTTGGCTCTGCCCGGACTGGCGCACCTCCACCGGGGCCTTGTCGCGCAGCCTGTCCGCTCCGTCCACCACCACGGTTTCGCCGGCTTCCAGCCCCTTGTTGACGATGGTCTGTCCTTCCGAGGTCTCACCCGGCGCCACCGTGCGAAAGCTCACGGTGTCGTCTGGCTCGACCACGTAGACAAAGGCCCCGCGCGGGCCGCGCTGCACCGCCTGGGCCGGCACCACCACCGCATCCTTGCGCACCTCGGCCAGGAGCCTGGCGTTGACGAACTGATTGGGAAAAAGCGCGTGGTCCGCGTTGGCAAACGCCGCCTTGAGCTTGACCGTTCCGGTGGAGAGGTCCACCTGGTTGTCCATGCTGGCGAGCTGGCCCTGGGCGAGCTTGACCTTCTGCTCCCGGTCGAAGGCCTCCACGGACGGGGCGTGCCCGGCGGCCAGGGCCTGACGCACGCGCGGCAGGTTGTCCTCCGCGATGGAAAACACCACGCCGATGGGTTCGAGCTGGGTGATGACCACAAGCCCGCCCGTGTCCGTGGCCCGCACCATGTTGCCGGGATCCACCAGACGAAGGCCGACCCTGCCGGAAACCGGAGCGGCAATCCGGCTGTAGACCAGTTGCAGTTTGGCGTTTTCCAGAACGCCCTGGTCGTTCTTCACCTGCCCTTCGTACTGGCGCACCAGGGCGAGTTGGGTATCGTACTGTTGCTTGGCGATGAATTCGTTTGCGGCCAACCCCTTGTAGCGGGCCAGATCGAGACGGGCGTTGGCCAAAAGGGCCTGGTCGCGGGCCAACTGCCCGGCCGCCTGGGTGATCTGAGCCTCGAAGGGCCTGGGGTCGATGCGGGCCAGCGGGTCGCCCTGCTTGACCACCTGACCTTCGGTAAAAAACACCTTCTGCAATTCCCCATCCACCCGGCTGCGCACCGTGACCGTTCGTTCGGGGGTGACCGTGCCAAGCCCCACCAGATACAGGGGCACGTCCTTGCGCTGCGCCTGGGCCGCCAGCACCGGCGCGCGACGCGCCCCACCGGGCGGCTGGGCCGTGACCGGAGAAGAGCCGGCGAAAAACCGCCAGAGGACAGCGCCGCCGAGACACAACAAGGCGAAAAAGACGATGCGGACGCTCCGTGAGGAGCCAAGGCGTAGGGACATGGCGTAATCCTGTACGAGTCTTTGCGGAGGGCGCGTGGAGGGGATCGCCTCACCTTTTCATGGTGGTGGCGTACGAAAGGGACGAGCGGTTACAGGATTGGGCGAAAGCGTGCGAAATACTTCCTTCCGAGCGGGATGCGCGTCGTCGAACAACGCGCTCCGCACGGCCAGGGACGGACCGAACCAGCCGGGGAGGTCCCTGCGCCAGGGGGAAGCGCTCGCGGACGGCGCGCCCGCGGGGTCTCCGTCGACCGAGGAAGGCCATCCCTGGTTTCGCCTTCGCCATGCGTCATCCTTATGTGCGGTTGCGGTCCGTATTTTTCTCTCGGTGTCACGCTCGGCTTTCACGGTCAACAACAAACGCCCCGCCCGGCCAAAATGGGGGATTGATCGCGAACCGGTCTCGTGACAGACTCCGCCCACCTCCAGAACCGCCGCACCGGAGACCGCATGCCCCAAGCCAAAACCGTCCCCCAAACCAGCGTGGTGATGCCCGTGCGCATGTTGCCCCAGGACGCCAACCCGGCCGGCACGGTGCATGGCGGAGTGATCCTGCGCCAGATCGATCTGGCCGGGGGCATCGTGGCCACGCGCCACGCCCAGTCCCAGGTGGTGACCAGTTCGCTGGACCGCATGGACTTTCTGGCCCCGGTGTACGTGGGCGAAGTGCTCCTGCTCAAGGCCTGCGTGAACTTCGTGGGCCGCACCTCCATGGAAGTTGGCGTGCGCGTGGAGGCCGAAAACATGTTCACCGCCACCGTGCGCCACGTGGCCTCGGCCTACATGACGTTCGTCCGCCTGGACGAAAACCGCAAACCCGCTCCCCTGCCCCCCCTGGCCCCGCATACCGACGAGGAGCGCCGCAGGTTCGAGGAGGCCAGACAACGCCGGCAGGCCCGCAAGGCCCTGCGGCCCGGAAAATCCTCGCCCCAAACGGACAAACCGTCCGTTTTTCCGCAACCCCATCCACAGGATATTCCCGAATGAACGCGCTTTTTTCTCTCAAGGCCGTCGTGGCCTCCGCCTGCCTTCTGGCCCTGACCGCCCTGTGCGCCGGCCCGGCGTCGGCCCAGTCCCCGACGTTGGTCAAACTGACCACCACCAAGGGCGACATCGTGCTCGAACTCTTCCCGGACAAGGCCCCGGTCACGGTGGCCAACTTCCTCAAGTACGTGAAACAGGGCTATTACGACGGACTGATCTTCCACCGGGTGATCAACGGCTTCATGATCCAGGGCGGCGGCATGGACAAGGACTTGACCCCCCGCAAGGCCGGAGCGCCCATCAAGAACGAGGCCGACAACGGCCTGAAGAACCAGGCCTACACCGTGGCCATGGCCCGCACGTCCGACCCGGACTCGGCCACGGGCCAATTTTTCATCAACGTCAAGGACAACCCCGGCCTCAACCACACGGAAAAGACCCAGCGCGGCTGGGGCTACGCGGTGTTCGGCAAGGTGGTGGAAGGCCAGGCCGTGGTGGACGCCATCAAGACGGTCCCCACCGGCAACAAGTCCGGCTACGCCGACGTGCCGCTCGAACCGGTCACCATCCTCAAGGCCCAGGTGGTCACGCGCTAGCCGCCTGGCGCACAATCCTCGCTGTCCGCGTTGCCGCGAAAAAAGGCAAACCCTCGCGTGCGCCACAGACGCTTCGGGCTTGATTTCATGGATCGCCCGCCTCCTCCCGAACGGCCCGGTCCCGGCTTTTCGGGAGGAGGACCGCGACACCCGCGCGCGCAGGACGTTTTGCAGTCTGGCGGACCGGCGTGCGGAATCGCCTTTTGCGCGGGGCCTCCCCTCAAGTCCGGCATTCACTCCAGCACCCCGGACGCGCCCTTTTGCGCGCGTGAAATGCCGGGCGGCCCCGTCGCGTCCGCTTTCGTCGGGCCGATCCTGCGCCGCGCCGATCCCCCGGCCCACCCCACGCGGCACCCTCAGCGCGAATCGAATCGGAGGGGTATCTTCCTGGGATTCCTTATTCTTATATAGACGGCAACCCTCTTGTCACACGGTCGACTTGCGAAGCCTTATTTATTGGTGGTATAGGGTCGCCAGGAAAACATGCCTTTCGGTACATGCATAAGGAGCGCTGATGTCCACGAGCGCGGGGAAACCCACACAACAGGCCCAACAACTCAAAAAACTCGATGGAGACACCCTCGATATCGAAGCCGGAGCCCGGGTCATGCTCGAACCCAACGGCGTCGGGCGCAGGATCTGGGCGGAATTCATCGGTATGAAGCGGGGGCGGTTCCTCATCTTGCAACCGCCCCTCAGTCTGGAGATGCGCGATCTCCTGCGTCCCGACGAAGAAGTGACCGTGCGTTTCGCCCACCGGGCCTATCAGGTGTGCGGTTTCAAGGCCTGGATCACCCGCTTCATCACCCAGCCGGCCCACTTGTTGTTCATCACCTACCCCCCCAGCTACGAAGCCCTGAGCATGCGTCGCTACACCCGTTGCGCCAGCGTGCTGCCGGTCGCCATACGCTACGGCTCCCACGAGGCCCAAGGGGTCATCGTCAACCTGTCGCGCGGCGGATGCCGGGTGGCCCTCAAGATTGGCGAGGGAGGTCCGACCAACATCCCTCAACAAGACGACGAGGTGTTCCTGTCCTTTTCCATTACCGGGGAATTGCAGGACATACACACCAAGGCCCTGGTGCGTAGCCAGACGATCGACAAAGAGAAGGTTTCGGTGGGCGTGCAGTTCGCCGACCTGCCCGAACCCGTGAGCCGGGCCATCGGCGAATTCATCGAAGACTTTGGCGAAGACCAGGGCGTTTGACCCGGTTCGCCGGACGCCTCAGGCGACTTGAACCTGCCGCGAAGCTCCCGACGCCACTGCGCTAGTGCTGCCGCCCGACGGCGTGTTGCGACTGGCGCTCGCAATGGGCGATGAACTTGCGGGCTTCCAGGAACTCGCCGTTGAGTTGCACGGCATGGCGCAACGAATCCAGGCATCGATCCATCTCGCCCTTTTCGTACAACACCCGAGCCAGATTGAAATACAGGTGCTCATCGTCGCCCTGCACTTCCAGGGCCTTGCAGAAAAACTTCTGCGATTCGTCGAGAAATCCCTGCTTGCGCAAGGAAATGCCGAACGAATTGAGCTTCTGGCGGTAGTGCAGGGTGAAGGCCTCGTTCATGCCGAGCAGGACCGAAAGCACCCCCTTGAGCCGGGCGTAGTCGTTTTTCTCCGTATAGACTTCGCCCAGGCCGTAATTGGCCGGGATGTTGGATTCGTCGATCATGAGGGCCTTGATGAAGGCCTTTTCCGCCTCGTCGAGCAGCCCCATGGAAAAATACTTTTCCCCCTGGCTGATCTTGGCCGCCAGGGACTTGAGCGCCGGGGCGGTGTGGGTCTGGTAATAGCGCGGCTCGGGGCTGTAGGCGCACAGAAAATCCCCGGTGCGCAGGGTGCTGCGCATCCCCGAGGGCACATGGTAGACGTTCAGGGGCTGCACTTCCACCATGTCCGGGCTCATCTGCCGGGCGTACCAGTAGGTGACCTGATCGTGCCTGGAGGCCGTGGCCCCCACGCCGACATCCTCGGCCTTGCGGAGGCTGTAGACCCCCAAGATAGACGGATACATGAACTTTTCCATTTGGTGTCGTCCGGGAACCGTTGCCATGTGGCTGGATAAAAGGAGTTCGATTGTGGATGGAGAACTCTTACCATACCGGGATCGTTTCGGGCTACGGGCAAATTCCACTCGGGTGTCGTGAAATTTCCCCAACCCTCTCTAGGCATTTTCCCTAGACGAAATTGTCGGTCATGCCCCTCGGCGAGCCCCGAACGCGCGCTCCTTTCTCCCGCCCGCCAAGACGCCACCACAAGTTGGCGCTTGTTCACAGCGCGTTTACACCCAGGACGCGACTCCGTTCTTTTTCCGCTTGTATTTCCATAGGTTGATCGCCAACCGGTTTGGCATGGGGCCTGCAAAACACAGGCGGCCCGGACGCGAACAACCGGGCCGGGTCATGGTCGCGCCAGGACCGCCAGGCCCAGGCGACGCTTCAACGACACAGCCGGAGGGGGTATGACGGAAAACACCAAATTTACTGAAGACAAAGTGGCATTGTTGATCGGGTCATTGATCTTTCTCCTCTCACTCTGCAACGTCTTTGGGCTCGACCTCCTGGGATGGGTGGTCAAATGCAACGTCTGGACCTCGGTGAGCCAAGTCCTCACCGCCTCCACCGCAATGTACAAGCAGACCCTGTCGGGCGTCGCGGCATTTCTCATCACCTACGTGGTCCTGACGGCCATACTGGCCTTCGGCGTCAAGCTGCTGGGCGCTGACGTGGGCAAATTCGTCAAATCGTTCACCATTGTTTTCTTCATCTGCTACGCCTGCTTCGCCCTGGGCAACCAGGCCCACATCGCGGCCACGCCCAACGCCCTCAAGAAGTTCAACATCACCTGGTCGCTCGGCCTCACCGGCGAAGCCGGCTTCATCGTGGCCCTGGTGGCCGGCATCATCGTGGGCAACTTCCTGCCCGGGCTGGCCGAACAGATCAAGGACGCCTGCCGTCCCGAGATGTTCGTCAAGATCGCCATCGTTATCATGGGCTCGGAACTTGGCGTCAAGGCCGCCGACGCCATGGGCCTGGCCTCCTCCATCATCTTCCGGGGCCTGTGCGCCATTGTCGAGGCCTATCTCATCTACTGGGCCGTGGTGTATTACGTGTCGCGCAAGTACTTCAAGTTCAGCCGCGAGTGGGCCGCCCCCCTGGCCAGCGGCATCTCCATCTGCGGCGTGTCCGCGGCCATCGCCACGGGCGGAGCCATCCGGGCCAGACCCATCGTGCCCATCATGGTGTCGTCGCTGGTGGTGGTCTTCACCTGTGTGGAAATGCTGGTCCTGCCCTTCGTGGCCCAGTGGTGGCTGCACGGCGAGCCCATGGTGGCCGGCGGCTGGATGGGGTTGGCCGTCAAGAGCGACGGCGGAGCCATCGCCAGCGGCGCCATCACCGACGCCCTCATCCGGGCCAAGGCCCTGGCCGTGGACGGAGTCAACTACAAGGAAGGCTGGGTGGTCATGGTCACCACCACGGTCAAGATATTCATCGACGTGTTCATCGGCGTGTGGGCCTTCATTCTGGCCTACATCTGGTGTTCCAAGTTCGAATGCACCCCCGGTCAGCGCATGCGCTTTTCCGAGGTGCTCAACCGCTTCCCCCGCTTCGTGCTGGGCTACATTCTGACCTTTCTTTTGCTGCTTATCATCTGCACCAACTCCGAAGCGGGCATGAAGCTCGGCAAGACCATGGTGGGCGCGCTCAACTCGTTCCGCCTGATATTCTTCATGCTCACCTTCTTCACGATCGGCGTGGTTTCGAACTTCCGCAAGCTGTGGGAAGAAGGTATCGGTAGGCTGGCCGCCGTGTACGTGGTCTGTCTGTTCGGCTTCATCATCTGGGTGGGGCTGTTCATCTCCTGGCTGTTCTTCCACGGCGTCAAGCCCCCCCTGGCCGGTTAACCACAAGGAGTCACACGCATGTCCGACAATATAAACGACCTGAATTTCAAGGAAGAAATCTCCAAAATGGAATACGAGCCGCTCGACGACACCGAAAAGCGACTCGTGGCCTGGAGCCTGGGCCTGGGCGTGTTTCTGCTCGTGGTCCTGTTCCTCATAAGCGATTTCATGTTCCCTGGCGCGCACGGCGCGTAACGCTTTGCGACGGGCCGGAGCGGGACGCGTTTCCCGCCCCGGCCCGCGACGCAGCCGAGCCCGACGCCCGACGCAAAAACCGCCAACCCGAGGAGTGGTCCCATGAATCTCTACCGCGTCCGCTACATCCACGGCTCCCAGGATGCCTTGAAGGCCGGTCCCGAGGAGTTGGTCCGCGCCACCGACGTGGACCAGGCCCTGCGCACCAAAAGCGCCTGGCCCATAGAACGCAGCATGGACCGCAACACCGCCTGGGCCAAAAACCCCGGCACCAGCCTCTACCACGTGGAGGCGTGGGAGGCCTCCCTGGCCGAGCCGGCCCCGCGCGCCTGAAACGACGCCCCGGCCAGCCGCAAAACGCAACGGCCTCACGGTCGCGCCTTGGCCCGGCGGGAAGGGCTTGCCAATCGGGACGGGCGATGCCACCTTGCCGGCTGCCCGCCGGGAGGGCGGGTTTCCCCCATGAAACACACCACTCTCCAGACCAAGCTGCTGGCCAGACTTTTCCTGGTGCTGTTGTGCATCGGCCTGTTGTTCGGATTCTCGCTCAACTTCTACCTGCGCAACCTCTTGGAAACCGAAGTGGCCGACAAGGCCAACCTGGTGTTTTCCAACGTGCGGGCCATGCAGACCTACGTACGCGAGATCCTGCGCCCGGCCATGTTCGACCGGTTGCCCCACGACGCCTTCGTGCTGGAGGCCATGTCCACCTCCTACGTCACGCGCAAGGTCATGAGCGACCTCAACATGGCTGGCGAGCAGTTCTCGTTTCGCCGGGTGGCCCTATCCCCGCGCAATCCCAAGTACGAGGCCAACGCCCTGGAGCGTCAGTTCATCGCCCATTTCCGCGAGCATCCCGAGTCCTCCCAGATCACGCGCTACATCACCTCCGGCGGGGAGGAATATCTGGTCATGGCCCGTCCGGCCGTGTTCGACCAGTCCTGCCTGGCCTGTCACGGCAACCCGGACGACGCCCCCAAGGTCATGCTCGAACGCTACGGGCGCGAGCGCGGTTTCGGGCGCACCGAAGGAGAAATCGCCGGGCTCGACAGCGTGATCATCCCCGTTGAGCGCGAAGCCGCGGCCATACATCGCATCAGCATGGGGTTCATCCTGGTCTTCGCCGGGGGCACGCTCATCATCTTCATGGTGAATCACTTCTTTTTCGACCGCATCCTGGCGGCCAACATCGGCCGGCTGGCCTCGCTCATGCGCAGCCGCTTTCCCGACGAGGCCGGCCAGACCCTGGACAAGTCCGACACCGACAGCGGCGACGAAATAGAGGATATGCAGCGCGGGCTGGAACGCTTCGCCGACCACTTGCAGGCCACCCGGGCCCAGCTTTCCGACTACGCGGCCAACCTGGAATCCAAGGTGCGCGAACGCACGGCCCTGGCCCGACAGGAAGCCGAAGCCAGGCAAAGCGACGTGCGCCTGTTTCTCTACGTGCTCGAATTTTTCGTCAGCGGGGCCGACCGGTCCAGCCTGCTCACGGGAGTGTTGGACGCCGTGCGCATGCGTTTCGGCGCGCAATGGGCCTCGTTTCGCTGTTTTTATTCCATGAACATCCACACCTGTCCGGCCAACGCCCCCGAATGGGAGATGACCCCCGAAGTGCGCGACCGGCTGCTGGGCGGCGAAGGGCTCTTCGCCCCCGGCGACGCCCTGGCTCCGGTGCAGTCGCCCAACACCGTGCGCGGCGGGCTGCGCCTGCGCCTGCCCCCGGCCATCACCCTGCCCCCCAAGGAACAGGACGTTTTTCTGGCCATTGGCCGCCAGCTCGGCATCGCCCTGGAGAACCTGGAGGCCATGGAAAGCCTCCTGCGCCAGAAGGACATGCTCGAATCCATTTTCGAAGGCATCGCCGACCCGGTGTATCTCATCGACTCGACCGGCACGGTGATCCACGCCAACGACTCGGGCCGCCAGCTTCTGGCCGAACAGCCCCGCCCCGCGCCAGGGCGCGGCCTGGCCCTGGACGAACTGGGCCTGGAAGCCGCCTCCTGCACGGGCGAAACCATCCAGCGCGAAATCGTGCTGCAAAGCGGACGCTGCTACATGGTGCGGGCCTACCCCCTGTGCGGCCTGGCCGGTCCCAGCCGGGCCATCGTGTACGCCCGCGACATCACCACCGAACGGACCATGATGGCCTCGCTGCAACAGGGCGAAAAGGCCATGGCCGTGGGACTTCTTTCCGCCGGCCTGGCCCACGAGATCAACAACCCCCTGGGCGTGATCCTCTGCTACGCCCGCCTTCTCTGGGATAACGGCCAAAGCCCCCACGCCGAGGACCTGGACATCATCATTCGCTATACCCTCCAGGCCCAAAAGGTGCTTTCGGACCTCATGCGCTTCGCCAGCCCCAAACCCGAAACCGGCGGACTCATCGCCCTGCCCGAGCTGGTGGAGTTCCTGGCCCGGGTCTTTCGGGCCAAGGCCGCCCGGGCCGAGGTGGAAATCGTCACGGACATTCCCCCCGACCTGCCCCTGGTGCCGGCCAATCCCTCGGCCCTGGAACAGATCCTCACCAATCTGCTCCTGAACGCCGTGGACGCCCTGGAAGAAAAAACCGCGGCCGAGCCGGGCTTCCGGGGACGCATCGAAATCGGTGCCCGCCACGACGTCCGGGCCGGCGCGGTAGTGCTTCGGGTGCGCGACAACGGCCCCGGGGTGGCCTCGGAAAACCTCACGCGCCTTTTCGACCCCTTCTTCACCACCAAGGACGTAAACAAGGGCACCGGGCTGGGCCTTTCCGTGGTCTACGGCCTGGTGCGCGGCCTGGGCGGGCGCATCGAAGCCGAAAGCCGGGACGGGGCGATCTTCACCGTGACCTTGCGTACCGAAAGCGAGGCAGACCATGATTGACCTGAAAACCAGCGATGCCATCCTGGTGGTGGACGACGAAACCCCCTTTGCCAAAGGGCTGGCCCGGCTCATCCAGAAGGGATTCCCGGAAAACCAGGTGCTCATCCGCGACAGCGCCGAATCGGCCCTGGAGGCCCTCGCCGAACGCCCCGTGGCCCTGCTCATCACGGACCTGCGCATGCCCGGCATGGACGGCATCGCCCTCATCGACCGGGCCCTCGCCCTGGAGCCGGCGCTCACCGTGCTCATGCTCTCGGGCTTTGGCAGCGCGGAAAACGCCGTGGCCGCGCTCAAGCACGGAGCCTACGACTTCCTCACCAAGCCCGTGGACCAGGACGCCCTCTACCGGGGCGTGGCCCGCGGCCTGGAGCGGGCCGTGCTCATGCGCGAAAACGCCCGCCTGCACAGCGCCGCCGGCCACCGCGACCTCCTGCCGCTCATCGGCGAAAGTCCGGCCATGCGCCGCTTGCGCGACGAAATAGAAGCCGTGGCCGAAAACGACTACACCGTGCTCATCCTGGGCGAGTCCGGCTCGGGCAAGGAGCTGGTGGCCAAAAACATCCACCGCCTGAGCAAGCGCGGTCGCCGCGCCCTGGTAAGCCTCAACTGCACGGCGGTGAGCGACAACATCCTTGAAAGCGAACTCTTCGGACACGTGAGGGGAGCCTTCACCGGCGCCCAGAAGGCCAGCCAGGGCCTGTTTCTCGCCGCCGGCGGGTCGAGCCTGCATCTCGACGAGATCGGCGACATGCCCCTGCATCTGCAACCCAAGCTGTTGCGCGCCCTGCAGGAACGCGAAATACGCCCCGTGGGCGGCAGCGAGTCCATCCGCACCGACGTGCGCATCCTGGCCTCCACCAACCAACCCCTGGAGACGCGAGTGGCCTCGGGCGCCTTTCGCGACGACCTCTTCTACCGCCTTTCGGTGCTCACCATCCGGGTGCCCCCCCTGCGCGAGCGCACCCGGGACATCCCCCTGCTGGCCCAACACTTTCTGACCAAAACCTGCGCTGAACTGGGCAAGCCGGAAATGGCCTTCACCCCCAGCGCCCTGGACTACCTCGGCGCCCGGGCATGGCCGGGAAACGTGCGCGAACTGCTCAACCACGTGCGCCGCTCGGCCGTGTTCTCTTCGGGGGCGCACATCACCGAAACCCAGGTGCGCCTCATCGACCAGCCGGGACTGCCCACGCCCTCCGGCTCCGGCATGGGCGAAACCTACAAGGAAGCCCGGGCCAGGGTGGTGGACGACTTTACCCGGTCCTATATCCACGTGCTCCTGGAAAAGACGGGAGGCAACATCAGCCAGGCGGCGCGCCTGTCCGGACTGGAACGGTTCTCCCTGCAAAAGATTCTCAAGCGCCTGGGAATGGACGCCGGAGCCTTCCGGGGGCGTGACGACTGACGACCTGTCGGACCATCCCCGTCGGCCGCGGGAATCGGCTTTCGCAATTCCCGCCCCCCCGGGGGGGCACTTCACCCCGTCGGCCTGGGAAAATTTCCGCATTTCGAACGGGTTGTGTCTAGGTTCCGGTCCCACCTGAGCGGATGCGCAATATTGTTAGCTTCGCAACACCTTAGTTTCCGGGGGGAAATTGCCCATCCCCCCCCTTTTGACTGCTTCCAAAGCGCCCGCCTGTTGTGCTATCAAGAGAACTGGGATGACGCCCGCACCGGCGCTCTCGTCTTTTCAGAAACGTGAACGCGCTGAAACGATTCAAAAAGCATATGAACTGGGCGAAAAATTCCACACCGTCGCATCGACGCTTCTCCCTTCCCTTTCCCGGTTGCCTGTGGGTGGGCGTGGCTTTCATCAATCTGCTCGTCTTGGCCATGGGGGCCTTCTTTTTATACAATAGCCGCGATCAGCACATACGACGCGCCGAGACCACCACCGAAAACCTTTCGCGCGTTTTGGAACGCAGCCTGGCCAGCATGTTCGCGGGGTTGGACATGGCCCTCATCGAAACCGCCGACGACCTGCGGCTGAAAGGCCTGGCCCCTTCCTCCGGGAACGAAGACATCCTGCGCGCCCACCTGGCGCGCTGTCAGAGCCGCTGGCCCGAACTCGACAACCTGCGCGTGGCCGACGACAAGGGAAACGTGCTGGCCAGCGCCGTCAAGCAGCCCGAAGCCTACCCGAACATCGCCGACCGGGACTATTTCAAGCAGTTGAAGGACTCACCCGCCGCGGGACTGGTGGTTTCCTCCCTCCTGTCCAGCCGCGTCACCGGCAGGCACGCCGTGGTCCTGGCCAGACGCCTCTCCCGCGAGGACGGATCCTTCGCCGGTCTGGTGCTGGCCCCCGTGCTGTCGCAAAAGCTGGACCAGACCCTGGCCATGGCCGACGTCGGCCCGGACGGCACCATTACCTTGTGGACCCCCGATTGCCGCGTCTTCGCCCGCTATCCCGACATGGGCAAGGAAGACAACCTGCTGGGCGGATCGGCCAAGTCCCCAAAGCTGCACGACTATGCGGCGTCCGACAAGCAAGAAGCCATCAGCTACTTCTGCACGGGGCTCGACAACGTCCGACGCCTCTACACGGCCCGAAAGATCTCCGGCACGCCCTTTCTGCTCACCGTGGGCATGAGCCTGAAAACAACCTATGCGGAGTGGCGGCGGGAAATCATGGGATTCGCGGCGCTGTACCTGCTCTTTCTCCTGTCCACCACGACGAGCGCGGCCCTGCTGCAGCAAAGTTGGCGACGGCAACGGAAAGCCTTCTCCGATCTCAGCCATCAACAGGAATTCACGACGAAACTTCTGGACAACATGGCCGACGGGGTCATCGCCTGCAACACCCGGGGAGAACTCGTCATCTGCAACCGAACCGCCACCGGCTGGCACGGCGTGGACGCCACCACCGTATCCTACGGCCAGTGGTGCGCCCGCAGAAACCTGTTCCACGAGGACGGACAAACCCCGGTCCAACAGGGGGAAGGCCCCCTGGACCGCGCCATAGCCGGCAACTTTCTCGCCAACGAGCCCCTGGTCATCGCCATGCCGGGACAGCCGCCCCGCCACGTTCTGCTGAGCGGCGGCCCCTTTTGCGACGCCTCCGGCCACTTTCTCGGAGCGGTGGTGGTCATGCGCGACGTCACCGACATGCGCCTGGCGGAACAGGCCCTGCGCCGGCTGGCCAACCGCCTGATGGAAGCCCAGAGCATCGCCCTGGTGGGCGACTGGGACCTGGACGTGGACACCGGAATGGCCACCTGCTCCCGTCAGGCCCTGCGCATTCTGGGCCAGGACATCTCCCAGACCGTGGTCAGCTTCGCGCGCATGGGCACCCTCTACACTCCCCAGGACCAGGAGCGGCTGCGCCAGGCCCGGGAGCACGCCCTGCGACAGGGCATCCCCTACGAACTCGAACTGTGTCGCCCCGACGCCAACGGCGTGGAAACCTACATCCTGGCCAAGGGGCACCCCGAACGCGACGACACGGGCCGAGTGACGCGCCTTCACGGGTCGCTTCAAGACATCACCGAGCGCAAGCGCACCGAACAGCAACTCAACGCCAGCGCCTTTTTCCTGAAACAGACGCAACAGATCGCCCGCCTGGGCGGTTGGCGGGTGAACACCCGCACCAACCAGGCCTGCGTGACCGAGGAGTTGCTCGCCCTGCTGGAATTGCCCGGGGACACAAATCTCAGCTTCTCGGAATTTTTGAGCTTCGCCCGGCCCGACTGCCGGGAATGCGTGGAAGCCGTCATCGAGGCGGCCAAGCTCTACGACCGGCCGGAGTCCATCGAATTCGAAGTGGTCACCGCCAAGGGCAAGAGCTTTTGGGGTGAACTGCGCGTGATAGGCCTTTTCCCCGACGACCGGGGCGGGCCCATTGTGACCGGCGCGCTGCAGGACATCTCGCAACGCAAGGCCTTCGAACAGGAACTCATGGAGTCCAAACGGGAGGCCGAGGCCGCCAGCAACGCCAAGTCGGAATTCCTGGCCAATCTGAGCCATGAAATCCGCACTCCGCTCAACGGCGTCATGGGCATGCTCCAACTGCTGGCCGAAACCCCGCTGGATGGCGAGCAGAACGAATTTCTGGAAACCGCCCTCCAGTCCAGCCGGGACCTGTTGAGCATCTTGAACGATATTCTCGACCTCTCCAAAATCGAGGCCGGGAAGATGTATCTGTGCGCCGAGCCGTTTCGCCCGGCCGGGCTGGCGGAATCGGTCTGTCAGATCTTTCGCACCGAAACGGCCCGAAAAGGCCTGCGCCTGGACTGTTTCATCAGCCCGGAGTTGCCGGACAAGGTGCTCGGAGACCGGACCCGGTTGCGCCAAGTGCTTTTCAATCTGGTGGGCAACGCGGTGAAATTCACCGGCCAAGGCGCCGTCACGGTCTCGGCCGGGGTGAGCGCGGGCGGCGACATGCTGGAATACACCGTGGAAGACACCGGCGTGGGCATTTCCAAGGACATGCGGACCCAGGTGTTCGAACCCTTTGTTCAGTCCGACGGGTCCAACACGCGCAACTATTCCGGGTTGGGACTGGGGTTGGCCATCGTCAAGCGCCTGGCCGGACTCATGGCCGGCGAGGTCCATCTGGAAAGCGAACTCGGCAAGGGGACCAAGGTGACCTTCCGCCTGCCGCTGGTGCGCCCCACGGCGCAAACCTCTGCCGAATCCTCCAGGGACAAAACCGCCGCCGCGCTTCCCCCCGGCCTGGTCATCCTGCTGGCGGAGGATGACCGGGTGAACCAGATTTCCACACGGCGCCTGCTGGAAAACCGGGGCATTCGCGTGCTGTGCGCCGACAACGGCCGCATCGCCCTGGACATTCTCGCCCGGGAGCCCGTGGACATGGTGCTCATGGACGTGCAAATGCCCGAAATGAACGGCATCGAGGCCACGCGCGCCCTGCGCGACGAGGCCCGGTTCGGGGCCAAGAGCCGCCTGCCGGTTCTGGCGCTCACGGGGCACGCCATGAAGGGGGACGAGGAACGCTGCCTCCAGGCCGGGATGAACGCTTTCGTCTCCAAGCCCATTGAAATCAGCGCCCTGCTGGTCGCCATCGCGGCCAACCTGCCCCGCAAGGCTCCCGACGAAACGGATGCGGCGTAACCGGGGCGTCGCTTTTTCTCTTTCCTGACCCGCGAGCCGCAAGTACCACCGCGCCGCGGGAACCCGCCTCGCCTTGCCCGCTTCCGCATTGAACGCCCACCGATCGCCGCGCCAAGCGGTTTGCGGGGATTTGACGACCAAATCGACAGAAAAATAGGACTTCGTCACGAAAAGGACGAATTCTGCGTCCTCCCCGCCAGAACGGACGAATTATGCGTCCACGCCCTGGCGGGAGAGGATGCGACGCAACGTATCCTTTGAAATGCCCAGCTCCCGGCAGGCCGCATTGCGATTGCCCCGGTTGCGCTCCACGGCTTCGCGCGCCGCCCGGTAGCGGACGGCCTCCATGGTCAAGGGGGAAGCCGCGGGTCTGGCCCGGACGGCGGCCTGAATGTGCAGCGGCAGGTGCGCGGGCTCGATGGGACCGCCCGGACAGAGGATACAGGCGTATTCGATGATGTTCTCCAATTCGCGGATATTGCCCGGAAAGTCGTAACACAGCAGGATGTCGAGCACTTCCCGGCCAAAACCCGAGATGTCCTTCCGGGTGGCCAAGCGGCAGCGACGCAGGGCGTGTTCGGCCAGCAACGGAATGTCCCCGCGCCGCTCGCGCAGGGGCATGAGTTTGATCTGCACCACGTTGAGCCGGTAAAACAGGTCATGGCGAAAGGTCCCGTCCTCCACCATGCGGGCCAGGTCGCGGTTGGTGGCCGCCACCACGCGCACGTCGGCGGAAACGCTTTCCACACTGCCCAGGGGCTCGAAAATGCGGTCCTGCAACACCCGCAGGATCTTGGCCTGAAGGGGCAAAGGCAGGTCGCCGATCTCGTCGAGGAAAATGGTCCCCTTCTCGGCCAGGTGAAAACGGCCGGGCTTGTCTTTGCGGGCATCGGTAAAAGCTCCGGCCTTGTAGCCGAACAGCTCGGATTCAATGAGGTTTTCCGGTAACGCCCCGCAGTTGACATCCACGAACGGTCCGTCCGACCGGTCCGACAGACGATGAATGGCCTTGGCGAAATGCCCCTTGCCCGTGCCCGACTCTCCCAGCAGCAACACCGTGGAGTCGCTCTGGGCGATGAGCGGCAGGGTCTTGAGCAACTCGCCCATGTAGGGATTCGACGTGGTGAAACTGTCCTGGCAGGGCATGTCCTTGAGACGGCCCGAGGCCTCCACCCCCAGGTCCCGGAACGTCTCCACCCCGCCGATCACCCGTCCCTGGTCGTCCCGGAGTGGGGCCGCGCTCACCGAAACGCAGACGCGTTTGCCGCCCTCCCCCTCCAGGGTCAAGGTCCGGTTGGTGAAGCTACGCTCCTGGGCGATGCTGGTTGCGAGCAGACAGATTTCCTGACAATTCGTATAGTTGAAGACCTCGTGGCACGTGCGGCCCACGGCGTCTTCGACCCGGACCCCCACGATATCCGCCGCCGCCTGGTTGAAGAAGATAATGGTCATCTCCTTGTCCACGCAAAACACGCCGTCCGCCACGCTGTTTACAATGAAGGCGTTGAGGGATTCGCAGGGGAAGGGGGTGGGGGCGTTTGCCATGCCAGTCTCCGGGGATGCTCTTAAAAGCATTGTGCTTGACGGATAGCCGACGGTCAACACGCCCGGACGGAAACGGACGAAAAATTCGTCCATTGCCTGGCGTTCCAGCAAGTCCTGATCGCTGACTCACTGAAATCGCGGGGCAATTCCTTATGGCATGAAACGTGCTTTTCTCCCGGAAGCCATGCGGCCGACAACGATTCGCCGTATGAAAAGGCTTTCCGGCCGAAAACGAGCCACGCGCGAAGGCATGACGCGCGCGTTTTCTCCCGAAAGCCGTAAGCCTTTTCACGCGGTAGAGATTGTCCCGCGCCCAGGGAGACAACGCCCATGAACCACGCCCCCCGTCCAGTCAGCACCGTGCGTCGCCTCGGACGCGGGGATGCGTCCGCGTGTGCGTCGCGAAAAAATGTCATCGAATGTTTTCCATCTCCCGACGGTTTTGGTATGTGTGCGCATCGGTCCGCTCCACGGCGGTACCGAGCGTCGCGCTTGGCCCGCGCCCCGGTCGCGGACGCTTCGGGCGGGCGCAAACCGTACCGAAACGGCGTCGGTCCGTCCGCTGTCCGGGCCGGCTGCCGCCTCGGGAAACACCCCCTGCGGGGCAAAACGCGTTGCATCTGGCGTCATGCGGGTTCGCCCCCCTTCACGATCGACAAACCACGCCGATAGAAGTCCGCTATCGCGTACGGAGGTATGATATGGCGCTTTCCGTCCAGACCATCGTGGACACGACCAAAGAAATCACATCCCACTGGAAAACCGAGAGGGGAGGGCTCATTCCCATTCTGCAGCAGGTGCAGGACGCTCTCGGCTACCTTCCGCCGGAAGCCATGGAGACCATCTACACCGAGCTCAAGATCCCCAAGGCCGAGGTCTACGGCGTGGCCACCTTTTACGCCCAGTTTCACCTCAAACCGCGCGGACGCAACATCATTCGCGTCTGCCGGGGCACGGCCTGCCACGTTCGGGGAAGCGCGCGCATCATGACCACCGTCAAGGACCTGCTGGGCATCCAGGAGAACTGCACCACGGACGATCTGCGCTTCACCCTGGAGCCCGTGGCCTGTCTCGGCGCATGCGGCCTGGCTCCCGTCATCATGGTCAACAAACAGACCTTCGGCGGAATGGAGCCTGGCAAGCTGGTGAAGATCCTCGACATGTTTCAATAGCGCCAAGCAGGAGCCAAGCACTATGCACATCATTCACACGCTCGAGGAACTGGCCGAAATTCGCGACCGGGTCAGCGCGCGGATGCTCGTCAGAACCCGCAAGGGCCCCCAGGAGCAAAAACCCGGCGAGCCCATGATAGGCGAAGGCAAACACGCCAACGTGCTGGTCTGCGGCGGAACGGGTTGCTCGTCGGGCGACAGCGCCCAGATCATCGCGGCCCTGAACGAACAAGTTCCCAAGCTGGGCGAGAACTCCGGGGTCGAAGTCATCCCCACGGGATGCCACGGCCTGTGCGAGTTGGGACCCATTGTGGTGATCTATCCGGGCGGCACTTTCTACTGCAAGGTCAAGGCCTCCGACGTTCCCGACATCATCGAACAGCATCTGGTGGGCGGAACGCCCGTGGAGCGCCTGCTCTACTCGGCCAAGGGCGAAGCGCGCGTGGAGCGTTACGGCGACATCCCCTTCTACAGCCGTCAGCTGCGCATAGCGCTCAAGAACTGCGGCTCCATCAATCCCGACGACATCGAGGAATACATCGCCCGCGACGGGTACCAGGCCCTGGGGCAGGTGCTGAACGCCATGACTCCAAAGGAAGTCATCGCCGAGGTCACCACCGCCGGTCTGCGGGGCCGCGGCGGGGCCGGGTTCCCCACCGGCTTCAAATGGGAGATGTGCGCCAAGCAGCCCGGTCCCAAGCGGTTCATCATCTGCAATGCCGACGAGGGCGACCCCGGCGCGTTCATGGACCGCTCCATTCTCGAAGGCGATCCGCACAGCGTGGTCGAAGGCATGCTCATCGGGGCCTACGCCATGGGCTCGGACGAGGGCTACATCTATTGCCGGGCCGAGTACCCCCTGGCGCTCAAACGGTTGCAGAGCGCCATCGCCCAGGCCGAGGACCGCGGTCTGCTGGGCGACAACATCTTCGGGTCGGACTTCAGTTTCCGACTGCACATCAAGGAAGGCGCGGGCGCTTTCGTCTGCGGCGAGGAAACGGCCCTCATGTCCTCCATCGAGGGCAAGCGGGGCATGCCCAAGCCGCGTCCCCCCTTTCCGGCGGTGAGCGGCCTGTGGAAGGAGCCCACCAACATCAACAACGTGGAAACCTGGTCCAACGTGCCCCAGATCATGCGCAAGGGCGGGGCCTGGTACGCCTCCATGGGCACCGACCAGTCCAAGGGCACCAAGGTCTTCGCCCTGACCGGCAAGATCAAGCACACCGGCCTGGTGGAAGTGCCCATGGGCGTGCCGCTGCGCGAAATCATCATGGAAATCGGCGGCGGCATCCTGGGCGGCAAGGAGTTCAAGGCCGTGCAGATCGGCGGCCCCAGCGGCGGCTGCCTCACCAAGGAGCACCTGGACCTGCCCGTGAGCTACGAATCGCTCTCGAAAGTGGGAGCCATCATGGGCTCGGGCGGCATGGTGGTCATGGATGAAGACACTTGCATGGTGGACGTGGCCCGGTTCTTTCTCGAATTCACCCAGCGCGAGTCCTGCGGCAAATGCATCCCCTGCCGGGAAGGCACCAAGCAGATGCTTCTGCTGCTGGAAAAAATCTGTCGGGGCGAGGGCGTGATCGAGGACATCCACACCCTCGAAGAACTGTGCATGATGATCAAGGAGATGAGCCTGTGCGGCCTGGGACAGACCGCGCCCAACCCCGTGCTCACCACCTTGCGCTACTTCCGGCACGAGTACGAAGCCCACATCCTGGAGAAAAAGTGCCCGGCCAAGGAGTGCCCGGCCCTTATCAGCTATTTCATCGTCGCGGAAAAGTGCAAGAAGTGCGGTTTGTGCGCCAAGCACTGCCCCGCCAAGTGCATAACCGGCGTAAAGAAGCAGACACCATTCGTCATTGACAGTTCGTCGTGCCTGAAGTGCGGAAACTGTCTGTCGTTCTGTCCCGCGCACGCCGTGATCAAGGTCTAACGCACCTCGTGGAGGCACATGCATGAACAACACCATCGCCTTGACGATAGACGGACACCTCTGCGAGGGTGATCCCAACGATACGATCCTGGATGTTGCGCGCAAACACGACATCTACATTCCCACCCTGTGCCACCTGGAAGGCCTGCCCTCCATCGGCGCGTGCCGGCTGTGCGTGGTGCAACTGGAAGGCAGCCCCAAGCTGCTGCCCTCCTGCACGACGCAGATCACAGCGGGCATGGTGGTGCACACCAAAACCGAGAAGCTCGTCAAGTACCGCCGGCAGATTCTGGAACTTCTGTTCGCCGGACGAAACCACTTCTGCATGTTCTGCTCGCAAAGCGGCGACTGCGTCCTGCAGAAGCTGGCCATTGAATACGGCATGGACAGCGTGCGGTATCCCTTTCTTTATACGGACTTCAAAAACGACGCCAGCTCGCCGCATATGCAGCTCGACCATAACCGCTGCATCCTGTGTCTGCGTTGCATCCGGGTCTGCGCCGAAAAGGTCGGAGCCCATACCCTGGACCTGTGCCACCGCGGCTGGGAAGCCCGGGTGGCCGTGGACCTGGGCGTGAACCTGGGCGAAAGCGACACCTGCGTGCAGTGCGGGGCCTGCGCCCAGGTCTGCCCCACCGGCACCATCACCCTGCGGCAGTTCGCCTACCGGGGCCGCACCACCGACTGCGACGCCGTGGTCAAAAGCATCTGCCCCATGTGCTCGGTGGGCTGCCAGATCAACGCCTATGTGCGCACAGGCAGCGTGGTGCTGGTTCGCGGCGTGCTGGGCGACAGCCCGGACGGCGGTCAGCTCTGCCATCGGGGCCGCTGGTGGCTTCCCGAATCCACGGAACGCGAACGCGTCACCGAGCCCATGATCCGCAACGGCGCCAGCTTCCGCAAAGCCTCCTGGGACGAAGCCCTCTGGCTGGTGGCCCGCAAACTGCGCGAGTCCCTGGCCGGAAAGCGAGCCGGAGCCATCCTCAGCGAATACGCCACCAACCAGGAGCTGACCCTTTACGGCGGTTTCTTCCGCCAGGCCCTGGGCATGGAATACGTGGACTGCTTCCGGGGCGACTCGCTGCGCGGCTTCAAGAACGGTTTCAAGCACTTCGCCGACCAGGGGTGCAGGCCCTTCACCACGGCCAGCAACATCCTGGACAGCGACGCGGTCATCGTGCTCAACGCCAATCCCCAGGACGAAGCCCCGGTGGTGGCCAGCTACATCCGCGTGGCCGCCATCAACCGCAAGGCCCCCCTGGTGTGCGTCTCAAGCGGCGTGGCGCCCTTCAAGGGCATCTGCGACGTGGAGCACCGCCTGGCCCCCGAGGAATTCCCCGACTTCGTGCTGGCCATCATCCGGGCCATGGACGGACAAGCCCCAACGGGCCCCCACGCCCAGACCGTGGCGGCCATTCGCGACATCCTGGCCAAGGCCAAAAAGCCCATCTTCGTGCTGGGGTCGCTGCTGGCCCACCAGTGGCCGGCCGTGACCTACGCGGTCAACCTGGCCATCAAGCTCAAGGCCTTCCGCGGCAAGGACATCGCCGTAGTGCCCATGATCCGCATGGGCAACGGCCTGGGCACCATGGGCACGGTGCTTTCCGACACGCCGTGGCTGCGCCAGGTGGACCTCGACTTCCTGTTCGTGCAACTCATGGGTCTGGTGCCGGTGAATTCCGCCTCGCTCGAACCCATGTCCAAGGTGAAGTTCGTGGTGCTCCAGACGCCCTACAAGCTCCATCCCTACATCAACCTGGCCGACGTGCTGCTGCCCGCCCAGGCGTGGAACGAACGCGACGGACACTTCTTCACCCTGGAAGGCGACCGCCAGGCCGTGAACATGATCGTGCCTCCCCCGCCGGGCCTTCTGGAGCACGACACCCTGCTGCGGGACCTGGCCGCCAAGCTCGGCGTGAACTTCGAACCCGCCGAGTCCTCGGCCACCACGGACCTGTACAAGGCCCAGCTCGCCCCGGACATGGTTGAGCCAGCCCCTTACCCCAGTGAGGTGTAGATCATGAAGAAAACAACCATCGCCTCGGTCTGGCTCGAATCCTGCGCCGGCTGCCACATGTCGTTTCTCGATGTGGACGAACGCATCACCACGCTGCTCGAAAGCGTGGAGCTGACCTACACGCCCATCACCGACATCAAGACCATTCCCCAGGTGGACATCGGCATCATCGAAGGGGGGCTGGGCAACGAGGAGGAGGTGCACCTGGCCAAGGAACTGCGCTCCAAGTGCAAAATCCTCATCGCCTGGGGCGACTGCGCGGTGTTCGGCGGCATCAACTGCATGCGCAACTTCATTCCGGTCCAGGACGTGCTGCGCGGCGGCTACGTGGACACCGTGACCACGGTGAACCCCGAAGCCATCCTGCCCGGACAGGACCTGCCCAAACTCCTGCCCAAGGCGCTGGGCATCGATACCGAAGTGGCCATCGACGTGCACGTTCCGGGGTGTCCCCCCGATGCGGACACCATTTTATACGTCTTCACCGAACTGCTGCGGGGCAATCTTCCCAAGCTGCCCCCCAGCATGATGCGTTTCGACTAAAGAGGGTCGCCGTATGGAAAAAAACACCGAGCGGACCATTGTCATAAATCCCGTCACCCGCATCGAGGGCCACGGCAAGATCACCGTGACCCTGCGCGAAGACGGCTCCGTGAAAAACGCCAGGTTCCACGTGACCCAGTTCCGCGGATTCGAAGTGTTCACCAAGGGGCGGGACTTTCACGAAATGCCCGTGATCACCCCGCGCATCTGCGGCATCTGTCCCGTGAGCCACCACTTGGCGTCGGCCAAGGCCTGCGACGACATCATCGGCGTCACCCCGACGCCGGAAGCCAGAAAGTTGCGCGAACTCATGCACATGGCCCAGTTCGTTCAGTCGCACGCACTGTCGTTTTTCCACCTGTCCAGCCCGGACCTGCTTTTCGGGTTCGACGCGCCCCCGGAAAAGCGCAACATCGCGGGAGTGGCCCAGGAGTTTCCGTCCCTGGCGCTCATGGGCATCGGCATGCGCAAGTTCGGCCAGGAAATCATCAAGACGCTGGGAGGAAAGAAGATCCATCCCTGGCACAGCATTCCCGGCGGCGTGACCCGGGCCCTCAAGATGGAGGAGCGCGACCAGATCCTCCACACCCTGCCCGGCATCAAGAACAGTTTGCGCTCGGCCATGGATATCATCACCAAATACCTGGATGACCACGGCGACGAAGCCAAGCGCTTCGCCACCATGGAAACGCCCTACATGGGGCTAGTCAAGAACGGACAGCTCGAACTCTACGACGGCATCATTCGGCTGCGCGCCCCGCGAGGACGCATTCTTGATGAGATCCAAACCGCGGACTACTTCAAGTTCATCGGGGAGCACGTGGAGCCGTGGAGCTATCTGAAGTTCCCCTTCTACTTGCCCCTGGGCTACCCGTACGGCGCCTACCGCGTGGGACCGCTGGCCAGACTCAACGCCTGCGACAACATCGCCACGCCCGAAGCGGCCAGCGCCTTGTCGCAGTTCCGCAAGAGCAGCGAGGACGGCATCGTCCATTCCACCATGTACTACCACTACGCGCGCCTCATCGAAGCCCTCTATGCCATGGAGCGCATCGAAGAGCTGGCCGTGGACAAGGACATTCTGGGCTCGGACCTGCGCGTCACCTCCAATGAAATCAGGCCGCAGGGCATCGGCATCGTCGAAGCCCCGCGCGGCACCCTTATTCACCACTATGAAGTGGACGAACAAGGGGTGGTGACCAAGGTGAACCTCATCGTGGCCACCGGACACAACAACTACGCCATGAACAAGGGTGTGGAGGCCGTGGCCAGGGAATACATAACCGGAGGCGAAGTCCGCGAGGGCGTTCTGAATCGCATGGAACACGTCATACGGTGCTACGACCCCTGCCTGTCCTGCTCCACCCACGCCGTGGGACAAATGCCTTTGCTCGTGAATATCGAAACCGAGGCCGGTGATCTCCTACAGCAACTGCGCTCAAGCCACTAAATACATGCGACGCGCCCGGAACAGCCATGCTCCGGGCGCGTCCGACCATGCGCACGGTCGAAACACATATGCGGGTGTGTGATGCGAATGTATATCGCGGGATACGGTAACTGCTACCGTCAAGACGACAGGGTGGGGCATGTTTTGGCCCCAATGATCCATCAATGGCTGGAAAATAGAGGCATCGCGGCGGAACTGTCGCTCGAACTGCAGCTTTTGCCCGAAACGGTTTACGATCTGGCCGGAATGGATTTCGTCCTCTTCGTCGACGCCCATGCCCAACCTCTGGAAAATGGCTATCGTTTTACGGAAGTACGCCCCGATTCAAGCCCACCCGGCGCCAACCTTCATATCATGAGCCCCGGTCGCCTTCTGGCCCTCATGGACGAGCTGGGGTTGCCGAAACCGGCCAAAGCCTTTCTGCTCACCGTGACGGGGCATTCCTTCGACTTCACGGAAGAGCTCACGCCTCAATGTCTTTCCAGTGTGTATGACGCCTTCACCGCTTTTACGACTTGGTGGAAAGAGCAGCTATTGACATGATAACAGGAAGAAGCGCTTCTTGTTCACGATGTTTCCCGCACGACTAAAGACTACTCAAACGAACTTTCATATTACTACAAAACAAGACAAAAAACACACAACATACTTCACCCAATAAACATTTACACCATATACATGCAATCAAATAGAATGAAGGAAGAGAAGCCTCATCACAACACTACAATCCCCCAAGCCATCCAGAAGAAACGATTCCCCAGTCAAACCTACGAATTGCTCTTTATAAGTACACATCGCCGACATGAAAAGCCGCATGAAGCGGTATGACACGGCACACAATGTCTCAAATTAGTAATTAAATTTCAATGTGTTATGATAAATTGCCATCCGACAAACACCACACCTAACAGGGAGGGTTTAAAGAACTCGCCAGGGGATAATTTAAGTTTGCAAGTTTGGTGCCTAAAAAAAGTTTTGCCACAAAGGCCATTATTATGTAGTGTTCAGTGAATCAGCAAGAACCAGCTAAATTTTGTTTGAAGGCTCATGAAGAGACGTATTTCTTCATGCGCAAAACAAGGGAAAAGGAGGTGCCGAGCCCCAGGGGATCACGTTTGGCATGCGGCTTGCTTTAAGGCTGTCCCTGGCCCAAAAACCGGAATGTAGAGCATAGAGGAGGCACAATGCCCGGAACCAAGGTGAACCGTTGGCTGATTCTTTTTGCCAGCCTGATTTGCAATTTAATTATCGGTTCGGCATATGCTTGGAGCATATTTCGAAATCCTCTAATGAAAGCCATTGGTTGCACAAACGCTGAAATTTCTATTGCATATTCGCTCAATCTCGGTTTGGTTCCGCTCGCAATGATTGTCGCAGGACAACTTCAAGACAAACAAGGCCCTAAGAAAATCATATTTTTCGGCGGTATCGTTTTTGCCCTTGGAATTGTCGGTGCAGGTTTCTCCCATAGCCTTTCGATGATTTACGCCACCTATGGCGTCCTTGGGGGCCTCGGCATCGGCATCGTTTACGGCTGCACGGTCCCCAACACGGTCAAGTTCTTCCCCGACAAGCGCGGCTTGGCGGCAGGCTTGGTGGTTGGCGGATTCGGCTCCGGCGCCGTCCTTCTCGGTCCGCTGTCCCAGCAACTCATCACGTACTTTTCCGGAACCGTTCCCGGTTCGGGAGTTTTCGACACCCTGAAGCTGCTGGGCGTTATCTTCCTCGTTATCATCTGTGCATGCTCCCTTCTTATTACCGCTCCCCCCGCCGGGTACGTTCCGGCAGGATGGACTCCGCCCGCTCCCGCCGCTGGGGCATCTCACGCGACCAGTATCGACAAGAACTGGAAAGAGATGCTGGGCGATCCCATTTTCTACGTGCTCTGGTTGATGTACGTCGTGGGTTGTATCTCCGGCCTCATGTTCATCGCCCACGCCTCGCCCATCGCCCAGAAGGCGACCGGCATCACCCCTGGTGAAGCCGCGGCAATCGTCATCACCGCCTTGGGAGCGTCCAACACCCTGGGTCGTATTTTCTGGGGTTGGATTTCCGACAAAATCGGCCGTTACATGTCCGTGTTGCTTATGTACGTGATTTCAGGCGTGGCCATGCTCGCCCTCGCCAAGGTGTCTACCTTGCCGGTGTTCTTGATCATCACGGTCGCCATCGCGTTGTGCTACGGCGGCGTCATGGGTATTTTCCCCTCCATCACGGCTGACAATTTCGGCGCCAAGTTCCTCGGCATGAACTACGGCGTGTTGTTCACCGCGTTTGGTGTCTCCGCTCTCACTGGCCCCACGTTTGCGGCCAAGATAAGCGACATGAACCATGGTGACTACGGTCAGGCTTTTCTCATCGCCGCCGGTCTGTGCGGACTTGGCATAGTGCTGGTTCTTATCGCCATGGCGAAGCATAAGAAGCAAAAGGTCTAGCAGATCCAAGTTTAATCAAAGCATATATAAGGATTCATCATGAATAAGGTCACTACGATTGAGCAATTCGTCGACAAGATCGAAGACGGCGCCACCATTATGATTGGCGGCTTCCTCGGCGTTGGCTCCCCCTTGAAAAGTATCGAAGCTTTGGTAAAAAAGGGCGTCAAAGACCTCATCCTTATGTCGGATGTGTCTACATACCCTGGTGGCAACTTCGACTTGGCTCCTCTTTTCGCCAACAAGCAAGTCAAGCGGTTCATCACCTCGCATACCGGGACCTGCCCCGAACTGCAGGCGGTGTTCAAAGCGGGAGACGTCGAGGTGGATTATTATCCCATGGGCACCTGGGCTGAAAAGGTTCGTTGCGCCGGCGCCGGTCTTGGCGGCGTGTTGACGCCCATCGGACTTGGCACCTTCGCTCAAGAAGGTCGGCAAATTATCAACGTCGAGGGGCAGGATTATATCCTTGAGCCTCCCTTGAGCGCCGACTTCGGAATCATCAAGGGATGGCGCGCAGACAAGCTGGGCAATATCGAATACCGTGGAATTTCCATGAACTGTAACCCCGTCATCGCAACTGCCACCAAAAATACTCTCGCCGAAGTCAACGAGATTGTTGAAATCGGCGATATCGACCCCCGGATGGTGGGCACTCCGAGCATCTACGTCCAGTCAATCGCTCTGGGCATGACCTTGGAAGAGCAGCAGAAAACGTATACGGACCTGTGGGTTCGCACAAAGCAATTCAAGTCCTAAGTATCGACCCGAACCCTACAGAATCAAAAAGGAAATGACCATGTCGAAAAATATAATCGCCCAGAGGGCCGCCTTGGAACTTTGTGACGGCCAAGCAGTGAATTTGGGTTTTGGTATTCCGACTTTCGTCGCCAACTACATTCCCAAAGGCATCAATATATTCCTGCAGACGGAAAACGGCGCCTTGAACTTCGGCGGGACCCCCGAACTTGGCAAGCAAGATTGCGATGTGGCGAATGCCGCATCGCAGCCCGTAACACTGCTTCCCGGCGCTTCCATCTTCGAATTGTGCGCTTCTTTTGGGATGATTCGTGGCCGTCATATTGACGTTACCATTCTTGGCGCTCTTGAAGTCGACCAGGAAGGCAGCATCGCCAATTGGGCGCGCCCACTGGCTCCTGGTAAATTCACTCCTGGCCCTGGCGGCGCCATGGACCTTTGCGGTGGCGTGAAAAAAGTCATTGCAACCTTGTTGCATGTTGACAAAAAGGGTCAGTCCAAGGTTCTCAAGAAATGCTCGTTGCCTCTGACCGGCTATGGCTTGGTGAACGTCATCGTCACGGACAAGGCTGTTTTCTACGTCAATAAAGAAGGTCTCGTGCTGAAAGAAATCATTCCCGGCATGACCGTCGACGACATCAGGGCCATTACGGATGCGGATTTCACCGTGTCCCCTGACCTTTGCGAGTATCGCACGAGCTAGGTATCTCTACTCGGAGGGTGGTTATTTCGAATAAGAAATAACCACCCTTACGATTGAATTTATTGCAAAGAACTTTCATTCGTAATAAAGCGTCTGAATCGCACCCCATAGGCATGCGGTCAGACTCGAACTTCTAACCATCCAGGAGGATGCCGTGAATTTCAATCTTACCGAAGAACAGGTCCTGATTCAGAAAATGGTTCGTGAATTCGCCGAGAACGAAGTTCAGCCCATCGCCGCTGAAATCGACAAAACCCACAAGTTCCCCGAAGCGACCGTGAAACGTATGGCTGAGCTGGGTATCCTCGGTCTGTCGATTCCTGAAGAGTTCGGTGGCTCCGGCGGCGACACCCTGTCCTACGTCCTGGCCGTCGAGGAACTCTCCCGCGTGTGCGCCACGCATGGCGTTATCCTGTCCGCCCACATGTCCCTTGGCGTGCATCCCATCATGAAGTTCGGCACCGACGCCCAGAAGAAAAAATACGTGCCCGACCTGGCTTCCGGCAAAAAGCTGGCCGCTTTCTGCCTGACCGAGCCCGGCGCTGGTACCGACGCCGCTTCGCAGCTGACCGTGGCCGAGAAGAAGGGTGACAAGTACATCATCAACGGCTCCAAGGTGTTCATCACCAACGGCGCCTACGCCGAGTCCTTCATCGTGTTCGCCATGACCGACAAAGCCGCCGGCCTGAAGGGCATCACCGCCTTCATCGTCGAGAAGAGCTTCCCCGGCTTCAAGGTTGGCCAGGTCGAAGACAAGCTGGGCATCTGCGCTTCTTCCACCACTGAGATCATCCTGAAGGACTGCGAAGTGCCCGTCGAGAACATGCTGGGCGCCGAAGGCAAGGGTTTCGCCATCGCCATGCAGACCCTGGACGGCGGCCGCATCGGCATCGGCGCCCAGGCTCTGGGTATCGCTCAGGGTGCTCTTGAAGCCGCCATCACCTACTCCAAGGAGCGCAAGCAGTTCAAGAAGCCCATCAGCGCCAACCAGGGCATCCAGTGGTACATGGCTGAGATGGCGACCAACGTCGACGCCGCCCGCCTGCTGGTCTACCGCGCCGCTTGCATGAAGGAAGAAGGCGCCCGCTTCAGCAAGGAAGCCGCGATGGCCAAGCTGTTCGCTTCCGAGACCGCCATGGCCGTGACCACCAAGTCCGTGCAGATCCACGGCGGCATCGGCTACACCAAGAGCTACCCGGTCGAGCGGATGATGCGCGACGCCAAGATCACCGAAATCTACGAAGGCACCAGCGAAGTCCAGAAGATGGTCATCGCCGGCAACATTCTTGCTTAATTCTTTGGTGAGTATCCATGAAGAAAGTCATTGTGTGCTATAAATGGCTGTTGGACGGCGCGGACATTCGCGTCAACGAAAGCACTCGCAAGCTCGACCTTGAGAAAGCGAAGTGGACGTTGAACGAGTTCGACCGCAACGCCATTGAGGCTGGAGTTCAAATCAAGGCCGCCACTGGTTGCGAACTCGTCGGCATCACCGCTGGCGTGAACACTGAACCTTCGTGCAAGGACGCCTTGTCGCGCGGTCTGGATTCCGTCACCTACCTGAGTGACGCCGCCATGGCTGATGTCGACAGCGGCGCTACCGCCAAGGTTCTTGCCGCCATGATCAAGACGCTCGGCGATGCCGACGTGGTGATCTGCAGCGAAGGTTCCAACGATGAGTACGCCCAGCAGACCAGCGCCCGCGTGGCCGCCCTGCTCGGTGCTTCTTCCGTGACCTACGTGAGCGCTTTGGAAGTCTCCGGCACCGCTCTTAAGCTCAGCCGTAAACTGGATGATGGTCTGGAAACCATTGAAGTCAGCGGACCGGTTGTCATTTCCGTGTCGCCCGACGTCAACGATCCCCCCATCCCCAGCGTGAAGCAGATCCTGGGCGCGAAGAAAAAACCCAGCGCCGCCATGACGCTTGATGCCGCCGGCCTGAACGCCGACGCCATCAAGCCCCAGCTGGCCACCGTCAGCGTGCTGGCCCCCGAGGTGAAGCGCAAGAAGATCCACATGAACCCCGATGGGGTTTCTATCGCGGACGCGGCGAAGAAACTGGTCAGCCAGCTCACCGCCGACGGCGTCCTCTAAAGGCAGAGAAGGAGAGCATACATGAGCGCAATATATGTTATTGCCGAAAATGCGCAGCTGGCTTGCGAGCTGGTTGGTGGCGCGAAAGAGATCAGCAAATCTTCGGCCCAGGTGATCGCTTTTGTGGCCGGGGACGAAGCCGCCGCCAAGGAAGCTATCGCCGCTGGCGCTGAAGCCGCCTTCGCCCTGCCTTTGGCCGCCGACGCCATGTGGGAAGAATACACCCCGGTGATCGCTGAGAAAGCCAAGGCCGAAGGGCCTCAGGTCATCCTCATCAGCGCCACCAAGCGTGGTCGTACCATGGCTGGCCAGTTGGCTGGTCTGCTCGACGCCCCTTGCGTGTCCGACTGCAAGAGCATCACCATCGACGGCGGCACCATTACCGCTAGCCGTATGGTGTTCGGCGGTCTGGCCCTCAAGACCATGACCACTTCCGCTCCCATTGTTGTCGCCACCGTTGGCGCCAAAACCTTTGAGCTGCCCGCCGCCGACGCTTCGCGTTCCGGCGCCGTGTCCACCCTGGCTCCTGCCGCCGGCAAGGCCAAGGTTGTCGCGCGTCAGCCCAAGGAAAAGGGCGAAGTGAACCTCGGCGAAGCCACCCGCGTGGTCGGCGTTGGCCGCGGTTACGTCGAACAGAGCGAACTGTCTTTGGCGAAAGACCTGGCCGCCGCCATGGGCGCTGAAGTTGCTTGCACCCGTCCCATCGCCGAGTTCTTCAAGTGGATGCCTGAAGAATGCTACCTCGGCATCTCCGGCCAGGTGATCAAGCCCCTGGTGTACTTTGCCACCGGCGTCTCCGGCCAGGCTCAGCACATCTACGGCGTGCGCGATTCCAAGGTTATCGTCAGCGTGAACAAAGACGAAAACGCGCCCATCAACGGTGAAGCGGACTACTACTTCCTCGGCGACATCAAGGAAGTCCTGCCCGTGATCACCAAGGCCTTCAAAGATCGCTAGGCTCGGCCTAGTGTGGAGTAACGAGGCATACCATGCCTGATTATGATGTTATAGTCGTGGGCGCTGGACTGGCCGGTAGTACTGCCGCGTACTGCATGGCCAAAGAGGGTCTGAGCGTCCTCATGCTCGAGCGGGGTGACACGCCCGGGTCCAAGAACGTTACCGGTGGCCGCCTCTATGGGCATAGCCTGGAAAAAGTCATTCCCGGCTTTGCCGATAAGGCCCCCGTGCAGCGTATGGTCACCAGGGAAACCATTTCCTTGATGACCGCTGACAGCTCGTTCAATCTGGACTTCCAGTCCCGGTTGTTCGGTTCCTCGCCGTCCGCCGCGTCGTACACCGTGCTGCGCTCGGAGTTCGATGCCTGGTTGGCTGGCGAAGCCGAAAATGCCGGTTGCGACGTTGTCTGCCCGGCTCGGGTTGACTCTCTGCTCAAGGAAAACGGCAAAATCACTGGTGTCGTGGCTGGGGATGATACCCTGACCTGCGACATGGTGATCCTTGCTGACGGCGTCAATAGCCTGCTGGCCCAGAAGGAAGGCTTGAAAAAAGAGCTCTCTCCTCACGAGGTGGGTGTTGGCGCGAAGGAAATCATCCAACTGTCTGAACAGGTCATCAACGATCGCTTCGGTGTGACCGGCAATGAAGGCGTCGCTCGCCTTTTTGCCGGCGATCCTTCCGAAGGCCAAGTCGGTGGCGGCTTTATTTACACGAATAAAGACACCCTCTGCCTTGGCGTGGTCGTGACTGTTGACCAGATCAGCACTTCGAAGACTCGCCTTCCCGATCTGGTGGAGCGCTTCAAGAGTCATCCCGCCGTTGCCCCTCTCGTCGAGGGTGGCAAGGTTGTGGAATACTCCGCCCACTTGGTGCCCGAAGGCGGGTTGAAGATGGTCCCCGAGCTCGTGGCTGACAACCTGTTGGTCGTGGGCGACGCCGCCGCCTTGTGCGTGAACCTTGGTTTTACCGTCCGCGGCATGGACTACGCCATTGCCTCTGGACAAATGGCTGCCGAGACCGTCATCGAAGCCAAAGCCAAGGGCGACTACAGCAAGGCTGGTTTGGCTGGTTACAAGCAGCGTTTGGAGCAGAGCTTCGTGCTCAAGGACTTGAACACCTATCGGCACGCTCCCGAGTTCATCGAGGGGCCGCGCACGTACACGGTGTATCCCGATCTGGTGGAAAAGATCTTTGTTGATCTGTTCCGCGTGACCGGTGAACCGGCGGTGCTGGCGCGCAAGAAATTGCTCCCGCATGTTCTCAAGGCCGGCGTCTTTGGCTTTATCAAGGACGCCTGGAAGGGAGGCAATGCCGTATGAGCATGAGCGTCGAACAAAAGCTGTCTGCGAACAAGTTCGTTGTTGACGAAGGCAATCCGCACATCATTGTGGATCAGTCCAAGTTGGACGAAAAAGCCTTGTACGCTCTGACCGTGGTTTGCCCGGCCGGATTGTACACCATCAACGAAAAGGGTGTCCTGCAGTTTGAAGTTGCCGGTTGCCTCGAATGCGGTACCTGCCGTGTCGTGTGCGCTCGGCTGCCCGAAGCCATGCAGTGGGATCATCCCCGCCCCTCTTTTGGGGTTATGTATCGGTATGGTTAAAACTCCAGGCGGTTTCCTCTCGAGGAAGTCGCATGCGATGAGCATCTGATTCGCACCAATGTAGCACTTAGGCAGCGGTCCGCGCCGGCGGACCGCTGCCGATGTGCGGCTTTACGACTTGAACGATGTACATACGAAAGCGAGTCGTAAAGAGAACAGCTTCTCCCGGCGATCCGTCCGAAGTGTTAAGTCCTGGTGAGAGAACAACTGTAGACTACTGAAGTCTTACTTTCCGGAGGTGTCTCATGGAAATCAAAAAAGTCTTGGTTATCGGCGCTGGTCAGATGGGTAGCGGTATCGCCCAGGTTATGGCTCAAGCCGGCCTCGAAGTGAATCTGCGCGATATCGACCAGAAGTTCGTGGACAAGGGCCTTGCCGGTATCGAGAAGAACCTGTCCAAGATGGTTGAAAAGGGCAAGATGAGCGCCGACGACAAGGCCGCCATCGCTGGCCGCATCAAGGGCGTCGTCGACCTCGACTCCTCCAGCTGCGCCGTCGACCTGGTGGTCGAAGCCGCCGTTGAGAACATGGAGATCAAGAAGTCGATCTTCCAGACCCTCGACGGTCTGTGCCCCGCCAGCACCATTTTCGCCAGCAACACCTCCTCGCTGCCTGTGACCGCCATGGGCTCCTTCACCAAGCGCGCTGACAAGTTCATCGGCATGCACTTTTTCAACCCCGCCACCGTGATGAAGCTCATCGAGATCATCAATGGCCTGGCCACCAGCGAAGAGACCTACAAGTCCGTTTACGACCTGTCCGTTAAGCTCGGCAAGAGCCCCGTCAAGGTCAACGACGCCCCCGGTTTCGTGGGCAACCGCGTCATGATCCCCATGATCAACGAAGCCGTCTTCACCCTGGCTGAAGGCGTTGCCAGCGCCGAGGACATCGACGCCGTGGCCAAGCTGGGCTTCAACCACCCCATGGGCCCCCTGGCTCTGTCCGACCTCATCGGCAACGACACCATCCTCTACATCATGAACGTGCTGTACGACGGTTTTGGTGATCCCAAGTATCGTCCTTGCCCCCTGCTCAAGAAGATGGTGCAGGCCGGCTACCTGGGCCGCAAGACCGGCAAGGGTTTCTACGACTATTCCAAATAAGGAACGGTCCCCCGAGTCCCTTTGCGCAGTGTGAAGCTGTCTTTTCCTCAGCTCTAACACCTGGAGGATTGCTATCATGAGTGAATACGCCACCTTGCTTGTTGAAAAAGAAAACGGCCTGTGCGTTGTCACCATCAATCGCCCCAAAGCCCTGAACGCCCTGAACTCCGATGTTCTCAACGACCTGAACGCCCTGTGCGAAGAGCTGATCGTTGATTCTTCGGTGAAGGCCGTCATCCTGACCGGTTCCGGCGACAAGTCGTTCGTGGCCGGCGCCGACATCACCGAGATGCGCACCATGACCGTTACCGAAGGCCGCGCTTTCGGCAAAAAGGGCCAGGCGATCTTCAACAAGATCGAAAACCTGCCCATGCCCGTGATCGCCGCGGTCAACGGCTTTGCCCTGGGTGGTGGTTGCGAACTGTGCATGTCTTGCGACATCCGCCTGGCTTCCCAGAAGGCCAAATTCGGTCAGCCCGAAGTCGGCCTGGGCATTCCTCCCGGATTCGGCGGCACCCAGCGCCTGCCCCGCCTGGTCGGCAAAGGCCGCGCCAAAGAGCTGCTTTTCACCGCCGACATCATTGGCGCTGACGAAGCGTACCGCATCGGCCTGGTGAACAAGGTCCTGGCTCCCGAAGAGCTGATGAACGCCGCCAAGGCTCTTGCCGGCAAGATCATGAGCAAGGCTCCCGTGGCTGTCACCGTGACCAAGGCTTGCGTGAACGAAGGCCTGGATACCGATCTCGAGACCGGTTGCGCCTACGAAGGCGAAGCTTTCGGCTTGACCTTCGGCACCGAGGACCAGAAGGAAGGCATGGGCGCTTTCGTTGAGAAGCGCGCCGCCACCTTCAAGGGCAAATAGCATTTGATCGGCTGCCCTCGTCTTTCCGGCGGGGGCAGCCGTTTTTTGGCAGTACCTTGCAAGTTTGATGCGGAAAGTCTGCGTAAGAGGTGAAAGACATGCCGCCCTGTAAAGTGGAGTCCACCGAGAAGCACACTCCCTGCCGTATATGCGCCTCGGACCTGCCACTGCGGGTGGAAATGTTTGAGTCTTCGTTTTGCAAAAACGAGACGAGCAACCGGGAGAGTTTTTTCGACTGCCGATTGCCCGTCTTTTTTTTTCGAATACGCTTTCACTCCGTGGCCTTCGCTTAACTGACACAAAGTTGCGGATATGGTCTTTTGCTTTTAGAAAGACCTTCTCACGACCTTAATTGTAGTCCGTAGCGGAAACTTTTTACTTTTCGTTCTTTCCGGACGGGCTTGATCTATTAGGGAATCGCCTATGTCCACCACACATTCCGGTATCGCGGTTTATCCGGGCACCTTCGACCCCTTGACCATGGGTCATGTGAGCCTTGTTCGTAGGGCGCTCATGATCTTTGACAAAGTGATCGTATCCATTGCCCGAGACACTCCGAAACAGACGCTTTTCACATTGGATGAACGTGTGGAAATGACGCAGGAGGTATTTGCCGATGAACCCCGTGTTGTCGCTGTGGGGTTCAGCGGTCTTTTGCTCGACTATGTACGTTCCTGCAACGCCGATGCGATTTTACGAGGGATGCGTGCTGTTTCGGACTTTGACTATGAATTTCAAATGGCGCTCATGAATAGACGTCTCGACGAGAATGTCGAAACAGTTTTCTTGCTTACGGATTTCAAATGGCTCTACATAAGCTCTACTATCATCAAGGAACTCAACCGGACAGGCGGCGATGTAAAAGGCCTCGTGCCTGACCCTGTTTCCAGGCGGCTCCGCGAAAAATTCGGGCCTCCCCGGGGAAAACATATCATCCATTCCCCAATTCCCCAGGCATATCCGGCGTCAGTACCCTCGCACCCATTGCCGTAACTTCAATCCTGGGTTGTGACCGGTTGTACTCTTTGACGTCTTTTGTTGCATAGCCAACTTCTTGCGAAAATCCTTCGCAACAGCCTGACGGGTTCGTGCAAATCCTTGCCATCCGTCTGAACTGGTTGTCCCCCCATTCGTCGCGCCACACCTTTCCGGCGAATGGCTTAGCCGGAAATATGCCTGCTTTCCGGCCCAAAGCAAAAGGCGGTGTCACCTTACGCCGCCTTTTTCTCTTTTTTCTTATCTCGTATTCATCACAAGCCGCAATTGCATTCCGTATTGCGTCATCCAGCTTAATAGCCACCTTTCCAGAAGTTCTCCTGTCGAATGCTTGCTACCAGACATGATATGCTCTACGTTCCAATGAAATATTCTTGGAACAGAGACATGATACCGCCCTACCTGGCGATTCCTGTTGTTTGAGAACAAGAATAGAGTCGTTTCCCGTGTGATTTTGTTGCGTTTCCACTGCCGCCTTACAAAGTGAGCATGACCATGCGCTATCGTACAGCCTGGATGTTCAGAATCTTTCTTTTTGTCTTCCTTTGTGTCTTGCTTCCTCAGAGTGCTGTTTTAGCGCATGCCTTTAAAATCGGTGTTCTCGCCAATCGCGGTGTAGATTTTTGCCAGGAGCAGTGGAAACCTACCGCCACTTCACTGGAAAAGCTTCTTCATATTGCTCCGATTGAAATCGTTCCTCTTCGATTTGATGAAGTATCCAATGCGGTTACGCAAAAGCGCATTGATTTTTTAATTTCCAATTCCTCCATTTACATTGACATGGAGCACCGGTTCGGGGTCAACCGCATCGCCACGGTGCGTAACATCTTTCAGGGCCATGAAACCACGCACTTCGGCGGCGTGATCTTTACCCGGTCGACACGGGAAGATATTCGATCATACGAGGACTTGAGGGGATCACGATTCGCCGCGGTCGAACCCATGTCCATGGGGGGGTGGCTGAGCGAATGGGGTGTTTTCAAGCAAGCTGGGATCAACCCGCAAAGCGATTTCGATTTCATCAGTTTTCTCGGCACGCATGACGCCGTGGTCCGGGCGGTCGTTTCGGGACAGGTCGACGCCGGTTGCGTGCGGACCGACACGCTTGAACACATGGTCGCCGAAGGCAAGCTCGATCTCTCCGAAGTCAAGGTGTTGCCCTACACCGGCCCGGTCAAAATACCGGCCGATTTTCCGTATCTGGTCAGCACGCCATTGTATCCCGAGTGGGCTTTCGCCAGATTGGCGCATGTCCCGGATGAATTATCCAGAAAAGTTGCCGCCGCTCTTTTCACCATGACGCCTCATGCCGTGCATGACGAGAACATCGTCCTGGGATGGACCATTCCCCTGAGCTATGAACCGGTGCGGGAATTGCTCAAGACCCTGGAAGTCACCCCGTACGAACGCTACAACCGCATAGATCCGGTCGAGGTGCTCAAGCAGTACTGGGGCGCCGTGGCTTTGGCGTTTTGCCTTTTGCTTGGCGCCGGACTGGGCCTGGCCTATATGTCTCGTGTCAGCATGCGCCTGCGGGCCTCCCAAGAGCAGTTGTGTCGGGAACTCGCCGCCAGGAAGGAAACACAACGCCTTCTCACGGAGAAAGAAACGCGCATCCGTTCGCTTTTCAACTCCACATCGGATTCCGTGATCCTCATCGATCCGCAGGGCATCATTCTCGATATCAACAATATTGCGGCCAGCCGGCGGGGGCGCACCCCCGCCGAGCTCATCGGCCAGTGCCTGTACGACACGCTTCCCGAACAGTCTGCCGTGCAGAGGCGGGAGCGCGTCGCCAGGGTGTTGACCACGGGCCGGGCCGAGTTTTTCGAAGAGGAACGCGTCGGGCGCTATTTTCGCATTCGCATCTGGCCTGTGCTGAACGAAACGGGCGCTATCATTCACCTGGCCAGCTTCTCTCTGGAAATCACGGACTTTCGACTTTCTGAAAAAGCCCTGCGCGAAAGCGAGGAAAAATACCGCACCGTGGCGGAATTCACCACGGACTGGGAATACTGGATGGGCACGGACGGGCGCTATCTCTACGTTTCTCCGGCATGCCGCCAGATGACCGGATGCGACCCCGAAGAGTTCTGCGCCGACCCGGGTCTGTTCCTCCGTCTGGTCCACCCCGACGACCGTTCCATGATCAGCGAGCACCTCCAGTGGGTGTACTCCAACGAACAGAGCTCGTGCGACTTGAACTTTCGCCTGCTCGACCCCTCCGGCGAAGTGCGTTGGGTGAACCACCGGTGCTCGATCATTCGCCGCCCGGACGGGACCCTGCTCGGACGCCGGGGATGCAATCGCGACATCACCGACCGCCATCTCATTCGCATGGAACTCGAACGGGTGAAGAACCTGTTGCAAAACCTCATCGACTCCATGCCGTCAGTGCTGGTGTGCGTCGACCGCCAAGGCTGCGTGAGTCTGTGGAACGACCTGGCGTCACGCCGGGCCAGGATACCGTTCGACCAGGCGCGGGGGCGCCCCCTCATCGAGGCTTTCGACGGCATGGACCAGCTGTCCGAGGAATTGCTCCTGGCGCAAAGCAACAGCCAGTTGCGCTCCCTGCCGCGACTCGAACGCCAGCTCGACGGGGAACAGGTTTGGGAAGACGTCACCATCTATCCGCTCAAAGACACGGAAAAAGGGGGAGCGGTCATCCGCATTGACGACGTCACGCGCCGGGTGCGCATGGAAGAACTGATGATCCAGAACGAAAAAATGCTCTCGGTGGGCGGATTGGCCGCCGGCATGGCCCACGAGATCAACAATCCTCTGGGTATCATCGTGCAGGCCGTGCAAAACGCCATGCGTCGCACCTCGACCGGTCTCCCCGCCAACCGGGACACCGCCGAACGCCTGGGAATCGATCTGGAACTCCTGCATGCTTATCTCACCGAACGAAACGTGCTCAAGTATTTCGACGACATCAACCAGGCCAGCCTTCGGGCCTCGAAAATTGTCGAGAGCATGCTCAACTTCAGTCGCCGAAGTGAGTCGCGCCGCATGGTCTACTCCCTGGCCGCGGTTCTGGACAAAACCCTGGAACTGGTGCAAAGCGATTACGATCTGAAAAAAAATTACGATATCAAACGCGTGCACTTCATCAAGGAGTACTGTCCCGAGAACCCGCACTGCTGCTTTGTGGAGACGGAACTGGAACAGGTGTTTCTGAACATCATCAAGAATGCGGCCCAGGCCATGTCCGAAAAAGAGTACGAACCGTCCCAGACGCCCACGCTGGTGTTGCGCACCAGAGTGGAGGGGGACCGGGCCATTGTGGAGCTGGAAGACAATGGCCCCGGCATGGACGAAACCACCCGCAAACGCATCATGGAACCCTTTTTCACCACCAAACGCGTGGGCAAGGGCACGGGACTTGGACTTTCGGTGAGCTATTTCATACTGACCAACAACTACTCCGGCGACCTGTACGTGGATTCGCAGCCAGGCCAGGGCACACGGTTCACCGTGCGCTTGGCCCTGTGGAGGCCAAGTGACGCCCAGTGAACCTTTTGTGGTCCTTGTCGTGGACGACGAACAGCATATCCGGGAAAATCTCGTCGACGCCCTGGAGGACTACGGCTTCAAGGCCTTGTGCGTGCCCAGCGCCGAGGAGGGACTGGAAGTCCTGGACAAGACCCATGTGGACGCCTGCACCGTGGACATGCGCCTGCCCGGTATGAACGGCAACGCGTTCATCCTGGCGGCCAACGCCAAACGGCCGGCTCTCAAATTCGTCATCTACACCGGGACGCCAAAGTACGACATTCCTCCCGAAGTGGCCTCCCTGGGCGTCACCCTAGATCAGGTGATCAAAAAACCCGCCCCCAGTTGCACCGTGCTGGTGGATGCCTTGCGCGGGCTGCTTGACGCGCGGGGCGCTTCCTTCGTACAGGGACGGACCGAGTAGGTCCATTGTCGCTGACAAGGAGCACACCGGCCGATGAAGCCATCCCAGACCATCCTCGTGGTGGACGACGAACCCCAATACCGCGCCAATCTGGGCGACACCCTGGAAGACATGGGCTTCGAGGTGTTGCTGGCAAGAGACGGTGGTGAAGGCCTGGAGCTTTTCCATCGCTCCCGGCCCGACCTGGTGCTGGCCGACCTCAACATGCCGGGCGTGGACGGGTTTTCCCTGCTTGAAACCATCACCCTGGAAAGCCCGGAGACCCCGGTGATCATCGTCTCCGGTGTGGGTGTCATCGAGGAGGTCATCAGAGCCACCCGCATGGGCGCCTGGGACTTTCTCACCAAACCCATCTCCGACGTGGAACTGCTCACGAAAACCCTGGACAAGGCCTTGAAACGCCGTGTCCTTTTGCGTGAGCGCCGCCTCTATACCCAGGGCCTGGAAAAAGCCGTGGACCAGCGCAACCGGGAACTGCAAAACGAAGTGGAAGTGCGCCGCCAAGCCGAACGGGAATTGCAGCGCTTGAACACCAACCTGCGCTCCCTCAACCAGGAAATCATCTTCACGCAAAAGGAAATCCTCTACACCCTGGCCGGCGTGGTGGAAAGCCGCTCTTCGGAAACGGCCTACCATGTGCAACGGGTGGGCCGGGTGTCCCACTATCTGGCCGGACAACTGGGACTGGGCCACGAGGAATGCCAATTGCTGCAATTGGCCTCCCCCATGCACGACGTGGGCAAGATCGGCATCCCCGACGCCATCCTGAACAAGCCCGACCGCCTGACCGCCGAAGAATTCGAGGTCATCAAGACCCACACCACCATCGGCTACGACGTGCTCAAGCACTCCACCCGTCCCATCATGAAAGCCGCCGCCGTGGTGGCCCTGCAACATCACGAAAACTTCGACGGCACAGGCTACCCCCAGAAGCTGGCCGGCGAAGATATCCACATCTATGGGCGCATCACCGCCCTGGCCGACGTGTTCGACGCCCTGGCCCACCCCCGCATTTACCGCGAGGCTTGGGACATCGGCAAGGTGATGGACTACATTGCTTCCGAGTCGGGAAAAAAGTTCGATCCAGAACTTGTGCGCATCATGCAGGCCGACCTGCCCATCATTTTGACCATCCAGTTGTAACAACCGCCAGCGTACGAAACTTTCGAACGTGGCGCCGGACGAACGCGCCACGTCGCGCCGGCGGCGAACCCCGCCCCACGCAGGGGACGCCGCGGACGACGTATCGCCCACACGGTTTCCCTTCAACGCCGTCCCCGCGGCGCCGAAGACAAAGCGACTTCCCACCGGGTTCTGCCTGCAAAAATCCGAATGCCGTTCATACGTCGTGGCGTTGCGTCACAACCGACTTCGCCTCCTGCGACGTCTCTCCCACTCCTTCGCCAGGGGCTGTCCAGCGGAACAAATACCGGCCGCCGCCATCCCCGAGAACAGGGCGTTCGATTGCGTTTCAGACTCGTAAGTCGCCTGGTGCGTGGGCCGACTGCCCGCGATGCGAATCCGGCAATCCCCACGACGAATGGGGCGACCTTTGCGCCGCGAAAACACTTCTCCACAGATCCAATCATCCTGAAAGCTCCTCGGACACGTTCTCCAAAAGTCTCCCCGTAAAACAGGAGAAAGCACTCTCTACAATTGGACTGTACCAGGAAAACCCCAATGTCGCTCGACACTCAACAGCAGCATCCTACAGGACTTGCAAAAATTATTCTTGGATTTCTCCTCCACTTTGGAATACGACAAAAGGCAAGGCCGATGGCGTCCACATCGCCGTCGGCAATTCTTGGTACGAAACCGTCTTCGAACTATCCCTCGCGCGAGAGGACCTGTCTGACCAGCATCCGGTGTGCATTCTTCCCGCACGAGGGGAGGAGGTCGCCATGCGAAGGGCGAAACGCATCGTAACCCACATGTTGGCCCAGGCCGACGTCAATGTTGGCGGCTCGCGCCCCTGGGACATCCAGGTGTCGAGCGACGACTTTTATGCTCGGGTCCTTCGGGACAAAAGCCTGGGGCTGGGCGAATCGTACATGGAAGGCTGGTGGGAATGCTCCCGCCTGGACCAACTCTTCCAACACATTCTGGGAGCCGGGCTCGATTCCTGGGCCAACCTCAAGCTCTCGGTCCTTGTCGACGCCGCCCTCGAACGGGTGCTCAACCGACAGACGCGCCGCAAATCCCAGACCGTGGCCAAACAGCACTACGATCTGGGCAACGACATGTTTCTGACCTGGCTGGACCGCTATAACCAGTACAGCTGCGGCTACTTCGCCAACACCGACGACCTGGAGCAGGCCCAGCGCAACAAGCTGGAACTCACCTGCCGCAAGCTCGACCTGCATCAGGGCGACACGGTGCTGGACATCGGCTGCGGCTGGGGCGGATTCTCCCGCTACGCGGCCGAACGTTACGGCTGCCGGGTGACCGGCGTGAGCATCTCGCAGAGCCAGGTGGAGCACGCCCGAAAGGCCTGCTCCCGGGAAGGCCTGCCGGTGGACGTGCTTTGCTGCGACTACCGGGACCTGCACCAGACGTTCGACAAGATCGTGTCGATCGGCATGTTCGAGCACGTGGGCCACAAGAACCACCGCGCCTACATGCGCAAGGCCCACGATTGTCTGTGCGATTCCGGCATCTTCCTGTTGCATACCATCGGCTCCAACACCTCGGACCTGGGCTGCGACCCCTGGATTCGCCGCTACATCTTTCCCGGCGGCGAACTGCCCTCCCTGGCCCAGATATCCAAGGCCGCCGAAGGGCTCTTCGTCATCGAGGACGTGCACAACCTGGGCCCCCACTACGATAGGACCCTCATGGCCTGGAACGACCGCTTCCAGGACGCCTGGCCACGGCTCAGCCAACACTATTCCGAAACGTTCAAACGCATGTGGGAGTACTACCTGCTCTGCTGCGCCGGGGCCTTCCGGGCCAGGGCCATTCAACTCTGGCAGATCGTCCTGACCAAGCCCGGCCGCAACCAACCCGCCTGCCGAGTGGCGTAGCGTCGCGGCCTTGAAATCCATTTGGAAAACGGGATAACGTGGGTGTCGGCATGCGGTGTGCCAGCCTGTCGCAAAACCTCCGCTGGCCACGTCGCATCGCGTTGTGCGACGGGTTGTTGCGTCGTGGGCCGCACCCGCGAAAAACGCCCGGCCAATCCGAACCGCCTGATCCGCCAGAGGAATCCATATGGAAAAATATTCTATCGCCGTCATCCCCGGCGACGGCATCGGAAAGGAAGTCACCCCCGAAGGGGTGGACGTGCTCGAAGCCGCAGCCCGCCTCCACGGCGGCTTCGAACTGGCCTACGCCTATTTTCCCTGGGGCTGCGAATACTGCCTGGAACACGGACGCATGATGCCCTCCGACGGGCTCGATACCCTGCGGGACTTCGACGCCATCTATTTCGGCGCCGTGGGCCGGCCCGATCTCATGCCCGATTCCGTGTCCCTGCGCGAACTGCTGCTCAAGATCCGACTGGGCTTCGACCAGTACGCCTGCGTGCGTCCGAGCCTGCTGCTGCCCGGAGTGCTCAGTCCGCTGGAAGGCAAAAAGCCCGGCGACATCGACCTTGTGGCCGTGCGCGAAAACACCGAAGGCGAATACGTCGGGGCCGGCGGCCGGGCGCATCCGGGCATGGCCTTCGAGTCGGCCGTGGAAACCGCTGTTTTCACCCGCCCGGGCACGGAACGCGTCATCCGCTACGCCTTCGAACTGGCCCGGTCCCGCCCGCGCAAGCTTTTGGCCAGCGTCACCAAATCCAATGCCCTGAACCACAGCATGGCCTTCTGGGATCAGATCTTCGACGAAGTGTCCAAAGACTATCCGGACGTGGGCACCGAACGCGTCCTGGTGGACGCCATGGCCGCCCGCATGGTGCTTCACCCCGAAGGCGTGGACGTGTTTGTGGCCTCGAACCTCTTCGGCGACATCCTGACCGACCTGAGCGGAGCCATCACCGGCAGCATGGGGTTGGCGCCCAGCGCCAACCTGAACCCCGAACGCAACTTCCCTTCCATGTTCGAGCCCGTGCACGGGTCCGCGCCGGAACTCTGCGGCAAGGACGTGGCCAATCCCATCGCCATGTGCTGGAGCGGGGCCATGATGCTCGAACATCTGGGACAGAAGGCGGCCGGGGACATCATTGTCGAAGCCATCAAGGCCGTGACCGCCGACGCCCTGGCGCTCACCCCGGACCTGGGCGGCAAGGCCAAGACCAAGGAGATGACCGCCGCCATCCTGGCCAAAATGGAAGCCCTGGCCAAGTAGCGTCGATTTTTTCGACCTTGCCGAAAGAAACGCCGTCTCCCTGTCGGATGTTCAAAAGGCCGGGCCCAGTCAAGCGGCCCGGCCTTGACGTTTGTCCGAAGACTCCCTAACTGGCCGTTGAAAATTACGCTTCCCGCAGCCTGAGGCGGCTAGGCCAGCCAACCGCGTCGGGTGACGGTCGTGGGCGCGATGGAGGCGTAGGTGTTCAGCAGGTTGTTTTCCATGTCGGTAAGCAATTGCAGATCGGCCGACGTGTCCATTTCGTCGATGTTCTTGAAGCGCAGGGCCGCGTATTCGACCACCATGTCGTCGAATTTCCCGCCAAAGGGCGTGGCGCTTTCCAGGCTGAGCGAATCGGTGTCCACCCGGGGCCAGTAGACCAGGAGCATCGGATACGTCCCGGCGGGCGCAGCGGCTATGCGCAAAAAATCCCCGCGGACGAGCCAGGCCGTGGAATCGGCGGGGCTGACCAGACGCTCCCAGGAATCGTCGCTTTGTTTTTCCAATCGAATATGTGTGTCCTGACGGTAGAGACCGCTTTCGGCCATGAAATCGGCCGGCAAGGGATACTCTTCGCATCCGGGGTCGGTGTCGAAGCGGTACAGGCTTCGTCCGGCCTCCACGTCGTTGCGAAAGAGCGCGTGGCCCATACGGCGATAGGCCTTGCCCAGCACGCGCAACATCTGGTCGTCAGTCCAACGGGTCTTCTGTTCGTCGGTGAGTTCGAGTCGGATGTCTCCTACGAGATCGGCTATGGTCACGATGTTTCTCCCGCCAGGGGTCTCTCCTCGTAGCGCGTCCCGGCGGGTGACGCACCCCATATACGGGTATTTAGGCAGTGGCAAAAAACCTCTTTGACGTGGCATTTGTCAGAGCTTATGTTTCATAATACGATGATGATTTGGAGAATGAGAAATGAACGTATCTATCCTGATAGACGGATCTTTTTTCTGGATGAAACACCTGGAGGCACGCCTTGGGCAGGCCCCGACGGCGGAATCGGTCCGCCTGGCCTGCCACTTGATCATGGATGACCCTGAATTCGAACTCGACCGCCTTTTCCGGACATATTATTACGACTCTCGTCCTTACGGCGGGAAAGCCACCCACCCCATCTCCGGCAGAGAAATCGAATTTTCCACAACCGAGCAGTTCCGCGTAAAAAACGAATACCTCGACCATCTGAAACGCATGCCGCGCACTGCGTTACGTTTGGGCTCGCTGGCCATGCAGGGCTGGAAACTCAACAAGAAACACATTCGCGCCATCATGGAAAACCTGTGGCAGCACAAACCGCTGCAACCCCAAGACGTGTCCATCAACCTCGTTCAGAAGGAAGTGGATATGCTCATGGGGCTCGACATCGCCTGGATGGCCGCCAAAGGCATGGTGGACAAGATCGTGCTGCTCACCGGCGACGCGGACATGATCCCGGCCATGGACTTCGCCCGCGAGCACGGGCTGTTGGTTTTCGTGGCCAAATTCGGCTACTATCTGTCGGACAAGTTGCGCGAACACGCCGACGGCGTGGTGGAATTCACCCTGCCGGCGCCGGAACGGATGCTCCATCCGCCGGCGCGCATCGTGTCCATGCCCCAACATTCGCACGGCGAACAGACTGAAACCGAGAACTTCGAAAACGAACCCGCCCCCAGCCATTGAGACATCGCCCGCGCGGCCTGTTCGACAACAGGTCGCGCGGGCTCCGTTTGGCCCCCGCTCATCGTGTCACTCCCGTCCACTGTGCCCTGAGGCTCAATACAAAACCTTGACGAAACGTCGTTGCGGACTGCATGTTCGTGGGCGTAAAGTCGGCGGAGACGCGACAAGGAGAAGCCTTTCAGCATGAAACGGAAAACAGCCACCCAAATATCCATGAAAGCTGTGGTCATTGTATTCTGTATCGCCAATCTGCTTTTTGCAATACATCTCAAAACCCAGAGAGACCATGTGTTGCGCAAGAAAGCGCATGGCGTTGTGCACAGGACGAGCAGCGACGCGGAAAAGGCCATAAAGCTGACTGAATTTGTTTACAATTTGAGGGCGGACAGCATAGGCAACAATAGTCTGGCGTACAATATTGACCACTTTGGTCTGAGTGCCGCGCTCTACGGGATCTTGCCGCTCAACCTGATTCCCGCCGATATAATGCTCACGCAAGGAATAGTTTACACCGGGCCGTGTGGCGCGAAATCCAGGCTCTTGCATTCGCTTTTTTCCCTTTCCGGCCTGGAATCCCGCATGATTTCCCTTCACGACGCCAATGGCGTGCCCACCCACACTCTTGTCGAGGTACTGCTCGATGGAGTCTACACGCCTGTCGATCCAACATACAACCTGTATATCGTCAACGACAGGGGAAATTTTGTTGACACGAGCGATATATATTCAGCAAAAGATATAAAAATCATATCATCGATACGCGTTGCAACAAAAGAATACACCGACGAGTTTCGCTACGTGACGCACTTTTCCGTCAAAGATGCAGTCATATCAATCCTTCGCATAGCCGACATCATCGAGGACGACTATTCCAACATCAAGGCCATTCAGAAACATATCGACAACATCCTGCCCAAAGCACTCCTAGGCGCCGACTTCGACGAATTCGCCTTGTACAACGACACGAGAATGCTGTACCTTGCGCTATCGACGGGCATTCTCGCCCTCGCGGTTCTGTATTTCTTCAGGCGAAACATCGCGTCTTTCCTTTCCCGACACAAACGAAAGCCCCAATGAAACGCAACGCGCGCCAAACAGGCGGGATGATGGCGCGCCCCCCAAGCCCTCCGGTTTGAACGCTTTCCCCCAAGCGATCGCCCCCCGCACCCCCTTGCCTTGCCGGGCAAAAGATGCTTCTATCCCCCTCCCTCCAGGAGGAACCTCGCATGCCAAGCCAAGCCGCATCCGACAATAAAGCCGTAAACGACCGGGAACTCGCAGAACAGCGCACCATACTGGCCTCCAAGCCCCAGCGCATGGTGTTCGAAACCACCAACCGCTGCAACCTGCGCTGCAAAATGTGCGGACAGTCCCACCGCGACTTCATAGGCCACGACCTTTCCCTTGATGTCTTCAACCGGACCGAACCCTACTGGAGCACTCTGTACGACGCCTCGCTCTTCGGTTGGGGCGAGCCCCTGCTCAACAAGAACCTGGGCCGCTTTTTCGAGTTGCTCAGCCAGGCGGGGCCGAAAATTTTCGTGCTGACCAACGCCATGCTGCTCAAGCAGGACCTCATCGACCGGTTTGTCGCCGGCGGGCTGGCCTACCTGAACTTTTCCGTGGATGGGGCCACCGCCGCCACCTACAACCGGATACGCCGAGGGTCGGATTTCGACACGGTGATCGGCAACATCGAAAAGGTGGTGGCCACGCGCCGGCGCATGGGAGCCGTCGATCCCTATCTGCGCATGGTGTTCGTGGGCATGCGCTCGAACATCGAGGAGTTTCCCGACTACGTGGACTTGGCCGCCAAGCTGGGCATGGACGAAGCCAAGATGGTGCACATGATCGCCTACGGGCAGGAGATGGTCCCGGAAATTCTCTTTGATCACAAGGAACTCACCAACTCCGTACTGGACGAAGCCGAACGCCGGGCCAAAGCCCACGGCATCCGCCTGACCATTCCCGACCGCTTCGACCTCTCGGGCAAGCCGGCTTCGGTTGAAGGCAAAGCCCTGCACAAAAGCTGCCCCCGCCCCTGGGAGGAAATCTTCGTGCAAAGCGACGGCCGGGTGCGCCTGTGCATGCTTTCCAAGGACATCATGGGGGACCTGAACACCACCGACGTGGTCGACATCTGGAACAACGAGGCCTTTCAACGGGTGCGCGCCACCATCAACACCAAGGACGCCACCTCCACCTGCGCCAATTGCCCCCAGTACAAGGAAATGAACGTCAACGACCGGGCGGCGTTTTTGCAGGTCTCCACCGAACTACCTGGGTCCAAGCCCGCGGACGGACAGGAATCCGCCGGCGGAAGCAACGGGTGAAAACCGCCGTCGTCCTGAGCGCCGGCCTGGGCACCAGGCTTCGCCCCCTGACCGACACCGTGCCCAAACCCATGGTCTTGGTGGCCGGCGTCCCCCTGCTCGAACGCACGGTGCGCCATCTGGCGGCCCATGGCGTCACCGACGTGTGCGTCAACCTCTACCACCTGCCCCAGGTGGTGTTCGACCATTTTGGGGACGGATCGCGCTTCGGGACGCGCCTGCACTTCACCGTCGAAACCGAGCTGCTCGGCACGGCCGGGGCCTTGAACGCCTTTCGCGAGCTTCTGGGCGCACCGTTTTTCGTCTGGTACGGCGACGTGTTTTCCACCCTTGATCTGACGGCCATGGCCCGGTTTCACGCCGAAAAGCACGGCGCGGCCACGGTGGGCCTCTACCGGGTGGACAACCCCACCCAGTGCGGCCTGGTGGACATGGCCCCTGACCTGCGCATCACCCGTTTCGTGGAAAAGCCCCCGGTGGCCTTTACCGACCTGGCCAACGCGGGGGTGTACGCGCTCTCCCCCGAAGTGCTGGATTTCATCCCGCCAGCGGGTTTCAGCGACTTCGGCCACGACATCTTTCCAGCCCTGCTCCAGGCGGGAAGCCCGCTGTACGGCTACCCCATCGACGAATACCTCATCGACGTGGGCTCGCCCGAGAAGCTGGCCAAGGCCGATCGGGACGTGGCCGCCCTGGAGGCCAAGGCCGGAGTGCGCGCGTAATGCGTCCCTGCCTGGTCCCCCAGTCCTTCGACGCCGAGGTGCTGGGACGCCCCTACTTTCGCGTGCTGCGCCTGGACCCGGAGGCCCTGGGCCGGGAACTGGCCGCCCTCCCCTGCCCTTGCATGGCCGACGCCAAAATTCCGGCCGAGGACGTGGACGGAGCTAAGACGCTGCAACAACTGGGCTTTTTCAAGGTTTGCGTGCTGTTTCATCTGGCTAGAAACCTGACCGAGACCCACCGCTCGACCACGGAAGACGCCACGCCATCGGGCTCCATGCAACCCGACGCTCCCTGTCTGGACGCCCTTACGGCCAACTTTCGCTACAATCGCATGAATCTCGATCCCTTTGTGCCGCCGGACCTGGCCTTCGCGCATCAGCGCCGTTGGCTGGCCAACACCTTCGCCTCGTCCGAGGTGCTCAAGTTCACCGGCCCCCGGGCCGTGGTGAGCTTTCGCCGCGACGATCACCTGGCCCGCATCGACCTGGTGAGCGTGGTCGGACATCGTCGAGGTCTGGGCACGCGTCTTTTCGCCGAACTGTTCGCCTGGTGCGCCCGCGAGGGCCTGTCCCGCGTGGAAGTGACCACCGAGGCCGAAAATCTGCCGGCCTGGCGTTTCTATATGAAAAACGGTTTTGAACCCGTGGGCGCGTCCTGCGTGTTCCATCTGCATCGAGGAGACTGGCCATGATCATCGCCAAATCGCCGGTGCGCCTGAGCCTGGGCGGCGGCGGCACGGACCTGCCCGCCTATTACGAAGCCCACGGCGGGGCCGTGCTCTCGGTGACCATCGACAAGTATTTCTACACAGTCCTGCAGGAGATTCCCGGCCGCAACATCGAGATCGCCTCGTCGGACTACCAGCTCCACCAGCGCATCCGCGACCTGGACCAGGCCAACCTCCAGGACGCTTTGCGCATCCCCAAGGCGGTGCTCCGGCATTTCGGGGTCAAGGACGGGGTGATGCTCTCGCTCAAGTCCGACATCCCGCCGGGGTCGGGGCTGGGACTTTCCGGCGCCGTGGCATCGAGCCTAGTGCGCTGTCTGGGGGCCTACGTGGGCAAGGACCTGGACAAGGCGGAAATCGCCCGTCTAGCCACCCACATCGAACTCAACGTGCTGGGGCGCCCCATTGGCATGCAAGACCAGTACGCCTCGGCCTTCGGAGGACTGAACTTCCTCACCTTCACCGCCGAGGGAACCCATGTGGAGCCCGTACGCGTGCCGGCCGAACGCATGGCCGAACTCAAGAGCCACCTCATGCTCTTTCACACCGGTTCTTCGCGCGACTCGGCCGGCATCCTGGACAAGCAGCGCCAGGCCACGGCCAAACGCGACCAGTCGGTGCTGGACGCCTTGCACCAGGTCAAGGGCATGGCCTTTCGCATGCGCGACATTCTCGAAGGAAGCGGCGACATCAGGGAGATCGGCCGCCTGCTGGACGAATCCTGGCAAAACAAGAAACGCTTCGCCACGAACGTCTCCAATCCCGATATCGACGCCTACTACGACAAGGCCCGGGCCTGCGGGGCCCTCGGAGGCAAGATCACCGGGGCCGGAGGCGGCGGCTTTCTGCTCGTATTCGCCGAGCCTGACCGCCAGGAGGCCATCAGCCACGACCTGACCGCCATGGGGCTTCAGGAACTGGTGTTCGAGTTCGAACGCGGCGGCTCCCAGCTCACCCTGGACAACGCCGGCCGGTTCAAGTCCACCATCACCCCGGAAGGCTACCTGCTGGGCATGCGGGCCGTGGTGGGACGCCTGGACAACGTGCGCATCGCGCGCATCGCCGACATGTTGCTTGCCGCCTACCGGGACGACAAACAGGTCTTCATCATGGGCAATGGCGGCTCGGCGGCCACGGCCTCGCACTTCTGCTCCGACTTGGCCAAGACCGTGGCCGTGAACGGCAAGCGGGGCTTTCGGGCCATCCCGCTCACGGACAACATCCCGCTCATGACCGCCTGGGGCAACGATGTGGGCTTCGAGGACATCTTTTCCGGGCAGCTGCGCAATCTGCTCAACCCCGGGGATGTGGTCATCGGCATCTCGGGCGGCGGCCAGAGCCCCAATGTGCTCAAGGCCATGCGGCTGGCCCGCGAGCGTGGGGCGCGCACGGTGGGATTCACCGGATTCACCGGCGGACGCCTCAAGGACTTGGTGGACGAGTGTTTCATCGTCCCCTCGGGCAATTACCAATTCATCGAGGACGTCCACATGATGCTTGTGCATCTGCTCACCAGCGTGGTGCGCGAGCGTCTGACCGAAGACTGACCACGGGACCGAATCCGGCGTTTTCTAGCGGGAAAAGCCTGAAGACGGTCACCGTCGCAGCGTGCGAGAAAAAATATTTTCTCTTTCCCTCGGGCCGCGACAACGGGGAGACGACCGCAAAGCCCCGTGGAGCCTTGTCGCACAGCCTTTGCCCGGGGTGCGAGCCTTTACAAATCGACAGGCCCGACCGCCACGAGGAGCAACCAAGGCCTTGACAGTGAACGGACATACGGGTAAACGAATCCTCCGCCTACGCGGGTTGGGCCGTTAACTCAGTCGGTAGAGTACCTGCCTTTTAAGCAGAGAGCCGCAGGTTCGAATCCTGCACGGCCCACCACAAACGCCACGTCCCCATCGTCTAGTGGCCTAGGACGACGGCCTCTCACGCCGTTAACACCGGTTCAAATCCGGTTGGGGACGCCAAGAAAATTAAGGACTTAGGGAAAACCCTAAGTCCTTTTTTTGTTCCGGACACATCCCGGACACATTTTCCAAAATCACGCCGGTGTCCTAGGAAACCGATTTGACTCGTTTCATTATCTCTCGCGCTTACCTTGCCATGGAACATGGCTTCACTTTTTAACCCAATTAGCTTAGGAAATATCGTAAGAAGCTAAAGGTTCAATGGTCATCGTCCTCCTAAAAAAAGAGCCTGCAAACATAACAAGGAGCACGTTTTCCAATGAACAACGTACAAGCATCGGCTATTGATGGAATCAGCTTTCAACAGAATCTCTCTGTCGATGGAGATACAAATGCCGAGTTTTGGGAAGCTAGAAAAGGTAGATTTGCGTTCGGGATGGACCAATGAAGCAGGTGACTTCACACCATGGATGGCGCAAGAAGAAAATTTGGCACTGTTGGGTGACGCCATAGGATTACAGCTTGAATTGGAAGCTGAAGAAAAAAACGTTGGACCATTCCGAGCTGATATTTTATGCAAGGACATTGCCACAAATGAATGGGTTCTAATTGAAAATCAGCTAGAAAGAACTGACCATACTCATCTCGGACAACTCATTACATATGCCGCAGGACTTGAAGCTGCAACGATCATTTGGGTTTCAGCCAACTTCACAGATGAACATCGAGCCGCACTTGACTGGCTTAATCAGATAACAGACTCAGGGTTCAAATTTTTTGGGTTGGAAATAGAACTATGGAGAATCAACGACTCATTGCCGGCTCCCAAGTTCAATATAGTTTCCATGCCGAATGACTGGCTAAAATCTGTCAACAAAGGGAAGGCAGGAGCAGTCTCGGACTTCACACCAACTCAATATTTCTACGTTAGCTTTTGGTCTGGACTATATGACTATATGAAAGAACAGCACACTTCGCTACGACCAACAAAACCTTTACCTCAAAACTGGATGAACATATCAATCGGACGTAGCTATGCCAAGCTTAATGCATCAGTTAGCATAAAGGATGGATGGATTGGAGTCACCTTATGTTTAACAGGCGACAAATCGAAACAGGTCTATTCATTTCTGGAAAACCAAAAGGATGCAATCGAAGAAGAATATGGTCACGCACTGTCATGGCTTGGAACACCAAGAAAGATAGAAAGCTATATCTCTTACAAAACAAATGAGTTTAATCTTCAAGACAAAGAAAAACAAACCCTATGCTTTAAATGGTATGTCGAAAATCTTGAACGCTTTTACAACACTTTAGGGAAACGAGTATTAAGCACCGAGTTCAAAACGGCTGCTTCAGACTAGCATTGACCACAAACCTTTTGCTAACGGTCCATTGAGTTCATGAGCTAAAATCGACAAAAAATTAACGGGTTAGGGTTTCCCCCTAACCCGTCTCAATTCAAATCACGCCGGTGTCCTAGGAAGCCAAAGCGACCTTCTTTCCTCCTCTCCCATCCATGACGGAACTCAAGGCCTCACGGGTCTGGTTGAGTCCCAGGCCGTGCAGGTACCTCGTGGTGGTCGTAGGGCTCTTGTGCCTCAGGATGGCCTGTATGACGCTCACAGGCTGCCCCTCATGGTAGAGGATCGATGCGGAGAGGTGACGGATCGCATGGTACGAGAAAGTCTTCACCCCGGCCTTTTCACACAACTTCTCCAGGAAGTGCTGACGGTTCACAAAGGGTTGTCCGAAAAACTTCTTGCAAAACTGCTCCTCGCCAAGGTTCACGAAGACATATTCGGATTGCACGGGTCGCTCGGCCAACCAAAGTTTCAAGACTTTGGAAAGAGTATCAGTCATTGGTACCTTGTCACATTCGGTATTGCCACCTTCCCTTTTCCGAGTCCAAATGGTGATCGCTTGATTGCCGAAGTCCACATCATCGACCTTCAAACGAAAGACTTCACTTTTCCTGGCTGCAAGATGAAGGAACGTCAAAAGCATTACCTTGTCTTGTCCAGAGGTTAAGTTGAAAACTTTCCAAAAGTCGTCCTCTGACGGAACATACCGAGGAGACCTTTTTTCTGGAAACCGTTCAACTTCCATGAACACGTTGTCAGTCTTTGGAAATCCTTTGAGATATTTCCGGCCCCAATTCCAACCGGCAGCAAGGTTCTTTCGGTCTCGATTGGCTGCATATCCAGAACGCTTTTTGTTCTGAATACGAAGAAATTCCATTACAGTTGGAAGATCAAAGTCTTCAACAAGAGTCTGTCCGCCAACGTGTTTAATGAATCGTTTAGCCGTTGACAACTTTTCTGCAAAGGTCTTTGAAGATTGAACATCCTTGGAGTGGTCGAGATAGTTGTTCATCCAATCAAGACAGGTCGGCGAGACCGAAACGGTTGTCGTCCGGTTCTTCTCTGACACCTTCCGTTGCTGGTTTTCCCAATCCACCGCATCCCTGTAGCTCTTTTTGGAATCGTCTTTGAACCGTTTTTCCTTTCGTTGACCATTTATCGTTACAACACCCTTCCAACGAGGGGTCGAACGTTTGTCGAGTGTCGGCATGAATCTTCTCCTTGACGATGTTCTCAAAAAATCGAAATGTACCCGGAGCAACTTCAACTCCTCCCCACTGCTTGTGGTACTTCCTCACAGTGTTGGGTGCTATCCTCAACACTTTTGCGAGTTCGCAAACAGTAAGAGTTGCGCCAAGTTCTTCCAGGGCCATTTCTCGGTTCCTAGTAAAAAGGTTGAGACCCTCCTTAGCCCAGGGGAAGGACTTTGCCAATTATTCTAGATTGTTTTGCAAGTTCTCATACATCAGCATCAAGGTCATACATTCCATTCATCATGCTTCATCAGTTCATTAAACGCCTGAGTATTCATCATGATTCATAGAAATTCTCTATTATACCTATCAGAAAAAATCATGGGCAGGCACAACCCCACCCATGATGTGTGTTCGAAAAAGTCAACATGGCGAATACAAAGTCGATCAGTGTAATTTTCGTCTAACCATTTGTTACACAAACGAACCTTACCCATGTCGACGCTAGATATTATTCATCAAAGCCTTTTCCACTTCCTCCTTTGAAACACCGAGGTATCGTCTAGTGATAGACGGTGTCGAGTGATTCATTCTCAAAGACAAGACTTCCCAGCTAGTACCATGTACTGTTCTCTGGATATAGCAAAAAGTCTTCCTCAGTGTATGCGCACCCAAGTTAGATTTTATATTTAACAACTTGCCCCAAGACTTAACCAACATCGTTACTCGATGCACAGTCAATGGGTAGTTTTTCCCCTTTCGACTTTTAAAGATGTAATCATCATCTTTTGGCATGACAACATTAAAATAGTTGTCAAGAGCATATTTGATTTCTGAGTTGATTACTATAATGTTCATTTTATTGGTCTTGCTCTCCTTTATGGAGATTCTGTCTCCAATACTCTTACCTCTCAAGTCAGCAGCCTTAAACCTAAGAACATCGCCCACACGGATTCCACTGTTAATCGAAAGAACGAAGAGCAGTAAATCACGGGGTTGATCCGCAAGAATCTTTTTTAGACTCTTGATTTGCTTAACATCAGTAATTGGTTCAACTTTCAAGGAGCACCTCCAATGTCAGTTTCTATAAGAATATTGTAAAATATGACTTTAAAAACTGCACGGACCATCTGGACAACAACACCAACAACATAACACATTGCAATATTTGATTTTTACAATAACTATCGACCAATGTCCGATTTTATGTAAAAACGGACTTTCACAAACGTCATGTTGTCACACGCTTAATCAAAATGCCATGCCCAATATAAACATGGCATTTTGATGTCAGACACTTACACTTTCTTAAGGATTATGCAGCCGCCATCAAAAGAGACAGAAAACTCATCACCCTCTGAAACGTTGAAGTCACTCGGAATGAATGACATCAAAGGAATTCTCAAAACCCCCTTACTGTTCACAATTAGATGTGAGTTGTTCCTTTTAAACAACCCCTTAATCTCAAAGAATGTTTTCTCGTCACTCATCAATTTTGCAGCATACTGCTTAAGAGTTTGCTTGTGACGTATGTTCATACGATCCATTATTTCATGTGCATGAAGACCGGCCTGAATACAATCCATCAAAACTGTAGGATTGTACTTCGATTCTATCTTCAAATGAGTTTCAGCAGCACCAACGCTTTCATTCTTCTTACCCATTTTACCGACCTGGATTGCCCTAGGGTTTTCTTGGACACCAACTTGGACGTATGGATCGATCGTCCTGGAGGTGTCGGATGGGCAACGAATCGACGGGTCGGAAGCGGTATTGGGCCAAGCACAAGGCGCAGGTCGTTCTCAGGCTTCTTCGCGGTGAGGACCTGGAACACGTCAGCCGCGAGCTTGGCGTCACGGCGGCGGAACTCAGCGAGTGGCGCGATATGTTCCTTGAAGGCGGAGAATCCGGGTTGAAACCCCGTCCGGTCAGGGAGAGCGTCGAGGTGGACCGGCTCCAGTCCAAGATCGGCGAGCAGGCCATGGAGATCGAGCTGTTGCGGGAAAAGATTGTCCGCATGGAGCAAAACCGCCCTTTGGCCCACAGGCGGTCGAGGAAGTGAGCCGCACCTCTTCCGCCTTCACAGGCAGGCCTTTCGGCGTGACCAGGGTCTGCCGCATCTGGGACGTGGCCCGTTCAACGGTGTACTGGCGACGCCAGCCCTCAGACACGGAGCCCAGGCGTCGCGGTCCTCGTGGTTTTCACACCGACGTCGAGCTGGTGGGCGAGATCAAGGGCGTCCTCGCGGAAAGTCCGTTTACCGGCGAGGGGTACCGCAAGGTCTGGGCCATGCTGCGCGACAAAGGCGTGCGGACCTCCAAGGAGCGCACACTCCGTCTGATGCGCGAGAACGACCTTCTTGCGCCCAAACGTCCTGGCAGGCCGCACGGTCCCAAGGCGCACACCGGCACGATTAGAACCGGGCGAGTGGACGAGATGTGGGGCACGGACATGACCACAACCATGACCCTTGCGGAAGGCAACGCCTCGATATTCTTTGCCATCGATCACTGCTCGCTGGAGTTGGTCGGCATCCATGCCGCCAAGCGCGGGACCCGGCTGGAAGCCCTGGAGCCGATCCGGCAGGGCGTGCGCCGCAGCTTTGGGGTGTTCGACAAGGACGCAGCGGCCGGACTGACGCTACGCCACGACCACGGCAGTCAATTCATCTCGGAGGATTTTCAGCGGGAGATCGCCTTCCTTGGGATCAAGGACTCGCCGTCCTATGTGCGCGAGCCCCAAGGCAACGGCATCGCCGAGCGTTTCGTGCGCATCCTCAAGGAAAACCTGCTCTGGGTGCGAGGCTTTCAGACCGTCGAGGACCTGCGTCAAGGACTGCTGGCATTCAAGGAAACATACAACACTCGCTGGCGGGTCGGGCGGCATGGCTACAGGACGCCCGAGCAGTACCGGCAGAAGCTCCTTGCGGCCATGGGCAAGGCGGCATGAATTAGACGAGAAACTGTCCAAGAAACCCTGGACCGGTACAAAACCAGCAGGAGTCGAAGCAACAGGCAAGGCCTGGCATTTTTTCTAAAAATAGACCCGAGAATCACTTTTGTCCATGAGAATGGAAAATTTAATTTGTCTTTTTTTGAAAAAATCTATGTGAACAATTCCTAATCAAGCATGTATGAGCGAAAAAACGAAGAGCATCATACAAAACACTCTCAACGGGTAAAAATAGGGCTGCACCCTCCTAACTGCATACTTTTCTCAATCAAGATACGCATCAGCTTCATTCAAGATGCATACGGCAATGTGTTTGGATCCGATTCTTCCCATCCGGGATGGTTGATTTTTCCACATTCTTTGGGCGTTTTTTCTTATCATCGGCACAAAAATCAAGGATTATACAAAACTTTGTTTGCGTGAACTCAAAGACAGACAAGCAGCCCCCTCTTCCCGATCTACTTCGACGTGAACCAAGAAAAGAGGGCTTGCAACCTTACTCGACGATTCTTGTGAGTACGATCTTCTCACCGTCGAGGGATACGCTGAACTTATCTCCAGATTTGAACCTTTGGTTATCAACGAGTTCCTGATTCAACTCATATATAGTCGATTTTCCAATTATTAAACTTTCACGACCATTGATATACGGATCACCTGTTTTCAACTTTATCTTAGTCGGCCTCGAAAGATCCAGCCTGGGTGCCCCCTGGAGAATAGCCTTTATATAAACCTTGTCGACGAGTGGCAACGATATATTGTACTTTCTTGACAACAGGACAGGATCAACTACATCATTATCATTTTTATCTTTATGATCTTGGATAAACATTTGGACGACGTTATCCATTTCATCTTCACTAAGAGTTCTTCTTCTTTTTTCTTTTTCAGCCATTCTCTTCTCTCCTATCAGATTCAATACAGGTTATCCTTGCAAACTAGAATGACACTCAACATTGGAATGACCATGGTTTCCCACATTTGCACCCATTCGCAGCATGGGGTGCTAAATATCCTGGGGTGAGACTTTTTGTTTTCCCACTCTGACACAAAAATCTGGGCGATTTTGACAATACCTTCCCACTTTGTGGAAAACCACCTAAGTGAAGGCCAGACATCATTCTGACGAAATTGTCGTCAATCTACCTCGATCCTTTCCCGCTCTGACCTTTCACTGAAGATTTCTTCAATGTTTGCACGGTGTTTTACTATTAGCGCAACACCGATCTCTGCGACATCTTGAACACTTTGACCATGTTCCGTTGGATCGATAGCTCCAATGAGATGGAACAGCTTTTCAAGCGGTCTCAAGGTCGAAATAATCTTATCAAAGTCATCCAGCCTTTGCATAGGGTCGCAAGCCATCTTTTCTTCCTCCCTTGGAACTTTTGAAAAAGTTCCCCAGGATAGCCTGGTCCCAGTAGCCGGTCACGGGTTGGACGAGGATCCAGGGTTCGACCTATACAGGACAGGGGTTGAAACCGATTTTCGACCAAGGATGGCCCTTCTCTGACCCAACTGAAGGGCAAACCATCTGGAAGGGGCGATTTTATGCGATTCCGGGTGGGGTATGAAACAGGAGGAGAGTTCAGGGGCCTTCCTGCCACGGGGGAGTCGCTATTCTTCCCGTTGCCGGATTCCGGATCCTGGGGTAAAACTCTACCGGAGGGCAGTCCCGGAACCAGCCCGGAAAGGGAAAGGGTCAAGACTTCTGCCGTTCAACTATGGATATCTTTACCAAGGAAAAACGTAGCGAGATAATGCGGAAGGTTAAAAGCAAGGACACCGGACCTGAAAAGAAAGTTCGATCCATGCTTCACTCCCTTGGTTATCGATTCAGACTTCATCGAAAGGACCTTCCTGGGACTCCGGACATTGTCCTTCCTAAGTATAAGACTATCATATTTGTTCATGGTTGTTTCTGGCATGGGCATCCGGGGTGTACGAAAAGCAAAACACCAAAAACAAATGCTGAGTTTTGGAATAAAAAGATATCAAATAATATTGAGAATGACAGAAAAAATCTGTCAACTTTGTCCGCGTTGGGATGGAACGTCGTGATCATTTGGGAGTGTCAGGTCAATAAAGATCTAAAGAAAATGTTATTGGATGTTATTAAATGAACTACACTGTGATTGATCTTTTTTCTGGCGCTGGCGGGATGAGCTATGGCTTTAAAGCTCATGGTGATTTTGTGATCATTGGGGCCGTTGACGCTCAGCTCGGTAAGCCTAGCAACGGAAGCGGAAACCTTGATTGCAACGACACATACGAATCAAATATCGGTACCCGTCCAATAAATAAGAATCTTCACCTGTATGATCCTGAAGGGTTGCAGCAAGACATCGGCGTCAAGCGTGGTGATATTGACGTATTGATTTCTTGCGCACCATGCACAGGTTTTTCACGGGCAAACCCCCTGAACCACATAGTTGATGACCAAAGAAATTCTTTGGTCATTAAAAGCTTTAGGTTTGTCAGTCATTTTAGCCCAAATATTTTTTTGATGGAAAATGCAAGAGAACTGTTGACTGGAAAGTTTTCCTATCATTTCAAAAAGCTTAAGACATTGCTTGAAGAAGCAGGATATGATGTATATTCTAAGGTCCATTTTTTGAACAAATTCGGGCTACCGCAGACAAGAGAACGAGCTTTGATCGTTGCAGCAAAGAAAGGTTTCAAGTTGAGATCATTGGAAGACGTATGGTCAGGATTCAAGATTGATGCGAAATCAACCACAGTCAGGTCTGCTATTGGAGAATACCCTAGCCTTGCAGCAGGAGAACCGTGCCCAAACGATCCAATGCATATAAGCCCAAAGGTCAATGGTTGTACTCTTGAAAGGTTAAAAGCAGTTCCACATGACGGAGGATCTTGGAAGGATCTAGTGAACCATAAGTACAGGGATAGAATATTGACGCCAGCAATGAAACGATATGTTGAACAAGGACGCTTTGGGTCACATCCAGACGTATACGGTAGACTCTGGTGGGAAAAGCCATCCGTTACTATCAAACGGGAATGTGGACATGTTGGGAACGGGAGGTACTCACACCCAGAGCAGGACAGACTATGCACGGTCAGAGAGCTGGCGACATTGCAAGGGTTTCCATCAAACTACATCTTCAAGTCCAACTCTTTAACAAACATGTATAGACACATCGGAGACGCTGTACCTCCTTTGATCTCTTATCAACTAGCCTGGGTCTGTCATTGGATCCTCTCAGGCAATAAGCCTTGTGTTGACAATCTCATACTGAATGGAACACATCTATCCCAGGATGATATACTAAAAAGTACAGAGCAGCTCAAACTCGCTATCTAGACACCTTGAATTCCCATTCAGCGTGGACTTGACAAAGATCTTTCCTGAGCCCTTTTATTTGTAGCTTGCGTTCGCTTCCTCCGTCAAAGTACAATGCAAACTTCAACCTACCTTTCTCGTCGAACACCCTGCAGTACCCAGGCTTTGGCATCTGAGCACTTTTAAACATCATTTCAAGCTGTCCGCCTTCAGCCTCTTGGAGAAGCTTTTTTGGTATCTCAACCAACTCATATCTCCATGGATCACTCTTATTTAGCGTCCTTAATGTCAATATCCGTTCATATGAAGTCATATGATCAAGAAACCTCTGCCGTAATCCGACAAGCTCATCTTGCTTATCAGACCATTGCCCCTTCCCCATCTCCATAAATTTTGAGACATGTATGACCTCTTTGTTAATATGACTATCTGCTTGTGTTTTTAATGACATATTAACACCATTAACAGTAATATCCCTCCCAGGATTACCCTTTGGGGCTCTCTGCGCATCCATCCCATTTTCAAGGAAAGTTTGCTCGAAGACATATTCAAACTTATCCTTAGAGAATGACTCTGCCGAAAAACAGTGATGAAGTAGGAGCGCGTTGCCAAAATAGTCAGCAATAGCTTCTGTTATCAAATCAGATTCAGGATCATATGATGTCCTTATGTCACTGAGAAATGCTTTGGATATTTTATCCACCCAAATCAGCTGACCTACACTAAACGACTTTAAGTCTTCTGCTATTGAATTAAAAAGCCTTTCTCTTTTGGAAACCATTCGAGTGCTCCAAGTGCAAATTTTTGCGCACTTTAGCACCCACTGGTTGCCAAGTCAAAGATCATTAGATATCAGGCGGCAACGCGAACAAGCGAACAGAGACATCTTGACAAAGTGCTAACCATCAAAATTCTGTGGGTAACCTTAATGAAGCATATTTGCATGCAACATCCTGGACACACCGCCGGACACATCCCCAGGTGAGTCTGGTGAGCGACGTGAACGTGGTGAACGGGATTTTTCAAAGTATTTGAAGGTGTTTGAGAAAGTGTTAAAGGCAGCTCAGGCCCTCTCACGCCGCTAACAGGGGTTCAAATCCCCTTGGGGACGCCAAGAAATTCAGCGGGTTAGGACAATCTCCTAACCCGCTTTTTCTTTTGTCCACACGAAGTCCACATTTACGACTTCCCTGGTCGTGTATTGCGGTTCACTCGGTGGCTGCTTTCTGCATGCTGATCACCTTCCCCGGACCTCGCTGCCCCATCACCGCTTCCATTGCCTCGTGAGTCTGCTTGAACCCGAGAGTTTGCAGGTACCTCGTGGTAGTTTGCGGTGACTTATGCCTAAGAACAGCCTGGACTACGGCAACTGGCTGTCCTTCTTGATAAAGTATGCTTGCTGTGAGGTGGCGAATGGAGTGAAACCCGAACTCCCTCACCCCTGCTTTCTTGCACAGGCGCTCCATCAGGTGCTGCCTGTTGGTGAAGGGCTGGCCGAGGTATCCCTTGCAGAACGCGTGTTCCTCCACGTTCACGAACACGTACTCGGAGACGATGGGCCTGTGCTCCCACCACGCCATGAGGACTTTCTTCAGCCGCTGCACCATGGGCACCGGATCGGCCTCTAAATCGCCTCCTGCGCGCTTCCGCGTCCAAAGGGTGACGGTGTTCCCGGAAAAATCGATATCCTTCCAGGAGAGGCGGAAAACCTCCCCTCTCCGTGCGGCTAGAAAGAGGAATACCAGTAGCATGACCCGGTCCTGCCCCGTGGCCACTTCATACACTTTCCAGAAGTCCTCCTCCGAGGGCACATATCTGGGTTGGCGCTTCTCGGGGAAGCGGTCGATGATTTGAAAAGGACACTGCCCTTCAGGGAAGTTCGACAGATACCTCCTCCCCCAATTCCAGGCACTTATCAGAACCTTACGCTCCTTGTTCGCCGCGTATCCCGAGCGCTTCCTGTACTGGTCGGTCAGGAACTTCAGGGCTTCAGGGACGGTGATGTCGTCCAATTCGGTGGCACTCCCGAAGCGGCCGAGAGCCCGTTTCAACACCCCCTGCTTTTCAACGTAGGTCTTCCTGCTCTGGCGGGTTTTTACGAAGTCCAGATAGGAGTTTGCCAGGTCAATCAGCTTCGGCGAGCCCGTGGCGGTCGGGGTCGGTTTCTTCATAATGCGGCGCTGCCTGTCCTCCCACTTTTCGGCTGCCCGTTTGCTTTTCTCGGACCCGTCCGGGAACAACTTTTCTTTTCGCTTCCCGTTGAACGTGACGACACCCCGCCATCGCGGCGGATTGAACTTGGTTATCAATGCTGGCATTGAGAGCCTCCCGCACCTTTCGTTCAAAAAACCTTAATTTTCCTGGGGCTACTTCCACACCGCCCCACCGCTCGCGGTATTTGCGAACGGTGTTGACGCTTAACCCGAACATTTTCGCGAGTTCTTGAGGGGTTATTGCTCGGCCGAGCTCGCTGTCCAACGCATCAATGGCATCAAACACGACTCCTCCTTTTTACTTTTCGAGTTCGTGCACAAATTAAAAGTCAATTTCCTTTGTAGCACACCTAAATGAGTTTTTCAACATGCAATGTAAAATTTATGTGTTGTAGTTTTGCATGATCAATCTACAAAAACTAAATGGTTTTCAATTGGGCCTCTTTCGAGGCCCAATTGGTTTAGATTGTGTGATGCAGAATCTCTTCCACGCACTCATCAGTTATGCCCAGATAACAACGGGTGATACTGGGCGAGCTGTGATTGAGGCGTCGGCTGAGGACTTCCCAGCTGGTTCCGTATTTCATGCGCTGGAACCAGCAGAAGGTCTTCCTGAGAGTATGTGCTCCGAGGTTTTGCTTCAGCCCGATCATCGCTCCCCATTCCTTCACGAGCCGGGTGACTCGGAAAGTCGTCAGGGGATAGTTCTTTCCCTTCCGGCTGCGGAAGAGAAAGTGGTTCTCGTCGGGGCTGGCGTCTTTGTAGTATTCATCGAACGCCTTTTTAATCTCCTTGTTGACAACGAAGACGTTGGTCTTCCCTGTCTTTCTTTCCTTGACGGTGATGCTGTCGCCAAGCTTTGCATAAAGTAGGTGCTTTACACGAATCTCAGTGAGGATCGTTTGAACTCTTAATCCTGAGTTGATTCCAAGGATGAAAAGCAACTTGTCCCTTGGGTTGTCGTTGAGCAACTTCTTGATTGCCTTCACGTGCTGTTCCTCTCGAATAGGTTCAACTCGCATGGTCCCTCCTTGAATGTCCGTTTTCAGTTCCAGGATGGTAGAATCATCCTTTTGAAATGGCACGACGGGGGATGCCCAAGGGGCAATCCCATGTAACTAGACAAAATACTTCGACGTTTTCAGGGGGTGGGCTCGAATGTCCGTTTTACGGGAGAAACGGACATTGGGCAGGATACGATTTAATATCTCTGTAAAGGAGACAAAAATCTCGGAAGGAGAGGAAGGACTTTGCCGTTATCTATAGCAGTTAAAAACAAGAAGAAGGTCCCCATAAAGAGCACCTTCTTCACGCGAAATACTCCTCACAGCTTCTTTCGTATTACTACGATGATCGCTGCTTTTAGCACCTCTCTGAAAATCTCGTTTCGTATGATTTGAACAATTATTATTCCTACCGGAACAGGTAAAACTGGAACCATACTCTTCTCCTTTGTTAAGGTTGATCTTCATTGATGGGTAATATCTTTATGAAGGAAACCAAAACATCAGAGAGAAGTGCAGGAAAATAACACAACGCCTGGATTAATCTTGAACGTATATTGCTCAATACAAGAACTAGGCGGCAACCTAAATAGACGGAGAGCCCCCATATGGAGCCCTCCGCCATTGTCTTCTTTGTCTATCCTGTGTCGCCAGTCGCCACTCATAACGCCATTCACTCGCCATCAATTATGAATCAATAATCAAAAGATATAAAATCCATAGCGACAACATTGAGCTTGCAGAAGCAAACAAGAATGATCCATTAGGCTCGTACGGATCAAGGACCCACAAAAAATGCTCGTATGCTATATTAGAAATTATGAGTATTGGCTTCTCGTAGTTTCCAGGGGACAAAGAGATTATTTCTCTATTAATATTATTATATACGGATTATTGCTTATATTCTTTGATAATATCCTTGTATTTCGACATTGTAGAAACTCCAAGTCCTGTCTTCAAAGCAATATTCTTTCGAGTCACCTTCGTATTCGCTGACTTCAGTTCTTCACAGGCGATTCTGATACGCTCTTCAGTCTTCTCAGTCCTGACACTATGCGTATGCTTTGCTCCAGCCGACTGGCGACGAGCGATTTCCTGCTTGATGTCGTCGGCAGGAACGTCGCCCCTGTCGATGGGATAGTACTGCAACACTCCGATATTCCATTTGAATCTTTTCAACCATTCATCATTTCGGCGAAGCCAAACATACTTGGTGACGGAGTTGGCGACGTTTACCGCTTCGCGTTCTTCCAGGGGATGATCCTTCGCTATCTGACGAAGGACCTGCCAGTGGTCCATGGCGATGGACAGGACCTTTTCGGCAAACTGCTCCTGAGTCACACAGCCATGAACGGCGCGGTAGGCATCGGTGCGGGTCAGGTGAAACATGGTCATCGCCCTGCCAGTGTCATCAAAGAGCCCATCATGCTTGAAGTCCCTGGGGACAGGCTTGGCAAACTCGGCGAGGTAGTCCAGGTCGTAGGTCCTGTCTGCCCAATGGACTTTCCATTTCCGCTCGACGATGCCGTCCTCAGTGACGAGGATTTCCTTCCGAGGATTTTTGTAGAACGGATTGTTCATGGTCCCGCCGGAGTATCCAGGGTCGCCTCCCATCGCCAACGTCAACCCCGCCTTGACGGACTTAAAGTATTGGTAGGGTTTCAGATTGGCTCTGCCAGCGAAGTTCCCGAACGGCAGCGTCACCGGCGTCGCCAACTCGTAAAAAAGCTTCGAGTGTGAGGTCTCGGGCGAGATGATGGTGATGGTTGGTTCAGGGAAGCCTTCATCGATCCAGACGTTTGCCGAACCTTCCCAATCCAAGTCAATGCCAATGTATCGCAGTTCATTCTTGGGTAGATGTATGAATTGAGCTTCACTCCATGTATCGACATCATTGATGGCATATGCGTACTTCTCATGCTTGTTCTTCGAGTTCATAATCCATTTGCCAAAATGACTGATGAATCGCCTCGCAGGCTCTCTATTGGTCATAAAGCCCTCCTTTGCTCAAAGTATATCTGTATTGTATTGGGTGTTTCAGGACAGGGAGCCAGCAAGAGGTCCATTCCATCCCAGGTGATGAGGTGATCGAGCTAGGGCCAAGGACAGCGACGATGGCGCATGGCGTTTGCTCATGAGTGATGGGTTCAACAGGGGCCAGGGTAAATTCCCCGCATCCCACAAAATAAAAGAGAAGCTGGAGGACGCCGATGTCGCAAGAAGAGTGGTCACACCTACCTGTGAAGACAGGTGTGACCGGGCTCCTCACATCTTTTCGATGGGCTCGGGTGAGTCCAGGGGCTGATCCGCCTGCTCGACGATCCTGGTGAGAACGATCTTCTCGTTGTCGATCTCGATCTCGAACTGGTCGTTGGGCTCGTAAGTCGATCCAGGGAAGTCCAGCATGTTCCTTGTGAGGCGGACTTCGCCCTTGAAATTGACCATGGGCCTTTTCAGGTTTCGGACATAGAGTCCCGGCACCTCGTAGACCTTGCGGTCCCGTGTGATGAGCTTCAGGACGTGCTGCCTGAGGCTCTGCTTGCTGACCACGCCGAGGGCTTGCTGAATTTCGTCAGCGGTCCTCCCGGCGTTGATCATCTCCCGGAGGGTCTTTTCGTCAAACTTTGATTCGAAATGCTTCCTCTTGGTGGGATCGGCAGTTTTCTTAGACATTGAGATAACCTCCTGTGGTTTAAGAGGTAATATCTCTATGAAGGGGTCAAAAATCTCGGAAGCCGATTCCGCCGGAACCCTATGCGCAGGATCCTGCGCACGCGGTTTTCGTTGGGCAAAAGAAAAGGACCGGCTCGTCACCGGTCCATCGAAGGTGGGATTATCCGTCCCTTCTACGGGTGTGTAATGCCCAGCAACCTGTTTTCCTCCGTAATCCGCTCCTCCAACTCCATGAAGTAGAGAACGTTGACCAAGCTCAGGGACATGGCCTGGGTCTGTGCTGCGATGAGGTCTTCGAGCTTCAGGTCCAGCTTGGATTTGATATGTGCCAGAAAGGCTTCCATGTGTCTGTATTCCTTGTAATAGACAGCATTCCCAGGGTCACCGAAGTTCTGCTTGTTGGGAAAGTAAATCAGCTCTTCCTTGTCGAGGAAACCGATTTCAGGGTTATGGTATAGCGCCCGTCCCCTGGTCGCGTAATCCACCCACGTCTTCGAGTCACACGAGTAAGCGGGGACGAGGCTGATCAGGTTGGGGGTCGTCATACCGAAAAGGTGAACCTTGATCTTCGCACGGTAGAGCTTGTCAACCGCCTTGAAGAGTACCTTAGGATTATCCCGGTCATCCTCCTGACACTGGCCAATTGCAACAAGCGGGTACTTTGGTCTGGAATCGATGAAGAAGTCGATCTCATGGTTATGCAAGTTGTGGATTACAGGAACTGCTCTAATGCCAACAGCTTCCAGGTCCATCAACCGTTGAAGATTGTGGCCGAATCCGCTTGGAGTGAAGTCGTCGTCGAAACTGAACAAAAAGTCGTATCTGCCTTGCGCAAGCTTCGTATAGTCTCGATATTTGAAGAATAGCTTGTCGCTTTCGATCAAGCGAGACTGAACGCCGAGCTTCTTGTTGTTATTGATACTGAAAGCGCCACAGTCAAGGATTAACTCATTGATCATGCTCCTGTAAGTAATGGTGTAGTCCCTAGGACGTTGGAGTCCGTAGAAGGTGACGAGAACGTTGGGCTTCAAGTTCGGGTTGATCTTGTGCAGCCGCTTAATTACGGGGATACTTAAAGAAGAAAGGAATATCTTCATGGGGTGTTCTCCTGGGGGATGGCTCCTCCTGGTAATCCAGGAGGAACCTTGGCTTGTTGTTAATGACACTATTTCGAGGAATATGGCTCGCCTTCTTCTAAGACGCCACGCATACATTCCCTTGTGATTTCCCCTGAGATGACACGCTGGAGCAGTTTGGCTGGCGCATCCGGGGCCGCGAGAGAAAGACTATCCAGGTAGCGCATTTCCTCGTCCGTAAGATTCCCTTCAACCTGCAGGAATGCGCGGACTATTTCGAATGGCACATGAATGCCGACCTTCTTCAAGTTGTGAAACTGCATCGCCTCATTGACACGCCTGTTGTACTCATGACGAAGGGGCATCAATTTCGCCTCGTCTAAAAACGAGAACAGACTTGGCTCTTCACGGTCATCTTCTCTGAAGCGGAGGTGCGGAACAAGTTTCATTGAGCGCTCCTTATGGCCCCTCCGGCAGATTCCAGAGGGGCCTTGTCAGTCCTTGGGGGCTAGGCAGCAACTTCCTGGACGCTCTGAACATCCTGGACATCATGGCCCACCGTCAGCAGGCGGTCGATGTAATCTCTGAGCTTGATCAGATGATCGCGGTCGACCGTGCTATCCAGCTTGATTCCCTGGGTGGCTATCGATTCCAGCGAGTTGTAGAGTGTGAGAACCTGTTGCTCGATGTTCGGACCTGAAGAAGCATTGCCAGAACTGGCATCTGCAGAGGAGCCCTGGCTGTTTGTGTCGGAATTATCAGGGGCTCCGATGAAGTCCTTGCGCTCCAAATCGCCAGCGATAATACTTTCCAAGAGCCTGACCGCCTCATCCTTGCCCAGCTTCACCAAGTGCTTGCGTTCCTTGCTGGTCAGGGCGGTTTCCTTTCGCAGGAATGAAACCATCACGTCCAAAGGGAACTCAAGGTTCAGGCGATTCAGCGCCTTGACTTCAAGAATGGCATTGAACCGAAGGACGCGCTCATCATACGAGGCCTCCTCCAAGTCAAAATCCTCGCCCTCCAAGTAGGACTTCAGCGGATCGAGACCCATCGCATTCCGTTCCGCTTGGCTCTTCGAGGCAAAAAAGGAGCCGAACTCCGCCAAACGCTCGACGCCAAATTCGAGGTGCGTTTCCACCATGGGCACCCCGGCCAAATTCATGTACTTCTCCCGACTCCTCTTCTTGATGTTGGGCAGCTTGGTGAGAATCCAAGTTTGCCAGTCATTGCTATTTTCCTGGGTGCGGAGAGCCTTGAGCCTGAGAAGGCGCTTGCCCTGCATGAACGCGTAGAACGCATTGATCGCGTTGGTTTTGTTCATGACAAGATCGAGCGTGGTCTGGCACTGGTTGATGTCCTCAAGGATCTCGTCGATGCTATCGATCTTGTTGATCTTGTCAGAGAACAGCTTGCCCATGGTTGACAGAGAGTTGCTGTCCTTGAGGGTCTCGTCGAGGGGGCCGTGCTGCCCCACCCCACCGGTGGCTCCGTAGAGTCCGGTGCCAGCAACCTTCCAGGCAAAGGTGTCAACGCCTTCTTCAATATTCAGGATCGAGCTGATTTCCCCGCCAAGCCCGCCACCGAAACCGGATGCTCCTGTTCCGCCGGTGAAACCCATGCCCCCCGTACCGCCAGTCGAGCTGGTGGAGCTGTTGCCATTCGAATTGTGGGGTTTGCCAGGACCGCCGGTGACGGAGATGTTCGGCTTATTGTCGTTGCTCATAGTATCCTCCAAGACTGCCCCCTGTCGGGGGAGGTGGCTCTTTGGGGAGGCGGTCCCTGTGACCGACCCCATTGCGCCGTTGCTCTTGGATAATGGTCTATGCGAGGCCCACTTTGGGCTGTGGACAAGAGGTCCAGACACCTTTTGTCTCTCAGAAAGCCAAAAAGATCAGATAGATATCTGAGAAAATCTGAGGGAAGTTTTCAGACAGGTCGAAGGCGGGGTTTGGAGCGGGAGGAGAAGCCTCAAAGGCTGAGGACGTCTTTTATCGGGGGGAGTTGCTTCCCGTTTTGCATGGTGCAAAGGGGGTTCATGGTATCAATCTTGATGCAGAGATTTTCATAGTATTCGAAAAGTCTCTGCCTCTTCTGAAGGAGAGTGGCTATCTTGTCATTATGTCTGTGTTTCAAGGGAATTGCTTTTTTGAGCAGATCATGAACTTCATCAAAGTCTAAAGGATTATCTTCATCATCTTCATGGGCCTTGTCCCACATCCACAAAAGAATCAGTCGAGTCACATCAGCGCTTACGATGTGATCACCAGAAAGACAGAGCTTGTAAACCGCTTCCAGGGTTTCATCGCTTATGCGCTTTCTCGAAAAAATGCTGTCGATTGTGGCATTGAATATTTTAACGGCATGAAGTTCGAGCATAACCTGCTCAGGGTCTTTAAGTGCTTGCTTGTGGTCCAGCAGGATGCCAGACGTCTTGTCCAGGTCTGACATGTAATGATTAGGAGCGTCATCATCTATGCTCATCGCCCACTTGTAATACGAACGAAGCAAAGCATTGATGTCGGCGTGATTTTTGCTTTCAAATTTAACGGGTTTCCCTTTGAGGATGACATCAAGAGCCTCTTCTGTGTCCAAACCAATGTAGGCATTGCGATAAAGCCTATGAAAGCGCCGTCGCACTGCTTCTTCCAGACACGACAGTCTGTAAAAAGCGATGCGAGCTTTCGCTTCATATCGTTCCTCAAGGTACAGAGCATAAGGATGGTTCTTCGGATTGGGGTCCTCCATGTCAATCGAGTCTGAATTGAACCCCTTGCAACCCTCCTCTGACTCGATGACCTCCAACTCGCCAAGCTCATCGAAGTAAGCCCTATAATTTTCAATGACATGGGAGAAATGGCGATAGGCAGGGTTCCTCCTTTGATACTCCCAAAACCAAAAGGCGACGCTCCTGATCCTGTGGGAGTCAAAGCGAAGAACTTTTTTCTCGTTAGACTTCTTGGGCATGGTCCAGACGTAGCAAAAGCGCCTCTGAGCGACAACCCAGGCTGGCTCTGGGGAGTCGCCGCCAACTGAATCCAGAAGCGCAGGATACTGCGCATGCGGTCATAGCCTCTATCGAATCGCTGACCAGACGGGGGACACTGAAAACGGACGTTGGGCCATACCTGCGATTTCCTGCGATTTTGCCCAAGGGGGGATACCCAAACCCCAGGACCACCCCCCAATCCCAGGAAGGGGTTGTCCCGCGCGAATCCGGGGGCCAGGGGGAAGACGGGGGGTGGGAGACAGGGCAGGAAGCCCAAGGTGGCGAAGGGGGAAGGGTTGATTCCCGCCCCCTTTGTTCTCTTACAGGCAGGGTCTACGTCTTTCCTTGGACTGGCGTCAGGCAAGATGCCCACTGAGCAGGGGCTGCGAAGCAGTCCACGTGACAGTGGCTACCCTTGGATCAACTGAAGCGCCATCTTGGGCAAGGAGTTTGCCTGGGCCAGCATGGCTGTCGCAGACTGCGCAAGGATTTGGTTCGTGACCATGGTCGTCATCTCCTGGGCAACGTCCACATCTGATATTTGCGACTCGGCAGCCTGGAGATTTTCAGCCTGGATTTCCAGGTTCTGGATCGTGTTAGATAAGCGATTCTGTGTAGCACCCAACGCTGCGCGAATTTTATCTTTCTGAACAATCACACTGTTGAGCACGTCAAGGCTTTTCTGAGCCCTTCCCTGCGTCTGAATATCGACAACTGGTGTATATATCGTTGCCAAAGCGCCTACTGCGGACGGATCAACGGATCCATCATCAGACTGATATGCAACGGCAAAGCCTCCGCCTTTTAATGAAGTTACATCCGTTACATATTGATCATTGGCAACCACTTTGTTGACTCGAAATTCGTTTCCGACCTTTGCCCCGTTGTTGTCATACATTTGGCCAAATGTCCCCCAGCCTGATCCGTCTTGCCCGACAGCGCCCCATGTCACTACAAATCCGGTATCATTTACCCTTGCGAGCCTTGGCCACATTTGATTAGACATGTATGTAGTATTGACGTTAAACTCTGCTCCAAATTTTGTTCCATCTGCATTGAAAATCTGTGCAGTCGGATGAAACTCTGGCGACGCAGACGAGGGCTGGTTGTTCCAGGCAACAACAAACTTGCCATCACCTAGGGACGTTGTTGACTGAAAATTCTGCAACCATGTGGTTGTCGTATTTATTCTGTACTCAGACCCAATAAAATTACCATTTCTATCTACAATCTGTCCATATATACCCCAGTTTGAACCGTCTGGAGAAAACCAAGACACAGCATAGTTTCCATCTTCTAGCCTGGCAGTCGCAGGATATCTTTGATCAAGATTTGTTGTAGTATTGATCCTGAACTCCGACGTAAGTGAATTCCCTTCAGCATCAAACATCTTGCCGTATATCCCGTCTAAAGACCCATCCTGTCCAGTCGATGTCCACGTGGTAAAAAAACCACCGCCATCTGCTCCAACGGTGTTCGATCTATACTGATTGTTCGCTGTAGTAGAGTTGACTTGAAACTCAGAATTGATCTTGCGTCCATTCATATCGTATAATTGAGCGTAAACCCCTGTCCCTGACCCATCCTGATTAGCCGATGTCCATGAAACTACAAACCCACCATCGTCGCGAGCTGCAACACTGGGTTCGCTTTGGTTGCCATTTGTAAATGTATTAACCTGAAACTCATTTCCGACCTTATTCCCGTCCTGGTCGATTATTTGTCCAAAAATTCCATCACCTGATCCGTCTTGGCTCGAAGAAACCCAAACGGAAACCATATTGCCATTTTCTAGCCCTGCAATCTTTGGTTCTGTTTGATCGTTAGCAGTCGTAGTGTTTAATCGCAAATCCTGCGAAGTTGCCTCAAGAAACATTGGCTTTCCTTCGTCGAACTTACCGATTGCCATTCCATCAGGATCAAACAAAGACTCAATCTTTGAGCTGTTTATGTTTACGTAGTAATAATCCTCCGCAGATGAATTCCCTGTGCCAAAATGCACTTTCATTTGACCTGTTGACTCAAGTCCACTGCCATCATGTAGGCCAGACAAAGATCCATCTAATAGCTTGACCCCATTAAAGTCAGTTGCATTTGAAATTCTTTGAATCTCCATAGCCATGGCTTGGTATTCTGAATGAATAATTAATCGTTGTTCTTGAGTGTATGTTCCTGTCGCCGCTTGTTCTGCAAGCTCCTTCATCCTGATCAACTTCTCGTCGATGACCTGGAGCGCTCCATCAGCGGTCTGGATCATCGAAATGGCGTCATTGGCGTTCCTGACCCCTTGGTTGATGGTGCTAATATCCGAACGCATCATCTCGCGAATCGCCAGCCCAGCGGCATCGTCTGCGGCGGTCCCGATCCTCAAGCCAGACGACAAACGCCGCGTTGAGGTCGCAATCCCCCCGTACGCGGTGTTCAAATTTCTGGCGGTGTTCATCGCCATCAGATTCTGGTTGATGGTCAACGCCATGGTCCGGCAACTCCTTCCTGGTTCGCCGGGGCATCAAGCCCAATTCTTGCGTATCCACTTTCCCAAGTGGCTCTCCCCACGGGAAAAACCGCCATCAAACACGGCAAAATTTGCGCTATATAAAGTTTAGTTTACAATCAGCAGCAATATACATGCCTTGCTTGCTTATTCAGCTGGGTTGATGGTCCTAGACTGTCCGAAAAGGATGGTCCCATGGGCGAGATTCTTAAGGTTTTTGGCAAGCGCATGCGGTCCCTTCGCAGGGCGAAGGACATGACCCAGGAGCAACTTGCCGAACGGGCAGGATTGTCCCTACAAAGCGTAGGAGAAATTGAGCGCGGCAGGGGGAATCCGACCTTGGTGAACATTGAGCGGCTATCTGCTGCGCTGGAAGAAGACCTGACCGTCCTCTTTGACGTGGGGGACGTGGGGTTGACCAAAGAGCAGGTCCAGAATGAGCTGGAACAGCTTCTCGCCGGGGCGTCCGAAGAGCAGGTGCGGGCAGTCCTGACGATGGCCAGGGTCTTGATCCAGAAGTGACGAAGTGGAGCCTTCATCACAGCAACCATCATCCGTCTTCGGCCCTTCGAAGAACGCACTCCAGCTTCTCCCGAAACTGCGCCGACAGGTTCAGCCCGATTTCCGAGCAGCCCCTAACCAGCGAAGCTCCTCCGAAGGCATCCGGGGCAACAGCCCCCATCAACTGGAAAAGCTTTTCGATGGGCCGGAAGTGCTCAACAAGCACGTCAAATTGATCCAGGCTATCCTGCCTTTCCTGTCCGCCCTCGCCCTCCACGACGTTCACAGGTCCTCCGGCAAGCACAACGTCAGGACTGGTTCACCATGATCGCCAGGACCAACATGGAGGATGCACCGAACCTTTTCGTGCCTCCCCGGCTTCATCAGAAACAGCACCTCAAATTCGACTCGATCCTGTTGAAGTCCCGTCCGCGCCGACACCGCAGCAAGGGTCATCAAATCGTGCAGGCGTCCCGCTAGCGACTGCCCCTCCCCTTCCAGCTCCGGTGGTGGTGCTACGTAGCGATTGAACAAGTTGTCGCCGATGACAAAAGGCAGCTTGAACCCGTATGATTTCGCCTCGGCGGTGACGTCGATCAAAACACCGTCCTCAATTGCCTGAGCGCGTGAGTAACTGAATATGATGGGCCAGGATTCGTCAGACATGGCAACTCCTTCGATTTTTCAGACTACGGGGGCTACTGGTCGCCTTCATGCAAAACCACTTAATGGATATGATGACTCCGTTGATCATCTCGCTGAGAAGCCCTCAACCAAGATACCACGCACAGTGTCAGAGCAATGAAGTTGATGCTTGGTCGATTTGACTTTATTACCATAATGACTCTGTTAAGCGTCGTTGCTGAACATGCGTCGACGAGGATCGCTCTAACGTCGGCAATCTGTACGCTGTCTAGGCTTACATAGTCCGTAGCCATCCTTCCCTCCTCTTATTGGAAGGTGTTAGGGGAGGAAGAAAGGGTAGCCTGGGGCAGGCGGGTTGGTCACGGGAGGAGTATGAAAACTGGAAGCGCAGGATCCTGCGCATGCGGTTTGATCCAGTGATCAAAACTTGGTTTGACCACGGGCGCGGGCACGGGCTATCTAAGGCAGGAATAATGTTGGCTATGTCTCGTCAATTTCAGTCGTAGCGTGCCCTTGGAGCTGTGGATGGATTACTCGGCGGACCAACTTATCGGATTCATGCAGCAGTCGGAGCCGGTTGACGACGCGACACGCATGAAAATTTTCGAGTTCCTATCCCAACGGTTCTCACTGATCCCCTTGAAGGGTGGATTTCCTGCTCAAGGACAATCTTCCCGAGAGTTCAAAGCTCCTGTCGAGAACAGCTGGAGCCAGTGGTGCCACCAAAGAAGACCATTCGCCACTTCCGACTTCTTCCAAGAGAGAGCGGGCATCGCCTGTGGCCCAGCCAGCGGCGTCCTTGTCCTGGACATCGACGACATGGACAAATTCCAGGAATGGCTTGCCACCCATAAACTGAACGAGCTTCCAGCGACGTTGACGATCAAGACTGGCGGCACCGGCGAGCGATACCACTACTACTTCCAGTATCCTCAAGATGGTAAAAGCTACGGGAATCGCTCCGTCAGAGGCGTATTCGACATCAGGGGCCAGGGAGGACAGGTCCTTTGCCCCGGCTCACTCCACCCTGAGACGCGGATGCCCTACGTCATATCCAATCTTGCTGAAGTTGCTGAAGCGCCCTCATGGCTTCTGAACTATACCCTCCACAAGTCCGTTCAGGCAGATAATGCCGCTCCTTCCCTGACGAATGAAGCGACCGAGGTTCCGATAATGACTCAGAGTTCAGCGACTCCCCAGCCCAGCGATCAGTTCGTTGCCAACCTCCCTGTTTCTGAAGAAATCAAGCAAATGATCCTGACGCCGTTCCCCAAGGGGCAAAGATCGGAACCTTCAATGGCTGTCCTTGTCGGGTTGTTAAGTGCGAACGTCGATGAAAAGACCATTCTCAGCATTTATGATTCGTACCCAATAGGCGAGAAAGCAAAAGAATCTGGTTACCAGTGGCTTGAACGAGAACTGGAGCAGGCAAAACAACATATTGCCTCGGCAAAAACCAATGCCCCTGTTCCTGGCAATCCTTTTGCTCCGTCTGGGAATCAAGCACCCAAGGTCAATTACTGCGTCTTCAATGCCATGGATGTAGTAAACAAGAACATCCAATTTGATTATTTCATCGACAACTTCTGGCCCAAAGGCGAGCCTTTGTTGATTACTGGTCCTGGTGGTTCTGGAAAATCAATCATGACACTTCAAATTGCCATGGATTTGATTTCTCCTCCTGCGCAAGGATTTCTGGGCACTTTCAATGTGAAGCCAGCGCCGCACAAGGTTCTTTTCGTCCAGTCAGAGAATACGTTCGTCGGGATGAAACAGCGATTTGTAGAGGTCAGGTCGCCAAAATCTGGCTATCAAATAGCCGACCAACTTCTCCAGGATGGGATATTCTTTCTTGGAGTGAACAACGACATTCGGTCAATTGGCGACATGATGAGCCAGTCGTTCTTGGATGCGATTCAGAGGGCTGTCGAAGCGCATCAGACGGACATCATCATCCTTGACCCGCTGATCAGCTTCCATGGACAAGATGAGAACTCAAATGACCAGATGCGCCGCTTGCTCGATCAGGTAGCGGTTTTCACTGAGAGCCTTGGAGCCTCACCACTCCTGATCCACCACCACGGGAAGTTCACCAGTGAGTCGGGACCTGGAGGCGGAAGAGGAGCCAGCGCCATCGGCGACTGGTCACCGAACACCTGGGAGCTGACATATAACAAGAACCAGAAGCGTTTTGCCCTGACCCATAAGAAAGCCAGGAACCTTGCCCTTCAGGGAAGCCTTGACCTTGAGCTTCACCACCTGAGGTTCCGTCCCTTGACGTCTTCATCATCAGCTTCAGGAGCAGGACAGATAGCTGTGCAGGCTCTTCATAAGCTTGGTGGAACTGTTAATTCAAAAGACAAGTTCAAGAAAGAGATTCAGGACTTGTACAGCGCCCAGAACCAAGGAAAGCAAATCGCTCCGAACACTGCTGGCAAGCGTATTGATGAAGCAGTCGCAGCGGGTTTGATCAAGGAGAATCCCATTAAAGGTAGCAAGAGCAAAGGATATTCATTCTAAACCAGCAAAGAGACGGACCCTTGGGGAATTTCCGTCAAAGGCAACATCGGCAATTGACGTCAAAAATTATTGTGCCTTAAATCCTCTAAAGATTTCATATGGTTACTTTGAGATTTCAAAGGCAAAGGCAAAATCGCTCTGACGGTGGTAACATATTGATTTTATTTTAAAAGCAAAGGCAAAATCGCTTATATATTTAGGGGTGGGTGCCTTTGCACCCCACCCCCTATCACAATAGTGACGACGACGCTGCCATGAAGACGACACTGGACAAAGCAGATACAAAAACGTCATCAAAAGAATTTTTCATAGAATATAATCCAAATAATGTTTGCTTAAAATTAAAATTATTTGACAGAGATTCATAGACAACGACGACAGTGGTCACAACAATTGACACTGCATCTGGGACATCACTCGTTCATGTAGTATATTCAACAGACGACGTCTCTTGTCTTGAAAAGTCAGAACTTCAAGCCGGTGGAGAGCGACATGGGATTCAAAGACAATATCAAGAAGCTGAAGGAAGTGGCAGGTGCAGCCAAAGACAAAGCTGTCAATTTCGTCTCTGAAGAAGTCATTGAATATGAATCTGGCCCGAACGGCAAACAGATAAAGACAAGAAAGGTGAAGCAATGGGTTAAAACAACAGGAGCTGTCGCAGCCACATTTGTTGCTGCTGTCGCTGTAAAGAAAGGATATGACGCACTCTCGTCTAGTTCAAATGGCAGTCAAAAACCAAAGCTGCCAGGGAATCTCTCGCCTCAGCAAGCTTATTATGAAGCCCACAAGAATAAGGTCAAGCCAGTTCCCGCTACGTCAAATAATCAGGGCAATAACGGCAGCCAGCCATCAAAAGCAAAAGAAGTTGCTTCCGCTGTAGGTGCATTGTTTGGCGGATTCGCAGCAGGAGTTGCGAGCTTTAATAATCAAGACATATCACTCGACAACCTCATACGATCTTCTTCAAACATTGAAAGCTTGCTTGAAGACAAAGGTGCCGTCGGGAAAGGTCTTCATGAGAAAGTGTCTAGCATTGAAAGCGAGCTACCTGAAAGCTCAGTTAAATCCATTAGATTCATAGCATCAATCAGGAATCAACTTGTTCACGAAGGGCCAGACACAGTCTCATTCGAAAAGAAGCGTGACTATCTGGAAGCATGTCAGAGAGTTGAACGCGATTTGAATTCAATAAATTAGCATTGCTGAGTGATAGGCGGTTCGACTAGATCAGGTCTATGGCGAAGACACGTGAAGCGAGGGTTCTGGCGGGTGCGGGGAACAGGGAGAGTCTGAGACCAGCTCCTGATTTCGGTGAAACCGGAAGCGCAGGATCCTGCGCATGGGGTTCGGGTTGAGACGAGCAGGAGGCGGGTCAAGGTTGCCCTCTTAATGGAGTGATATGCAGTCCTCGTGGATGCTCTTCCTGAAATATCTCGACAAGTTGGAAACCGAACGCGCTATGGGGCAAAGATTCTTGGTAAAAGCTATTCCTACATCATCGACGTGAGTGAGCCATGAGAGAAGATATCCGCTGGAAGCAGCGTTTCGACAACTACCTCCGGGCAATGCAAACCTTGGGTCGCGGAGTGGAATTGGCGGAGAAGCGTGATTTGTCTGAATTGGAGCAGCAAGGACTGGTGCAGGGGTTCGAGTTCACTCATGAACTAGCCTGGAACGTACTGAAGGACTATCTGGAAGATGCGGGAGTTTCAGGCATCATCGGTTCAAAAGGGGCCACGCGAGAAGCTTTCAAGAATGGTCTGCTTAAAGACGGCGAAGCGTGGATGGATATGATCAAAGCCCGCAACCTCAGCCCTCATACATACAATATCAAAACGGCTGAGGAGATCGTCGAGAATATTTTGACGCGCTTTTATCCCGCCTTTGAGCAGTTTGCCGAAACGTTCGCGATGATCGCCGAGAAAGGCGAAGATGAATAAATGTGTTACGGACTTAGTGAACAAACAGTTAACAAAATACGCGGTGTGTTTGCCTTGCATCCGTCCATTGAAAAGGCAGTGCTGTATGGTTCACGAGCCAAAGGCAATTACAAGCCCGGTTCGGACATTGATCTCACCCTTCATGGAGACGACCTCACTTTCAAGGAGCTTGGCGTTATCGCCGAGGAGTTGGACGATTTACTGCTCCCTTATCAGATAGACCTCTCTCTGTTCCGCCAGATTACCCATGAGTGGCTGAAAGAGCATATCGAGAGGGTAGGAGTGGTGTTTCACCAGAGGGAGCAGCAAGAGAAACAGTCGACGGGAAATCCCGGCGAGAACATAATTGATTAACACGTCAATTTGCGCAGGATCCTGCGCATGGGGTTCGGGTTGAGATGAGCAGGAGGCGGGGCAGGATTCCCAGGAGACAGAAGGCGGCAAATCCTTCGATGAGAACCACCAGCCCTTGTAAACCCGGCAGGGTCAGAGTATTTGTCAACGGTTTCAATTCATATAGATCACGACATAACAAGTCGAGATTGTGAACTCTTCAAGACAGCTTGGGAGGCCACGCGAAAAGACGGGCCAGCCCAGCCAAAGGCGATATGTTCGAGCAAACTTTCAAGAACATTGATGATGTACTCTGGAAGGAAGCCGGGTGTTCATCGGAGTTGGATTACACTGAGCAGTCCTCGTGGATGCTCTTCCTGAAATATCTTGATGACCTGGAAGCCGAACGCGCCATGGAAGCGGAGCTTCTTGGCAAGAGCTATTCCTTCATCATCGACGAACCGCACCGCTGGTCCAAATGGGCGGCACCCAAGAAAGCAGATGGCAGCTTCGACCACGATACTGCCCTGACCGGCGACGACCTCATCGCCTTCGTAAACTACGAGCTTTTCCCCTATCTCAGGGGCTTCAAGGAGCGGGCCACCTCCCCAGACACCATCGAGTACAAGATTGGTGAGATTTTCGGCGAGATAAAGAGCAAGTTCCAGAGCGGCTACTCCTTGCGGGATGCCCTGGAGCTTGTGGACCAGCTCCGCTTCCGGTCACAAAAGGAAAAGCACGAGCTGTCCCACCTGTACGAAGCCAAGATCAAGAACATGGGCAATGCCGGGAGAAACGGCGGCGAGTACTACACGCCACGACCTCTCATTCGGGCCATGGTCCGAGTCATCAAGCCCAAGATCGGCGAGACCATTTACGATGGTGCATGCGGGTCGGCTGGGTTCTTATGCGAAGCTTTCGATTACCTGCGCTATGGGCCAGAAGATAAGACGAGCGATAATGGCAACGGCTCGACCCTGACGGTGGACCAGCTTCGGACGCTCCAGACCTCCACCTTCTACGGGAAAGAGAAGAAGAGCCTCGCTTACGTCATCGCCATCATGAACATGATCCTGCACGGGATTGAAGCGCCCAACATCATCCACACCAATTCCCTGGCGGAAAACCTCGCCGACGTGCAGGAGAAGGACCGCTTCGACATCATCCTGGCCAACCCTCCTTTCGGCGGAAAGGAGCGCGGGGAAATTCAGCAGAACTTCCCGATCAAGACGGGGGAGACAGCCTTCCTCTTCCTTCAACACTTCATCAAGTATCTTAAGGCGGGCGGCAGGGCGGCAGTGGTCATCAAGAACACCTTTCTGTCCAACTCGGACAACGCCTCCCGAGCCTTGCGGCAGGAAATGCTCCAGAGCTGCAACCTGTTCACCATTCTAGACTGTCCCGGCGGCACGTTCCTCGGGGCAGGTGTGAAGACGGTAGTGCTCTTCTTCCAGAAGGGAGCACCAACACGGAAGACTTGGTATTATAAGCTCGATCCAGGCAGGAAGATGGGCAAGACCACCGCCCTGAGCGACAACGACTTGGCCGAGTTCGTGAATTTGCAAGCGACCTTTGCGGACTCCGAGAAGTCCTGGACCGTGGACGTTAAGGATGTGGACAGGACGACTTTCGACCTCTCAGTAAAGAACCCCAATGCCCCCGAGGAAGCTCCTTTGCGCGATCCGATGGAGATTCTGGATGAGATAGCTGCGCTGGATGCGGAGAGTGCGGAACTGCTTCAAGAGATTAGGGGGATGCTGTGAGTTACCCTGCAACTTGGCAAATTAAAACCTTAGGTGATCTTTGTGAAATTGCACGTGGGGGGTCTCCCCGTCCCATTCAGAAATATTTAACTGACGACGAAGATGGTATCAATTGGATAAAAATTTCAGATGCCACTGCTAGTTCTAAATATATTTTCGAAACAAAAGAAAAAATTAAACCAGAAGGATCAAAGCGCTCAAGAGTTGTTGTAGATGGTGATTTTATACTTTCCAACTCCATGAGCTTTGGCAGGCCATACATTATGAAAACCTCCGGGTGCATTCATGACGGATGGCTCGTTCTCAAGGACAAGACTGGTCTATTTGACCAAGACTATCTGTACTATTTTCTAGGTTCCCATGAGGCTTATTCGCAATTCGATAGACTTGCTGCAGGGTCAACTGTCCGAAATTTAAATATTGATCTTGTAAAAAGGGTAAATGTAACAATCCCTCCGATCCAAGAGCAAAAACGCATAGTTGCTATCCTGGACGAAGCCTTTGAGCGCATCGACACAGCCATCGCCAACACAGAGAATAATCTTGCGAATGCCAGGGAGTTGTTCGAAAGCCATTTGAGCAAAGCATTTGATGCAAAGGCGCATGGATGGCCCATCAAGAGATTTGAGGACATATGTGAAAATCTCGACAGTCGAAGGATCCCAATAACAAAGTCAAAAAGAGAGTCCGGTGAAATCCCTTATTACGGGGCTTCTGGTATTGTCGATTACGTGAAGGACTTTATTTTTAATGAAGATATTCTTCTTGTTTCAGAAGATGGCGCAAATCTTTTGGCAAGGACATACCCAATTGCGTTTTCAGTTTCTGGGAAATCCTGGGTCAATAACCATGCTCACGTTTTAAGATTCAAGAACAAGTCGACTCAAGCATTTGTTGAGCTTTATTTGAATTCCATCTCATTAGAGCCGTATGTAAATGGCATGGCACAGCCAAAGCTCAATCAAAAATCCATGAACTCAATTACTGTCCCGTTTCCTGACTTAGCCATTCAGCAGGAGATCGTGAACAAACTCACAGAAATTAAACAGTCGACGTCTGCCATTAAAGAAACAGGGAATAGAAAAGCAGTTTTGCTTGGCGAACTAAAACAATCCCTCCTCCAAAAAGCTTTCTCAGGCGAGCTCACCACCGACTTCAATCCGGAAGCTCTGGAGCACTGATGCCCCCCACCAAGCCCCATGACCTTAACGAAGCGGAAACCCGGGCTGAGTTGATTGACCCGGCGCTCAAGGCTGCGGGGTGGGGTGTTGTCGAGGGGAGTAGAGTCAGGCGGGAAAAGATCACCAACGGTCGGCTCATTGGGGGCGGTAAGCGCAGCAAGCAGGACATCGCCGATTACGTGCTGGTGTTCCGGGGGCAGAAACTCGCCGTTATCGAAGCCAAGAGGGTCGGGTTGCCTGACACGGAAGGGGTTGGACAAGCCAAGCGCTACGCGACCATGCTTCAAGCCCGGTTCGCTTTCTCCACCAATGGGAAAGGCATCTACCAGATAGACATGCATACCGGGTCTGAGAGCTATGTCAGCTCGTACCCCACCCCGGACCAACTCTGGCAATCCACATTCGCTCAGAAGAACACGTGGCGAGACCGATTCGCAGCCATCCCCTTCGAAGACAAAGGCGGGTCTTGGGAGGCACGCTACTACCAGCACAATGCCATCAACCAAGCCCTGGAATCCATCGCGGAAGGGAGGGATCGCATCCTCCTCACCCTTGCCACCGGAACGGGGAAAACATTCATCGCCTTCCAACTTGCCTGGAAGCTCTTTCAAAGTCGCTGGAACCTCAAGGACTGGAAGGCAGAGGGAGAGCCCAGCCGCAGACCGCGTATCCTGTTCTTGGCGGATCGGAATATCCTCGCTGACCAAGCATACAATGCTTTTTCCGCATTCCCAGAAGATGCCTTGGTTCGCATCTCCCCTGACGCGATCCGAAAGAAGGGGATGGTTCCCAAGAACGGCAGCATCTTCTTCACCATCTTTCAAACCTTCATGACAGGAACGGACGCTGCTGGGAATCCTGCCCCTAGCTTCGGTGATTACCCTCCTGACTTCTTTGATTTCATCATAATCGACGAATGCCATCGTGGTGGGGCCAATGACGAAAGCAACTGGCGTGAAATCATGACCTATTTCTCGCCAGCGGTGCAGCTCGGTCTTACGGCGACCCCCAAGCGAAAAGGGAACGTCGACACCTACGCCTACTTCGGTGAGCCCGTGTACGTGTACTCGCTCAAGGAGGGGATCAACGATGGCTTCCTGACCCCGTTCAAGGTCAGGCAAATCGCCACCACCCTGGACGAGTACGTGTATACTTCTGACGACAAGCTCATTGAAGGTGAAGTGGAGGAAGGCAAGCGGTACGTCGAAAATGAGTTCAACCGGGTCATCGTGATCGACGAGCGGGAACGTTATCGGGTCAAACTCTTCATGGAGATGATCGACCAGACGCAGAAGACCATAGTTTTCTGCGCAACCCAGGATCACGCCCTGACGGTTCGAGACTGCATCAATCAGATCAAGCAAAATAGCGACCCAAACTACTGCATCCGCGTGACCGCCAATGATGGTGCCGAAGGGGAACGTTGGTTGCGGGTTTTTCAGGACAACGAGAAGACCATCCCCACCATCCTGACTACCTCCCAAAAGCTTTCAACAGGGGTTGATGCGAGAAATGTCAGGAACATTGTCCTGATGCGTCCCATCAACTCAATCATCGAGTTCAAGCAGATCGTGGGTCGCGGTACACGCCTCTTCGAAGGCAAGGACTACTTCACCATCTACGACTTTGTGAAAGCATATGAGCACTTCAATGACCCGGAGTGGGACGGCGACCCCATTGAACCTGAACCGCGTTCTCCGGTGAAGCCACCCAAAGAATGCTCCGTTTGCGGGAAGCTCCCGTGCGAATGTGTCCGTGAGCCTGAGCCTTGCCCCGAGTGTGGTCGCATCCCTTGTATATGCGGCAGAAGGGTAAGGACGAAAATCAGGCTGGCGGATGGCAAGGAGCGGATGATCCAGCACATGACCGCTACAACCTTCTGGAGCCCAGACGGGAAGCCCATGTCCGCAGCGCAGTTCATCGAAAGCCTGTATGGGCAACTGCCGGAGCTTTTTAAGGACGAGGACGAGTTGAGGATCATCTGGAGCAAGCCCGACACCAGGAAGCGCTTGCTTCAGGGGCTTGAAGAAAAGGGATTCGGAGGAGAGCAGCTAGCCGAAGTGAGCAAGATGATAGACGCCGAGGACAGTGACCTCTTCGACGTCCTCGCGTACATCGCTTTCACCCTGGCCCCGATGAGTCGAGCTGAACGGGTGGAATCAAGGAAGGACCACATCTTTGCGAAGTATTCATCGAAAGAGCAACAATTCCTATCCTTTGTTCTTGATCACTATGTCGCCATAGGGGTGAGTGAACTTGACCAGGAAAAACTGCCTGCACTTCTCAACCTCAAGTATCATTCAGTCAGTGACGCGGTTGTTGAGTTAGGGAATGTGGCTGGAATTCGAGAAGTCTTTGTGGGTTTTCAAGAGAATTTGTATATTCCGTTAAAAAGTTAATCCTCGGCACCGATGCTTTATGGAGTCTTAAATGTCAAAGCTGACGAACGACCAGATAATCTTAAAACAGATTCTCAAGTCTAAGCTGGAGGAGTCCCAGGAGGGCTTAAGCGAGTCAGAATTTTTTGAGATATATTCTGCATCAGAAGTTCTTAAAGATTATGACTTGTCATACGATGACGTGCTTTATGGTGTCGTTGGAGATTCTCTCGACGGGGGAATAGACTCAGTCTACACTTTTCTCAATGGAGAAATGCTAAAGGAAGACACCGAGGTAAATGCTAAGTTAAAAAACTGCAAGCTCGATTTGGTTATCATACAATCGAAAACATCACCTGGATTCAATGAGTCTGTAATTGATAAATTCAGAAGTTCTGCTGAAGACCTTCTTGACCTAGGAAATGATCTAGATGATTTCTCTCAAAGATACAATGACGACATAAGGCAAATGGCGCTAATATTCCGCAAAGCATATCAAACACTTGCAGCAAGCTTCCCTCGCTTGAATATAGAATTTTATTATATAACTCATGGAGTAGAAGTTCATCCAAATGTATCCGGAAAGGTTGGCAAGCTAGGATCGGATATACAAAGGCTATTTAGTGGGTGTCATTTTGATTTTCATTTTATAGGAGCAAGAGAGTTAATCGAGATATCGAGAAGAACTCCATCCAAGGTGAGGTCTTTGGATTTTACTGAAAGTACTATTCAGACAGACAAAGGAAGCTACATCTGCTTAGTATCTTTGGGGAAATATTTCAACTTCATCTGTGACGGAGGATCGTTGGCACGAAGTGTATTTGAAGCTAACGTTCGCGACTATCAGGGCAGTGTAGTCGTAAACCAAGGAATTAGGGCAACATTATCAAATAAATTGTCTGAAGATTTTTGGTACTTAAACAATGGCGTCACAATCATCACGCCCAAAGCAAGTTCTGCAGGAAAAACAATCACAATCGAAGATCCTCAAATTGTAAATGGGCTACAGACATCTCACGAAATTTACAACTATTTTTCTGAAACTGGCACCGAGCCTGAGGACAACAGAAAAATACTTGTCAGAATCATATGTGAAAAAAACGAAGACGCTCGCGAGAGGATTATTAAAGCAACGAACAGCCAGACATCTATACCCCCTGCGTCACTAAGAAGTTCAGACGAAGTCCATAGAAATATCGAGGACTTCTTAAAGGCTCACAACCTCTATTATGACAGGAAGAAAAATTATTACAAAAATCAAGGCAAAACTATATCAAGTATCATTGGGATTCCCTACCTTGCACAGGCAATGATGGCAATTATATTGAAAAAGCCAGACTCAGCACGAGCAAGGCCATCAACGCTAATAAACTCAAATGTTGAGTATGAAAAAATATTTTCACAAAGCGTTCCGATTGACACCTACCTCAAAGTAATAAAACTAATGAAGTCTGTTGAGCTTTTTTTGAAGCCACAGTCTTGCCCAATCGAATTGCAACGAAAAGATATAACAAATATAAAGTATTACGTTGCCATGGTCGCTGCGATTAAAATCGTCAATGGTAGCCATGATATTGCAAAGGGGCTGAGTGCTATTCCTAATCTTATAATAGGCGATACGTTGATATCAGAATCATTTTACGTTGCTTACAATAAATATATAGAGCTCGGGGGCAATGACCAAGTGGCAAAGGGACCAACCCTCGTTGCATCACTGCTTGCAAGTTTGAAAAATGCGAACTAATCGCGCTTGGCAGCCTCTTGCGCATACAGCCCATTTAACCATTGCGCCTAATCTCAATCAATTTTTAAAATTTTCTGCTAAAGACAAAATCCACAGAAGCCCCTGTTAATTTACATCCAACAGGTTGTTCAACTATGCCTGATCTTGCCAATATTAGTCAAATAGTTGCCGCAGGCGTCGGAGCTGCTGCGGCTCTAGTTGTTGCACTCCTCACTATGACCGGCTTATTTATTAATGCTCGCTTTTCAAGAAAGTCTGAACTCAGGCTCGCGTATCGCAAGACAATGGAAGAAAAGTACAGCAAGATTGGAAGCTCAATCTACCAAATTGTCGCCCTGTCTAGTATCGTCATTAAAAAATACAAAGCAAATCAAGATGTCAACGAGCAAATCAATAAGTTGGGAACCATTAAGGAGGAGCTAGAGAAATGTAGACTCGAGACCAGATATTCTCTTTGGGGGCTTGATCCTGCGCTAAACCTAATTAAGAAACTACCGTCGTACGTTTTGAGATGTAAAACAAGAACGGACCTTGGCCTTGAAACGATAACATCAGCAACCAGCCTAAGGGAGGCACTGGACAACGCAATTATGTATTCATATTTGCATGGAGTTGCTCCGTCAAAGAATGCCGTTCAAAAGGTAAACAGGTGCTGTGCCAAGCTCAGAGAGAACTACAGCCTTGTCGACACTAAGGAATAGTCATTCTATCTGAAATATTAGTATTTTGGGGCAATGAATGCCAGGTCTTTTGCGCAGGATCCTGCGCATGCGGTTCAGCTGGATCATTGAGCCAAAACCAAATGGTTTGCCTTCATCGAGAAATCAGAACCATTTGGGATTCGTTCGTCGGCGAGGATCAATCTATTATTGTCAATAATTTCATCGCATAAGCGACGTCTTTGATTTTTCGTGTCCATACTCGGCCACTCCTCCCCTGTGAAAAGTCCACACGCGGTCCACACCCTGGGCCGACTACAGCCCCTCTCTTGCTCGTGGCGCACATTCAAAAATCAAAGTATTTGAAGGTGTTTGAGTAAGTGTTTGAGTCGGCTCGGCCACTCTCACGCCGTTAACACCGGTTCAAATCCGGTTGGGGACGCCAAGAAAATTAAGGACTTAGGGAAAACCCTAAGTCCTTTTTTCGTTCTGGACACATCCCGGACACATTTTTTAGAATCGCGCAGGTGTCCTAGGGGCTGGGGCGAGTAAAAGACCAAAAGTTTGGGAGGTCGCAGTTTCAAGCAATGGGAAGCCCCCCGTTCGACCCGGGGTACGTTGAGGAAGTGGTTGATCGCTCATATGATCGTCGTATCGGTGCTTGCTGTGAACATCAAAGTCGATTTCGATCTGAACTTGAATATCACTTCAAACATTATCAAGGAGAAAAATATGAAGCATTCAATCATTAAAAAAACTAAGAGTGGTACAACTTCCCTTCCTTGAAGCTGCGACATTCTAACAATTGTGTAGCGCGACATTTAGTTTTGCATTTCGCGACATTTAGTTTTGACGCCGCCGGCAGGGGGGCCGGCGGCGTTGGCATTTGGCTTGCTACGCGCGTGCGCGAGACCCCATGTTTTTCGTCCGAAATAAATTAACCATTGGTTAATTTATGTTGACTCTTCCCCGCACCAGAGCGAAGGTCTTTTCAACGCAACGCGGGAAGGAGAAAACGAGATGGAACGGCGCTTTGGGGTTGAAATTGAGATCGCGGGAATTGCGCAGGAACGGGTCGAACGGGTGCTCACCCTGGTGGGGATAACCGTAACCCGCGAAGCCTACAACCACACGGCGCGCTCCCATTGGAAGATCGTGTCCGATTCTTCGGTCCGCGACGGTTTCGAGGTGGTCAGCCCGGTTTTGGAGGGAGAGGCGGGTATTGAAGAGCTTCGGACGGTCATAACCGCCCTGGACGACGCCGGGGCCACCATCAACAAGACCTGCGGCCTACACATCCACTTCGACGCCAGCGGGTTCACCTCCGACCACCTCAAGAACCTCGTTCTGCGTTACGCCATGTTCGAGGCTGAGATAGACGCCTTCATGCCCCCCAGCCGTCGGGGAGCCTCCAACCATTATTGCAATACGCTTGCAGACCTGGTCGCCTCCCCTTCCTTCCGCCAGGCCACCACGATTTCCGGGTTGGTCGCCGCCCAAGGCTCCCGGTACTACAAGGTGAACTTGCAGAGCTACCAGCGCCACGGCACGGTGGAATTTCGCCAGCACAGCGGCACGGTGAACGCCCCCAAGGCCATCAATTGGGTCCGGTTCTTGGACGCCTTTGTGGAAGCCTCGGCCTCGGAACTCCTTGAGGCAATCCAGCCCGCTCGCCTGACCGGATCGCAACGCCTGCTTTGGGAATTGATTCAGGCCGGATCTACGGTCGCCGAGATCCAGGCCGCCACGGGTTGGCAACCTCACACCCTGCGGGCCGCCGTTACCCGGTTGCGCCAGGCCGGGGTTCGGATCGAGCTTACCCGGCAAGGAACCGAGAAGCGCTACCGCGCAATCCCCACGGCCGGCGCTGCCGACGACCACGTTTACCGGGGAGTTGACCCGGCCGTTGAACGCTTTTACCGCAACCGGGCGGCCGTTCTGGCCGCCTAGGAGGACCCGATGCAGTTTGTGACCCTGGACGGCAAGCGGTTTCGGGCCGGTTCCCTGGAGGAGCTTGCCCACCAGCTCTGGCAATCCTCGTTTTTACCTGAACCCACGCTGGACGCCTGGATGACAGCCAGCGCCCAGAGAGCGCTCACCTACAACGGGGCCATCGTCCGGACGGATGATGTGGCCGGGCATGTGCGCGATCTTATTGCCGGCGGTTACGTGGCCCTGGCTTTCGCTGACGACTTGCGCAGCCTCGGCCTGCGCCATGTGGACCTCTGCCGGATTGTGACACACCTGACCGGGGCGAAGGTTTCCCCGGTGTCCGTTACACGTTGGGCCACCGGCGTGCGACCGGCCCCGGCCCTGCTTGAGACCGTGGTGGAGTTGCTCAAGCGCCTGCCCCCTGACGGGGTGCAGGCGCTCCGCGACGCCGCGCGTGAGGCCGGCTAGTAGTTGCTGATCAGCACCTCCCGCACGGTTTTGGCCTCGGTCCTGGCGCAACTATATTTCGTGGCCAGGGTGCCGATCGAAAACGCGCCGAACGTTTCGCGCACTCCGGGCGTGTCATTGAGCGACAGAAGGAACTTCCCCTGCAGGCCGGCAAGTTGCTGCGCCAGGCGCGCAAAATCGTCCCGGCCAAACAACCCCTTGCCATAGTAGTTCTCGACGCCCCAATAGGGAGGATCAAGGTAGAAAAGTGTCTCAGGCCGGTCGTGGCGCGCGATGAACTCGCCGTAGGGCAGGTTCTCGATGCGAACGTGCGTCAGACGGACATGCACGTCCGACAGCTCCTCCTCCAGGCGCAGCAGATTGATGCGCGGCCCCTGAGTCGGTCCGCCGCCAAACGTCCGGCCATACACCTTCCCTCCGAATCCCAGCCGCTGCACATAGTAGAACCGGGCCGCGCGCTGGATGTCAGTGAGGCCGCCGACCTTGAGCTGTTCGGTCCAGTCGTCCCACCAGCCCCGGCTGACCAGGCACCAGCGGAACTGGCGCACGAACTCTTCCAGGTGGTTCTGCAACACCTGGAACAGAGAGACCAGGTCGCGGTTTGCGTCGTTGATGATTTCCACTTTCGAGGGCTCTTTGCGGAACAGCACATGAGCGCCGCCAGCAAAAGCCTCGCAATATGTCACATGCTCTGGGAACCGGGCGACGATCTGTTTCGCCAGGCGAAACTTGCCGCCGATCCAACATAATGGTCCTTTCAACTCAAAACCCTTTCTTTACATGGCTTGCCGCAGCCTGCTACCTCGTTTACCGCCCGCGCGCGATTGGGCGGGAGGAGCGGCTACGGCCGTGGTCCGGCGTTTGCCCGCCGGGTCGGTGGGGTGTTGGTAGCACCCCGCCTCCTCCACTTCCTTTCCATCCCATCCTAAAGGCCGCCGGGGCGGCCGTTGTCAAAGAAGCTCGGTAAACGCCGGTCAGTCGGCGTTTACTACTCCCAAAACCGCGAGGGCCTTGGCGAAATCGTCGCTTTCGGTGATGCGCAGGGCCTGAGCCTCCAACAGGGCCAGGCTGTCCGAGTCCGTGGCGTCCATGGCCATGGGGCGGGGCAAAATGGCTTGCAGCCGGTGATAGCGGTCGGCCAGGACGGTGCGGCACTGGTAGTCCACGATGTCCGTGGGACCGGCCATGAGCAGATCGAGTACCGGCCGGGCCGCGCGGATCAGGCCCCAGCTCTTGGCCTCGCTGGGCGCGACGCCGCAGGGCTGCGCCCCCGTGCCCAGCGAGAGCAGGGCCACGTCGGCGTGCGGAGCGAGTTTGTAGGCCTCGATCAGGGCCACCATGGCTGGGTTGTTGGCGCAAACCCCGCCGTCGACCAGGGTGCGCATGACGCCATCCGCCGATTTGACGACCGCCGGCTCGAAATAGGTGGGGGCGGCGCTGGTGGCCCGGCAGACAGAGCGCAGCAGGTAGTCCCGGCCCTTGTCGGTCTGGGCCTTGGTCGACTTGAACAGGACGGCTGCCCCCATCCCGAGGTCCCAGCTGGTGACGAGCGTGGGGATTGTGCAGTCACGCAGGCGCTTGTCGCCAAAGATGCCCTGGAGGCAGTCCTCCAGGGCATCGGCCGGGTATTGCTCGTCCACCAGACCGCCCAGGGAGGCAATACGGTGCGCCAGGGGCCGCGCGAAGATGGAGCGGGCGTGGTAGAGATAGAGGCTGGCCACCGTGGCCATGGGGATGCCCGCGCCCACAGCGGCCGCGATGATGCCACCTGTGCTTGTTCCGGCGACCAGGTCGACTAGCTGGTGCATGGGTTTGCCGGCCAGTCGCTCGATACAGGCCAGGACAAGGGCTGGGATGAGGCCCCTGATGCCTCCGCCGTCTATGGAGAGGATGCGCACGCTCAGGCCTCCGGCCAGCCTGTCGAAATGTCATATGCCAATACCTCTTCGGACGAGGCCAGGGCGTCCAGGGCCGAGCAGTGGATCTTTTCGGCGTCGAAACAGGCCTGGACGAAATCGCCGACGGCGACTCCCAGGGCCTGGACGGCGACCAGATCCAGGACGATCCATGTCGTTCCGCCCTTGGCCCGCCAGTTGACGGTCGCGCCCGCAGGCTTCTTTGCCAGATAGCTTTCGGCCCCCTGGAGGGTGGCCCGATCGTCGTCATCCGTACCGATGAGCGCCCCCTGGTACAGGACTCCTCCGTCCACTTTCTGCCGACGCAGGGCAGCCACATCTTCCTTGCGCGTCGAACGCGCGTCAGGAAGGCTCAGCGGCTCCGGCACCACGTACGCCACCTCCTCGGCCACGCCCCCAGCCGCCAGCCAGGCCAGATAGGTAGGGTGAGCCGCAGCCACGATGCGCGTCAGGCCGTCCGCGCGGACCTCCTGCACGAGGTACGTCCCGTCCATCTGTATTAGATGCTGATATGTACGATCCATAGCTCCCCCCTCTAGTACGCCCGTTGTGGCGGCGTGAAATCGTGCGTCCAGCGGGCGATGCCCTTGGAGATGCGCAGGTTAGCGATTTGGCCCGGAAAATAATACGAGCTAACAGTCCAGTAGCCTATGTGATACACGGCAGAATCAGACACTGAAAACGGCTCACTCCCGGCGAGTGTATCGGCGCTGAACGTAATGGCCACCCCATCTTTATATATACGCATCGCGCCGTCAGATCGCACCCATGCCAGATGCGACCACGTATTCGCTGCCAGAGCGGCGCAAGATCCTTGTGCATAATACTGCGACCCGCCGACTTCATGCTGACATCTAAGAAAATTCCCTCCAAGGATCATGAAGTCAACCCGATTGCTGTTATCAAGGTATTGCTGTAATATTGAATAGTTGTTTGGCAGAGAGTTGTACGGACATACCCATGCGTCAAGGGTAAAGTCGCCAGATCCGAAGTTGAAGTCGTCGGAATACGGAATTGCCAGCTTCGCGCTGCTTCCGTTGAAATACAGCGACTTGGCTACACCGGCCGGCTTGTCCGTTCCGGTGGCGTCCATCACGGTGACGCCGTTGTTGGTCAGGGTCCGGCCCGACAGGGACGCGTCTGCCACGGCGTCGCCGGTCAGGAGCAACTTGGTGTAGGGATCGCGCCCGCGTTGACTGGGAGGCGAAACGATCACACCCATAATCTACTCCAACACCAGGTTGACGATTACGGTGAGGTCGCGCGCGTCGTCGTTGGTCCCGGCCGCGTCGATAACCACTTCGAGCGGCTGACCAAATCCAATCGCCGCGTTGGCCGCGGAGATGTCCGTGGTGGTGGCTGTCCAGGCCGCATCGCTCACGGCCAGGCCGGCACCCGCGTTGGCCGTCCCGACCAGCGCGCCGTTGCACGAGACGTTGACGTGGGGCTGGTCTGCGCCGGAATCGTCCACCAGCGGGCGCACCCGGAAGCCCACGCAATGCGCCGCGCCGCGCGTCCAGACGTACCGGAGCAAAAGCATATCCTGGATGGCCTGGGTGGTGGCCACGGCCGCGAAGCGTCCGGCAAAGGCGACAGTTTCCTGTACCAGGCGGGCCATGTCGCCGGAGTGCATCTCGCGCCCCGAATCGGCTCCGATAGTGGACGTGTAGGGCGCTCCGGCGATGGTTACCACGCCCGCGTTGTAGGCCGTGACCAGGGCGTAGACCCAGGACGTGGTGTCGTTTTGCCGAAACCGGATCGGGCGCCCGGGCGCGAAAATCGCCTGGTTCGCGGCGATGTCCGCCACCGCGAACGTGGCGTCGTTCGTGCGCGTGGGAAGGGCCTCGAAGGTCGTCCAGGCTCCGGCGTTGGTCACGCCGGACGAACCCCCTCCACTCAACAGCATGAATGAGTCCGTGGCGACCATATATCCGACGAGCACGAGCTGGCCGGAGACAATAGCTCCGGCTGCGAGAGCGGCCCCGGACGAGTCCGTAATATATTTGGCCCCGAGAGCATTGACATTGAGCGTGCTCGCTCCGGTATTGGCGTGGGCCGCACGAAACATGTAAAGTCTAGCAGGATCAAGGGAGCCTAGCGTCGGGGTTGGAGTCATGACGTAGGCGTTGGCAGCGCCGGAGTCGGCGGCATGAATGATTGACGTAGCCCCGGCGACGCGGCCTTTTTTGGTCCATACCCCGGCCGACCGATAATAGATGTCGCCGAACGTGTCCGGGGCCGTGTCCCAGTAGAAGTTTCCGTCCTGGCCCGCGTCGGCGTCCGGCGGGCCGGAGCCCTCAATGATGAGGTTGGAGAGCGAGCCGAGTTGCAACGAGAAGGCGTCCATGCCGGACGCCGTGGCGTTGATCTCGTCAGCCAGGGTATCGAAATTCGTCAGCGCGGCGGCCATGGCAGTCTCGAAGTTGTCGCTGCCTCTGCTGGGAGCATCTACACGCGTTGATGTCTTTGGTATGGTCGTCATTGACTCTCCTATATGATACAAATGACTGTAAATTCAACGGTCGACAGTATAGGGCCTGGTATTGTAATACTGAATTCGTTAAAGAATCCGTACGTTATCAGCGCTTCCGGCTCGAATCCGTTCTCATTATGCGCGACGTAGAGAGCGGCTATTCCGTCAAGAGAACTAAGAGTTCCGTTCACATAACTTATCATCGATGATTCAATTTCCGCCGTGAACTTGACTGTGTTGCTATTCGCCCCTTTTTTCAGGGATGTACGTCCGAATGTGTCCGTGTTCTTTTTGCTGTAGGAAAGGAAACCGATTTCAACTCCCCATTCTGTGTCCCCAAGAGATGCGGACAGCACAGGAACAATATTCCCCAACTTTGCCGTGCCATCAACGCCTGCGTTAACGCGTATGCGCAACGTGGATTGAGCCCTCACGAGCAAGGGGACAAAATAGTTCCGGGTGAATCGTGCGTCGCTAAAGAAATAATCTGTAACAGTATAAACCGGTTGAAGCACTTGATATGTCCGCGAGAATATCACCGTCTCCCCGACAGCCAGGTCCAGCGTAAGCGTACGTCCCTCGACACCAAAAAGCGCCAGGGCGTCGCACCGCGAGGCGTCGATGGTTATGTCGATCAGCTCGGGATGCACAGTCTGTGTGCCGACGAACTCGTCCACGCACGCGCGGGCGTTGGTCGCGCTCAAATCAGACCAGGCCGGATCGTCATCAGCCAGGTTGTCGGGCGGATACTCGCCGGCCGTGGTGCGCAGGGCCTGGTAGAGGCGATGCGTGGCCAAAACCATGACAATGGCGTCCGTGGCGTACTCGATGGCCTCGTCATAGGGGGGCGCATCGTCCTCCGGCACGTTGGTGGAGAGGAGTGTCACCGGGCGGGGGGCTCCGACTCTCATGCCTCGGCCTCTACACGCGTGGTGATCACGCCCTCATCGCCGCCGCACCGGCGGAGCAGCGACACAACGTCGCGTGTGTTGGAGCTGATCGCGGCGTTGCCCTGGCCCACCTTGTCGGTAAGTCGCGCGACGGCGGCTTCCAGGGAGCGGATCGCGGCCACCACGGCCGCGTTGGAGCCGCCGAGCAGCTGCACCGGCACCCGGCCGCTGGGCATTGGGATGACGGCCTCGGTGCCGGCCTCGCCGATCATGGCCAGCTCCGGACCGCTGGTAATGGTTCCTGTGGCATACCCCCGCACGGACTTGAGGTTGTCCAGGGCGTCGAGGGCGGCCTGGTAGAGGTCGCCGGTGCCAGCCGGAGTGATGCCGCGCGAGATCAGGCCGCTCAGGATCGACCAGGCGTCGTACTGCCCATCGCCGGATATGCCGTACGACTGTTGCCACCACGACAGGTAGTTGGTCCTCTGGTCAGGGTGCGAGCGCAGGTAGGCGTCCCACGTGGGAGAGCCGTCCGGGGTATTTGTATCGCCGAGGTGGTAGGCGGCCTCGGCTCCCGCCCCGGTGTAGGCCAGGGCCTGGGTGATCTGGCCCTCCAGCGAGGCGGCAAATACCTGACTCGCCTGCTGCACGGCCTGCTGATAGGTGGCCTCGGCCTCGGCGATGGTGTCCGCCTGCTGTTGGCCAAGGAGGGCCTCGGCCAGCAAGCCAAGGGCGGACGTTATCTCATTAAAAACTTTTGTGTATTCCGCAGGATCGGTGGTGGCGTCCATCTTGGCGGACAGCACCGACGTGGCCAGGGATTGCGCCTCGCTGATGGCGTCCCGGTCGCCGGTCAGGCCCTTGGCCAGGTCCGCGTCGAATTGCGACCGCAGGATGGCGTATTTTTGGTCCGGCAACAGCGGCGACTGATCCCCGCCCCGCAATTCTACTACGGTCTTGTGGATGGCGTCGGCCGCGTCTTGGAGATCGTCAACTAAATCATCCCAATATTTGGTCAACTCCTGGCGTTGCACGTCCAGGACGGTGGAGAGGTCGATGGCTCCCAGGCCCGAGGCCACGGCGGACTGAAACTCCTGCGCCTGCTGGGCGAGCAGTTTGACCGCGCCGGCCTCGTGGTCGCGGCCTTCCAGGACCAATTTGCGGGCCTGTATATCGTAGCGAAAGCTCTCTTCGGCCAGCCGTTTGGATTCGGCCATGGCCGCCAATTTCGCATTGATTTCGGCATTGTAGGCATCGTTGGACAGAGCGGCGATTTCCTCGCCATATTCGCGCTCCAGCGCGACGTAATCCTGATACCGCGAGGCCACCATGGCGTAGATCTCGTACATGGTGTCGCCCGTGGCGGAGGCGATGCGCGAGAGCAGACTGGAGCGAGTGGAGTCGACCTCCTCCTGGTGTTGGCGGATGGCGGCCGCCGTCTCCAGGGCCTGCACCTCGGCGATCCTGGCCATGGTGGCGGCGTCGTAGCCCGCCTGGCGGGCCTGAGCCAGCTCAGCTTCCTGCTGGGCCAGGAGCGAGACCTGCGAGGCCTGCCAGTCCAGACCGTGGGCGGTCAGGGCGCGAGCCTCCAGGCTCAGGCCCAATTGCCGCATGGACGTGGCCGTCTGGTCCGCCTGGGCCTCGACCTGCTGGAGCGAGTCCGCCAGCGTGTCAATGGCATCCACCTGCGTGGCGGCCTCGGACCAAGCCGCAAAAATATCTGGGTCGAGGGGGCCATTTGTCGTAGCCGCCTGCATGGCGGACCAAAATCCCTCGACATCGGTGCCCAGTTGAGCCAGGGCCGGACCCACCTGCATGGTGGACTGGTCAATACGGGCCTGGAGCAGGCCGGCGTCGTCGGTGGTGTGCTTTGTCAGTAACCCCAGCGCGGTCTGTACCGCGTCCATAGATCCCAGAGCATCGGAGAGCTGCGACACGTAGTCGGCGGCCTGGATTTTGGTCAGACCCTGCGTCAGTCCGTCGAAATCGTACCCCGTCGCCCTGGCGATAGCGTCCATGGACGTCATGGCGGAACTAAGGCGGCTTAGAGTATCAATCCAGGCCTCATCGGGAGCGGCGACGGCCTGCACCTGATCCAGCAATCCAAGCGAGGTCAGGCTATACTGCGACATGGCGTTGGCCAAATTTCTGTAGACCTCAGCTTCGTGTCCTTCGGGGATGGCCGTAACGTCCCACGAAAAACCCTTTTGTGAGGCTTTCAGGGCGTCCTCTGACAGCCCTAAAGCGTCGGCGAAGTCGGTAAGCCCAGCTGTGGCCTTTTCCCAAGCCTCTGCCTCCGCAGTGGCCATAGTCGCGTCAGCTGGCGAATAGATCGTCGAGTGGCGGGTGGAGCTGTCCCCAAACATCTCCCGGGACGTGGTCGTTATAGTCCCGTAGCTGGATGGCACCAACTCGCCATCCACAAACATCAGCGCCTGCTTGCTGGCCGCCGGAATGACCCACTTGCTGGTCTCGGTATTGGGTGTGAGCGCCCCGGCCAACAGGGCCGCCGGGATGGCCACCAACGCGCCTACGCCCGTGGCCGCCAAACCCGCGCCGATGCCGAGCGCGCCGCCGATGGTCGCTCCGAGCCCTGTGGCAGACGCCACACCGCCGGCGAGCAGGCCCGTCCCGGCTCCGACGTAGCTGGCGGTCGGGTTGTCCGGCCGGATGAATCCGCCGGCGGCATAGCCTATTCCCCCACTGGCCAGGGCGGGACCGGCCACACTCATGATGTTGGAGAGAGTGGACGTGGAGGACGCCTGCCCGAGGTTCATGGCCGACTGCCAAGCTGCGGCCGGCTCCTTGCCGGCCGCCACCAGGGTCTCGTACATTTCGGCCTGGCCAGTGTTGAGGGTCCACGTGCCCCCGGTGTTGACCATGTCGTAAGTGGTCTTGGCGGACCCGCCATTTTTGAACAGGTCCGACAACGAGAAACCACTCCCGGACGTCTGCCCCTGATCCGCCGAGGCGGACAGGCCGGTCAGGCCTTGCAGTGCGCTTGTATCCGTGCCCACCACCTTGGCCACGATGGGCATGAGCAGGGCGTTTTTCGCCAGCGTCGCGGCGAGGCTTGTGACGTAGCGGATGGTGTCGCGCACGAGGTTGGTCCACATGTTGGCCCAACTTTCGCGGGCCTTCTGCGCGTTGCCTTCCCAGAGGTTGGTCAAGGTGTCGGCGATGCCTGTTTGCACGTCGCCGCCGACCTGGCGGATGTAGTCCGCCGTGGACTTGGCCATGTCCTGCCACATGGCCCGCTTGCGAGCGGTTTCGTCCTGGTAGGCTTTGAATTCGAGGGCGAGGTAGTCGCGGAGGTACCCCAGAAAGTCATCTTCGTAGCCGAGGCGGGCCTCCAGCTCCTTGCGGCGCAGTTCGGAGCGCTGCTGGCTGGCGTACACCTGGAAGGCATTTTCGTCGCTGACGTGCTTCTTGACCTGATCAAGATGGGCGTCCAGGCGGCGGCCCTCGGCGTCCCAATACTCGTCAGACAGCTTGCCGCCTTCGCCCAGGCGACGCACATCTTCGTCAAGCATGAATTGTTCGTGCGCCCGCCAGCGCTCCTCGGCGGTGGCGATCTTCTGGGGATCGGCCAGATCCGTCCCGTAGCCACCTTGCTGCAACTCCTGGAGGTACTGCTTGTACCCTTGCAGCCAGTCAGCCTTGAGCTGCGAACCCTGAGCGCCGTAGGTGTCGCGGTATAGCGAAGATTCGTGCTTGGCGGCGTCGTCGAGCTGACGGCTGTACTCGGCCAGCTCGGCGGCCTTGATCTTGAGGGCCTTCAGGTCGCCGAGACGAGCTTCGGCCTGGTGCAACGCCTCGACGCCGCCCTTGGCCCCCACCAGATCCGCTTGAATGCGCGTGAGCGCCTGGTTGTGCTCCCGCTCGATTTTGGCGATGGCCGCGCCCAGCCGGTCGCCCCCCAGCGACTGTTCGTAGGCGGCGATCTCGTCTTCGATCTTCTGGAGGACGCCGGAGGCCTTGATGTCGGCCCGCGCGCCCGCCGTGGCGGCAGAGGCCCCCTTGCGGGTATCCCGGTCGAGGATCTCTTGCCGGCGATTGGCCCTCAAGGAATTAGATTTACCGACCCAGGTCCAATACTCATTTTCAGTGAGCAGACCGCCTTTATAATCCTTCCAGGTCTGCTCCCATTCGCTGACGATCTGCTTGTCCACGGAGGCCAAGCGCTTTTCCACTGTAGAGGCCGCCGACGCCACGCCCAGCCTGGCCAGCGCGGTCTGGCGGTCTTTGGATATGCCGTCGGGGTAAACTTGGGGCTTGTTGGTAACAACAGGCTGCGCATCGCCGACGCCCAAACGCCTGCGATCCTCCTCCTCTGTCCTGGCCGCGTTCTCTTGCTCAAGGCGTTTTTTCAGGTTGGGGCCGCCTGGCCACTGGTCAAAGCCCGGGGTTAATATTTGCAAGAAATTTCGCGGCAGGGCCTGCCATGCGTCCTTGAAGGCGGCATAGGTGCGCGCGATGGCCGAGCCGATTAGCCTTTTGTTTTCCGCGAGCAGCCGGTTTATGGTCGTGATGGTGCCGGCGACGTCCTGCCACATTTCCTTAAACCCGGACCGTTTGATTTGGTCCATGGTTGTGGACATGGTGGACATTTGGGAGTTGATGGTATTGCCCACGTCCTCCTGGGCGGCCGCGAGCCCGCCAAACTGCTCGCGCAAAAACTCGAGCGTCCGGCCCTGCTCCCTGGCGTCGTTTAGCTGCTTTTCCCATTCAGGCCCCAGACGGTCCCTGAGCAGCATCGCGAGCTGGTCGCCGGCTCGGGCCTGTCCGGTGATTACCGAGCGCAGTTCCTGGGCGATCTGGAGGGAGGAGGATTGCCCTTGCGTCATCAACTTGATCTTGTCGATAATGACGCCAAGGTTCTCGATGTCGCGATCGTTGGTGAGGGTGATCCCCTTGTTGGTGAGGATTTGCCAGCCTTCTATGATCTCCCTGCCGCTGGCGAAATGTTTGGCCGCTTCGGCTTCGACTTTGGCGTAGGTTTCCTCGGCGTAACGCAGGTTCTGGGCGTAAATTTGGCGCAGTTCCGCGTCAGTGCCCCGGTTCATGTCGGTCAAATTCGCGGCGATGGAGATGGTGGCCACGCGGTAGTCGTCAACAGCCTGGATGGCGTCGCGGATGGCTGATACGAATTCACGGAATGCTTTGGCGAGCTCCAGGGCGACCAGCACGTCTCGCAAAACGTCAACAGAGGAAGTCAACTCCCCCATTTCGGACTTTGCCTGCCTTGAGGCCTGTCCCAAATCCTTGACGCTCGCCGACGCCTTGTCCACGCCCCCGGCCTGCTCTCCGACCGTTTTGGTCTGCTGCCCCAGGCCGGTAATCGCCTCCCGCGCGCTGCCGGCGGCCGCGCCCAGCTCTTTGACGCTCGCCGCCGCGCCGCCAAAGCTGGCCGCCTGTTGCCCGGCGGTCTGCAACTGCTGGCCGAGAGACGCCAGCAGCTCCCGCACTTGGGTGGCGGCCCGGGCCATCTCCAACAGCGCGCCCGTGGCGACTTTGGCTCCGGTGTCGCCCTTGCCGCCGACGTTTACTAACTGTTGACCGAGATCCACCAACGCCTGATTGGCGTTGGTGGGATCTACGGTCACAGTGAGCTTGATGACGTTGTCGCCGGCCACGGGGAGGGTCCTCTCAAAACAGGCTGACGCGCTGGGCGGCAGCCATGTGGTTGTCGATCATTTCCTTGACCATGCCGAGATCCGCCCACATCCACAGGGGCAGATCGTCAGGCTCCAGGGCCAGGCCGCCCAGCTGGTACTGGCGCAGGGCGAGCAGCCAGCCCAGGTATTGCGACGGCTTGGCCCCGGAGCGTTTTGGGCATTTAGCGCAGGCGGCGGCTAGCCAGTCGCCGTTTAGGCGTTCACAGTCGCGTCGGTCTGCGGGGGTGCATCGTTCGAGCTGGCCTCGGAGCTGCTCGACAAAGGGGCGTCGGTCTCTTCGGTCGCCTCCTCGGCGTCGGCGTCGGCCTCGCCTTCGGCCCCGGCCAGGAGGTCGATTTCGTCTTCGTCGCCCGCCGAGACCTGGGACGGGCGCAGGGCCGCGCGGGCGACGGCGGCCAGATCCGACGGACGGGCCGCAGCCAAGAGGTCTTTCCAGTTGGCGCGGTAGTGCGCCTCGGACGGGTTCGAGCTGATAAAATCGTCGCCGTCCATGAAGTAGCTTTCGCTGAAGCCAGTGACGAGCTTCTTTCCCAGGGCCGCCTCTTCGGCGAAGATGTTGCTCTTTATAACGGTTTTTTTGCCACTCTTCGTGTAAAGCGAGGCGCTGAACGCCATCCTCTGGGGGTTGGTGGGCAGGCGGTAGTAGAGCTTGTACTCTTCGCCGGCCAAGTCGATCATTTCCAGCACCTGACGATCGGCGGTCAAATTGCAGGGCATGTGCGTCTCCTGATTTCGGATTTGGGTTAGGCGAAATAGAGGCGAAATTCGTCGTCTCCGGCCACGTCGCGCGTGGCCTCGAAGGGCAGATCGTAGGCCCCCAGGCCGCTGCGCTCGCGCTCGCTGATGCTGGTCACGCGCAGCTTGGGCACTGCCACGATCAGGCGGTTGCCGGCGGTCTGGCCGATGCGGGCCACCAAACCGCTGGGGGTCGAGCTGGACCACAGGGCGTAGGGGTTGAAGTTGGACAGATCGTCCATTTCCGGGTCGAGCGACCCGGTAGGGTTGCGGCCGGAGATGTAGTATTCCGAGATGCCGCTCACCGCGTTGGCGTTCTTGCGGGGGTTGACCTCGTTGGCCAAATCGAGCTTGAGCTGGGTAAACGCAGGCGTAAACGCGCCGAGCGTGGCGTGGGCGTCGGTGAAGACAGCCGGAACGATGTCCGGGAGTGTGGGGTTGGGCAGGGGCTGGTCGGCCGGGTCGAGCCAGGCGGCCTGGAAGGTAAACGTGAACTTGGCGATCTGGCCCGAGGGGCAATCCAGGCTCCACGATCCCCGCGCGTCGCGCAGCCTCTTTCGCACGCCGTCGCGGTGGAAAAAGTACGTCATGCACTTCTGCTGGGCGATGGTCTGGGTCACCGGGGTGTATTCCAAGGTCTTGGCCGCTTCCACCACCGTGGCCGTGGCCGCGCTGGTTCCGCCGGTGAGGGCGTCGGCGGCCGCGAACTCCCCGGCTCCGGCCTCAAGCACCAAAAGATCGCCGCAGGCGAAGCGCACCACGCCGGTGACAACGGGGTCGCCACCGGAAATGGTCTCGCCCACGGTCCAGGTCCCGACCTGGTCGGAGAGCGTGAGCAAAAGCAGGCCGTCGGCCCGGGCCATGCCGCAGGCCTGCAACGGGCCGTCGTAATATGGCGGCAGGGGCGCGCCGGTCCCGTCCAGGCCGGCCCCGCAGGCCTCGTGCTTGATCGTGAACTTCTGGGACTTGGCCCCGATGCGCGAACCCTCCTTGCTGAAGGTCCGCGACACAATGTTGCGTTCGATTTTTTCGCCGTCCGGGGCGCACTCCACGTCCGCGTCGACCCGCAGGGCGTCCGTGGCCAGGGGAGTGACCTCCTCGCCCGGATTGTGGAGCTTGCCCAGCACCACCATGATTTTGAACTGTTGCGCGCCCATGTGGCGTCTCCTCTATTTGAAGTAGGGTTGAGGGATGCGGTATTGGTCCGCATGGACCGCCACGCCCCCGGCCTGCAAAAGCGACCAGTCGCCCAGGCTCTCGGCCGGCAACAGCTCGGGCAGGAGTTGTTTGCCCTCCAGGGCCTGGCGCACGGCGTCCAGCAGCCGGTACACGCCCGGCGTGGTGGCGTCGCCGCGCCGGGCCTTGACCAGGTCGCCCTGGTATTTGTCACCGATGACTATGGTCCAGGTCATGCTGGCCTCACTGCGCGAGCCGTGGCTTTCCGTGGTCGACCCGGCGTAGATCACCAGCAGAGCGGGGAACGTGGCCATGGCCTGAGCGATCTGATCCGGCTCCAACTCGCCGCCGTAGGGCGCGACCAGGCGCACGCCCAAGGCCGCCTTGAGCGGCGAAAGCGCGGCCAGGATGGCGTCTTCGACTTCGTGCAGGCTGCGTTTGGCCATCAGGCTCCCTCCGCCAGGTAATCTCCCAGGATGTCGGACACGGCCCGCAGCCAGGCCGGCGGCAGATCGCCGTCAGCCCCGAACAGGTAGGGCCGGGCCGGGATCTTCGAGCCCGGATGGTTGACCTGGCGCACCGGATGCTTTCCGCCGGCCCAGGCCAGGGCCTTCTTGTTTTTGGCCCTGATCACGTGC
>NZ_BAAHXA010000004.1:0-38236 GCF_054657235.1 Fundidesulfovibrio butyratiphilus
TCTTGCGACACTTGGTTCTGGTTCTAGGCTGAGCCGGGATATGTCGGGAGAATGTGGGATTTAATGGGACGCCAGCCCAATGATTGCGCCAACTTGGCCAGCGCCTGGCAAAGCGTTTTCGGCCTGGGCGCGCGAAAGTTGCTTTTGCACGTTTTTGCCCAGGCCGAGGCCAAAACGACAGTTGCTTTTGCACAAGCGCGCCCAGGCCTCATGCCGCTTCTCCAGGCAAAACGACAATCGTATATACGAAATCCATTCGCATTGTTTATTGAAAGCTCGCGTGTATTTCCGTAGGCATAGATAGCTACGATTCTCATCGCCTCACAATGGTCAATAGACATCTTCTGGTTACGCGATTTTCCTGGCCGATTCATCCTGCATCACCTCGGTAGAGCCCTTGTCTGGCGCGGCTCGGGCCTCAAGCCTGGCCAATTCCACGCGTAGGTCGGCATTCTGCTTGAGCAGTTCCCGGTTCTCCTGCCGAAGCTCCCGGTTCTCACCCCGCAGTTCCCGGTTCTCTTGGCGCAGGGCATTGATCTCGCTCGTCGGGTCAACACCCGCTGGCTCAATGGCCGTTGTGGCGTTGGGGGCAGGCGTTGTTTGGTCGCTGCCTACGGTGACTGGGCCATCGCCAAATAGAAGCCATTTGGGCTCTACACCAAAGGCGAGGCAGATTTGCCTGGCAGCAACCAAATCCGGTTCAGATTCCCCACGTTCATACCTTCCTAACGTATTTTTGTGAATCCCAGCCACCTGAGCGAACTCGGCTTGGGTTCGCTTACCGCGAATAAATTTCAGACGTGCGGCTGTCGTTGAGGGGGTGTCCAAGTTTGCCTCCCGAAGTTGGACAGGAAGTCGGACACGCCATTTTTTACCAACACATTGAAATAGTGTTGGAAAAAATTTTTCCCGTTTTTTTAACTTGGACACAAAAAACGAATTGACCAACTACCAAAAACGGGGCAAGAAAGTCCTGCGGGCGGTGCCAAAAAAACATTGCCAAATTACACCTTGAGTCTACCGCCCGCGAAAACCTGGGTCAACGTCAATCGGAACACCAAAAATTGACGCCGACCCGCTGGGTGGGACCGATGAGGCAGATGAGCTTGTTCGAGGGCGACGCACAGCTGGCCGGGCTGATTCCGGCCGTGCGGGCCGCCATGAACGCAGCCGCCGGGCTCGATCCGGACGGGCGCAAGCTCCTGGTCGACAAGATCAACGCCCTGGCCGCTTCCGGCGGGGTGCGCCTCACGGCCGGCAATACGAAATCCATCAGCAAGGACACGCTCGACAAGTGGTTGTCGCCTGCGGACCGGGACCATGTGCCAAACCTGTTGGCCGTGGTCGTCTTTTGCCTGGCCACGGGTGACCTGCGGCCCATGCGGGAGGCGCTGCGGCCCTTGGGTGCGGACGTGATGACCCCCGAGGACCGCAAATATGCCGCTTATGGCCGCGCGATAATCGAGCAGAAAGCCAAGGCCAAGGCCAAGCGCCGCCTTGAGGAGGAATTGTTGGAGGGACTGTCATGATGGAGACGGGAATGCGCCGGGATGCCTGGAAAATCCGTGGTCACCTGCGCTCCAAAGGGATGGGCATGAAGGACGTCCAGCGGGCGCTGGGACTCCGCAACTACAGCCCGGTCAGGGAGACCATCATCGGCCAACGGAACCACCGGAAGGTGCTGGCGTACCTGTTGGAATTGGGGTGCTCGGAGAAGTGGTTGGACCTGCCGGAAGACATGAAATCCCAGCGGGCGGCGTGAGCTACAGGCGGTAGGAAATCGTGAAGGATACATACACAACAGCTGAAATCGCTATGGTGCTCGGCATCGCAGTGCGGAGTGTCACCCGTCGCGCCGGCCGCGAGGCCTGGCCCAGCGCGGACGGCCGCGTGCGGGGCGGGGGCCGGTTGTATCCTCTCGCGTCCCTGCCCGCCGACGTGCGCGAGGCCCTGGCCGAAGGGCCGCTCGTCGCTCCGGTGGACTCCATCCGCCGGCAAGAGCCCGTGCCCCTGCCGCCGGTCAAGGCCGAGGTGCTCACCAAGTGGCAACGCCAGGTGCGCGACGCACGACTCATCATTTTGCGCGAGCTGGAACGCATGTCTCTGCTCGAAGGCATGCCCAAGGCGATGAAACACTTCCTGGCCCTGGCAAACGAGGGGAGCCTCAACGAAGCCCTGGACCGGGCCGTGGTCACGGCCAACGCCCGCAAGGGCAAGCGCCGGGCGCTGTGCCTCTCGACCCTGCGCAACTGGCTGGACGTGCTGCAAACGCAAGGCCCGGACGGTCTGGCCCCGCGCATGCGGCCGTACAAGCCGCTGCCAACATGGTTGCCGGTCTTCCTCAAGGAGTATCGCCAGCCGCAGAAGCCATCCATCGCCTGGTGCCATGAAAAGCTGGTGGCCGCTGGCGTCGAGCTGCCCGAATTGCGCACCGTGCAGCGCACAATCAAGAGCCTCGGCGCGTTGGAGGCCAACCGGGGCCGCATGGGGCCGAGAGAGCTGAAGCGGCTCAAGGCCTACGTCAAGCGCGATTTCGATGACCTGTTGCCCACGGATGTCTACACGGGCGACGGCCACACCGCCGACATGATGGTGCAGCACCCGGACCACGGCCGGGCTTTTCGGCCGGAGATCGTCTCGATCCTGGACCTGGCCACCCGCAAGTGTGTGGGCTGGAGCGTGGGCCTGGCCGAATCGTCGCTGCTGGTCGCGGACGCCTTACGTTGTGGCGTCGAGCATGGTGGAATCTCCGCAATTTTCTATTCGGACCGGGGGGCCGGCTTCCGCAACGACATGCTGGACGGCCCGGGCCTTGGCATTTTGGCCAGAATCGGCACGAGCGTCGAACACTCCATCCCCTACAACTCGCAGGCCAGGGGCGTGATCGAGCGCTTCCAGGCCATGTGGATACGCGAAGCCAAGGCCTCGCCTTCCTTTGTGGGCAAGGACATGGACCGTGAGGCTAAAAAGCTGATGTTCGACCGCGTCAAGGCGGAAGTGAAGGATTTTGGTCGGGCCAAGAGTCTGATCGAGTGGCCGCAGTTCCTGGCCTGGGTCGCGGGCCGGGTCGAGGCGTACAACGACCGGCCCCATTCCACGCTGCCGGTGATCCGTGACGAGGTCACGGGCAAAAAGCGCCACCGGTCCCCGAACGAACAGTGGGACGCCCTGGCCCCCCAGGCGGACATCATCATGGAGTCGCCCGAGGTGCTGGCCGATCTCTTCCGCCCCTATGCCGTCAAGCTGGTCAAGCGCTGCTGGGTCAAGATCAACGGGGAGGAATACTTCAGCCGGGCCTTGACCCCCTACCACGGGCAGGAAGTCATGGTGGGCTACGACGTTCACGATCCTTCCCGCGTCTGGATTCGCGACCTGAACGAGCGCCCGGTCTGCACGGCCGAACTGAACGGCAACGTCCACGACTATTTCCCCAAATCCGTGGTCGAAAAGGCGCGCGAAGACCGGGCCAAGGGCCGCATGGAGCGCGTGCAGCGCAAGGAAGAAGAAATTTTGGCTGAGTTGAACGGCGGCAAGCCGGTGCTGGAGGTTTCGCCGCTCTCCAATAGCGAGCTGGTGCTCCACCAGCGGGTCTCCCAGGAGATCGAGACGGCCAAGGTTTTGCCGCTCAAGCCGGAACGGGAAACCGAGCGCGACCGCTTTCGGCGCGCGCTTGGCCTCGAACGCCGGCTGAACGCCGGGGAAAACATTTCGCCTGAAGAGACTGTGTGGCTCGCCCGGTACCGGACATCGAACGAGTACCGGGCCGAGGCCAGCCTGTACGAAGATTTTGGCGAGGCGATGTTTGGCGGATGAACGGTGAGGCCCCGACCGCTGCCACGGTCGAGGCCCCGAAACGAACCAAAAAGGAGACGTCAAGATGCAGCAAACCGTCGCAAAAGACAAGACCATCGCGCCCCTGCTCAACGTGAGCCTGTTCGCCGGGCTGGTGGAGACCGTGATGAACCGGGCGCCGGATTTGCCGGGCATGGCCTGCTTTTACGGGCCTTCGGGCTACGGCAAGACCTTTGCATCCACCTACGCGTCCAACAAGTACCGAGCGTTTGTCGTGCAAATCAAGTCGGTCTGGACGCGCAAGAAGCTCTGCGAGCAGATTTTGAGCGAAATGTCGATCGACCAGGAGCGCACGGTGCCCGCCATGGTCGACCAGATCGCCGAGGAACTAAGCAACTCCCACCGGCCGCTCATCATCGATGAGGCCGACTTCCTTGTGCAAAAGGGGCTGATCGAGATTGTCCGCGACATTTACGAAAGTTCGAACTCCTCAGTCATCCTGATCGGCGAAGAAAATATGCCAAGCGCCTTGCGCAAGTGGGAGCGCATCCACAACCGCATGCTGGACATGAAGCGCGCCCAGCCGGCCAGCCTTGACGACACCAGGCACTTGGCGCGCCTCTATTGCCCGGGCGTGGACCTGGCCGACGACATGCTTGCGGCCATCCACGAGGCGGCGGCCGGGTGCACGCGCCGCATCTGCGTCAGCCTGGACCGGGTGCGCGACTACGCGGCCGCACGGGGAGCTACGGCCCTGTGCCGGGCCGACTACGACGGCGAGCTGTTCAGCGGCCGTCCCGGGGGACGGTCGTGATCACGGCCAAGCTGCAACGCCCGCCAAGCCGCCAGGACGTCTGGGACGTGATGCGCGAGCGCAGGGAGTTTGTGGCCCAGGACCTCGTTCGCTTGACCGGAGCGACCCTCGCCATGGTCGCGGACTACATCGCCAGTCTGCGCAAGGCCGGATTCGTGGCGATCGCGGGCGAAACCGAGAGCCCGGGCGGGAATCCGGGATCGTTCAAGCGCGCGCTGTACCGGCTGGTCAGGGACAACGGCCGCGAAGCGCCGAGGGTGCGCAAGGACGGCACGTCCTGCCCGCCGACAAAACGCGAGAGCATGTGGCGCACCATGCCGGGCCTGGGCGCCTTTACCGCGCGGAACCTGGCCCTGGCCGCGTCAACGGAAGACGTGCCCGTGCTTGAGACCGACGCCCAGGATTACGTTTCGCATCTTTATCGCGCCGGCTACCTGGCCCTTGTCAAGCCGGCCTCTCCCAAGGGCGGCAAGGCCGTGTACCGGCTGGTGAAACGCACGGGGGGGCTGCCGCCCCAGGTGCTGCGCACCAAGGCGGTCTATGACCCCAACCGCAAGGAAATCGTGTGGATGGACCTGGGCGGGGTGACCTCATGATCCCCTCCCGTATCCCCCGCGAAACCGCCCTGGCCAAGGCCCAGGCGGCCTGGGGCGCGGACCTGCCGGATTGGGTGCGCGAGCTGGCCGTGCAGTGCGACCAGGCGGCCAGCATGGCCAAGGTGGGCGCGCAGCTGGGCGTCACCAAGGGCGCGGTGAGCCGCATTGTCCGCAACGACTGGACGAGCGACACCACGCGCATCGAAGAGGCCGTGCGCCGGGCTTGGCTGGCCGAGTGCGTGATCTGCCCGGTGCTGGGCGAAATATCCCTGGCCGAGTGCGAGGCCAACCAGGCCCGGCCCTTTTCGGCCGCCAACAACATGCGGGTGCGGCTCTACCGCGCCTGCCGGGACGGCTGTGCCCACAGTCGATTGACCGATGACCGTGCGGGGCATTGACCGGTCAATCCGCCGGCTGGGGCAACCCGCGTCACGGCGGGCGACGCCGGCCAGAAAGTGGCGGCGGCGCGAAGAGCGGGCCACCAAACGTCAACTCGAGGGGGTGCTGCGTGAGTACGCAAAACGCTGACATTCGGCGGCTGGAGCTGCTGGTGGGCTCGGTACACATCACCCTGCAGGACGCGACGCGCCTGCCTGACGACACCAGGCGCAAGCTGCTGCGTTGCGCCTGGGTGGACCTCGGCCGAGCGCGGGACGTGATTGCGAGGTGCCGCCTCGACGGGCTCGACCGCATGCAGACGCGCCTTACCCAGGCGAGCGTGGCCCTGACCGACGCCATCAAGACCGCGAAGCCCCTGCTGCGGGCCGAGCTGCTGACGCGGGCGCACGAGCATGTGCTGGCAGCCATGAGCGATTGCAACCACCTGGCCAAGCGCCAGACTACTGCGGAGGAATGTGCATGATTGCGAGCGAAATACAGACCGTGCGGCTGGCCCTGGGGACCGCAATGGAACGCGTGGACCAGGAAACTCGGGCGGTCCTGCTGCTCTGCCGCGAGCGCCTGGACGCCACGGCGGACCTGGCCGGAGAACTGGAGGCCCAGGTGGTGGCCACGAGAGCCCTCGAAGCCGCCAATCGGAAGGCGAAGCGCCGGTGGCAGACTCTCACGAGCAAGGACGGCGCGCAATGACCGCCACGATACCTGAAGGCTACATGGAAGACCCCCAGGGCCGCTTGGTGCCCCTGGCCATGGTCAAGGACGTGGACCTGGCCCGGCACGAGCTGGTGCTCGAGGTGGTGGGCAAGGCCCGCGCCGTTCACGATGACCTGGCCAAATTCCAGGCCGACGTCCAGGCCGACGTTGCCGCCTTCGTCCAGCTCTCGGCCGAACAGTACGGGGTCAAGATCGGCGGCGACAAGGGCAACCTGTCCCTGGTCTCGTACGATGGCCGGTACAAGGTGCAGCGCCAGGTGGCCGAGACCTTGGCCTTTGACGAGCGCTTGCAGGCCGCCAAGGCGCTTGTGGACGAGTGCATCACCGAATGGACCACGGGCAGCCGGGACGAAATCCGAGCCCTCATCAACGACGCCTTTCAGGTGGACAAGGAGGGCAGGATCAACACCGGCCGAGTGCTCGGCCTGCGCCGGCTCAAGATCGACGACGACCGGTGGCGTCAGGCCATGCAGGCCGTGAGCGACAGCCTGCGGGTGGCCGGCAGCAAGACCTACCTGCGCGTCTATGAACGCCGCGAAGACGGCAAATACGTGCCCATCGCCCTGGATTTGGCGGCGATGTGAGGGGATTTATGACCAAGCAAGAGTTGATCGACCGCATTGTTTGGACGCTGAAGACGGACGCCGAGACCATGCACATCGGCAAGAAGCATGTGGCCAGCGTGCTCGACATCGCCGGCGACGTGATCGCCGCCGAGCTGCTGGGCGGGGGCGAAGCGCCCCTGCCTGGCCTGGGCAAGCTGGTGACCCAGGCGACAAAGGCCCGCCAGGGACGCAACCCCCGGACCGGGGAGCCTCTCGACATCCCCGCCGGCCGTCGGGTGGCGTTTAATGCGGGCAAGGCCCTCAAGGAGGCGCTGAAGTGAGACGCTTAACTGAACATACGGACGAGGCCGCCACTGCGTTGGTGGATACGTGGAACTTGCACTACCCGATTGGGACGGAAGTCAAAGTGGTCAAGGATCGGGGCGAGGTCCTGGAGACGCGCACGCGTTCGCAAGCTTGGATTACTCCTTCTGGCGGCGTGTTGGTCATGATTGTGGGGATATCCGGCGGCTATAGCCTCTCGCGTGTCATCCCCATACCCCAAGCCTGATTGCGAAACCGCCCCACGCGGGGCGGTCGTCGGACGGTGGCGCGTCCGGCCTGACGAGCAGCCGAAAGGAAATATCGTGGCAAAACGCAACAAACGTGATTGTGCAACATGCGGCTGGGGTGTCCATTGGGAACGTAGCGGTTATGACGGCAAGCTGCATGGTCGTTGCATGTTCAGACCGTCTTGTCGCGTCCCGCGTCACTATGGATTCGCAGCCGGGTTTGGCGAAGAAACGCCGATGCCAGAAGACTGCCCGGCATGGAAGAAACCGCGAGATATGTATCTCGTGCCAGAGTGGAAAGAAGAACATCTTGAATATCTTGCGCGAGCAAATGACTATAAATGCAGAAAAATTTCAGAGGTTGCTCAACAGATTAGAGACGAAAGAGCGAGGCTTCTCGCCGAAGACCCGGAGATGGCCAAGCGCTTGGGGATACAGCAATGAACCGTAAACCAAAAAACTTCACCGTGACCCTCGAAATTGGGGGAAAGTCGTATGGCTCAGTTTCAAAAACGACGTGGGAGCAGGCTGTTCGAGCAGTGAACAAAGCGGAATGTGGAACAAAGCCAAAGCGGGTCACGGCGGCCACCATTCGGGCGGCCCTGAAGAAAAAGGTCAAGGAAGAACTGTCGCAAGAGCAACGCCAGAACATCCTGAACCTGATGTGGTCCGGGCTCACAGTAGCCGAAATCGCCACGCAAGCAGGGGTGACGCATGAAGTCGTTCAGGGAGTGTTCGAACTGAACATCAAGACGGTGAAAACGCTTCGCAAGGAGTCCCTGTGATGTCTGCCCCCAAACGCTTCCTCCCCGGCCGCGCCTACGGCGGCTCCTTGGCCGTGATCGACACCCACCGCAAGGGCCGGGCGGTCTGCATCGTGCTGCCGGACCCGGAAAAACCCGGAGCGGCGGACAAATTGGCCGTGATTTTCGCTGACGCGTTGAATCAGCTCCACGAGAAAAGCACCGGAGGGAAAAAGGCATGAGCGCCGCACAAAACTACCGCAAGGCCCTGACCACGAAGATCCACGTGGCCAAGGCCCAACTGGGCATCAGCGACCCGGACTACCGCGCGTTGCTCCAGACCATGTTTCGGGCGGCCAGCTCGAAGGCCCTGACCACGCGCCAGCTCGACCAGTTGTTGCGCCACTTCGAGGACAACTGTGGCTGGCAGCCGCGCACCACCAAGGCCCGCAAGGGCGACAAGGCCCCCAGCGAAAAGGCTCTGCGCCGCACGCCGATGCTCACGAAGATTGAGGCCTTGCTGGCCGAGCTGGCCAACATGCAGGACGCCTTTGTGCCGTGGGACTACGCCCACGCCATCCTCAAGCGGATGTACAAGGTCGACCGCCTGGAATGGGCCACGCCCAACCAGCTGCGCGCGGTGATCGCGGCCCTGGACAAGCGCGTGGCCAAGCTCATCAGGCAGGCGCTCGAAGACAAGGACACGCGCCTCGAAGTGCTGCGGGTGTGGCGCGAAAGCATGCGCAAGGCCGCCGGCCTGCGCGAGACCGTTTAGCGAGCGTTTACAGCGTGGACCAGGTCAACACCTCCTCCCTCGATCTGCCCGGCGTGCTGGCCGAGATCGCGGCCGTGGCCGGCGAGGCCGCCGCCGTGGCCGTGGCCCGTGCCAAGGGCGGCACGCGGGCCTACCTGCCCGGTCCGGACCGCTTGCTGCCTGGTCACTGGCTGGTGGCCGCCGTGGGGATGGAGGCCGCCCAGGCCATCGCCGCCCGCCTGGGCGGCGGCGACGTGGAGATACCGCTGGGGCCGTACGCCGGCAACCGGGCCAGGGTGCATGCCGCAATCCGCGAGGCCGCCCGGCGAGGCGAGTCCGAGGCCGCCATCGCCCGCCTGGTCGGAGTAACGGACCGCACCGTGCGCAACCTCAAGGCCGCCCGGCGGGACCGCAAGGGCCTCCGCTCCGACCAGACCACGCTGTTTTGAGGAGTTTTGCCCATGACTGAGGAATTTACATTGTGCAACGCGCTGCTGGCGCACGGCTCGGCCCGCTCGATCCTGCTGGTGCTGGACGACGGACGGTCCGTGACCCTGCCGGATAGGCTGTTGCGCTATGACCGGGACGGCGCCCGGTGCGGCGAGAAGATCACCCTGGCCATGCCCCTGTGGCTGGCCAGAAAGGAAGGGTTGCTATGAACGCGCTGGAACGCTTCAACAAGGCCAAGGACGAATACGTCGCAGAAGTCGAGCTGATGTATATGGCTGCGGAGAAGATTTACGGCCCTGACGATCCCTACATGGAACGCATGGCCGCCGCGATGGAGCGAATGGCGGCCGGTTTGCGGGCCGGCAGGTTGCAGGCCGAACGCAAGGCGGAAGCAGAAACGCCCGGCATCGTCGCCCAGATGGGCGCGTATCTCCGGAGCAAGGCGCACTGACATGGCTGACGACGGTCGCGTGATCGAAGTGGATTTCACGAAGCGCCAGCCGCCCGTGATACAAAAGACGTTCGCGGATCTGCCCCCATGCTCCCACAAGGTGATCGCGGTGGACAGGGGCGCGCGCCGGGTCTTTTGCGACGCCTGCGGTCAGGAACTTGACCCCATCCAGGTGCTTATCGACCAGGCGAGCGGCCATCGCCGCGTGGACCATCGCATCCAGGAGTTGAGGAAGCTGCAAGCCGAGATGTCCGAGCGGGAGACCCTGCGGTTGCGCCTGGCGGCCGACCAGGCCAAAAACCGCCTGCGCATTGTTTCCGGTCTGCAAGACGCGGGGCCAGGCGAGCGCGTTGTGCAGATCGCGGTCAAGTGTCGCGCCACCGGGAACAGCTATGGCTTTTTCGTGGCCATACCGACCAAGCGGTGGCGCAAGGGCTTTGATCTCGCCGTGCTGGAGCTGCTCGCCCCTCGACTGTTCAACGTGTTTCAGTGGGTTTGGACAGGGCCGGCGTTTGAAGGTGAGCAAAATGGCTGACCGTCGCCGGCCCGAGGCCCGTATCACCCTGGAGACTCCCGCCGGCCGGCGCGTGGCCGAGTTGTTCCCGGCGGAGCTGTTTGCCGGGCGCCCTGGCGCCACGCCCGGGCGCTACCGGGTGCGGATCGATCGGGCCTGGTACGCGCCGGGCGAAAAGTACGTGTTCGTGACCTTGCAGGAGGCCTTCGCCGTCTTGGCCGGCCTGGCGGGCGTGGCCCCGTCCGAGCCCGCCCCGAAGATCCCCGTGGGTAGTTGGGTGCGCGTCCCCAGCCGGGTGATCGCCGGCGCGAAGCTCTACACCCGCACCCACACCATCCGCCCGCCGTTCCAGGGTGTGGACGGCCGGTGGCGGGTGTTTTGTGCGCTGTTCAACGCCCCTGTTCTTGTAGACGATATCGCCTGACGCCCGGTGTTTACCAGATGACGAGATTCGTTTACACGCTTGCGCAGAGAACCTTTGAGCCTGCGGGAGAATGTGTATGTGGATATTCGTTGCTTGGATAGTGTGTGGAGTCGCTACGGCGGCCGTCGCGACCTAAAAAACGGGATGGGTACCTGCCATGAAAAGACTGTTTCTGCTCGTCGTTTGTGTAGCCCTATTCTGCTCAACTGCCTATGCCGGATGGCCACCGACTCAAAAAGAAGTGACGGAAGCGATTAAGGCCGCCGTTATCATGAGTCGGAAGGGGTATGTAACTGTTGATATTGACAATAACACCGCATTTATTGAGCCTCTTGGGTGGAAAGGCTTCACCACGCAAGACAAGATGCTTTTCACGTTGACCATCATGAGAGTGTTCTCTGAAAAACGTGGCGGAAACCAGCCTTATGTATTCATCCGCGAACAAGTCAGTAAAGACCTGCTGGCTACAGGTTTCCTCGAAGACGGGCGAATCGAGCTGAAGCGTTGAAGGTCGCCAGTCCCCGTGAGCAACCTTGACACCACCGAACGTTTCAGGCATGGGCCGTCCAGGAGCCTCAGAACTCCTTTATCGTAGGACGGCCCCACGCCCGTCAGCCGTGCCATAGGCGCGCAAGCGCCGTTTGTTTTACCTGACCGGTTCTCTGCCGGGTGTGGGCTAATACAATACCTTTCGGGGGAATACGCCCGCCGCTCCTACGCGGTTCTGAGCACCCGGCAGTTTTCATTTCCGAAGCTGTCCATCAGAAAATTGTAGGAGGCCTTTCATGTCCACGACCATTTCCCTTCCCACCCCCGCGATTTCCGTTGAGTTCCTGTCTGGCGAGCGTCCGGCTGTTCGGTCTGTCGAGCTGGCCCAGCATTTCGGCTTGCAGCACAAGCATGTGCTGCGCGACATTGACGGATTGCGGAAGAAGCTTCCGGCATCCTTCACTGAGCCCAACTTTGGGCCGAGTGAATACCGAGACTCGACCGGCCGCACCTTGCCCGCCTTCCTCCTCACCCGCGACGCCTTCACCCTGCTCGTCATGGGCTGGAACAGCCAGCGGGCCATCGAGTGGAAGCTCAAGTACATCGAAGCCTTCAACGCCCTGGAGCGTGCCGCGTTGGAGAACGCCCGGCAACAGGCCCTGGAAGACGCGGCCACGGCCCGGCGCGAGGGCGTGGCCGTTGGGGCCAGGGCCGTGCTGGCGGTCTCGCCGGAGCGTTTGCAGGCCTTTCGCCGGGTGGTGCGCTACAAGCGCATGGGGCTTTCCACGTCCGAGGTGGCCAAGCTCATGGACATGGGTGCGACAACGGTGCGCATGTGGGCGCGCAAGGCCCGCACCCTCGGCCTGGAGGCGTAGCATGCTGGTGGACCCTGACGACACCTGCGCGGACCTCTTGGAGAAGGTAAGCGAGCTGACCGGCTTTCTGGCCGAGGCCGTTCCGGCCTGGCTCGACCACGGTCCGGGCTCGCCGGCTCCTTCGCCCAGGGCGGTCGCCGGCCTGAGCTGGATAGCCCTGCTGCTGGCCGACATGGCCGACCAGGCGGCCAAGCGCCACCGGCTGGAAACCCAACGCCAGGCGGCCTGACGCCGAACACCGACAACCAACCGGCCCCCGCTCACGCGGGGGCCTTTGTTTGACATCGCCTATTTGATCTGCGAAGAGGCAGAATAGGCCGCCCCTCCCGACCACCCCGGAAAATTTTCCGGGTTAGCCTCCCGCCCGCCAAATTCTACACCGTCCACGTTGCCAACCTCAACGTGGACGGTGTTTTCATGCACATCATCTTCTCGTCTCCCGGTGTGTTCTCTTCGTTTGTGACCGACATGGCTCCGGGGTATCGGATACCCCCCGAGATCGCTTTGGCCTTGGTCCACGTGGAATCCGGGGGCTGCTATGACGCCTGGAACCCTGAACCCCGCTACAATTACCTGTGGGACGTGCGGGAAAACCGACCTTTCAAACGTCTCACTCCCGCTGAATTGGCGTCCAAGTACCCCCCCAAGGGCTTTCCGGCCCCGCCCGGCGTTGATCCCGACGCCGAGTACTGGGGCCAGCAGGCCAGCTGGGGCCTGGGGCAGATCATGGGCGCCAACGCCCGGGCCTTGGGCTACAATGGCAAGTTTTTGACCGGCCTGTGCGAACCCGGCGTGGGGCTCTCCTACGCCCTGCAACACCTGTCCCGCCTGCGCGACCAGTTTCTTGCCTCCACCGGCTGGCCCGGAGTGCTGGCGGCCTACAACGCGGGCTCCCCGCGCAAGACGCCTGACGGCACGTGGGAGAACCAGGCCTACGTGGACAAGATCGCCCTGGCCCTGGGCGGCGCGTGGCCGTCGTGAGGGCCTGGCTGCAACAGTGTTGCAACGCCGCGCATGTGTACTGCCGGCTGCGCGGTCTCGGGCTCTCAACCTCTCGGGCCAGGCGCTGGGCCGCAACCTGGGAGCGTCTCGTCAACCGCATCCTCTACAACAGGTGACCCCATGTACGACATCAAACCTTGGTATCGATCGACCGGCGTGGTCGGCGCGCTCATTGTGCTGGCCGGCGCGTGTCTCAACCTGCTGGGCATGCATGTGTCCAGCGAAGACCTGGTCTTGCTCTGCCGGGAGCTGACGACCCTGGCCGGGGCCGTGGGCGGCGTCATGGCCTTGATCGGCCGGCTCAAGGCCACGGCCGCCATCGGCAAGCCGGCGCTGATCACCGGGAGCTACGTCGGCGGCGCGCTGGAATCCGTCGATCCGCCCGCCGGGCCGTATCTCGCTTCCGTGGCCGAGCCCATTCTGTCCGTCCGGCCCGAAGCGCCGCCGGTGCAGGCCCCGCCCGCGCCGCAACCCGCGCCCGCGCCCCAGCCGGCCCCTGTCGCTCCGGTCCCGGCGGGCAGTGATGGATGCTTGTGACATGGCTCAAGAGGCGGAACGCGTCTACCTGGCCCAGGCTCTGGCCCGCGCCGGGCAGGCCGCCCCCCGGCAGAGTCAACGCACGCGCGCCGGCCGCGTCGTCTGCCTGGACTGCGGCGAGCCCATCCCGGCCGGGCGGCTGGCCGCCGTGCCTGGGGCGTGCCGGTGCGTGGGATGTCAAACCGAATACGACGAGGGGTAAACAATGGAAGAAACAACGCTCAAGTGGGCGAGCATCATCGTCCCCTGCGTCGTACTGGTGTTCCAGAGCGTGTTGGCGTGGGCCAGCTGGTCGATGAACAAGAAGTTCGTGCCTAGCGAAGAGTGCGCCAAGTGCCGCGAAGAAATGAGCGGCCGGGTCGCCAAGGCCGAAACCACGCTCACCTGCCTGGACTCCCGGCTGGAGCGCCTGCCCTCGGAAAGCGACATCCGGGCGCTTTCCGCCAAGCTGAGCGAGCTTGGCGGAAAGATCGACACGTTGTCGGCCCGGATCGACGGCCAGGAACAGGTCATGGAACGTGTTGAACGCCCGCTCAATCTCTTGATGGAACACCATTTGCGAGGTGCGTCGTGAATCAGTTTGCCGCGCTCGTCAGCGAGGACCGCCGTCTGGGCATCCTGCGCTTCCTGGCGGAAGACAAAGGGTTTTCTCTCAACACCAGCGTATTGCAAGACGCCTTGTGCGCCATCGGTCACACCGTGAGCCGCGACGAGGTACACACTTTGGCCGCCTGGCTGGCCGAGCAGGGGCTTGTGGAACTGGAAAAGGTCGGTCCCGTGACCGTGGTCAAGATCACCGCGCGCGGCGTGGACGTGGCCTCCGGTCGGGCCGAGCAGCCGGGCGTGAAACGTCCGATGCCCCGGTAAACGGGGTAAACATGGCTCGCAAGTCCACCGTGAAACAACTGCCCAAGGCGGTTCAGGAGAGCATCCACCGCCTGTTGGATTCCGGGCGTACTCTCGACGAGATCGTCCAGCACCTGGACGCAATGGGGGCCAAGGTCTCGCGTTCGGCGCTTGGACGCTACGCCCAGAACTACGAAGAAGTCGCCAAGAAGCTTCGGGAAACCCGCGATATCGCCACGTTCCTGGGCTCGCGCCTGGACGATCTGCCCAACAACGTGGGCCGGATCACCACGGAGCTGCTCCACAAGCTGCTGTTTCAGGTGACGCTCAAACAGTTGGACGCCGACGATCCCGATGTGAGCGCCCGCGACCTGATGGCCCTGGGCAAGGCCCTCAAGGACACCATCATCGCCACCAAGACCAGCGCGGACATGGAGCTGCGCATCCGCGAGGCGGCCCGCAAGGAAGTGGAGGCCGAGGCCAAGCAGAAGATGGGCGAGGCCGTGGGCACGGGCAAGCTGGACGCCGAGGCGGCCGAAGAGGCGCTTCGCATCCTGGGGTTTGGCGGATGAGCGACACCCTGCTGCATTTTCATCCTTACCAGATGGCCTGGAAAAACGACCAGGCCCGGTTCAAGATCGGCATGCTCTCCAGACAAATTGGCAAGACCTTCACCACCAGCGCCGAGATCGTGGAAGACTGCATCCGGGCTGAGATTGAAGGCCGCCGGGTGCGTTGGGTCATGCTGTCTCGGGGCGAGCGCCAGGTCAAAGAGACCGTGGAAGAGACGATCAAGCCCTTCACCAAGGCGTTCTACCACGTCTATGGCGCGCTCAAGGGCGCGCCGGTGTTCGAGGAGCAGAAGTTCCACACCGGCGGCGACGTGGCCTACCTGGCCCAGGAGGTCAAGTTTCCGGGCGGCTCGCGCATCACCGGCCTGCCGGCCAATCCCGACACGGCGCGCGGCTATTCGGCCAACGTCTACCTGGACGAATTCGCCATCCACGACAATTCCCGCGAAATCTGGAAAGCCCTTTTCCCGGTAATCTCCAAGAACGGCTTGCGGTTGCGCATCACCTCCACGCCCAACGGCAAGGACAACAAGTTCTACGAGATTTGGTCGGCCAACGACAATGTCTGGAGCCGCCACCGCGTGGACATCCACGAGGCCGTGCGCCAGGGCCTGGACCGCAACATCGCGGAGCTGCGCGCGGGCCTGAACGACGAAGAGGCCTGGGCGCAGGAATACGAGCTGCAATTTCTGGAAACGTCCTCGGCCTGGCTGCCCTTCGACGTGATCGTTGGCTGCGAGCATGCCGACGCGGGCCGGCCGGAACTCTACACCGGCGGTCCGGTCTACATCGGCAACGACATCGCGCGCCGTCGCGACCTGTGGGTGGCCTGGGTCTGGGAACTGGTGGGCGACGTGCTCTGGACGCGGGAAATCAGCGTGCTGCACAACGCCCCCTTCCACGTGCAGGACGCGGAGATGGACCGTCTGGTCAAAAAGTACCGCATGCTGCGGCTCACCATGGACCAGACCGGTATGGGCGAAAAGCCGGTCGAGGACATGCAACGGCTCTACGGCGCGGACCGTGTCGTGGGCGTGCTGCTTTCCGGCGCGACCCCGCTCAACGTGGCCACGGCTGCCAAGCAGGCCTTCGAGGACCGCCGGGTGCGCATTCCGGCCGGCGATCCCGTTCTGCGCGACGATCTGCACAAAATTCAAAAGGTGGTCGGCCCCACCGGCGCGCCGCGCCTGGTGGCGGACCGGGACGGCAACGGCCACGCGGATCGTGCTTGGGCTTGTTTTCTGGGCGTGGCTGAAGCGTTTTCGAGCTTCATGGAGTACGGCTACATGCCGGCCTCCAAATCCGAAGAGCACTGGCTGAACCCCATGTCCGGCCTGGGCCGGTCCAGATTCGGCAAAGGAGCATTCTGATGGCGACGTACCTCTATGACGCACGGGGCAACCTGGTGGACACGGGGGCCTTGAAAGAAGACGTCGCGGCCCCGGACAGGTTCGACTTTCGGCCCGTGGTGTCGGGCCACCCGGCCCAGGGCCTCAACCCCCAGCGTCTGGCCTCGATCCTTCGGCAGGCCGAGTACGGCGAACCCTTGAGCTATTTCGAGCTGGCCGAAGAGATGGAAGAAAAGGACCTCCATTACAGAAGCGTCCTGGCCACCAGGAAAAACCAGGTGGCGGGCTTGGAAATCACGGTCGAGGCCGCAAGCGACGATGCCCAAGACGTCAAGCGCGCCGACTTCATTCGCGACTGGCTCCAACGTGACGAATTACGCCTGGAGCTGTTCGACATTCTGGACGCCGTGGGCAAGGGGCTTAGCCTGGTGGAAATCCGTTGGGACACCACGGGCAAGCAGTGGGTCCCGTCCGGGCTCGAATGGCGCGATCCCCGGTGGTTTCTCTTCAGCGAGCAGGACGGCGGCACGCCGCTTCTGCGTTCCGTGGCCGGCCCGAAGCCGTTGCCGGCCTACAAGTTCATTCGGCATGAGCACAAGTCGAAGTCGGGGCTGGCCCTTCGCGGCGGTCTGGCCCGCGCGGCCTCCTGGGGTTACCTCTTCAAGAATTTCGACGTGAAAGCCTGGGTGGCGTTCGCAGAGGTCTACGGCGTGCCGGTGCGCGTGGGCAAGTATGGCCAGGGCGCCAGCGACAAGGACAAGCAGGTACTTCTGGAAGCGGTCACTAATATCGCCAACGACGCGGCGGCCATCATTCCGGCGTCCATGGCCCTGGAGTTCGTCGAAGCCAAGATATCCGGCAACCTGGACCTGTTCGAGCGCCTGGCCGAATTTCTGGACAAGCAGATTTCCAAAGCTGTTTTAGGCCAGACCGGCACCACGGACGTGGGCCAGCACGTGGGCACGGCCAACGCCCACGAACAGGTGCGCCAGGACATCGAGACAGCCGACGCGGTGCAGCTTTCGGCCACGCTCAACCGCGACCTGGTCAGGCCGATGATTGACCTGAACTTCGGCGCGCAAAAGCTCTATCCCCGAGTGAAGATCTTCCGGCCCGACTCCGAGGACATGGAGAAGGAGGCGAAGATCCTGGCCACCCTGGTTCCGCTCGGCCTGCGGGTTGAGGAATCCGTCGTCAGGGACAAGCTCGGATGGCCCGACCCCGCCCCGGACGCCGTAACCCTGCAAACCCAGCGGACGGAAACCCCTCTCCAGCCTATCCCCGAGCCAGGGGCTTTGCCTGTCGAGAAACCCGGTAAAGCCCTACAAAGCGCGGTCCATTCGGCCGCGCCGCCCGCGCCACCTTCCGACGCCATCGACCAGGCCGTGGCCGAAGAGCTGGGCGACTGGCAGCCGCTGGTCAAGCCCCTGGTGGACCCGATCCAGGCGCTGCTGGAAGACTGCTTATCTCGCGGCCAGGATCTGGAGACCTTCCGCCGCCGCCTGGCCGAGCTGCCGGCCAAACAGGACCCCTCGGCCCTGGCCGGGCATCTGGGGGGCATGCTGTTCAAGGCCCAAGGCCTGGGCGAAACCGGAGAAGACCTTGACCTGGTTTAAGCCCCAACCCTTCCAGGAGGCGGTCGACTCCATCAAGGCCCGGGGCGCATCCCTGCCGCAGACGTTTGGCTGGCAAGACATGTGGCAGTCCGCCCACGCCACGGGGTTTACCGTGGCGAAAAGCGCCGGCTTCGACATCTTGAAGGACATCCACGGAGCCGTGCTCAAGGCCCAGGAGTCGGGTCTGACCCTCAAGGAATTTCAGGCCCAGCTCACCCCCATCTTGCAAGCCAAGGGCTGGTGGGGCCGCAAAGAGGTCACGGACCCCGCCACGGGCGAAAAGGTCATGGCGCAGCTCGGCAGCCCGCGCCGGCTGGAAATCATTTACGATACCAACCTGCGGGTGAGCTACGCGGCCGGGCGCTGGGCGCAGATTGAGCGCACCAAGGCCCGGCGGCCGTACCTGCGCTACGTGGCCCTGCTGGACGGGCGCACCCGCCCTCAGCACCGGGCCTGGCACGGCACCATACTGCCCGTGGACCATCCCTGGTGGCGCACGCACTACCCGCCCAACGGCTGGCGTTGTCGATGCACCGAGCAACAGCTTTCGCAACGAGACCTGGACGAATTCGGCTACCAGGTGAGCGACGATCCGCCCCCGGACGAGATGACGCCCTGGACCAATAATCGCACCGGCGAGGTGACGTTGGTGCCGAAGGGCATCGATCCGGGCTGGGCGTACAACCCGGGGCAGGCGGCCGTCGAAGAAAACGCGGCTCGCGCGCTCATGGGCAAGATTGTCAACGCCACGCCCGACCTTGCCGCCGCCCAGGCGGCGAGCGCCCGGTTCGTGGCGCCGGCGCTCGAACGTGAGTTGGGCACTTGGATCGAGGACGTGGCCAGATCAGTGGAGGGCGGCGCGCCCATGACCACCGGCGACCGCCGGGTGGTGGGGGCGCTCGATGACCAGGTCATCGCCTACCTGCGGGGCAAGGGCTACGAGCCTGACAGCGGGGCCATCACCCTGAGCGACAAGGACGTGACGCACATGTACCGCGAAGCCAAGCGCGAACGCGGAGACACCTTGTCGATCGGGGAGCTTTCGCGGCTGCCTCGCGTGCTGGCCAACCCCAAGGCGATCTTGTGGGACAAGGAGCGCCCCGGTCTGATTTATCTTTTCGACCAGGGAGAGGGCGCGGGGAAGGTGGTGGTGCAAGTCGATTACGCCACGAAAGTCCGTTCACCGGAAGGGAAGCGCGTAGCGATCAAAACCAACAATGCCCGTTCGGCTCGCATTGTTGATCGAATCAACACCTTCGAGAACCAAAGCGCATACGACTTGATAGAAGGGGAATTGTGATCGACCGCCCAGGTGGTGCGCCACTTCCACCGAGGGACATCCTGCTCTGCGACAGGGCAGCCCCAGCCGGGAGCGATATGCCGGCCATTCTGGGCGGTCAGATAGGGCACTCTTCAAATAAGCCCTGTGGGCGCTCCTGACAAGCCCTCCCGGCCCGTTCATCGTCCGAAACCGGTAAACGCGCGAGTAAACGGCATTCTGGCGAAATGCGGGGCATGCCCTCCCGTCGGCCAGGGTTGCCCTGGCGCGCCATGAGCGCTACACAGCAATAACGCCACAAAAAGGATGCCCCGGAAAACTTTCCGGGTTATCCCCTTCGTCCTCCCGTCCTAGACCTGCCCTCATGCAGAGGGAACTCCACGCCATCCATTCCATGGAACTGCCCGCCGGCGTCGCGCCGGACTGGGTGCAGCTATTGCCGGCCGGCACATTCGCGGGCCGCGACGGCCGGGGGCCGTACGCCCTTGGCGACGCCCAAGCCGTCATCGCCGCCACCATGGCCCATCAGGCCGGGGCGGACCTGCCCATAGACTACGACCACCAGATTTATCGCTCCGAGGCCAACGGTCGTCCGGCCGTGGCCGCCGGCTGGATCACGGAGTTGCAGTCCCGGTCCGACGGTATCTGGGGCCGCGTGGAGTGGACCGTCCGAGCGGCCGAGCACCTCAAGAACCGCGAATATCGCTACCTGTCCCCCGCTTATGTCCACGATCGGGACGGGAACGTCCTGCGCATCGAGGGCGCGGGGCTCGTCAACAACCCCAATTTGGAGCTGACGGCGCTGGCCAGCCAGCTTCCCGGAGGGAACAACGTGAACAAGCTCCTCGAAGCGCTGGCCAAAGCCATGGGGCTGCCCGAGGATGCGACGGAAGAAACCGTCGTCACCCACGCCAAGGCTCTGGTGGCCGAACGCGCCCAACTGGCCGAGCTGGCCAAGGTTTTTGGCGCGCCCGACGGCTCCACGCCCGAGCAACTCGCGGTCCATGCCAAGACGGCCATGACCGGTCTGGCCCAGGCTCTGGGAGCCGCCGAAGGCTCCACCCCCGAGCAGCTCGTCGCTCACGCCAAGACCGCCACCGGCGAACCCGATCCGGGCAAGTACGTGTCGCTGGCCGTGCATAACGTCCTTGCCGGCGAGTTGCAGGGCCTCAAACGCGAGCGCGACCAAGAGAAGGCCCAGGCCGCCGTGGGTCGGGCCAAGGCCGCCGGCAAGCTGATACCGGCGCAGGAGCCGTGGGCCTTGGCCCTCGCCTCCAAGAGCCTGGAAGATTTTTGCGCCTGGGAAGCCGGCGCTCCCGTGGTGATCGAGCCCGGTCGGGTCGCCCCGGTCGGACAGCCTCGGAGCGGCGGAGACGACGCCGGCAAACTGGCCGCCAGGATCACCGCATACATGAATCAGCAACGCAAGGACGGCCGCGAAATCGGCTACGCCGACGCCCTGGCCGAACTGCGCGAAGGAGGCCAACAGTGAACCCCGGTCTGACAAAAACCTATGTCGCGCAAGGCGATGTCCCGGCCCGCGCCATCGTCAAGGCGGGCTCCGAGCCCGGCACTGTAGCCGTGGCCACGGCGTCCACCGACGCCATCATCGGCGTATCCGAGCGTCTTGCCGTGGCCGACGGCGACCGCGTGGACATCATCCACTCCGGAATCGTCGAGGTGGTCGCGGGCGGCACGATCGCCTTTGGCGAGTATTTCACCGCCAGCAACGCCGGCGTCGCCGTCGCGGCTTCTCCGGCCGCCGGGGTCAACGCTCGCGTTGGTGGAGTGACTTTGCAGTCCGCCACGACCACCGGCGACATCATCGATACCCTGCTCATCCCGATCCGGGTCCAGGGTTAAGGAGGCACCATGTCCGTCACTCCTTTCCAGTTCCTTCCGGAACTGACAGCCATCGCCATCGCCTATCGCAACCAGGCCCTTGTCGCGGACCTGGTGCTCCCGCGCGTCACCCCGGTGAGCAAACAGGTGTTCAGTTACCTGCTGTGGGCCATGGCCGAAGGCTTCACCATCCCCGACACCAAGGTGGGCCGCACGAGCGAACCCAACCAGGTGGAGTTCACGGCCCAGCTGCTTCAGGCCTCCACCGTGGACTACGGCCTGGACGATTTCATCCCCAATGCCGACCTCGAAAACGCCCCCTCGAATGTGGATCTGCGGGCCAAGGCCGTCGAGGGGCTTTCCGACCTCATCGCCCTGGACCGCGAGGTGCGCGTGGCCAGCCTGGTTTTCGCCCTCAATACCTACCCGGCCGCCAACCGGACCACGCTTTCCGGGACCAGCCAGTTTTCGGACTTCACCAACTCCGACCCGCTGGCCACCATCATGACCGCCCTCGACACCCCGGTGGTGCGCCCCAACGTGATGGTCATCGGACGCCCGGCCTTCTCCGTGTTGGCCAGGCATCCCAAGATCGTGGGCGCGGCCCTGGGAAACTCCGGCACGTCGGGCGTCGCCAAGCGCGAGGACATCGCCAGGATCTTCGAGCTGGAAGAAGTCGTGGTGGGCGAAGGCTTTCTCAATAGCGCCAAGCGCGGCCAGGCCGTGTCCATGTCGCGGGTTTGGGGCAAGCACATTTCCTTGATTTCGCGCAACCGGCTGGCGGACGCCCAGCGGGGCACCACCTTCGGCATGACCGTGCCCTGGGGGGACCGCGTCGCCGGGACCATCGACGAACCCAAGCGGGGCCTGCGCGGCGGCATAACCGTGCGCACGGGCGAATCCGTCAAGGAACTGATTACCTGCCCGGACCTCGGCTACTTTATCCAGAACGCCGTGGGCTAAACGAGGACAGCGACATGAAATACACCGTGAAAGACCGCCTCGAACACAATGGCAAGGTCTACGAGGCGGGAAGCGCCGTCGACCTCGACGAAAAGGCGGCGGCCCCTTTGGTCGCCGTGGGCGTGTTGGAGCCCGATCCCGACGCCCCCAAGGCCCCCAAGAAGCCTGGAAAGACCGACGACACCAAGGCCGGCCCCGAGGGCGGCGACCCCGCGCCCAAGCAGGGGGCCTAAGTGTACGTCGACCTCCAAGGAATGAAAGAACGCTACGGCGAGACCGCCTTAATTCAGCTCACGGACCTGGCCAGCCCCCCCACGGGGGCTGTTGTCCAGGCCGTGCTGGACAAGGCCCTGGCCGACGCGGCCTCGCTGATCCACGGCTACGCCCGGTCCGCCGGCTACGAGGTGCCTTTCGGCTCCCCGGCTCCGGACCCCGTGCCGCAATGGCAGGCGGACATCGCATTCTACCTGCTGCACCGTGGCCGCCAGCCGTCCGATAGCTTGGTCAAGGACTACGACCGCGCCCTGGCGCAGCTGCGCGACCTGGCCGCCGGGCGAATCAAGTTGCAAGCGGCCGGCGTTTCGGCCCCGGCCGCCAGCGAAGACACGGTGGTGTTGTTTGAAGGCCCGTCCCGCATGTTTACCGACATGGGAGGGTTCTAGCGGTGGCCGGCGTGATCGAAATCACGGTTGATGACATGGCGGTCAAGGCGCTGCTCGCCAATGTGAGCCAGCGCCTAGGCGACATGTCCCAGGCCTTTGACGACATCGGCTCGGCCTTGCTCCTTCGGGTGCATCGCTCGTTTGAATTTGAGGAAGCGCCGGGCGGCGGGAAGTGGGCTCCTTTGACCTCGTTCGCCCCTCTGTCGGGGAAGCTCCTGCAACGGACACAGGCCCTGCTGAGAAGCGTAAACTACCAGGCCACTCCCACAAGCGTGAGCGTGAGCGTGGGCGGGCCGGGCATTTCGTACGCCGCCATCCACCAGTTCGGCGGGACCACAAAGGCGCACGTGATCAGGGCCAAAAACAAGAAGGCCCTGGCCTGGGCCGGCGGAAAGCATCCGGTGCGCCAGGTCAACCATCCGGGCTCGAAGATCCCGGCCCGGCCCTACCTGTTCGGGGCTGACGGCGATCTGCCGCCGGCCTGGCTGCGGGCCGTGTCCGACATCCTGGGAGATTACCTGGCGGAGGGAGCCTGATGGCCAAACGCAGCCTGCACGAAGTCGAAGACGCCATCCTGGCCGCGCTTTCGCCGCTCAAGGCGGCCTTGGGCGTGCGCCTGGTCGCGCCCTACGGCGGCGAGTTGGAGCCGGATCAGATCGCTCAGGCCATGGCCACGTTCCCCGCTCTGCTGGTGATCTACGCCGGGTCGACCACGGAAAGCCACGGCTCGCGCAGTGAGGCCAGCATGACCTGGACCATAGTCATCGGTGACAAATACCAGGGCGACCTGGTCAAGGCCCGGCGCGGCGACGCCACCACGCCGGGCGTGTACCGGCTGCTGGACGCCGTGCGCCAGGCCCTGGAGGGCAAACAACTCCTGCCCGAGCTGTTGCCGGCCGAGAGCCTGGGCGACTGGTCGCTTTTGCAGGCCGGGGGCGTGGCGGTCCATGCGGACCAATACCGCATCCCTCAACCCTACTTCAAATAGAGGAGACGCCACATGGGCGCGCAACAGTTCAAAATCATGGTGGTGCTGGGCAAGCTCCACAATCCGGGCGAGGAGGTCACTCCCCTGGCCACGGACGCCCTGCGGGTCGACGCGGACGTGGAGTGCGCCCCGGACGGCGAAAAAATCGAACGCAACATTGTGTCGCGGACCTTCAGCAAGGAGGGTTCGCGCATCGGGGCCAAGTCCCAGAAGTTCACGATCAAGCACGAGGCCTGCGGGGCCGGCCTGGACGGGACCGGCGCGCCCCTGCCGCCATATTACGACGGCCCGTTGCAGGCCTGCGGCATGGCCCGGGCCGACGGCCTGCTTTTGCTCACGCTCTCCGACCAGGTCGGGACCTGGACCGTGGGCGAGACCATTTCCGGTGGCGACCCCGTTGTCACCGGCGTGGTGCGCTTCGCCTGCGGCGATCTTTTGGTGCTTGAGGCCGGAGCCGGGGAGTTCGCGGCCGCCGACGCCCTCACCGGCGGAACCAGCGCGGCCACGGCCACGGTGGTGGAAGCGGCCAAGACCTTGGAATACACCCCGGTGACCCAGACCATCGCCCAGCAGAAGTGCATGACGTACTTTTTCCACCGCGACGGCGTGCGAAAGAGGCTGCGCGACGCGCGGGGATCGTGGAGCCTGGATTGCCCCTCGGGCCAGATCGCCAAGTTCACGTTTACCTTCCAGGCCGCCTGGCTCGACCCGGCCGACCAGCCCCTGCCCAACCCCACACTCCCGGACATCGTTCCGGCTGTCTTCACCGACGCCCACGCCACGCTCGGCGCGTTTACGCCTGCGTTTACCCAGCTCAAGCTCGATTTGGCCAACGAGGTCAACCCCCGCAAGAACGCCAACGCGGTGAGCGGCATCTCGGAATACTACATCTCCGGCCGCAACCCTACCGGGTCGCTCGACCCGGAAATGGACGATCTGTCCAACTTCAACCCCTACGCCCTGTGGTCCAGCTCGACCCCCAGCGGTTTGGTGGCCCGCATCGGCCAGACCGCCGGCAACCGCCTGATCGTGGCAGTGCCCAAGCTGCGCGTGACCAGCATCAGCGAGCGCGAGCGCAGCGGCCTGGGGGCCTACGATCTGCCCTTCGAGGCCACGCGCGACGTGGCCGGAGACGACGAATTTCGCCTCTATTTCGCCTAACCCAAATCCGAAATCAGGAGACGCACATGCCCTGCAATTTGACCGCCGATCGTCAGGTGCTGGAAATGATCGACTTGGCCGGCGAAGAGTACAAGCTCTACTACCGCCTGCCCACCAACCCCCAGAGGATGGCGTTCAGCGCCTCGCTTTACACGAAGAGTGGCAAAAAAACCGTTATAAAGAGCAACATCTTCGCCGAAGAGGCGGCCCTGGGAAAGAAGCTCGTCACTGGCTTCAGCGAAAGCTACTTCATGGACGGCGACGATTTTATCAGCTCGAACCCGTCCGAGGCGCACTACCGCGCCAACTGGAAAGACCTCTTGGCTGCGGCCCGTCCGTCGGATCTGGCCGCCGTCGCCCGCGCGGCCCTGCGCCCGTCCCAGGTCTCGGCGGGCGACGAAGACGAAATCGACCTCCTGGCCGGGGCCGAAGGCGAGGCCGACGCCGACGCCGAGGAGGCGACCGAAGAGACCGACGCCCCTTTGTCGAGCAGCTCCGAGGCCAGCTCGAACGATGCACCCCCGCAGACCGACGCGACTGTGAACGCCTAAACGGCGACTGGCTAGCCGCCGCCTGCGCTAAATGCCCAAAACGCTCCGGGGCCAAGCCGTCGCAATACCTGGGCTGGCTGCTCGCCCTGCGCCAGTACCAGCTGGGCGGCCTGGCCCTGGAGCCTGACGATCTGCCCCTGTGGATGTGGGCGGATCTCGGCATGGTCAAGGAAATGATCGACAACCACATGGCTGCCGCCCAGCGCGTCAGCCTGTTTTGAGAGGACCCTCCCCGTGGCCGGCGACAACGTCATCAAGCTCACTGTGACCGTAGATCCCACCAACGCCAATCAGGCGTTGGTGGATCTCGGTCAACAGTTAGTAAACGTCGGCGGCAAGGGCGACACCGGAGCCAAAGTCGCCACGGGCGCGCTGTTGGAGATGGCCCGGGCCGCCACCCAAGTGCGGGAGCTGCTGGCGTCTCTCGGCCAGCAGTTGCAGACCGCCGGGCAACAGGCGGCCAGCTTTGGCGGCGCGGCGGCGAGCGTCAAAGAGCTGGGCGCGGCCGCCGGCAGCGCGCGGGAGGCGATTACCGGCCTGGGGCAGCAGACCAAAACGGTCGGAGAGCAGGCCGGGGGCGTGGACAAGGCGTCGGCGAGCGTCAAGGATTTGGGACAGGCCTCAAGGCAGGCAAAGTCCGAAATGGGGGAGTTGACTTCCTCTGTTGACGTTTTGCGAGACGTGCTGGTCGCCCTGGAGCTCGCCAAAGCATTCCGTGAATTCGTATCAGCCATCCGCGACGCCATCCAGGCTGTTGACGACTACCGCGTGGCCACCATCTCCATCGCCGCGAATTTGACCGACATGAACCGGGGCACTGACGCGGAACTGCGCCAAATTTACGCCCAGAACCTGCGTTACGCCGAGGAAACCTACGCCAAAGTCGAAGCCGAAGCGGCCAAACATTTCGCCAGCGGCAGGGAGATCATAGAAGGCTGGCAAATCCTCACCAACAAGGGGATCACCCTCACCAACGATCGCGACATCGAGAACCTTGGCGTCATTATCGACAAGATCAAGTTGATGACGCAAGGGCAATCCTCCTCCCTCCAGATCGCCCAGGAACTGCGCTCGGTAATCACCGGACAGGCCCGAGCCGGCGACCAGCTCGCGATGCTGCTCAGGGACCGTCTGGGGCCTGAATGGGAAAAGCAGCTAAACGACGCCAGGGAGCAGGGCCGGACGCTCGAGTTTTTGCGCGAGCAGTTTGGCGGGCTCGCGGCCGCCCAGGAGGACGTGGGCAATACCATCAACTCCCAAATGTCCACCATGTCCACAACCATGGACCAAATCAAACGGTCCGGGTTTAAGGAAATGTGGCAGGACGTCGCCGGCACCATCACGACCATAAACCGGCTGCTCGCGGAAAACAAAAGGCTAATCGGCTCGGCCATCGCGCGCACCTATGCCGCCTTCAAGGACGCATGGCAGGCCCTGCCGCGAAATTTCTTGCAAATATTAACCCCGGGCTTTGACCAGTGGCCAGGCGGCCCCAACCTGAAAAAACGCCTTGAGCAAGAGAACGCGGCCAGGACAGAGGAGGAGGATCGCAGGCGTTTGGGCGTCGGCGATGCGCAGCCTGTTGTTACCAACAAGCCCCAAGTTTACCCCGACGGCATATCCAAAGACCGCCAGACCGCGCTGGCCAGGCTGGGCGTGGCGTCGGCGGCCTCTACAGTGGAAAAGCGCTTGGCCTCCGTGGACAAGCAGATCGTCAGCGAATGGGAGCAGACCTGGAAGGATTATAAAGGCGGTCTGCTCACTGAAAATGAGTATTGGACCTGGGTCGGTAAATCTAATTCCTTGAGGGCCAATCGCCGGCAAGAGATCCTCGACCGGGATACCCGCAAGGGGGCCTCTGCCGCCACGGCGGGCGCGCGGGCCGACATCAAGGCCTCCGGCGTCCTCCAGAAGATCGAAGACGAGATCGCCGCCTACGAACAGTCGCTGGGGGGCGACCGGCTGGGCGCGGCCATCGCCAAAATCGAGCGGGAGCACAACCAGGCGCTCACGCGCATTCAAGCGGATCTGGTGGGGGCCAAGGGCGGCGTCGAGGCGTTGCACCAGGCCGAAGCTCGTCTCGGCGACCTGAAGGCCCTCAAGATCAAGGCCGCCGAGCTGGCCGAGTACAGCCGTCAGCTCGACGACGCCGCCAAGCACGAATCTTCGCTATACCGCGACACCTACGGCGCTCAGGGTTCGCAGCTCAAGGCTGACTGGCTGCAAGGGTACAAGCAGTACCTCCAGGAGTTGCAGCAAGGTGGCTACGGGACGGATCTGGCCGATCCCCAGAAGATCGCCACCGCCGAGGAGCGCTGGCGGGCGCACGAACAATTCATGCTTGACGAAGATGTGCGTCGCCTGGGCGAAGGCGGCAAGCTGTCTGACGAGTATTGGGACGCCGAGGGCCGCCGCCTGGACGCCCATCTTGATCAGGTCAAGAAGCACGTCAGCGACGAAAATGCCTTCCAGGTGTACGCCAGCCAGCAGCGCTCCGAACTGCGCCGCAAGGAGCTGGAGGCCCGCCTCGGCTACGAAGATGACTTTCTGGGGTACCTCCGCGACTACCTCGCCCTCGAATTCAAAGCCTACCAGGACGAAACCGCTCGCAAGCGGGCCATGTGGCAGGACATGGCCAAGTCCACGGCGGACTACATCCGCCAGGTCGGCGGCGACGTGCAAACAGGCATCGCCGACACCTTGACCAACCTCTGGGAAGGCAACGCGCAGAAGGCCCGCGAAAGTTGGGCCAACATGTGGACCAACCTCGTGCGCGACACCATCCGCTACGTCACAAGCCTCGCCGCGACGCTGGCGAAAAACGCCCTGCTCATGCCCATCGTGGCCAAGGTGGTGGGCACGGATACAAGCGCACTGCAAGGCCTGACCGGCCTGTCCGCCTCGGCGGATCAGGGGCAGACGTCCGGGAGTGGTTTCTCGTTGTCGGACCTGTTCAAAAATGGCGGGTCCGCCAAGACCACTTACGACATGGTCAACACCGGGGGCACGTGGACCCTCAACACTGGCCAGGCCGAAATGTACGAGACCCTGGTGGCGGCCGGCAAGGAGCCGGCCGCAGCTTGGCAGTCGGCCATGAACCTCGGGCAGGCGTCCTCCACGTCCACTCTCTCCAACATCATGAGTGTGGCCGGTCCCGCCCTGGCCAGTGGGGGAATAGGCTATGCCGCCGGCGGATTCATCCGGCCGGACAACCCGACCGCCAGCTACGTCGGAGCCGGGACGGGCCTGCTCGCCGGCGGTGTGGCGTCTGCCACAGGGCTCGGAGCGACCATCGGCGGCGCGCTCGGCATCGGCGCGGGTTTGGCGGCCACGGGCGTAGGCGCGTTGGTGGCCATCCCGGCGGCCCTGTTGGCCGGGGCGCTCACACCCAATACCGAGACCAGCAAGTGGGTCATTCCGGCGGCCAGCAAGCAGGCGCTGATGTTTGTGGATGGCGAGTTGGTGCCATCCAGCTACGGGACTATAACGACCACGTCCCGGGAGATGTTTGGGGACAGCTCCACCCGCCACTCGACGATCTATTCGCCAGCTGACGCGACTATGGCCACTGCGGAGGCAGAGGCTTGGGAAAAGGCCACAGCTGGGCTTACCGACTTCGCCGACGCTTTAGGGCTGTCAGAGGACGCCCTGAAAGCCTCACAAAAGGGTTTTTCGTGGGACGTTACGGCCATCCCCGAAGGACACGAAGCTGAGGTCTACAGAAATTTGGCCAACGCCATGTCGCAGTATAGCCTGACCTCGCTTGGATTGCTGGATCAGGTGCAGGCCGTCGCCGCTCCCGATGAGGCCTGGATTGATACTCTAAGCCGCCTTAGTTCCGCCATGACGTCCATGGACGCTATCGCCAGGGCGACGGGGTACGATTTCGACGGACTGACGCAGGGTCTGACCAAAATCCAGGCCGCCGACTACGTGTCGCAGCTCTCCGATGCTCTGGGATCTATGGACGCGGTACAGACCGCGCTGGGGTTACTGACAAAGCACACCACCGACGACGCCGGCCTGCTCCAGGCCCGTATTGACCAGTCCACCATGCAGGTGGGTCCGGCCCTGGCTCAACTGGGCACCGATGTCGAGGGATTTTGGTCCGCCATGCAGGCGGCTACGACAAATGGCCCCCTCGACCCAGATATTTTTGCGGCTTGGTCCGAGGCCGCCACGCAGGTGGATGCCATTGACACGCTGGCGGACTCGCTCCAGCAGGTCGAGGCCCAGGCGGACCAGACGGCCACGTCCATGCGGCAATTGGGCCTGAGCCTGGAGGCTCGCGCCCTGACCGCCCACGGTCTGGACTGGCAGGCCTCGCAGGTCTCGCTCCTGGCCCAGCAGGAAGCTGAGCTGGCTCAGGCCCGCCAGGCGGGCTACGACGCCGCCACCATGGCCAGGATCGCCGAGGTGCAGGCCCTGGAGACGGCGGCCGCCATCCGCCAACACCAGGAGGAGGTCGACTCCACTCGCTCCAGTCTGCTCTCGCGCATCGCCTCCGCCACGGGCGACACCATGTACGAGATCTACGCCATGGTGGCCTCGCGGTATCAGGATTACGTCGCGCTGGAGCGCGAATATGGCGAGGAAATCGCCGCTCTGTCCAACGATGCCTACAATGCCGAAATCAATGCGAAATTGGCGGCCATGGCCGAATCCAAACGGCTGGCCGAAGAGAGCTTTCGCTACGATATACAGGCCCGCAAATTGGTCCTGGAAGGCCGCGACCACGAGGCCGGCGCGGTCAAACTGCTCGCCCAGCAGGCGCAGGAGTTTCAGTCCGCCGTGGCCTCGGGCCTGGGAGCCATCGACCTCTCCACCGTCCTGGACGTGCAACGCCAGGAGTTGACCAAATATTGGGATGATTTAGTTGACGATCTCCAAGACGCGGCCGACGCCATCCACAAGACCGTAGTAGAATTGCGGGGCGGGGATCAGTCGCCGCTGTTGCCGGACCAAAAATACGCCATCCTGCGGTCGCAATTCGACGCGGACCTGGCCAAGGGCCTGACCGGCGACCGGGACGCCATCAGCGAGGCGCAATCCCTGGCCACGTCGGTGCTGTCCGCCAAGATGGACGCCACCACCGATCCTGCGGAATACACAAAAGTTTTTAATGAGATAACGTCCGCCCTTGGCTTGCTGGCCGAGGCCCTCCTTGGCCAACAGCAGGCGGACACCATCGCCGAGGCCGAGGCCACCTATCAGCAGGCCGTGCAGCAGGCGAGTCAGGTATTTGCCGCCTCGCTGGAGGGCCAGATCACCCAGGCCCTGGCCTACACCGGGGCGGGAGCCGAGGCCGCCTACCACCTCGGCGATACAAATACCCCGGACGGCTCTCCCACGTGGGACGCCTACCTGCGCTCGCACCCTGACCAGAGGACCAACTACCTGTCGTGGTGGCAACAGTCGTACGGCATATCCGGCGATGGGCAGTACGACGCCTGGTCGATCCTGAGCGGCCTGATCTCGCGCGGCATCACTCCGGCTGGCACCGGCGACCTCTACCAGGCCGCCCTCGACGCCCTGGACAACCTCAAGTCCGTGCGGGGGTATGCCACAGGAACCATTACCAGCGGTCCGGAGCTGGCCATGATCGGCGAGGCCGGCACCGAGGCCGTCATCCCAATGCCCAGCGGCCGGGTGCCGGTGCAGCTGCTCGGCGGCTCCAACGCGGCCGTGGTGGCCGCGATCCGCTCCCTGGAAGCCGCCGTCGCGCGACTTACCGACAAGGTGGGCCAGGGCAACGCCGCGATCAGCTCCAACACACGCGACGTTGTGTCGCTGCTCCGCCGGTGCGGCGGCGATGAGGGCGTGATCACCACGCGTGTAGAGGCCGAGGCATGAGAGTCGGAGCCCCCCGCCCGGTGACACTCCTCTCCACCAACGTGCCGGAGGACGATGCGCCCCCCTATGACGAGGCCATCGAGTACGCCACGGACGCCATTGTCATGGTTTTGGCCACGCATCGCCTCTACCAGGCCCTGCGCACCACGGCCGGCGAGTATCCGCCCGACAACCTGGCTGATGACGATCCGGCCTGGTCTGATTTGAGCGCGACCAACGCCCGCGCGTGCGTGGACGAGTTCGTCGGCACACAGACTGTGCATCCCGAGCTGATCGACATAACCATCGACGCCTCGCGGTGCGACGCCCTGGCGCTTTTTGGTGTCGAGGGACGTACGCTTACGCTGGACCTGGCTGTCGGGGAGACGGTGATATTCTCGCGGACATATCAAGTGCTTCAACCGGTTTATACTGTTACAGATTATTTCTTTAGCGACGCACGATTCACCCGGAACTATTTTGTCCCCTTGCTCGTGAGGGCTCAATCCACGTTGCGCATACGCGTTAACGCAGGCGTTGATGGCACGGCAAAGTTGGGGAATATTGTTCCTGTGCTGTCCGCATCTCTTGGGGACACAGAATGGGGAGTTGAAATCGGTTTCCTTTCCTACAGCAAAAAGAACACGGACACATTCGGACGTACATCCCTGAAAAAAGGGGCGAATAGCAACACAGTCAAGTTCACGGCGGAAATTGAATCATCGATGATAAGTTATGTGAACGGAACTCTTAGTTCTCTTGACGGAATAGCCGCTCTCTACGTCGCGCATAATGAGAACGGATTCGAGCCGGAAGCGCTGATAACGTACGGATTCTTTAACGAATTCAGTATTACAATACCAGGCCCTATACTGTCGACCGTTGAATTTACAGTCATTTGTATCATATAGGAGAGTCAATGACGACCATACCAAAGACATCAACGCGTGTAGATGCTCCCAGCAGAGGCAGCGACAACTTCGAGACTGCCATGGCCGCCGCGCTGACGAATTTCGATACCCTGGCTGACGAGATCAACGCCACGGCGTCCGGCATGGACGCCTTCTCGTTGCAACTCGGCTCGCTCTCCAACCTCATCATTGAGGGCTCCGGCCCGCCGGACGCCGACGCGGGCCAGGACGGAAACTTCTACTGGGACACGGCCCCGGACACGTTCGGCGACATCTATTATCGGTCGGCCGGGGTATGGACCAAAAAAGGCCGCGTCGCCGGGGCTACGTCAATCATTCATGCCGCCGACTCCGGCGCTGCCAACGCCTACGTCATGACTCCAACCCCGACGCTAGGCTCCCTTGATCCTGCTAGACTTTACATGTTTCGTGCGGCCCACGCCAATACCGGAGCGAGCACGCTCAATGTCAATGCTCTCGGGGCCAAATATATTACGGACTCGTCCGGGGCCGCTCTCGCAGCCGGAGCTATTGTCTCCGGCCAGCTCGTGCTCGTCGGATATATGGTCGCCACGGACTCATTCATGCTGTTGAGTGGAGGGGGTTCGTCCGGCGTGACCAACGCCGGAGCCTGGACGACCTTCGAGGCCCTTCCCACGCGCACGAACGACGCCACGTTCGCGGTGGCGGACATCGCCGCGAACCAGGCGATTTTCGCGCCCGGGCGCCCGATCCGGTTTCGGCAAAACGACACCACGTCCTGGGTCTACGCCCTGGTCACGGCCTACAACGCGGGCGTGGTAACCATCGCCGGAGCGCCCTACACGTCCACTATCGGAGCCGATTCGGGGCGCGAGATGCACTCCGGCGACATGGCCCGCCTGGTACAGGAAACTGTCGCCTTTGCCGGACGCTTCGCGGCCGTGGCCACCACCCAGGCCATCCAGGATATGCTTTTGCTCCGGTACGTCTGGACGCGCGGCGCGGCGCATTGCGTGGGCTTCCGGGTGCGCCCGCTGGTGGACGATTCCGGCGCAGACCAGCCCCACGTCAACGTCTCGTGCAACGGCGCGCTGGTCGGGACGGCCAACGCGGGTGCCGGCCTGGCCGTGAGCGATGCGGCCTGGACAGCCACCACCACGGACATCTCCGCGGCCAACGCGGCGATTGGATTTGGTCAGCCGCTCGAAGTGGTTATCGACGCGGCCGGGACCAACGACGACGCGCGCGACCTCACCGTAATCGTCAACCTGGTGTTGGAGTAGATTATGGGTGTGATCGTTTCGCCTCCCAGTCAACGCGGGCGCGATCCCTACACCAAGTTGCTCCTGACCGGCGACGCCGTGGCAGACGCGTCCCTGTCGGGCCGGACCCTGACCAACAACGGCGTCACCGTGATGGACGCCACCGGAACGGACAAGCCGGCCGGTGTAGCCAAGTCGCTGTATTTCAACGGAAGCAGCGCGAAGCTGGCAATTCCGTATTCCGACGACTTCAACTTCGGATCTGGCGACTTTACCCTTGACGCATGGGTATGTCCGTACAACTCTCTGCCAAACAACTATTCAATATTACAGCAATACCTTGATAACAGCAATCGGGTTGACTTCATGATCCTTGGAGGGAATTTTCTTAGATGTCAGCATGAAGTCGGCGGGTCGCAGTATTATGCACAAGGATCTTGCGCCGCTCTGGCAGCGAATACGTGGTCGCATCTGGCATGGGTGCGATCTGACGGCGCGATGCGTATATATAAAGATGGGGTGGCCATTACGTTCAGCGCCGATACACTCGCCGGGAGTGAGCCGTTTTCAGTGTCTGATTCTGCCGTGTATCACATAGGCTACTGGACTGTTAGCTCGTATTATTTTCCGGGCCAAATCGCTAACCTGCGCATCTCCAAGGGCATCGCCCGCTGGACGCACGATTTCACGCCGCCACAACGGGCGTACTAGAGGGGGGAGCTATGGATCGTACATATCAGCATCTAATACAGATGGACGGGACGTACCTCGTGCAGGAGGTCCGCGCGGACGGCCTGACGCGCATCGTGGCTGCGGCTCACCCTACCTATCTGGCCTGGCTGGCGGCTGGGGGCGTGGCCGAGGAGGTGGCGTACGTGGTGCCGGAGCCGCTGAGCCTTCCTGACGCGCGTTCGACGCGCAAGGAAGATGTGGCTGCCCTGCGTCGGCAGAAAGTGGACGGAGGAGTCCTGTACCAGGGGGCGCTCATCGGTACGGATGACGACGATCGGGCCACCCTCCAGGGGGCCGAAAGCTATCTGGCAAAGAAGCCTGCGGGCGCGACCGTCAACTGGCGGGCCAAGGGCGGAACGACATGGATCGTCCTGGATCTGGTCGCCGTCCAGGCCCTGGGAGTCGCCGTCGGCGATTTCGTCCAGGCCTGTTTCGACGCCGAAAAGATCCACTGCTCGGCCCTGGACGCCCTGGCCTCGTCCGAAGAGGTATTGGCATATGACATTTCGACAGGCTGGCCGGAGGCCTGAGCGTGCGCATCCTCTCCATAGACGGCGGAGGCATCAGGGGCCTCATCCCAGCCCTTGTCCTGGCCTGTATCGAGCGACTGGCCGGCAAACCCATGCACCAGCTAGTCGACCTGGTCGCCGGAACAAGCACAGGTGGCATCATCGCGGCCGCTGTGGGCGCGGGCATCCCCATGGCCACGGTGGCCAGCCTCTATCTCTACCACGCCCGCTCCATCTTCGCGCGGCCCCTGGCGCACCGTATTGCCTCCCTGGGCGGTCTGGTGGACGAGCAATACCCGGCCGATGCCCTGGAGGACTGCCTCCAGGGCATCTTTGGCGACAAGCGCCTGCGTGACTGCACAATCCCCACGCTCGTCACCAGCTGGGACCTCGGGATGGGGGCAGCCGTCCTGTTCAAGTCGACCAAGGCCCAGACCGACAAGGGCCGGGACTACCTGCTGCGCTCTGTCTGCCGGGCCACCAGCGCCGCCCCCACCTATTTCGAGCCGGCGGTCGTCAAATCGGCGGATGGCGTCATGCGCACCCTGGTCGACGGCGGGGTTTGCGCCAACAACCCAGCCATGGTGGCCCTGATCGAGGCCTACAAACTCGCTCCGCACGCCGACGTGGCCCTGCTCTCGCTGGGCACGGGGGCGCAGCCCTGCGGCGTCGCGCCCAGCGAGGCCAAGAGCTGGGGCCTGATCCGCGCGGCCCGGCCGGTACTCGATCTGCTCATGGCCGGTCCCACGGACATCGTGGACTACCAGTGCCGCACCGTCCTGGCCGACCGCTATCACCGGCTGCAAGCCATTTTGCCCCGCCCCATGGCCATGGACGCCACGGACTCGGACAGCCTGGCCCTGTTGGAGGCTCAGGCCCTGCGCATCACCGAAAGCGACGATTTCGCCAAGGCCCTCGCGGTTTTGGGAGTAGTAAACGCCGACTGACCGGCGTTTACCGAGCTTCTTTGACAACGGCCGCCCCGGCGGCCTTTAGGATGGGATGGAAAGGAAGTGGAGGAGGCGGGGTGCTACCAACACCCCACCGACCCGGCGGGCAAACGCCGGACCACGGCCGTAGCCGCTCCTCCCGCCCAATCGCGCGCGGGCGGTAAACGAGGTAGCAGGCTGCGGCAAGCCATGTAAAGAAAGGGTTTTGAGTTGAAAGGACCATTATGTTGGATCGGCGGCAAGTTTCGCCTGGCGAAACAGATCGTCGCCCGGTTCCCAGAGCATGTGACATATTGCGAGGCTTTTGCTGGCGGCGCTCATGTGCTGTTCCGCAAAGAGCCCTCGAAAGTGGAAATCATCAACGACGCAAACCGCGACCTGGTCTCTCTGTTCCAGGTGTTGCAGAACCACCTGGAAGAGTTCGTGCGCCAGTTCCGCTGGTGCCTGGTCAGCCGGGGCTGGTGGGACGACTGGACCGAACAGCTCAAGGTCGGCGGCCTCACTGACATCCAGCGCGCGGCCCGGTTCTACTATGTGCAGCGGCTGGGATTCGGAGGGAAGGTGTATGGCCGGACGTTTGGCGGCGGACCGACTCAGGGGCCGCGCATCAATCTGCTGCGCCTGGAGGAGGAGCTGTCGGACGTGCATGTCCGTCTGACGCACGTTCGCATCGAGAACCTGCCCTACGGCGAGTTCATCGCGCGCCACGACCGGCCTGAGACACTTTTCTACCTTGATCCTCCCTATTGGGGCGTCGAGAACTACTATGGCAAGGGGTTGTTTGGCCGGGACGATTTTGCGCGCCTGGCGCAGCAACTTGCCGGCCTGCAGGGGAAGTTCCTTCTGTCGCTCAATGACACGCCCGGAGTGCGCGAAACGTTCGGCGCGTTTTCGATCGGCACCCTGGCCACGAAATATAGTTGCGCCAGGACCGAGGCCAAAACCGTGCGGGAGGTGCTGATCAGCAACTACTAGCCGGCCTCACGCGCGGCGTCGCGGAGCGCCTGCACCCCGTCAGGGGGCAGGCGCTTGAGCAACTCCACCACGGTCTCAAGCAGGGCCGGGGCCGGTCGCACGCCGGTGGCCCAACGTGTAACGGACACCGGGGAAACCTTCGCCCCGGTCAGGTGTGTCACAATCCGGCAGAGGTCCACATGGCGCAGGCCGAGGCTGCGCAAGTCGTCAGCGAAAGCCAGGGCCACGTAACCGCCGGCAATAAGATCGCGCACATGCCCGGCCACATCATCCGTCCGGACGATGGCCCCGTTGTAGGTGAGCGCTCTCTGGGCGCTGGCTGTCATCCAGGCGTCCAGCGTGGGTTCAGGTAAAAACGAGGATTGCCAGAGCTGGTGGGCAAGCTCCTCCAGGGAACCGGCCCGAAACCGCTTGCCGTCCAGGGTCACAAACTGCATCGGGTCCTCCTAGGCGGCCAGAACGGCCGCCCGGTTGCGGTAAAAGCGTTCAACGGCCGGGTCAACTCCCCGGTAAACGTGGTCGTCGGCAGCGCCGGCCGTGGGGATTGCGCGGTAGCGCTTCTCGGTTCCTTGCCGGGTAAGCTCGATCCGAACCCCGGCCTGGCGCAACCGGGTAACGGCGGCCCGCAGGGTGTGAGGTTGCCAACCCGTGGCGGCCTGGATCTCGGCGACCGTAGATCCGGCCTGAATCAATTCCCAAAGCAGGCGTTGCGATCCGGTCAGGCGAGCGGGCTGGATTGCCTCAAGGAGTTCCGAGGCCGAGGCTTCCACAAAGGCGTCCAAGAACCGGACCCAATTGATGGCCTTGGGGGCGTTCACCGTGCCGCTGTGCTGGCGAAATTCCACCGTGCCGTGGCGCTGGTAGCTCTGCAAGTTCACCTTGTAGTACCGGGAGCCTTGGGCGGCGACCAACCCGGAAATCGTGGTGGCCTGGCGGAAGGAAGGGGAGGCGACCAGGTCTGCAAGCGTATTGCAATAATGGTTGGAGGCTCCCCGACGGCTGGGGGGCATGAAGGCGTCTATCTCAGCCTCGAACATGGCGTAACGCAGAACGAGGTTCTTGAGGTGGTCGGAGGTGAACCCGCTGGCGTCGAAGTGGATGTGTAGGCCGCAGGTCTTGTTGATGGTGGCCCCGGCGTCGTCCAGGGCGGTTATGACCGTCCGAAGCTCTTCAATACCCGCCTCTCCCTCCAAAACCGGGCTGACCACCTCGAAACCGTCGCGGACCGAAGAATCGGACACGATCTTCCAATGGGAGCGCGCCGTGTGGTTGTAGGCTTCGCGGGTTACGGTTATCCCCACCAGGGTGAGCACCCGTTCGACCCGTTCCTGCGCAATTCCCGCGATCTCAATTTCAACCCCAAAGCGCCGTTCCATCTCGTTTTCTCCTTCCCGCGTTGCGTTGAAAAGACCTTCGCTCTGGTGCGGGGAAGAGTCAACATAAATTAACCAATGGTTAATTTATTTCGGACGAAAAACATGGGGTCTCGCGCACGCGCGTAGCAAGCCAAATGCCAACGCCGCCGGCCCCCCTGCCGGCGGCGTCAAAACTAAATGTCGCGAAATGCAAAACTAAATGTCGCG